>NZ_CAUDLI010000025.1:0-988 GCF_958439105.1 Ralstonia flatus | reverse complement strand
GAAGCCGAACAGGCGGGCGGCCCGGGGATAGGTAAGCCGCTGACGGCCGAGCAGCAACGCATTCGCGAACTCGAAGCGCAGGTACGGCGGCTGCAGGAGGACAACGACATCCTAAAAAAGGCTTCGGCCTTCTTCGCCCGGGCACTGAAGTGAAGTATCGCGCGGTGGCCGCGTTGCAGAAGGAGGCGATTGGCGTTGGCGCGGCGTGCCGCGCGTTAGGGGTCAGCCGCTCGGGCTACTACGCGCACCGGCGTGCGCAGCCCAGCGCTGCGAAGCTGCGCCAAGAAGTGCATGTACGGGCAGCGTTTGGTGCCAGCGGTCAAAGCTACGGCAGCCGGCGCGTGATGCATGCACTACGTGCCCAGGGCGAGCGGATTGGGCGCTATCGCGTACGGACCCTGATGCGTTCGGCGGGGCTGCGTCCGCGCTGGCGGCCCAAGTTCATCGCCACCACCCACAGTCGGCACGACCTGCCGGTCGCACCGAACGTGTTGCAGCGGCAGTTCGATGTGAGCCAACCCGACCGCGCCTGGGTCTCGGACATCACCTACATCCGTACGGGCGCAGGCTGGCTGTATCTGGCGGTGGTGCTGGACCTGTACTCACGCCGCGTGGTGGGCTGGTCGATGGCGCCGAGCATGCCGGCGGCGCTGGTGGTGTCGGCGCTGGAGATGGCCTTGCAGCAGCGCCGGCCAGCGCCTGGCTTGGTGCTGCACTCGGACCGCGGCAGCCAGTACGCCAGCGCCGAGTACCAAGCCGTGCTGGCCCGCCACAGCATCGTCTGCAGCATGAGCCGCAAAGGCGATTGCTGGGACAACGCCGTCGCCGAACGCTTCTTCCTGAACCTGAAGATGGAGCGGGTATGGCGGCGCCGCTATGCCAACCATGACGAGGCGCGATGCGACATCGCCCAATACATCGTCGGCTTCTATAACCCCGTGCGTTTGCACTCAACCTTGGGCTACCTGTCGCCCTGCGCCTACGAGGC
>NZ_CAUDLI010000024.1:0-1124 GCF_958439105.1 Ralstonia flatus | reverse complement strand
GGCGGTTTCAAGGATCAAGTGCAACACATTGCCTAGGATGTGTTGCATGGGACAAAGCTACGAACACCTGAGCGCCGAGGAGCGTGGTGCGATCTTCGCGATGAAGCTGGAGCAGCGAAGCACGCGGGAGATAGCGGGTGCACTGCAACGCTCAGCCAGCACGATCAGCCGGGAGCTTCGACGCAACGGCTGGAAAGCGGAACAAGAGCGTGGCCCGATGGGGCGGCCCACGATCGCCGGTGGCTACAATGCGGTGCGCGCCGGTCAGCGGGCCTCCAGATTGCGACGCAAGCCCCGTCGTGAGCGCAAGTTGTGCCGACAAGGCAAGCTGTGGCCTGAGGTGCGCCAATACCTGGAGAGACGCTTCTCGCCAGAGCAGGTGGCTGCACAGCTCAAACGTGTCCATCCCGGCGAACCCGCTTTGAACGTCTCCCACGAAACGATCTACCACGCTATTTATGCCGCGCCACGCGGTGCGCTGCGGCGCGAGTTGGTCAGCCTGCTGCGACAGGCGCACGGTGCCCGCAAGCCTCGCTCGCGCGGGCAGGACCGGCGCGGGCAACTCAGCGACATGGTGAGCATTCACGTGCGCCCGCCTGAGGCCAACGACCGGCTGATCCCAGGGCACTGGGAAGGCGATCTGATCAAAGGTGCCGGTAACCGCTCGGCAGTGGGTACGCTCATCGACCGCAGCACCCTGTTCCTGATGCTGGTGAAGATCGACGGCAGCACCGCCGAGGCCGCTTTGCAGGCCTACAGCGCCGCGTTCGCGCCCTTGCCCGAGGAGTTGCGCAAGACGCTGACGTACGATCAGGGCAAGGAAATGGCGCTACATCGCAAGCTCGCCGAGGCGACGGGTATTCGGATCTACTTCTGTGACCCGCACAGCCCCTGGCAGCGAGGCATCTGTGAGAACACCAATGGTCTGCTGCGCCAGTACTTGCCAAAGGGAGCAGACCTCTCGGTGCTCTCACAGCGTCAGCTTGACGCGATTGCGCTGTCGATGAACACCCGACCGCGTAAAACACTCGGCTGGCGCACTCCCGCAGAAGCCTTTATTGAGAACTGCGCCAAGCACGGAATCGTCATTGACCCCGCTGTTGCACTTGGAGCTTGAAACCGCC
>NZ_CAUDLI010000023.1:0-1172 GCF_958439105.1 Ralstonia flatus | reverse complement strand
AGGGCCTTCTTGAGCGCAAGCGTCGCGGCATTGATGGCTTCGGCTGTCATCGGGCCGCTGCCAAACTGCTCAAGCAGCTCGGCGGGAATCGCCGGCAGATCGCCCGGCTTGTTCTTTGGTTTGCGAGGCATAAACCCTCCTTGAGGGCATGTTATGCCTTGAACACGAAATTACTGACAGGCCCCACTTGGCGGTCTGCCGTGCCGCTGTCGAGCTCTGAGCTCGGGGCGCCGAGCAAAAAGCTTCATGCGTCGAGCTCCGAGCTCGGGCTGCCGAGCAAAAAGCTCCATGTGTCGAGCTCTGAGCTCGGGGCGCCGAGCAAAAAGCTCCATGCGTCGAGCTCTGAGCTCGGGGTGCCGAGCAAAAAGCTCCGTGTGTCGAGCTCTGAGCTCGGGGTGCCGAGCAAAAAGCTCCATGTGTCGGGCTCTGAGCTCGGGGCGCCGAGCAAAAAGCTCCATGCGTCGAGTTCTGAGCTCGGGCTGCCGAGAAAATAGCTCCGCGTGTTGAGTTTGGAATTTGGAACTGGTGGTTTGATGGGGTGGCGCGGCGGCGCAGCGCTTGTTTCTCCCCCTGCCGGGGGCGACTCACTTTCTTTGTCTTGCCAAAGAAAGTAAGCAAAGAAAGGCGCGCCCGAGATGGCGACTTCCCCTTGGATTTTTGTAACCGGGCGGAGACGGGGAAAACTCGCTTCGCTCAGACAGTTCCCCGTCTTTTTTCCGCCCGCTTACAAAAATCCAAGGCGCCATCAAGGGCAGGAACGTCAACGGCCACACCGACGGTGTGCTGGCCTGGGTGGCACTGGTTTGCTGCTGTTGTTGCTCGCTTTGCTGCTCGCTTTGCTTCGCGTTGTGTTGGTGGTGCCTGCTGCACGGGTGATCGATGGTTTGGCCTTTGACGTTCCTGCCCTATGCGGCGCCTTGAATTTCTGTTGCAAGGAGGAAAAAGAGGGGAGGCCTGTCTGAGCGCAGCGAGTTTGCCTCCCCTCCCTCCTTGCGACATAAATTCAATGTGGTGGTCAAGTAATTTCGGACACGTCGCTAGGTTGTTTCGCTGTTCGTTTGGCCTCGTAGGCGCAGGGCGACAGGTAGCCCAAGGTTGAGTGCAAACGCACGGGGTTATAGAAGCCGACGATGTATTGGGCGATGTCGCATCGCGCCTCGTCATGGTTGGCA
>NZ_CAUDLI010000022.1:0-1275 GCF_958439105.1 Ralstonia flatus | reverse complement strand
GGGAGTGTCAGTATTTCCGTGTTCGAGGCGGGGGTTGAGAATCACACGGACGGTCGAACGAATCGATCCGCATAGAGGATAGCGAACTGGTTCATGGCCTGCTTCCATTCCAGGACAGCGCGGTTCTTCCAGGTGGCCGTGATGTTGCGCAGCGCCAGCCAGATGAGCTTGGTCGCGGCCTCATCGGTCGGGAAGTGGCCGCGTGTTTTGATGATCTTGCGTAGCTGCGCGTTGATGTTCTCGATGGCATTGGTCGTGTAGATCACGCGCCGCACGGCGGGTGGAAACGCAAAGAACGGAATCACACGATCCCAGGCGCCGCGCCATGCAGCGCTGACCATCGGGAATCGCTGTCCCCATGGCCCTTGGGCGAACGCATCAAGCTCATCCTGCGCGGCCTCTGCACTTGGGGCGGTGTAGATGGGCCGAATCGCGGCGGCCAGCGCTTTGCGATCTTTCCAGCTCGCGTAATCGAGGCTGTTGCGGATCAGGTGGACGATGCAGGTTTGCAGCGTGGTCGCCGGGAACACGGCCGCCAGTGCTTCGGGCATGCCCTTGAGGCCGTCGGTGACGGCGATCAGGATGTCGTTCACCCCGCGTGTCTTCAGGTCATTGAACACCTTCATCCAGAACTTGGCGCCCTCGGTGTTCTCGATCCATAGACCCAGGATCTCGCGCGTGCCGTCGGGCAGCACCCCCAGCGCCAGATAGATGGCCTTGTTGCGCACCACGGCGTCCTCGCGAATCTTGACGCGCAACGCATCGAAGAACACCACCGGGTACATCGCCTCGAGTGATCTGGCCTGCCAGGCGGTTACCTCAGCCATCACCTCGTCGGTGACGGAGCTGATGAACTCGGGCGAGACTTCCGTCGCGTATTGCTCCAGCAGGAAGCCTTGTATCTCGCGCACCGTCATGCCTCGTGCATACATAGCGACGATCTTGTCGTCGAAGCCCGAGAAACGCCGCTCGTGCTTGGGGATCAGCAGCGGGGCAAAGCTGCCGTCACGGTCGCGTGGCACCTCGATGCGGATCGGGCCATCCTCGGTCAGGATCGTCTTGGCGCCTGTGCCGTTGCGCTGATTGCTCACCGTGGCCGGCTTGGACGCACCTGGCGGGTAGCCCAGGTGGTGGTTCATCTCGCCGCCCAGCGCCCGCTCGATCAGGGCCTTCTTGAGCGCAAGCGTCGCGGCATTGATGGCTTCGGCTGTCATCGGGCCGCTGCCAAACTGCTCAAGCAGCTCGGCGGGAATCGCCGGCAGATCGCCCGGCTTG
>NZ_CAUDLI010000021.1:0-2403 GCF_958439105.1 Ralstonia flatus | reverse complement strand
CTTGTGCGACGTGACAGTCGCGTAGTTCGTTGTTTTGCCGTTGAAGTCTGACGGAAGAAAACCGGGCGTTCCGTCGCCCGTAGCCTATCGGTGCATGCAGTGCTGGCAACGGCTTTGTGTGAAGCCACCGAGACAATGGAGCCCGGCGTAAGCCACGTCGAGGTCGTGAGACCAAGGCGCCTCTGCAAGTGTCGATGCGGAGGGGGCGCTAGGCTGAATGGCAAGGTTAAGAAAACTGAATCGCCGATAAACATCGTCACTACCAAGAGGCCAAAGACACTGACAGGCCTTACCCAAAAATGGGAACGTGGCTTGGTCTGCTCCTGAAGTACTGGGGCAGCGCGGACAAAGACGCCACCGGTGAAAAGGCGGAACCTAAACCATTCGTGCGAACGACGCGGAACACGGTAAACCCGTATCGCTGCCCTCGGGGCAGGCCGACCGCAAGGAAGGCTGTTGGTGGTGCGGGCATGGGAGTGCGGAGAAAGCGAAGGCCGTCCTGTAACGGGGTGGATAGAGGTTGCGTCGCAAGACAACATCACTTCACGCGAAAGCGGGCAGACTTCCGCATGGTCTCTCGTCACGAGAGAGTTTGATCAACCTTCCAAGGAGGAAAAGCAGATGACGGTGCGGCAAGTCAGTACTGGTGCGTCCTCCGATCACGCGAGTCATTGGCACGACATTGATTGGGCCAGATGCCACCGTGAGGTTCGAAGGCTCCAGACGCGTATCGTGAAGGCAACGCAGGAAGGCAAACATGGTAAGGCCCGAGCCCTGCAATGGTTGCTGACGCACTCGTTCAGCGGCAAGGCTCTTGCCGTCAAGCGGGTGACTGAGAATCGCGGCAAGAGGACTCCCGGGGTGGACGGCATCACTTGGTCCACGCCGAAGTCCAAACTCGAAGCAGTTTCGTCGCTCAAACGACATGGCTACCGGCCGTGTCCATTGAGGCGGATCTACATCCCGAAGGCCAACGGGAAGCAGCGGCCCCTGGGGATTCCCTGCATGGTTGACCGGGCGCAGCAGGCGTTGTATCTGCTCGCCCTGGAGCCCATTGCAGAGACCATGGCAGACCCCAACTCGTATGGGTTCCGGTCCGCCCGCTCAGCCGCAGACGCGATCGAACAGTGCTTCCGGGCACTGGCAAGGTCCGACTGCGCGCAGTGGATTCTTGAGGCCGACATCCGCAGTTGCTTCGATGAAATCTCACATGACTGGCTGATCGCCAACATCCCGATGGACAAGGCGATTCTGCGAGGATGGTTGAAGGCTGGCTACCTTCATGACCAAGTCCTTTACGCAACGCAGGCGGGTACGCCGCAAGGCGGCATCATCTCGCCCACGTTGATGAACATGACCCTCGATGGGCTAGAGCGAAAACTGCGGGCGCAGGCTCGCAAACGTCACGGCTCGTCCAAGGTTAACATCGTTCGATACGCCGATGACTTCGTCATCACTGGCGCGACGCGGGAAGTCCTCACGGATGTGGTGCGACCCATGGTCGAGCAGTTTCTGGCCGAGCGGGGACTCTCGCTCTCGCCAGAGAAAACTCGGATCACCCACATCGACGATGGATTCGACTTCCTCGGCATGAACGTGCGCAAGTATGGCGGCAAGCTGTTGATCAAGCCCGCCAAGGCGAACGTGCAGCGCTTCCTGCGCAAGCTGAGGGGGATGGTAAAGGGCAGCGCAACGATGCGACACGACTTGCTAATAAGGCAGCTGAACCCTCTGATTCGCGGATGGGCCAACTACTATCAGCGCGTAGTATCGAAACGCACCTTCAGCAAGGTCAGTGATGCAATCTGGCAATGTCTGTGGCGTTGGGCCAGGCGTCGGCACCCGACCAAGGGAGCCCACTGGGTGAAACGCAAGTACTTCCGAGTCGTGGACCATCGACAGTGGGTCTTCGGCACGCAAGTCGGCGAGAAACCCGCCTCGGGCAAGCCTGCCCTGCTCACGCTGTTCGACGTCGCCAGCACGCCAATCCGACGGCACCGAAAGATCAAGGGAGCCGCCAACCCGTTCGACCCGCAATGGGAAAGTTACTTCGAGGCGCGGCTTGGCCACGAGATGATGGATTCATTGGAAGGTCGAAAGCGGCTCATCCGGCTGTGGTGGGATCAGGGCCGCGCGTGCTCGATCTGCTGCCAACCGATTACCAAGACCAGCGGGTGGCGTCTCTTCCATCTGGAACGGGTGACGGAAGGTGGCACTGACGCCATGCGCAACCTGAGCATGCTGCACCCGGACTGCCATGGGATTGCACGTGGCCGTCGATTCTCAGTTGTGAAACCGGCTCCGGCAACGGGGCTTTGAAAGGCTTGAGCCGTATGCGGGGAAACTCGCACGTACGGTTCTTAGGGGGCCGCGTCGCAGCAATGCGGTGCGGCTACCCGACTT
>NZ_CAUDLI010000020.1:0-5498 GCF_958439105.1 Ralstonia flatus | reverse complement strand
AGAGCTGGGGTGTTTAGATGGAGAGCCTGGCGATGACCTACTTTCACACGGGAATCCGCACTATCATCGGCGCGGAGTCGTTTCACGGTCCTGTTCGGGATGGGAAGGGGTGGTACCGACTCGCTATGGTCACCAGGCTATGACTTGTCGCGTCGCTGACTTTGGGGTCAACGCCGCCAATATGGGAATGTAGTAGGGGTTGTGCTTAGTGTGTATCAGGCACAAGGCAGACCCAGCCGGAAACATACCGGTTATAGGATCAAGCCGCACGGGCAATTAGTACTGGTTAGCTGAACGCATTACTGCGCTTCCACACCCAGCCTATCAACGTCCTGGTCTCGAACGACCCTTTAGGGAGATCAAGTCTCCAGGGAATCCTCATCTTCAGGCAAGTTTCCCGCTTAGATGCTTTCAGCGGTTATCTCTTCCGTACATAGCTACCCTGCGATGCCTCTGGCGAGACAACAGGTACACCAGCGGTACGTCCACTCCGGTCCTCTCGTACTAGGAGCAGCCCCCGTCAAGATTCCAACGCCCACGGCAGATAGGGACCAAACTGTCTCACGACGTTTTAAACCCAGCTCACGTACCTCTTTAAATGGCGAACAGCCATACCCTTGGGACCGGCTACAGCCCCAGGATGAGATGAGCCGACATCGAGGTGCCAAACACCGCCGTCGATATGAACTCTTGGGCGGTATCAGCCTGTTATCCCCAGAGTACCTTTTATCCGTTGAGCGATGGCCCTTCCATACAGAACCACCGGATCACTATGTCCTGCTTTCGCACCTGCTCGACTTGTCGGTCTCGCAGTTAAGCACGCTTTTGCCATTGCACTTTAGGTACGATGTCCGACCGTACCAAGCGTACCTTCGAACTCCTCCGTTACACTTTGGGAGGAGACCGCCCCAGTCAAACTGCCTACCATGCACTGTCCCCGACCCGGATTCACGGGCCAAGGTTAGAACCTCAAACAAACCAGGGTGGTATTTCAAGGACGGCTCCACCGAAACTAGCGTCCCGGTTTCAAAGCCTCCCACCTATCCTACACAGATCGGTTCAAAGTCCAATGCAAAGCTACAGTAAAGGTTCATGGGGTCTTTCCGTCTAGCCGCGGGGAGATTGCATCATCACAAACACTTCAACTTCGCTGAGTCTCGGGAGGAGACAGTGTGGCCATCGTTACGCCATTCGTGCAGGTCGGAACTTACCCGACAAGGAATTTCGCTACCTTAGGACCGTTATAGTTACGGCCGCCGTTTACCGGGACTTCAATCAAGAGCTTGCACCCCATCATTTAATCTTCCGGCACCGGGCAGGCGTCACACCCTATACGTCCACTTTCGTGTTTGCAGAGTGCTGTGTTTTTATTAAACAGTCGCAGCCACCATTTTATTGCAACCCCTTCGTCCTTCTGGCGCGAGCCAGTCAAACTACAAGGGCGTACCTTATCCCGAAGTTACGGTACCAATTTGCCGAGTTCCTTCTCCCGAGTTCTCTCAAGCGCCTTAGAATACTCATCTCGCCCACCTGTGTCGGTTTGCGGTACGGTCTCGTATGACTGAAGCTTAGAGGCTTTTCTTGGAACCACTTCCAATTGCTTCGCGACCTAAAGTCGCTCGCCCCACACCCTTGAATCACGCACCCGGATTTGCCTAAGTGCCATCTCCAATGCAGGGACCGGGACATCCAACACCCGGACAACCTTCCGCGATCCGTCCCCCCATCGCATCATACGACGGTGCAGGAATATTAACCTGCTTCCCATCAGCTACGCATCTCTGCCTCGCCTTAGGGGCCGACTCACCCTACGCCGATGAACGTTGCGTAGGAAACCTTGGGCTTACGGCGAGGGGGCCTTTCACCCCCTTTATCGCTACTCATGTCAGCATTCGCACTTCTGATACCTCCAGCATCCTTTACAAGACACCTTCACAGGCTTACAGAACGCTCTCCTACCATGCACTTACGTGCATCCGCAGCTTCGGTATATTGCTTAGCCCCGTTACATCTTCCGCGCAGGACGACTCGATCAGTGAGCTATTACGCTTTCTTTAAAGGGTGGCTGCTTCTAAGCCAACCTCCTGACTGTTTTAGCCTTCCCACTTCGTTTCCCACTTAGCAATATTTAGGGACCTTAGCTGGCGGTCTGGGTTGTTTCCCTCTTGACACCGGACGTTAGCACCCGATGTCTGTCTCCCGTGATTGCACTCTTCGGTATTCGGAGTTTGCTATGGCGGGGTAATCAGCAATAGACCCCCCAACCATGACAGTGCTCTACCCCCGAAGGTGAGACACGAGGCACTACCTAAATAGTTTTCGGAGAGAACCAGCTATTTCCAAGTTTGTTTAGCCTTTCACCCCTATCCACAGCTCATCCCCTAACTTTTCAACGTTAGTGGGTTCGGTCCTCCAGTACGTGTTACCGCACCTTCAACCTGGCCATGGATAGATCACTTGGTTTCGGGTCTACACCCAGCGACTGAACGCCCTATTCGGACTCGCTTTCGCTACGCCTTCCCTAATCGGTTAAGCTTGCCACTGAATGTAAGTCGCTGACCCATTATACAAAAGGTACGCCGTCACCCGTTTCCAGGCTCCGACTGTTTGTATGCATGCGGTTTCAGGATCTATTTCACTCCCCTCCCGGGGTTCTTTTCGCCTTTCCCTCACGGTACTGGTTCACTATCGGTCGATTACGAGTATTTAGCCTTGGAGGATGGTCCCCCCATCTTCAGACAGGATTTCACGTGTCCCGCCCTACTTGTCGTACACCTAGTTCCACAATACTGTTTTCGCATACGGGGCTATCACCCACTATGGCCGGACTTTCCATTCCGCTTTGCTAACAATACTGCTAAAGAGTACAAGGCTGATCCCATTTCGCTCGCCACTACTTTGGGAATCTCGGTTGATTTCTGTTCCTGCAGCTACTTAGATGTTTCAGTTCACTGCGTTCGCTTCTGTTACCTATGTATTCAGTAACAGATGACCCATACGGGCCGGGTTTCCCCATTCGGATATCTGCGGATCAAAGCTCGTTTGCCAGCTCCCCGCAGCTTTTCGCAGGCTACTACGTCCTTCATCGCCTGTAATCGCCAAGGCATCCACCACATGCACTTATTCGCTTGACCCTATAACGAGTATGTCTCGCTATAGGCTGAGTTCTCGCGTTGTGCCGTATTCCAAGACAATCTTTCGATTGCTCTGGTAATACTGGTTGATACAATCACAACCCAGTGTCGCGTTTTTAATGTGCGCCTCATCAACGCACCGCGACACCTTTACTACATTCCATATTGTTAAAGAACAGCCGAACTTTTACGCTCGTCTTGGCTAGGCCAAACGCAAACACCATCGACACAGCGTCGATGCTTGCGTTTGGTAACCAAAAGGTAATGGTGGAGGATGACGGGATCGAACCGACGACCCCCTGCTTGCAAAGCAGGTGCTCTCCCAGCTGAGCTAATCCCCCAGTCACGGCAGAGAACAACTTCCACCGTCCGTAACTTGGTGGGTCTGGTAGGACTTGAACCTACGACCCCCGCCTTATCAAGACGGTGCTCTAACCACCTGAGCTACAGACCCTTGGCTGTAACATCAAACAAACCGATAAGTGTGGACGCCTAACGTCGGATGCACGCTCTTAAAGGAGGTGATCCAGCCGCACCTTCCGATACGGCTACCTTGTTACGACTTCACCCCAGTCATGAACCCTACCGTGGTAATCGCCCTCCTTGCGGTTAGGCTAACTACTTCTGGTAAAGCCCACTCCCATGGTGTGACGGGCGGTGTGTACAAGACCCGGGAACGTATTCACCGCGGCATGCTGATCCGCGATTACTAGCGATTCCAGCTTCACGTAGTCGAGTTGCAGACTACGATCCGGACTACGATGCATTTTCTGGGATTAGCTCCACCTCGCGGCTTGGCAACCCTCTGTATGCACCATTGTATGACGTGTGAAGCCCTACCCATAAGGGCCATGAGGACTTGACGTCATCCCCACCTTCCTCCGGTTTGTCACCGGCAGTCTCTCTAGAGTGCCCTTTCGTAGCAACTAGAGACAAGGGTTGCGCTCGTTGCGGGACTTAACCCAACATCTCACGACACGAGCTGACGACAGCCATGCAGCACCTGTGTCCACTTTCTCTTTCGAGCACCTAATGCATCTCTGCTTCGTTAGTGGCATGTCAAGGGTAGGTAAGGTTTTTCGCGTTGCATCGAATTAATCCACATCATCCACCGCTTGTGCGGGTCCCCGTCAATTCCTTTGAGTTTTAATCTTGCGACCGTACTCCCCAGGCGGTCAACTTCACGCGTTAGCTACGTTACTAAGGAAATGAATCCCCAACAACTAGTTGACATCGTTTAGGGCGTGGACTACCAGGGTATCTAATCCTGTTTGCTCCCCACGCTTTCGTGCATGAGCGTCAGTGTTATCCCAGGGGGCTGCCTTCGCCATCGGTATTCCTCCACATCTCTACGCATTTCACTGCTACACGTGGAATTCTACCCCCCTCTGACACACTCTAGCCGTGCAGTCACCAATGCAATTCCCAAGTTAAGCTCGGGGATTTCACATCGGTCTTGCACAACCGCCTGCGCACGCTTTACGCCCAGTAATTCCGATTAACGCTTGGACCCTACGTATTACCGCGGCTGCTGGCACGTAGTTAGCCGGTCCTTATTCTTCCGGTACCGTCATCGACCCCAGGTATTAACCAGAGCCATTTCTTTCCGGACAAAAGTGCTTTACAACCCGAAGGCCTTCTTCACACACGCGGCATTGCTGGATCAGGCTTTCGCCCATTGTCCAAAATTCCCCACTGCTGCCTCCCGTAGGAGTCTGGGCCGTGTCTCAGTCCCAGTGTGGCTGATCGTCCTCTCAGACCAGCTACTGATCGTCGCCTTGGTAGGCCTTTACCCCACCAACTAGCTAATCAGACATCGGCCGCTCCTATAGCATGAGGCCTTGCGGTCCCCCACTTTCACCCTCAGGTCGTATGCGGTATTAGCTAATCTTTCGACTAGTTATCCCCCACTACAGGGCACGTTCCGATGTATTACTCACCCGTTCGCCACTCGCCGGCAGGAAAAGCAAGCTTCTCCCCCGCTGCCGTTCGACTTGCATGTGTAAGGCATGCCGCCAGCGTTCAATCTGAGCCAGGATCAAACTCTTCAGTTCAATCTGCTGTTTTCGCTCTTTACGAGCGGTCGCTCACTCTCAGAATCTGACTTGAACTTTCGTTCAAACCTTACTTCTGTGCGAGCACTTCATTACTTGTTAGCTAGCGGATCGAAATCCGCCGCATCCAGTATTAAGCGCCCACACTTATCGGCTGTTTGCTTGTTAAAGAACTTCGCGATCAACTTTGTTCACCGCGTCGCTGCGTTGTCTGCAGCAGAGAAACGAGATTATGCAGAGCTTTTTCGTCGCTGTCAACAACTCGTCGAAGAATTTTTATCCGTCAACTCGCTGCCAACTACCACTCGAT
>NZ_CAUDLI010000019.1:0-6464 GCF_958439105.1 Ralstonia flatus | reverse complement strand
GCGAGTTTGCCTCCTTCTCCGCACGGTTACAGAAATTCAAGGAGTCTTTCGCCATCTCGGGCGCGCATTTCTTTGCTTACTTTCTTTGGGCAAGACCAAAGAAAGTGAGTCAGCCCCGGCAGGGGATGAAACAAGGGATGCACCAACAACCCAGAACTCAAAAAAAACACCCATCAACGCCCAGCCCCGTTGTGCCGCCGTGACGCCCCGCGTGCAGCACACAACGCTTTGGAACCCGCATTGACCGACGTTGACACACATCAACCCGGCGCGCACATCGCGGTTTTAGGATGAACCATCGCCCCCACTAGAACCGCCCCATGTTTCCGTTCGCCAAGCCGGCCGACCCTCCGTCCGCCGCCAACGACAGCGCTTTCCGCTGGTCGGCTCCCCAGGTGCGCGCGCTCGCGCAGCGTTTTGATACGCACGGCCCGCGCTATACCTCCTATCCGACGGCTGACCGCTTTCACAACCAGTTTGGCAACGCCGATTACCTCGACGCCTTGCACCGCCGCGCCGCGATCGCGCCTGCGCTGCATGCGCCGCTGTCGCTGTACATGCACCTGCCGTTTTGCGCGAACCTCTGCTACTACTGCGGCTGCAACAAGGTCATCACGAAGGACCGCTCGCGCAGTGCACGCTATGTTGAAACGCTCGCGCGTGAGATGGCCATGGTGGCCAACCAGATCGGCCCACTGCGCCGCGTGACGCAATTGCACTGGGGCGGCGGCACGCCCACGTTTCTCGCGCACGACGAGATGCGGGCCGTGATGGCCGCGACGCGCGAGCATTTTGCGCTGACGGGCGACGCCGAAATTTCCGTCGAACTCGACCCGCGCCACGCCGACGACGCCACGCTCGAAGTCCTGGCCGAGATCGGTTTCAATCGAGCAAGCCTCGGCATTCAAGACTTCGACCCCGAGGTGCAGCGCGCCGTGCATCGCACGCAGAGCGTGGAAGAGACGCGCCGCGTGGTCGACACCGCGCGCCGGCTGGGCTTCGAGTCGATCAGCTTCGACCTGATCTACGGCTTGCCGCATCAACGCACCGAGACCTTCAACGCCACGCTCGATCGCGTGCTGGAGATGGCGCCCGACCGGCTGTCCGTCTACAGCTACGCGCATCTGCCGCACCTGTTCAAGCCGCAGCGCCGCATCGATCTGCTCGCGCTGCCGACCGCCGACGAAAAACTCGATTTGCTGGCGATGACGGTGGAGCGCCTCGTTGCCGAGGGTTATGTCTACATCGGCATGGACCACTTCGCGCGGCCTGACGATGCGCTTGCCATCGCGCAGCGTGAAGGCCGGCTGCAGCGCAATTTCCAGGGCTATTCCACGCACGCCGATTGCGACATGCTGGCGTTTGGCGTGTCCGCGATCAGCCGCGTGGGCGATGTGTATGCGCAGAACGAAAAGGATCTCGACGCGTACTACGCCCGCATCGATGCCGGCGAGCTTGCCGTGCTGCGCGGCATGTCACTCACGCCGGACGACCATGTGCGCCGCGCGCTGATCGGCGAGCTGATGTGCGGATTTGAACTGAACATGCGCACCTTCGGCGCGCGCCACGGGCTGGACTTCAAGCGCAGCTTTGCGGACGAGCTGCGGGCGCTGGCGCCGTTGGAGGAAGCCGGACTGGTGCGGGTGGGGGACGAACGCATCGTCATCACGCCGCAAGGGCGGCTGCTCGTGCGCCGCATCGCGATGGTCTTCGATTCGCACCTGCGCCAGGCGGGCACGGAGCGCGCGGTGGAAGCCGGGGGCAAGCCCGTCGGCTTCGTTCCGCGCTACTCCAAGGTGGTCTGACGCAGCGTCAGGCCGTCGCGGCTTCGAACTGCTCTGCGCGCGTTTCGGTCTGGGCGGCTGCCACGGTCTGTGGCCAGATTTCCGCCAGGCGCAGCAGGTTGGTCGAACCGGCCTGGCCGAACGGCATGCCCGCCGTGATGGCGATCTGGTCGCCCGACACGGCAAAGCCTTCACGCGCGGCGGCCCGGCACGCCGCGTCCACCATCTCGTCGACATTGCTCACGTCCGGGCTGACCGTGCTGTGCACGCCCCACGCGATGGCCAGCCGGCGCGCCGTGTCCAGGCGCGGCGTGATGCTGACGATGGGCGCCAGTGGCCGCTCGCGTGCCGCGCGCAGGCTCGTCTTGCCGCTTGACGTGTAGGTGACGGTGGCCACTGCGCCGAGGATGTGCGTCACGTCACGCAAGGCCGCGCAGATGGCGTCCTGCCGGGTCGGCAGCGGCGGTTGGTGTTGCGCGTCGATCAAGTTGCGGTACAGCGGGTCGCGCTCGGTCTCGGCAATGATGCGGTTCATGATGCTGACTGCCGCCACCGGGTGCTTGCCGCTGGCCGACTCGGCCGACAGCATCACGGCATCGGTGCCGTCGTACACGGCGCTGGCCACGTCGGAGGCTTCGGCGCGTGTCGGCACTGGCGCTTCGATCATCGATTCCAGCATCTGCGTGGCCACCACCACCGGCTTGCCATGCTGGCGCGCCATGCGCAGGATGCGCTTCTGCACACCGGGCACGCGCTCGGGCGGCAGCTCCACGCCCAGATCGCCGCGCGCCACCATCAGCGCGTCGGAGGCCTGCACGATGTCTTCCAGGTGCAGCAGCGCGGCGGGCTTTTCGATCTTCGAGAGCAGCCCAGCGCGGTCGCCAATGATCTCGCGCGCGGCGATCACGTCTTCGGCGCGCTGCACGAACGACAGCGCAATCCAGTCCACGCCCAGTGACAGCGCGAAGTCCAGATCGCGCAGGTCTTTCTCGGTGAGCGCAGGGATGGGGATCACAGCGTCCGGCACGTTCACGCCCTTGCGGTCGGACAGCGGGCCGCCATCGACCACGCGCGTGACGATGGCTGTCGGGTCGGCGGCTTCCACGGCCAGGCGGATCTTGCCGTCGTCCAGCAACAGCGACTGGCCCGGCGCGGTAGCGGCGTACAGCTCCGGATGCGGCAGATGCACACGCGTGACATCGCCCGGCGTCGGGTCGCGGTCGAGCACAAAGCGGTCCCCGTTTTTGAGCACGACGCGGCCGTCGGCGAACGTGCCGATGCGCAGCTTCGGACCTTGCATGTCAGCGAGGATGCCGATCGGGCGGCCGGTCTCGGCCTCCACCGCGCGCACGGTGTCGTAGCGCTTGCGGTGATCTTCGTGCGAGCCGTGGCTGAAGTTCAGGCGAAAGACGTCCGCGCCGGCGTCGAAGAGGGCGCGGATGGTGTCTTTGTCGCTGCTGGCGGGGCCTAGGGTGGCGAGGATTTTGGTGTTGCGGAAGCGGCGCACTTTGTTGCTCCGGGTGGGGGTTGTTTATTTGCTTGGTTGGGCCTTGGTGGTCCACTCCCTTTCACCCCTGCCGGGGGCGACTCACTTTCTTTGTCTTGCCAAAGAAAGTAAGCAAAGAAAGGCGCGCCCGAGATGGCGACCCCTTCCTTGAATTTGTGTAACCGGGCGGAGAACGGGAAAACTCGCTTCGCTCAGACAGTTCCCGTTCTTTTTTCCGCCCGCTTACACAAATTCAAGGCGCCATCTAGGGCAGGGTACGGCCACACAATCTGTGTGCTGTCCTAGGTGGCTCTTGTTTGTTGCTGTGTTGCTCGCTTTGCTTCGCGTTGTGCTGCTGGTTCCTGCTGCAGTCGTGGCCGATGGTTTGGCCGTTGACGTTCCTGCCCTAGATGGCGCCTTGAATTTCTGTTGCAGAGAGGAAAAAGGAAGGGAAACTGTCTGAGCGCAGCGAGTTTTTCCCTTCCCCTCTCTGCGACATAAATTCAAGGGGAAGTCGCCATCTCGGGCGCGCCTTTCTTTGCTTACTTTCTTTGGCAAGACAAAGAAAGTGAGTCAGCCCCGGCAGGGGATGAAACAAGGGATGCACCACAAAACCAAAACCCCCATCCACCCCTCGCCCAAAAAATTAGCCGGTAATCAAAATCGCCCGAAAATCATTCACATTAGTCCGGGTCGGCCCAGTCACAATCAAATCGCCAAGCGCGTCAAAAAACCCATACCCATCGTTGTTGTCGAGCAATTGCTTAGCCCGCAACCCAAGCGCTTCAGCACGCGCCAGGCTATCCGGCGTCAACATCGCGCCAGCGTTGTCTTCCGAGCCATCGATGCCATCGGTATCGCAAGCAATCGCATGCACACCCGGCAAACCATCCAACGCCACGCCCAGCGCCAGCAGGAACTCGGCATTGCGCCCGCCGCGCCCATTACCACGCACGGTCACCGTGGTTTCACCACCCGACAGAATCACGCACGGTTTGGTGAACGGCTGATTGCGCGCCACGATCTGCCGCACGATGCCGGCATGCACTTCGGCCACATCGCGCGCCTCGCCTTCAATGCTGTCCGACAGGATGTGCGCCTCGTAACCGAGCGCGCGTGCCTGCGCGGCAGCCGCTTCGAGCGCGTGCTGGGCCGTCGCGATGACGTGGCTGCGATGGCCTTCGAAACGTGCATCGCCCGGCTTGGGCGTCTCGCCCGCGCCGGTTTCCAGATGACGGCGCACCGCTTCCGGCACGTCGATGCCGTATTTGTCGATCACGGCCAGCGCATCTGCGCAGGTGGTGGCGTCGGGCAGCGTCGGGCCGCTGGCGATGAGCGTCGGGTCGTCGCCGGGAATATCCGAGATCAGCAGCGTCTCGACGCGCGCCGGTGCGCACGCCAGTGCCAGGCGCCCGCCCTTGATCGACGACAGGTGCTTGCGCACGCAGTTCATCTCGCCGATGCTCGCGCCGCTCTTGAGCAGCGCGCGGTTGACGGACTGCTTGTCGGCCAGCATCAGGCCTTCGGCGGGTGCAGCCAGAAGGGCCGAGCCACCGCCTGAGATGAGGCACAACACGAGGTCGTCTTCCGTCAAACCTTCGAGCAGCCCAACCATGCGTTGCGCGGCGCGTTGGCCGGCTGCATCGGGCACGGGGTGCGAGGCCTCCACCACTTCGATGCGGCCCTGCGTGCCGGGCGCGCGGCCGTGCTCGTAACGCGTGACGACCAGGCCGGACAGCTCGCCCTTCCAGTGCTGCTCCACCGCCTCGGCCATCGCCGCTGCGCCCTTGCCGGCGCCGATGGCGATGGTGCGGCCACGCGGCGGTTCCGGCAGGAATGCCGGCAGGCATTGCGCAGCGCTGACCGCAGCCACCGCGGTATCAAACAGGCGGTGCAACAGCGCGCGCGGCGACGGATTGGGCAAGGCGGCGCGCAGGGCGGCCTGGGCAGACTGGTCGTGGTGCATGGCAGAAAGCGGGGAAACAGCAAAAAGACTGCCGCCGCCCGAAGGCTGCGACAGTGCACACAACTTAGGCGCGCATTCAGGCGATGTCGTGGTTCGACATGATCTCGATCGCGCGGCACAGCGCCGAATGATCTTGCTTGCCCATGCCGTTGGCGGCGCACGTGTTGAACAGCTCCTGCGCGGTGGCCGTGTTCGGCAGCGCCACGCCCAGCGTCTTCGCACCTTGCAGCGCCAGGTTCAGATCCTTCTGGTGCAGCTCGATGCGGAAGCCCGGATCGAACGTACGCTTGACCATGCGCTCGCCGTGCACTTCCAGGATGCGCGAGGCCGCGAAGCCCCCCATCAGCGCCTGACGCACCTTCGCCGGGTCGGCGCCGGCCTTCGATGCGAATAGCAGCGCTTCGGACACGGCCTGGATGTTCAGCGCCACGATGATCTGGTTGGCCACCTTGGTCGTCTGGCCGTCGCCGTTGCCGCCCACCAGCGTGATGTTCTTGCCCATCAGCTGGAACAGCGGTGCCACGCGGTCGAACGCAGCCTGCTCCCCGCCCACCATGATCGTCAGCGATGCAGCCTTCGCGCCCACTTCGCCGCCCGACACCGGAGCATCCAGGTACTGCGCGCCGGTCTTGTTGATGCGGGCTGCGAAGTCCTTCGTCGCGATCGGCGAGATCGAACTCATGTCGACGACGATCTTGCTGGCAGCAGCGTCCTTGCCGGCATCCTTCAGCGCCTTGGCGACACCCTTCTCGCTGAACAGCACCGCTTCAACGTGCGGGGTGTCCGGCACCATGATGAAGATGATGTCGGCACGCTTGGCGACTTCTTCTGCGCTCGTGCAGACCGTCACACCGGCTTCCACCAGCGCGGCGGGTGCCGGGTTGACGTCGTGCACGAAGAGCGTGTGGCCGGCGGCGCGCAGGTGGCCTGCCATGGGGGCGCCCATGATGCCGAGGCCGATGAAACCGAGGTTGAGGTTGTTTGCCATGGTGAGGGATCTCCTTGGTTTGGATGTGTTGGTGGTTCGTGGTTTGTGGCTTGGGCCTTGGTGGTCCACTCCCTTTTCACCCCCTGCCGGGGGCGACTCACTTTCTTTGTCTTGCCAAAGAAAGTAAGCAAAGAAAGGCGCGCCCGAGATGGCGACACCCTCCTTGAATTTGTGTAACCGGGCGGGGAAGGAGGCAAACTCGCTGCGCTCAGACAGCCTCCTTCCTTTTTCCGCCCGCTT
>NZ_CAUDLI010000018.1:0-10705 GCF_958439105.1 Ralstonia flatus | reverse complement strand
ATTCAAGGAGTCTTTCGCCATCTCGGGCGCGCATTTCTTTGCTTACTTTCTTTGGGCAAGACCAAAGAAAGTGAGTCAGCCCCGGCAGGGGATGAAACAAGGGATGCACCACCGAGGCAAAACCAAACCAAACAAAAATCTCAACCAACGTTGTGAGCAGCCCGCCAGCCGAGACCCTCAACCGTCCCAGCCTTAGGCTTGTACTCACACCCAACCCACCCCGTGTACCCAATCTCATCCAACCAACGGAACAGGAACTGATAGTTGATCTCCCCAGTCCCCGGCTCATTGCGCCCAGGGTTGTCCGCCAGCTGCACATGCTTGATCTTGTCCAGATGGCGCTTCAGCGTGCTAGCCACTTCGCCTTCCATCCGCTGCATGTGATAGATGTCGTACTGCACGTACAGGTTGGACGCGTCCACGTCGTTGATCAGGTCCAGCGCCTGCTGCGTGCGGTTCAGGTAAAAGCCCGGAATATCGAACGTGTTGATCGGCTCGATCAGCAGATCAATCTTCTCGGCCTTCAGTGCCTTCGCCGCAAACTTCAGGTTCTCCACCAGCGTCTTGCGCGCAGCGTCTTCGCTCACGCCTTCGGGGCGAATGCCCACCAGGCAGTTGAGCTGTTTCACGCCGAGCACCTTGGCGTATTTGATGGCTTCGCCCACGCCGTCCTGAAACTCGCTCACGCGGTCCGGCAGGATGGCGATACCGCGCTCGCCGCCGTCCCAGTTGCCGGCGGGCAGGTTGTGCAAGACCAGGTCGAGCTGGAAGCGGTTCAGGCGATCGGCAATCTGGTCGGCATGAAACGCATAGGGAAACAGGAACTCCACCCCGCGAAAGCCCGCACGCGCGGCGGCTTCGAAGCGGTCGAGGAAGGCCTGCTCGTTGAACAGCATGGTCAGGTTGGCTGCCAGCTTGGTCATGGTTTCTCCTTGTATCGGACGGTGAGGGAATGGCGCGCCGTCTTTATGCGGTGGCGCCTTCGGCTTCCGTGAGGGTGTCTTCCAGGTCGAGCACTTCTTCAAACTCGACCACGTTGTCGATCTCCGTACCCATCGCGATGTTGGTCACGCGCTCGAGAATCACTTCCACCATCACCGGCACCGAGAACTCGGCCATCAGCAGGCGAGCCTGCGCAAAGGCGGGTTCGATGTCTTCGGGCTTGAACACGCGGATCGCCTTGCAACCCAGGCCTTCCACCACCTTCACGTGGTCGACGCCGTAGCCGTTCAGCTCGGGTGCGTTGACGTTGTCGAAGGCGAGCTGGACGCAGTAGTCCATCTCGAAGTTGCGCTGCGCCTGGCGGATCAGGCCCAGGTACGAGTTGTTCACCACCACGTGGATGTACGGCACCTTGAACTGCGCGGCCACCGCCATCTCTTCGATCATGAACTGGAAATCGTAGTCACCCGAGATGGCCACCACGTCGCTGTTGGGCGAGGCCACCTTCACGCCGATGGCGGCGGGAATCGTCCAGCCCAGCGGGCCTGCCTGGCCGCAGTTGATCCAGTGGCGCGGCTGGTTGACCGACAGGAACTGCGCAGCGGCGATCTGCGACAGGCCGATCGTGCTCACGTAACGCACGTCGCGCGGGAAGTACTGGTTCATCTCGCGGTACACGCGCTGCGGCTTGATGGGCACGTTGTCGAAGTCGGAGCGACGCAGCATCGTGCGCTTGCGCTTCTGCACGTCAGCGTTCCAGCTCTTGCGGCACGGCAGCTTGCCGGCGGCCTTCAGCTCGCGGGCGACTTCAATGAACTTCTCCAGCGCCGCCTTGGCGTCTGAAACGATGCCCAGGTCCGGACCGAACACGCGGCCGATCTGGGTCGGTTCGATATCGACGTGCACGAACTTGCGGCCCTTGGTGTAGACGTCGACGCTGCCGGTGTGGCGGTTGGCCCAGCGGTTGCCGATGCCGAACACGAAGTCCGACGCCAGCAGCGTGGCGTTGCCGTAGCGGTGCGACGTTTGCAGGCCGACCATGCCGGCGTTGAGCGGGTGGTCGTCGGCCAGCACGCCCCAGCCCATCAGGGTCGGGACGACAGGCACATTCACCAGCTCGGCAAACTCGACCATCAGCTGGGCCGCATCGGCGTTGATCACGCCGCCGCCGCACACCAGCAGCGGGCGCTCGGCCTGGCACAGCATCTCGATGGCGCGCTCGGCCTGCGCACGCGTTGCCGCGGGTTTGTAGACCGGCAGCGGGCTATACGTGTCGGGGTCGAATTCGATCTCGGCGACTTGCACGTCGAACGGCAGGTCGATCAGCACCGGGCCCGGGCGGCCCGAGCGCATCAGGTGGAACGCCTGCTGGAACACGCGCGGCACCAGCGCCGGCTCACGCACGGTGACGGCCCACTTCGTGACCGGCTTGGCGATCGATTCGATGTCGACGGCCTGGAAGTCTTCCTTGTACAGGCGGGCGCGCGGCGCCTGGCCGGTGATGCAGAGGATGGGAATCGAATCTGCCCAGGCCGAGTACAGGCCGGTGATCATGTCCGTGCCGGCAGGGCCCGACGTGCCGATGCACACGCCGATGTTGCCCGGCTCGGCACGGGTGTAGCCCTCGGCCATATGCGAGGCGCCTTCAACGTGGCGCGCCAGCACGTGGTCGATGCTGCCAGCCTTGCGCAACGCCGAATACAACGGGTTGATAGCGGCACCGGGCACGCCGAAGGCCGTGGTGATGCCCTCTTTTTCCATCACCGCAACTGCGGCATCAATCGCTCTCATCTTCGGCATGGGTGTCTCCAGGAAGGGGAAGGTGGGAATACGTTGGAGCTGATCCTATTCCCGCATGCCGATATGGATAAACGCAGATTTCGTCAGTTGATTGCTAACTCTGCATATCGAATCGTTTTGCGTGCTGCACCAATCGGGCGGCCATCAAGAAACTGAAAAGCCGCACCGTGAAGCGGTTTTCTCGTGATTTTGTGCAACGCAAAATATCGACGTGAGGCGTCTACATGGATCACATTGTCCTTCGCCATTTTTGCCATTCGTCACAAGTGATATGCGCCAGAAAGCCGCAATCCGGGTACGGAATGCTCACTAAAATGGTCAGACATTGCGAACTGGAATGATGGAATGGACAAGCTCAAGCAGATCGAAGCGTTCATCGCCGTGGTGGAACACGGCAGCATGGCCGCCGCCGCGCTCACGCAGGACGTGACGCCCGTCATGATCGGCCGCCGCATCAACGCGCTGGAGGCCCGGCTGGGCGTGAAGCTGCTGCACCGGTCGACCCGCCGCATTGCGGTGACGGAGCAGGGCGCGGTCTTCATGGAACAGTGCAAGAAGGCGCTGGGCGAGCTGGACCGCGCGGAGCTGCTCGTTGCCGAAGGCCGCCACAAGGCGACCGGGCACCTGATCGTCTCGGCGCCCGCAGCGTTCGGCCGCAAGCACGTCGCGCCGCATGCACCGGACTTTCTGCGTGCCAACCCCGACGTGCGCATCTCGTTCAACCTGACCGACCGCGTGGTCGACCTCGTGCGCGAAGGCTACGACGTGGGCATCCGCATTGGCGGCGCGATCGATCCGAACTTCGTGGCGATTCGCCTGGCGTCGAACAAGCGCGTGGTGTGCGGCACGCCTGCGTACTTTGCCAAGCATGGCGTGCCGCGCACGCTCGACGACCTCGCGCGCCACAACTGCCTCGCCTTCAACCTGCAGGGCGGTCAGCAGCGCGGCTGGTATTTTCAGCAGAACGGCAAGGCCGTCACCGTGAAGGTGAACGGCAACCTCGACTGCAACGACGGTGAACTGCTGCACCGCTGGATGGGCGAAGGCCTCGGCCTGGGCTGGCGCTCAACGTGGGAGATCCAGCCTGAGCTGGAATCCGGCGCGTTGATGACGGTGCTGGACGACTACGCGCTGCCCGACTACGACATCCTTGCCGTGTACCCGCAGCAGCGGCCGGTGCCGGCGAAGATCCGGTTCTTTATCGAGCACCTGAAGTCGGTGTATGGGCAGGCGGGGTATTGGTCGCGAACGCGTTAGTTGAGCGTGCGGAAATGGATGGCGGTTCCTACACTGGTCATCAGACGCATCGCGACTGGCGCGCTCAATGCCGGAGACTGAAGATGCTACGCAGAACTGCAGTTGTCGGCGCGCTCATGCTCAGCAGCTCGGCCCTCGCGTGCGATCTGACCGGGCTTGAGCACCCGCTGGTGTTCTCGCCCGGCGAGTCTGCGCTGCCGACCAGCGAAATCCTGAAACTGGCCGAATGGGATTCGCAGCTCAAAGACGATTTTCGCAACGGTGGCAAGTACCGGGTGCGCTTGCAGGAGGGGACAGAGCCCGCTCCTGACCCAGAGCTGGCCGTGCTGCGCCTCAGAAGCCTCCAGGCCGTGCTGGACGCTGTCGGAATCGAAGGCGACAAAGTCGAGTCGTCCGAAGCCGATACGCATCTACGTGCCGCAGAACGCGAGGGTGTCACCCCAAAATTGCCGACAGCCGCGTACGTCGTTTTCCAACCGGACTGCCAAAACCCGTGTTGCACGGGCTCCACGCCCGCCGCTCCGTTCGCTCCCAAGCGATAAGCGCTAGGTAATTACCACACGCCCCTGCGTCAAATCCCGCAACGCGACCCGCGCCGCGGCCTCGTCCGTCACGGGCAACCGCACCGTCAGCGTAACGCCCGCATCGTACGCAGCATCGGCGAGCGTGTAGCCGCCATCGTCGATCCAGCGGCGGATGCGCGCCTCATCGGCGTAATCGGTGGAGAGGGTGAGCGTGGTGCTGGCGATGCGCTCCACGCGTTCGGCCTGCATGAGCGCGGTGGCGATGGCGTCCGTGTAAGCGCGCACCAGACCGCCCGCGCCGAGCTTGACGCCGCCGAAGTAGCGCACCACGGCGCCCAGCGTGCCATCCAGATCGTGATGGCGCAGCACCTCCAGAATGGGGCGGCCCGCCGTGCCGGAGGGTTCCCCGTCGTCGGACATGCCGGACTGGCCGCCCGCCAGAAGCGCCCAGCAGACGTGCGTGGCGGCGGGGTGCTCGGCGCGCAGGCGTGCAATGACGTCCATGGCGGCCGCCCGGTCTTCCACCGGCACGGCCAATCCGATAAAGCGGCTTTTCTTGATTTCCAGCTCGGCGGAAACCGGCGCGCGCAGCGTATACGTCGGCACGCGCGGTCAGGCGAGGAGGGCGGCTACGAGATCCGTCGCGCGGCCGCCCGGCGATTCGAACTTGAGCGATGCCTCGGTGTGCGCCATGTGCTCTTCCATCAGGGCGATGGCGCCGTCCACGTCGCCACGCTTGGCGGCATCCAGCAGGGCCGTGTGCTCCTCCGACGAGCGCACGGCGTCGTAGGTCGACTGGTACATCATCGTGATGACCGAACTGCGCGCGGAAAGCTCGTACAGCATCTCCTTGAGCACGCTGTTGCCGACCACGTCGGCCATCAGAAGGTGGAAGTCGGCCATCAGGCGATTGCGGCGCGGGACGTCCGACAGGTCGCCGCTGGCTGCCACCTTGTGCTCTTCGGCCAGATGCTTCTCCAGCCGCTTGTAATCGGCGGGCGTCGCTTTGGCGATGAACTCGCGCACCAGCGCAACCTCCAGCACGCGGCGCACCGCAAACACCTCGCGCGCCTCGGTCTCGTCGGGTTTGGCGACGAACGCACCGCGATCCGGCTCCATGCGGATCAGCTTGTCCTTGGCCAGCATCAGCAGCGCCGCGCGAATCTTGGTGCGGCTGACGTGGTAGACCCGCGCCAGCGCCTCTTCGCGCAGCTTGGTGCCCGGCGGCAGCCGATGCGCGACGATCGCCTGGGCGATGTCGTCGGCAATGCCTTCGGAGGAGATGTCGGCGGCGGTGGTTTCAGTCATGGCGCCGATTTTACCGCCGTCCGACAACAGCGCCGCTTCAGGCATGCGGCAGCGTATGGGCTGCAGGTGCCGCCACGCCAAGGCCGTGCGGAATCGCTTCGCCTTCCTCGGTGATGTCGATCTTGCCGTCGAGCACTGCATTGGCGCGCACGCGGTCGATGTCTTTCTCCCACGCGGCGATGACCACCGTGGCGACGCAGTTGCCGATCAGGTTGCCCAGCGCACGGGCAATGCCGATGAACCAGTCGACGGAGAGCACCAGCACCAGGCCGATCGCGGGAATGGCCGGAATGACCGACAGCGTGGCCGCCAGAATCACGATGGCCGAACCCGGAATGCCGTGCGCGCCCTTGGAGGTGACGAGCGCCACGCCCAAGATCAGCAGCAGATCCTGCAGCGCCAGTGGCGTGTTGGTCGCCTGCGCGATGAACACGGCGGCCAGCGTCAGGTAGATCGAAAACGCATCGAGGTTGAACGAGTAGCCCGTCGGAATGACGAGGCCGACCACGGAGCGCTTGATGCCCATCTTCTCCAGCTTGTTCATGATGGACGGCAGCACCGCGTCGGACGATGCCGTGCCCAGCACCACCAGCAGTTCGGCGCGCAGGAAGCGGATCAGCTTGAAGATGTTGAAGCCCGCCACGCGCAGGATGGTCCCGAGCACCACAAACACGAACAGCGCCACGGCCGCATAGAACAGCAGCACCAGGAAACCAAGCTGCTTGAGCGAGCCGGCGCCGTACTTGCCGACGGTGAACGCCACCGCGCCCAGCACGCCGAGCGGCGCCAGGCGGATGATCACGGCCATCATGCGGAACAGCACATGCGAGAGCTGATCGAT
The DNA here is from genome assembly GCF_958439105.1 of Ralstonia flatus. NCBI lineage: Bacteria > Pseudomonadati > Pseudomonadota > Betaproteobacteria > Burkholderiales > Burkholderiaceae > Ralstonia > Ralstonia flatus. The sequence continues at coordinate 4,033 of NZ_CAUDLI010000018.1, read as the reverse complement.
CAGGTTGACCAGCGGCTTGGTCCGCTCACCCAGCAGCGACAGCGAGCAACCGAACAGGATCGACACCAGCAGCACCTGCAGGATGTCGCCCTTCACAAAGCCGCTGACAAACGTATCGGGAATCAGCTTGAGGAAGAACGCCGCAACGCCGGTCGATTCCACCTGCTTGGCGGTGGTCATGTACGACGCCATGGCCGCCGGATCGAGCGATTTCGGATCCACATTCATGCCGTGGCCCGGCCCGAACACATAGGCCAGCGCAATGCCCAGCGCGAGTGCGATTGTCGTGACGATCTCGAAGTAGATGACGGCCTTGCCGCCTACGCGCCCGACTTTCTTCAGCTCGCCGGCACCGCAGATCCCGACCACCACCACCGAGAAGACGATCGGCGCGATCAGCATCTTGATCAGCTTCAGAAAACCATCACCGAGCGGCTGCAGCTTCTGCGCAAATTCGGGCGCCCAGATGCCCAGCGCGATGCCCACCGCCAGGGCAATCAAAACCTGCCCGAACAACGGGCGCGTAAAGCGTTGCATGGTGAATCCTCCTTTGGATTACTGGTGTCTCAAGCCCCGCTCAATCGTCTGATTTGGTCTGCTGCGATTGTCGTCAGGGCTTTGTTTCGCTCACTGCAGTGCAACAAATTGTCGCGATGAATTGTTGAGGGTTGACGGCATCATAGGCGATCCAATTTTTGTATGCAATTTTTGAATTCACATGCTAGGATCGACCCATGCAGTCCCGCTAAGCCTTGTGCTTGCGCCATTTACGCTGCACTTCCGGCGTTCCCATCGCCAGAGTTTCGAGTGTTCTGACTCGCCGTTTTTGTTCGATGGGCTGGCCGTATAACATCCAGAGACAAACACCAAGGAGTTCCACATGGCGATGCCTACGCTCGATCCGAACGCGCCGGATTTCACGCGCCGATATCCGAATCTGGCGGACCCCCGCCTTGGCGCAGAGGCCACGTTCGCGACCGACGAATTCTTCGCGCCGAAAGACCGCATGCTCAACCCGGAGCCGGCGGTGTTCATTCCGGGCAAGTACGACGACCACGGCAAGTGGATGGATGGCTGGGAAACGCGCCGTCGCCGCAACGGCGGCTATGACCACTGCATCGTCCGCCTGGCCCGCCCGGGCGTCGTGAAGGGCGTCGATATCGACACGAGCCACTTCACCGGCAACTTCCCGCCGGCCGCCTCCATCGAAGCCGCCTATCTGCCGGATGGCGAGCCGACCGAGGCCACGCAGTGGACTGAAATCGTTCCGTCGACCACGCTGCAAGGCAACAGCCACGCCTACGTGGCCGTCGCCAGCCTGCAAGCCTTCACGCACCTGCGCCTGAACATCTTCCCGGACGGCGGCATCGCGCGTTTGCGCGTGTACGGCCAGCCGCAAGTCGACTGGAAGGGTGCGGACCGCACCAAGCTGTTCGACCTGGCCGCCATGGAAAACGGCGCCTATGTGGTCGAAGCCAACAACGAACACTTCGGGCCGGCCTCGCGCATGCTGATGCCGGGCCGTGGCGTGAACATGGGCGACGGCTGGGAAACGCGCCGCCGCCGCGAGCCAGGCAACGACTGGTGCGTGATCGCCCTGGCCAACCCGGGCCGCATCCGCAAGATCGAAGTCGACACCGCGCACTTCAAGGGCAACTTTGCTGACCGCGTTTCCATCCAGGCCGCGCGCGTGGTGGGCGGCACCGACAGCTCGCTGAAGACGCAAGCGATGTTCTGGCAAACGCTGCTGCCCGAGCAGAAGCTGCAGATGGATCTGCAGCACTACTACGAAGCGGAAATCGCCGACCTCGGCATCGTCACGCACGTGCGCTTCAACATGTTCCCGGACGGCGGCGTGTCGCGTCTGCGCCTGTGGGGGGTGCTCGAATGAGCCAAGAGACCGCCGCACGCATTGCGCTGACCATCGAGCCGCTCACGCGCGAAGCCTTCGCGCCGTTCGGCGATGTGATCGAGCTGGAAGGGGCCAAGCAATTTCCCATCAACCAGGGCACGACCATCCGCTTTCATGACCTCGCCAACGTCGATGTGGGCGAGGGCGGCCGCGCGCTGATCAGCCTGTTCCGTGGCCAGCCGCGTACGCTGCCGTTCGAGGTGAAGATGCTGGAGCGCCACCCGCGTGGCAGCCAGGCCTTCATCCCGCAGAACGACAAGCCGTATCTGGTGGTCGTGGCCCCGGCCGGCGAGCTGGATCCGTCGAAGTTGCGCGCGTTTGTCTCGCGCGGCTGGCAAGGCGTGAACTACGCGCGCGGCGTGTGGCACCACCCGCTGCTGGCCCTGGGCGAGGTGAGCGATTTCATCGTCGTGGACCGTGGTGGCGAAGGCCACAACTGCGACGAGCAAGACCTGGCCGAATCGGTGTGGTTGACCGCCGAGGCCATGCAAGCCGCGCTGTAAGCATCGCGTCACCCGTGCCGATCCTGAGCCCCCGCACAACGGGGGCTCAGTCACTTTCAATCTCCGTCCCACCACCGTCAGCGAGACATCGACATGACCCAGGCCCAACTCGCCACCCCCGGCATCGATGCGGACATCCGCGCATTTGTCGACGCTGCGCATGCGCAGCAGATTGATTTCCTGCGCGAGCTGGTGAAAGTGCCGTCGGACAACCCGTCCGGCGATTGCGCCCCGCATGCCGCGCGCGCCAAGGCGCTGCTGGAGGCGCTGGGCCTGACGGTGGAAGCGCATGCCGTGCCGCAGGCGCAGGTGCGTGCCGTCGGCATGGTCAGCGCCACCAACCTGATCGTGCGCCACACGTTCGGCAGCGGCGGCCCCACGGTCGCCATGAACGCGCACGGCGATGTCGTCCCGCCTGGCCTTGGCTGGACGCACGCCCCATACGGCGGCGAGATCGTCGAGACCGAACACGGCCCGACCATGTTCGGCCGCGGCGTGGCGGTGTCCAAGTCCGACTTCGCCACCTACACCTGGGCGCTGCTTGCGCTGATCGAAGCGGAAAAGCGCGGCGCCAAACTCAACGGCACGGTCGAACTGCACTTCACATACGACGAAGAAACCGGCGGCGACATCGGCCCCAAGTGGCTGCTGGATCAAGGCTTGAGCAAGCCCGATTACGCCATCTCCGCCGGCTTTGCGTACGGCATCACCTCGGCGCACAACGGCTGCCTGCACGTGCAGGTGACGGTGCGCGGCAAGCAGGCGCACGCCGCCATGCCGCACACGGGCATCGACGCCATCGAAGCGGCCACGCATATCCTGCAAGCCGTGTATGCCTATCGCGCAGAACTCGCCGCGCGCAAATCCGCCGTGCCGGGCATCGACCACGCAACGCTCAACGTCGGGTTGATCCAGGGCGGCATCAACACCAACGTCGTGCCCGATCTGGTGACGTTCCGCGTGGACCGCCGGATGATTCCTGAAGAAGCCGGGCGCGATGCCGAAGGCGAACTGCGCGCGGTGATCGAGCGTGCGGCGGTGGAACGGCCGGGGATCGAGGTTTCGGTGGAACGCATTCTGTTGGCGGAGCCGCTTGCCGAACTGCCGGGCGTGGACGCTCTGATTGGTGCGTTGCGACGGAATGCGTTGGCGGTGTTTGGGGGCGATGTGCCGGTGCATGGCGTGCCGCTGTATACCGATGCGCGGCATTACACGGCGCATGGCGTGCCGACGGTTCTGTATGGCGCGGGCCCGCGGACGTTGATGGAAGCGCGGGGGCACAACACGGATGAGAACCTGCGGTTGAATGATTTGCGGAGCGCGACTGTGGTGGTGGGGTGTGCTGTGGGGGAGTTGTTGGGCGGGTGATTGGTATTGCTTGATGGCTTTGTTTTGCGGGGTCGGACTTTTGTTTTTTGGTTTTGGGTTTGTGTGTTGGTGGTGCATCCCTTGTTTCATCCCCTGCCGGGGCTGACTCACTTTCTTTGGTCTTGCCCAAAGAAAGTAAGGGCGGTTTCAAGGATCAAGTGCAACACATTGCCTAGGATGTGTTGCATGGGACAAAGCTACGAACACCTGAGCGCCGAGGAGCGTGGTGCGATCTTCGCGATGAAGCTGG
>NZ_CAUDLI010000017.1:0-49020 GCF_958439105.1 Ralstonia flatus | reverse complement strand
CCCGTGCGTTTGCACTCAACCTTGGGCTACCTGTCGCCCTGCGCCTACGAGGCTAAACGAACAGCGAAACAACCTAGTGACGTGTCCGAAATTACTTGACCACGACAACTTTCTTTGTCTTGCCAAAGAAAGTAAGCAAAGAAAGGCGCGCCCGATGCGGCGACCCCCTCCTTGAATTTATGTCGCAAGGAGGGAGGGGAGGCAAACTCGCTGCGCTCAGACAGGCCTCCCCTCTTTTTCCTCCTTGCAACAGAAATTCAAGGCGCCGCATAGGGCAGGTAAAGGCCAAACCGTCGATCACCATGGCAGCAGGCACCAACAGCACAACGCGAAGCAAAGCGAGCAACAACAGCAAAAATAAGCGCCACCGAGGCCAGCACACCGTCGGTGTGGCCTTTGACGTTCCTGCCCTTGATGGCGCCTTGGACTTTTGTTGCGGGGAGGAAAAAGGAAGGAGCCTTGTCTGAGCGCAGCGAGTTTGGCTCCTTCCCCTCCCCGCGACACAAATCCAAGGGGAAGTCGCCATCTCGGGCGCGCCTTTCTTTGCTTACTTTCTTTGGCAAGACAAAGAAAGTGAGTCGCCCCCGGCAGGGGGTGAAACAGAGATGCCCCACCAACAGAAACAAAAAGCCAAAAACAAAAAGCCAAAAACAAAAAAGCCGCTCCGGAATCCTCCAGAGCGGCTTTTTAACGCACCACTACACAGCCTCAGTGCACAACCCTCTCAAACGAAAACGCCCCGTCCCGATAATCCACCGGCACCACATCCTTGGGCGCGAACTTGCCCTCCAGGATCATCCGTGCCACCGGATTCTCAAGCTGCTGCTGGATCGCCCGCTTCAGCGGCCGTGCCCCAAACACCGGGTCGTAACCCGCTGATGCCAGCTTGGCCACCGCCTCGTCGCTGATCTCCAGCGCCAGGTCCATCTGCGCCAGGCGTGCCGACAGACGCTTGAGCTGGATCCGCGCGATCGATTCGATGTTGCGTTGGTCCAGTGCGTGGAACACCACCACCTCGTCGATCCGGTTCAGGAACTCGGGGCGGAAATGCGTCTTCACTTCCTGCCACACGGCACCCTTGATCACGTCCGCCGGTTCGGTCGCCATCTGCTGGATGAGCTGCGAGCCGAGGTTCGACGTCATCACGATCACCGTGTTCTTGAAGTCGACCGTGCGGCCCTGACCGTCGGTCAGACGGCCATCGTCCAGCACCTGCAGCAGCACGTTGAAGACGTCCGGGTGCGCTTTCTCCACTTCATCGAGCAGCACCACGCTGTACGGCTTGCGGCGCACGGCTTCGGTCAGGTAACCGCCTTCCTCGTAGCCGACATAGCCCGGCGGCGCGCCGATCAGTCGGCTCACGGAATGCTTCTCCATGAACTCGCTCATGTCGATGCGGATGAGGTGGTCTTCCGAATCGAACAGGAAGCCTGCCAGCGCCTTGCACAGCTCGGTCTTGCCGACGCCCGTGGGCCCCAGGAACAGGAACGAGCCATACGGCTTGTTCTCGTCCGCAATGCCGGCGCGTGAGCGGCGGATGGCATCCGACACCAGGCGCACGGCCTCGTCCTGGCCGACCACGCGCTCGTGCAGGCGGTCCTCCATCTTCAGCAGCTTCTCGCGCTCACCGGTCATCATCTTCGACACGGGGATGCCCGTGGCGCGGCTGACGACTTCGGCAATCTCTTCGGCACCCACCTGCGTGCGCAGCAGCTTATTCGGCTGCTTCTGGCCGGCCGACTCGGCGGCGGTTGCGGCCTTCAGCTTGCCTTCCAGCTCGGGCAGCTTGCCGTATTGCAGTTCGGCCACTTTCTCGAGCTTGCCTTCGCGCTGCAGCTTGGTGATCTCCAGCTTGATCTTGTCGATCTCTTCCTTGAGCGCAGCCGCACCTTGCGCGGCGCCCTTCTCGGCCTTCCAGATTTCGTCCAGATCGGCGTATTCCTTCTGCAGGCGTTCGATCTCCTGCTCGATCAGCTCCAGGCGCTTCTGCGAGGCTTCGTCGGTTTCCTTCTTCACGGCCTCGCGCTCGATCTTCAGCTGGATCAGGCGCCGGTCGAGCTTGTCCATCGCCTCGGGCTTGGAGTCGATTTCCATCTTGATGCGCGCCGCAGCCTCGTCGATCAGGTCGATGGCCTTGTCCGGCAGGAAGCGATCGGTGATGTAGCGGTGGCTGAGTTCAGCCGCGGCCACGATCGCCGGGTCGGTGATCTCCACGCCGTGGTGCAGTTCGTACTTCTCCTGCAGGCCGCGCAGGATGGCGATGGTCGCCTCCACGCTCGGCTCGCCCACGAGCACCTTCTGGAAGCGGCGCTCCAGCGCGGCGTCCTTCTCGATGTACTTGCGGTATTCGTCCAGCGTGGTCGCGCCGATGCAATGCAGCTCGCCACGTGCCAGCGCCGGCTTGAGCATGTTGCCGGCGTCCATCGCGCCCTCGGCCTTGCCCGCGCCGACCATGGTGTGGATCTCGTCAATGAAGAGGATGGTCTGGCCCTCTTCCTTGGCGATGTCGTTCAGCACGGCCTTCAGGCGCTCTTCGAACTCGCCACGGTACTTGGCACCGGCCAGCAGGCCCGCCATGTCCAGCACCAGCACGCGCTTGTTCTTCAGGCTCTCGGGCACTTCGCCGTTGACGATGCGCTGCGCCAGGCCTTCGACGATGGCCGTCTTGCCGACGCCCGGCTCGCCGATCAATACCGGGTTGTTCTTGGTGCGGCGCTGCAGGATCTGGATGGCACGGCGGATCTCGTCATCGCGGCCGATGACGGGGTCGAGCTTGCCGATGCGTGCACGCTCGGTGAGGTCGATGGTGTACTTCTTGAGCGCTTCACGCTGGCTCTCGGCCTCGGCGCTGCCGACGGTCTGGCCGCCGCGCACGGCGTCGATGGCGGCTTCGAGCGGCTTGCGCGACAGGCCGTGTTCGCGCGCAATGCGGCCGGCCTCGCCCTTGTCGTCAGCCACGGCCAGCAGGAACAGCTCGCTGGCGATGAACTGGTCGCCGCGCTTGATGCCTTCTTTCTCGGTCGCCTGCAGCAGGCTGCCGAGGTCTCGCCCCACCTGCACCTGTTCGCCACCCTGCACCTGCGGCAGGTGCTTGATGGCGCGGTCCAGCGCCGTGTCCAGGGCGCCGGTATTGACGCCCGCACGGGCCAGCAGGTTCTTGGTGGCCCCATCCGGCTGGCGCAGCATGGCCAGCAGCAGGTGGACCGGTTCGATGTACGGATTGTCGTTGCCCAGCGCCAGGCTCTGCGCGTCGGCCAGCGCTTCCTGGAAGCGGGTGGTCAGTTTGTCCAAACGCATTAAAAACCCCTTGCGGAAAATGTTTCACTGCTCCGAAAGATAGGGAGCTTCGGTGCCATTTCAAGCGTGGAAACGCGGCTTTTGATGCAGATTTGCGCCAAAACAAACGGCGGCGCGCCTGTCGGCAACGCCGCCGTCCGAAGTGCATCAAAACCGTCGTGGCTAGCGCATCAGTTGGGCACCGAGACCGTCGCCACACCGCCCGACACAGTCACCGAGATGCGGTCGCCGGCCGCCGGTGTGCTCGTGAAGTTCGGCACGTTGGCTGCGTTGATGGCTGGGGCAGCACCGGGCGTGCCACCTCGCGGGGTGGAGCGCACCACCTGCGAAGGCGGCAGCGGCGTGCCGTTCTTCAGGTTGGCGTACATGGCGTCCAGCGCGCGCTGTTCATAGAGCACCAGCGGTACGAACAGCGTGTCGTAGCCAGGCACGAGGTCGATGAAGCCGTCGAAATGCTGCGCGTTCATCACCTCGATATACGACAGCTTGCTCGAGCCGCCCTCCACCTTGGCGTTCAGCCCCAGGTACGGCCGCGAACCATGGTTGACCGGCAGCAACGCGTCGTTGCGGCCCTGCACGATCAACGCCGGCTTGCCCTGCAGGTTGCCGGTGCGCAGCGTCTGGCTGATGCCGGTCTGCAGCGACTGCGACGCGGCATCGGCGCCCGTCAGCAGGTTGCGCAGGCACAGCGCGCCATCGAGGTTGGCGGCCTGCGTGCCGGTGGAGTCGACCGACTGGTTGCTGCGCGTCGGGCCGCCCTGGGCGTTGTTGTTGACCAGTTGCACGCCGGAGGTGGGCGGAATGCCGTTGCCAACCGCCGCCATCTGCGCGAGCGCCGTGGCGTTCACCGCCGTCGGGTGGAACGACGCGTCGGTTGCCGCGAAGCTCAATCCGCACAGGTTGTCGGTCACGCTGGCGCGCGAGAGGGCGTTGCCAAAGGTTGTCGCCACGGACGGGTCGATCTCGTAGAACGACATCGAGGCATGCACGAGATCGGACTCGGGCTCCCAGCCGTAGGCGCGCATCTTCTGCAGCGCTTCGTCGGCCTGGGCGGCCGCCGTGGTGGAGGTCAGCAGCCCCGCCGCTTTCAACGCTGCGCAGCGGTTGGCCTGGGCGCCCGCCGGGAACGTCGTGAGGCTGCCAAAGAACGCCTGCGCCGGTGCCGTGGCAACGCTCGCAGACGACGCCGCGCACAGCCGGAACACATTGGCGTAGCTCACGTAGTCGAACAGCGGTTTGCCGGTCGTCGGCAGCGTGGTGCCGCCGCGCACGACCTGCACGCCGGTGTTGGGGGGCAGGTTCAGGCCGGGCTCGCCGACGGCCACCCCGTCGATCCACCCGCCGGTGTCCTGCTCGGCCGCCGCGATGGCTGCGCCGCCGCCATTGGAGATGCTCGACGCGATGACGATGGTGTTGTCCGGACGCACCGGCAACGCGCTGCCCACGAGCGCACCGCTCGTCGCCGAGACCTTGTCGTTGATCGCCCAGAACGCAAACTGCACGGCCTGCAACGTGAACAGGCCCCAATCCTTCTCGGGGTTGCGCTGCGAATGCGCGTGCTTGAACGCCAGCCGGTTCGGCGTGGCCGCGTTGAAGGCAGAAAGCTGGCTGCTGGTGAGCGGCGCGGCAAAGTGCGCGTTCGACCCGGCTGCGCTGCGCGTGGTGCGCGTGCCGTCCTGCAGGGCGACGGTATCGGTGGCCAGGTCGTGCGGGCCGGCGCCGGTGCCCTTGTCGGTATAGGCGACGGCGCACTTGCGCTTGAGGCCCCATTCGCCGGTGGAAATCGCGCCGTAGATGCCGCGCGAGCCCGACGAGGTGGCGGTGATGATGCAGGGGTTGTTGACGTCGAAGCTGTCCGGAATCTGCACGAGCAGCACCACGTTCTGCTGGCCGGTGCCGTCATCGGAGTACGTCACGTATTCGGTGCCGGCGATCATGCCGGAGCCCTGTGTGACGTTGCCGCTCGCGTCGACGTTCGGGCCATAGAGCGTGCCGTAGCCGCCCTTGGCCGCCGTGTCGACCAGCGCCCGGTAGTTGGCGTAGATCGCGAGGCGGCGCAGCTCGGCTGCCGTGGGCGCGGTGGGGTTGGCGATGGTGGGCGCGGTGGCCGAAGCCAGGCCGCTTGCGCCGAGGCCGGCGGTCAGCAGGTCGTCCGATACGCCGTCGTACCGCGTGACGGTCACCTTGCCGGCAAAGGCCGGTTTGGTATTGCCCGGCACGTTGTTGCCGTCATTGCTGCCGCCGCAGGCGCTCAACACGCCGCAGCCGGCCAGCAGCACGGCACCGGCGGCGATCAGGTTGCTAGGCGAGACGTGCCGTCGCAGGCGCGCCGTTCGGGTGGGTTTCATTGCGTCTCCTTCTCGTTATGGATGGAACAACACAAAGCAAACCCGCGGCGGCCTTCGATACTGCACGTCCCTACGCCACCGCAGGCACTACCAGTATGTGAACCAAACTTCTCATTCGCAACTCGATTTGCAGGCGGGGCTTGCGATCAACTGAAGGTGCGCACCGTCCAGAGACCGAGCATCGTGAGGAACAGCGAGCCGCCCAGATGCGCCACGATGTGCAGCGCGCCCATCAGGTGGTCGCCGGCCAGGATGTTGGCGACAACCTCGCTGGAAAACGTCGAGAACGTCGTCAGCCCGCCCAGAAAACCGGTGATGACCAGCAAACGCCATTCCGGGGGCAGCCCCGCGTGCGTGTCGAAAACACCCACCGCAACGCCAATGAGGTAGCCCCCCACCAGATTGGCCGCCAGCGTGCCGTACGGCAAGGCCGGATTGATGGCGTTCAACAAGACGGCGAGCGCCCAGCGCAACCAGGCTCCCAGCGCAGCACCCACCCCAACTGCCAGAAAGCCCATTCCGCTCATGCGGTCGCGTCCTTGTTATTCGTAGTCGTTGGGTTGCGCCGATGCGCCGGGCTGATCAGCCGTGCGTGTCGCCGCGTTGGAGGTGGCAATGCCCCAGCGGGCGAGCGCCTTGTCGTCGGTGACACGCGCGTCGACCCAGCGCGCGCCTTCGGGCGTCTGTTCCTTCTTCCAGAACGGCGCCTCGCTCTTGAGGTAATCCATGATGAATTCGCACGCGGCAAAGGACTCGCCGCGATGCTTGGACGCCACCGCCACCAGCACGATCTGGTCTTGCGGCTTGAGCTTGCCCACGCGGTGGATGACGAGCGCGTCGATCAGTTCCCAGCGCTGCATGGCCGCGCTCACGATGTCGGCGAGCGCCTTTTCGGTCATGCCGGGATAGTGCTCCAGCTCCATCTCCGACACGCCCGTGCCGTCGTTGATGTCGCGCACGGTGCCGATGAAGCTGGCCACCGCGCCAATGTTCGGGCGGCCGGCACGGAGCGCTGCAATCTCGGCGCCGAGGTCGAAGTCGGCTTCCTGCACGCGGACGGACATGTTTGGTCTCCCGCGCTCAGCCGCCGGTCACCGGCGGGAAAAAAGCGACTTCACAGCCGTCGTGCACGGCGGTATCGGCCGGCACGATCTGGTGGTCGACCGCCATGCGCAGCGCACGGCCTTCGGCCAGCGTTTCGCCCCAGACCGGGCCGCGCTGCGCGAGCCAGCGGCGCACATCACCCACGGTGCGCACCGCTTCCGGCACAACCACCTGCTCCTGCGAGGTTCCCAGCTGTTCACGCACGCTGGCAAAGAAACGAAGCTCGATCTGCATGGCCATCGCTCCTTACACCAGGCCTGCAAACGGCAGGAAGCTGACGACATCGCCCGATGCAATCGGCTGATTGGGCGGGTTGTCGATCAGGCCATCGCCCCACACGGTGGAGGTCAGCACGCCCGAACTTTGGTTCGGGAAGAGGTCCAGCCCGCCGTTGGCATTGATGCGCGCACGCAGGAACTCGTTGCGGCGATCGCCCTTGGGCAGCGCAAAGTCGGCGCGCATCGGGATGCGCTTCGGTGCCACGTCGGCCACGCCTTGCAGGCGCAGGATGAACGGCCGTACGAACAGCAGGAAGGTGACGAAGCTCGACACCGGGTTGCCCGGCAGGCCAATGAAAAATGCGGTCGGGCCGCCCACCATGCCTTCGGGGCGGCGTACCTCTCCAAAGGCCAGCGGCTTGCCCGGCTTGATGGCGATCTGCCAGAGGTTCAGACGCCCTTCGGCTTCCACCGCCGGCTTGATGTGGTCTTCCTCGCCCACCGACACGCCGCCGGAAGTGATGATGAGGTCGTGCGCCTCGGCCGCTTCGCGCAGCGTGTCGCGCGTGGCTTGCAGCGTGTCGGGCACGATGCCGAAATCGGTGATGTCGCAACCGAGGTTTTCCAGCAGCGCGCGCAGCGTGAAGCGGTTGGAGTTATAGATAGCGCCCGGCTTGAGCGGCTCGCCGGGCATGGCGAGTTCGTCGCCGGTAAAGAACACGGCCACCCGCGGACGACGCACGACGTGCAGATTGGCGCAGCCGACCGAAGCCGCCAGGCCCAGTTGCTGCGGGCCGAGGCGCGTGCCACGCGGCAGGATTTCGGCGCCGTCGGCGATGTCCTCGCCGGCGCGACGGATCCACTCGCCGGATTCCGGCACGTGGTCGATGACGACGGTGCCCGTGTCGGGGTCAGCCTTGCATTGCTCCTGCATGACGACCGCATCGGCGCCCGGCGGAATCAGCGCGCCGGTGAAGATGCGCGCCGCCTCGCCCGCATTCAGCGGCTGGCCGACATGGCCGGCGGGAATGCGCTGCGCCACCTTCAGGCGCGTGCCCGGCGCGGTGATGTCGGCGGCGCGCACGGCGTATCCGTCCATCTGCGTGTTGTCGGCGGGCGGCACGTTCAGGCTGCTGCGCACGGACTCAGCGAGCACGCGCCCGTTGGCATGCAACGTCGACACGGTTTCGGTCTCGTGCAAAGCGCGCACTGCGGCAAGCAGTTGCGACAGCGCCGCATCGAGCGTCAGCAAGGACGGTTTGACGGCGGGAGCATCGTTGGCGGACATGCGGGAATGGGAAGGCAGAATCGAAAAGGAGATTTCGATTGTATCGGTTCCAGGCCGATGCCATGCATCAGCCCAGGCGTATCAAGCGAATGCGTCGGCCAGCGCCGCCCGCAGTGCCGGCACGATGTGCGCGTCGAACCACGGGTTGTGTTTGAACCAGGCCAGGTTGCGTGGGCTCGGATGCGGCAGCGGAAACAGCACGCGGCCGTCCGCGTCGTGCAGGGGCCCGTTGCGCACGACGTCGGTCAATGACCAGTCGCGCGGCACATCAAGGTAGTTGCGCTGGGCATAGGTGCCCACCAGCAGCGCGAGCCGCACATCGGGCATCGCCGTCAGCAGCGGCCGGTGCCATTTGGGCGCGCATTCCGGGCGGGGCGGCAAATCGCCGTTCGCGCCGGTGCCCGGAAAGCAGAAACCCATCGGCACCACGGCGATGCGGCGGTCGGCGTAGAAATCGTCGTACGAGATTTGCAGCCACTGACGCAGGCGGTCGCCCGAGCGGTCGTTCCAGGGAATACCCGTCTCGTGGACGATGCGGCCCGGGGCCTGCCCGATGATCAGGACGCGGGCGCGGCGGTCCGCGACGACAACAGGGCGAGGCTCGTGTGCCAATGCGCCCTGGCACTCGCGGCAGGCGCGGATGTCGTGCAGGCAGCGCTCGAACGCTGCTCCGGCGACGTCATCCGGCACTGCTTCCATCGCTTTAGAGACCGGTGTGCTGGGCGATGTAGACCTTGATGCGGTCAGCGTCTGCCGGCATGACTTCGAAGCGCTGCGGCAGCGATTCGATATCGGCGTAGCCAGCCGGGCGCTCCGGCTCGCGGTCCAGCGCTTCGCGAATGGTGTCGCCAAACTTGGCCGGCAGCGCCGTTTCCAGCACCACCATCGGCACGCCCGGCGTCAGGTTCTCGCGCGCCACCTTCACGCCGTCGGCGGTGTGGGTGTCGATCATCGTGCCGTAGGTGGCAAACACATCGCGGATGGTATCGACGCGGTCCTCGTGCGAGCTGCGGCCCGAGACAAAGCCGAACTCGGCGATGCGGTCGAACTCCGGCTTGCCCGTCATCGAGAAACCGCCCTTTTCGTCCACGTCGCGGAAGAGTTGCGCGAGGCGCGCCGGATCACGATCCAGCAGGTCAAACACGAAGCGCTCGAAGTTCGACGCCTTGCTGATGTCCATGCTGGGGCTGGAGGTGTGGTACGTCTGGGCGGCCGAACGCACGCGGTACGTGCCGGTGCGGAAGAACTCGTCGAGCACGTCGTTCTCGTTGGTGGCCACGACGAGCTTGTCGATCGGCAAACCCATCATGCGTGCGATGTGGCCCGCGCAAACATTGCCGAAGTTGCCCGACGGCACGCAGAACGACACCTTGTCGCCAATCTTCGGGGCGGCCAGCAGGTAGCCCTTGAAGTAGTAAACGACCTGGGCGACGACGCGCGCCCAGTTGATCGAGTTGACCGTACCGATCTTCTGGCGGGCCTTGTAGTCGAGATCGTTCGACACCGCCTTGACGATGTCCTGCGCGTCGTCGAACACGCCTTCGATGGCGATGTTGAAGATGTTCTTGTCTTGCAGGCTGAACATCTGCGCGGTCTGGAACGCGCTCATCTTGCGATGCGGGCTCAGCATGAACACGCGCACGCCGCGCTTGCCGCGCATGGCGTATTCGGCGGCGCTGCCCGTGTCGCCGGAAGTGGCGCCGAGGATGTTCAGCTCGGCGTGCTCACGGTCGAGCGCGTATTCGAACAGGTTGCCCAGCAGCTGCATCGCCATGTCCTTGAAAGCCAGCGTCGGGCCGTTCGACAGGCACAGCAGCGACAGCGACGTGCCGCCCTCCTCGCCCAGCTTGTGCAGCGGGGTGATGTCGGCGGTGTTGTCGCCCGCGCGTGCGTTGCAGTAGACCTCGGGGGTATAGGTACGGCGGGTCAGTGCGCGCAGGTCGTCTTCAGGAATGTCGGTGGCGAACTTGCGCAGGATCTCGAAGGCAAGGTCGGCGTACGGCAGGTCGCGCCAGCGGGTCAGCTCTTCAACGCTGACTTGCGGATACTGCTCGGGCAGGTACAGGCCACCATCCGGCGCCAGGCCACCCAGCAGGATGCGGGAGAAACTTTGCGGCTCTGCGTGGCCGCGGGTCGATCGGTATTGCATGCTCGTGTCCTGCGCTTAGTTCAGTTCTTCCATGCGGATGCGCGTGACCTTCGACAGCACGGTCGGCAGCGCTTCGATGGCGGCGACGGCGGCGTTCACGCGCTTCTCGACCGTCACGTGCGACAGCATGATGATGTCGGTCTGCGGCTCGCCTTCGCGCGATTCCTTCTGCAGCATGGCGTCGATCGAGATGCCGCCTTCGGCCAGGATGCGCGTGATGTCGGCCAGTACGCCGGTTTCATCCGCCACGCGCATGCGCAGGTAGTAGCTCGAACGCACTTCGTCGATCGGCAGCACGGGCGTATCGGACAGCGCGTCCGGCTGAAACGCCAGATGCGGCACGCGGTGTTCCGGGTCGGCCGTGTGCAGGCGCGTCACGTCCACCAGATCGGCGACGACGGCCGAAGCGGTCGGCTCGGCGCCGGCGCCCTTGCCGTAGTACAGCGTCGGGCCGACGGCATCGCCGTTGACGACCACGGCGTTCATCGCGCCTTCGACGTTGGCGATCAGGCGCTTGGCCGGCACCAGCGTCGGATGCACGCGCAGCTCGATGCCGGCCTCGGCACGGCGTGTGATACCCAACAGCTTGATGCGATAGCCCAGTTCTTCGGCATAGCGAATGTCGACGGCTTCCAGCTTGGTGATGCCTTCCACGTAGGCACGGTCGAACTGCACCGGCACGCCGAACGCGATGGCGCTCATGAGCGTCAGCTTGTGCGCGGCGTCAAAGCCCTCGATGTCGAAGGTCGGATCGGCCTCGGCGTAGCCCAGGCGCTGGGCTTCCTTCAACACGGTGTCGAAGTCCAGGCCCTTGTCGCGCATCTCGGACAGGATGAAGTTCGTGGTGCCGTTGATGATGCCGGCGATCCACTCGATGCGGTTGGCCGTCAGGCCTTCGCGCAGTGCCTTGATGATGGGGATGCCACCGGCCACGGCGGCTTCGAATGCCACCATCACACCCTTGTCCTGCGCGGCCTTGAAGATCTCGTTGCCATGCACGGCCAGCAGCGCCTTGTTGGCGGTGACAACGTGCTTGCCATTGGCGATGGCGCGCAGCACCAGTTCGCGCGTCAGGTCATAGCCGCCGATCAGCTCCACGACGATATCGATCTCGGGCGAATCCACAATCGCAAACGGGTCGTTCACCACCGGCACGGTCGCACCGGCTTCCTGCACGATGGCGCGCGCGCGGTCGAGATTGCGCACGGCAATCATGGCGACTTCAATGCCGCGACCCGCGCGACGGCGGATTTCTTCCTGGTTCCGTTGCAGAACCTTGAGGGTACCGCCACCGACGGTACCGAGCCCGAGCAGGCCGATCTTGATGGGATTCATGAGACGTGTCGTAGAGAAACGAAAAAGCGGAGAAGCAAAAAACACACAGGGCAGACGCCTCGGTCTGCCCCGCAATTACTGATCTGGCGGAAGACCGATCTTATGCGGCCCGGATGCCAGTACCGTGACGTTGACGGTACCGCTCCAGGAAGCGCGCAATTCGGCCAATCGCTTCACGAAGATCGTCTTCGTGCGGCAGGAAGACGATGCGGAAGTGGTCTGGCGAGTGCCAGTTGAAGCCCGTGCCCTGCACCAGCAGCACACGCTCTTCTTCCAGCAGTTGGCGGATGAAGGTCTGATCGTCTTCGATCGGGTACACGGCCGGGTCCAGGCGCGGGAACATGTACAGCGCAGCCTTGGGCTTCACGCAGGTCACGCCGGGGATCGCCGTGATCAGCTCGTGCGCCAGGTCACGCTGACGGCGCATGCGGCCGCCCGGCGCCACCAGGTCTTTGATGCTCTGGTAGCCGCCCAGCGCAGTCTGGATCGCCCATTGGCCCGGCACGTTGGCGCACAGGCGCATCGACGACAGCATGTTCAGGCCTTCAATGTAATCCTTGGCCGGGCGCTTGTCGCCGGACACGACCATCCAGCCCGCGCGGTAGCCGCACGAGCGGTAGCTCTTCGACAGGCTGTTGAACGTCACCGTCAGCACGTCTTCCGATAGCGAACCGATCGCCGTGTGCTTGTTGTCGTCGAACAAGACCTTGTCGTACACCTCATCGGCGAAGATCACCAGGCCGTGCTCGCGCGCAATGGCGACGATGCCAAGCAGCAGTTCGTCCGAATACAGCGCGCCGGTCGGGTTGTTCGGGTTGATGACGACGATGCCCTTGGTGTTGGGCGTGATCTTGGCGCGAATGTCGTCGAGGTCCGGCATCCAGCCGTTGGCTTCGTCGCAGGTGTAGTGCACCGGCGTGCCACCCGAAAGGCTCGTCACGGCGGTCCACAGCGGATAGTCGGGAGCCGGCAGCAGCAGCTCGTCGCCGGCGTCGAGCAGCGCGTTGGTGGCGAGCGAAATCAGCTCTGACGCGCCATTGCCCAGATAGATGTCGTCCAGCGTGACGTTCTTGATGCCCTGTTCCTGCGTGTAGTGCATCACCGCCTTGCGCGCCGCGAAGATGCCTTTGGAATCTGAATAGCCGGCCGAATTCGGCAGGTTACGGATCATGTCCAGCTGGATCTCTTCCGGGGCATCGAAACCGAATGGGGCGAGGTTGCCGATATTCAGCTTGATGATCTTGTGGCCGTCTTCTTCCATCTGCTTGGCCTTTTCGAGCACGGGGCCACGAATGTCATAGCAGACGTTGTTGAGCTTGGCGGATTTCTGGATCGTTTTCACGGGCAAGGCGGCGATGGGCGACGTTGAACGGGCTTGAACTACGGGCATTCTGTGGCACAGCACAGCGGCGACGGTAACGCCACACAGCGGCAGGCACCGCTGCGCTTATTCCTTGCCGGGCATCGCTTATGGCGCGGCGGGCGAAGGAGAGAAAAAGATATAATTTAGCCCATTATGACAGACTTAGGCGGGCATTTTTGCAACGCAGCGAAACCCGCCCGGACGTCTGAAACCTAGCGCCTCTGCCAGCGTGCCGCCGCATGCGCCGCAGGCATCGCGCCCGATGGGATTCCCGCCTTGAAGCTCCATACATCCGATTCGTCGACCATCCTCAATACCGTCACCGGCTATGGCGACGGCTATATCGAAATCAACAAGGTGCGCTACGAGCACTCCGTGCTGGTGATGCCCGAGGGCGCCGTGGTGCCGTGGGACCTTGCGCGCTTTGAGGACCTGACGCCCGAGCATTTCTCCCGCCTGCTCGAACTCGGCGCCGAAGTGGTGATCTTCGGGACAGGCAACAAGCTGCGCTTCCCGCACCCGAGGCTGACGGTGCCGCTCACCGAGAAGCGCATCGGCGTGGACGCCATGGACCTGCAGGCCGCCGGCCGCACATACAACATCCTGATGCTGGAAGGCCGCAAGGTGGCCGCCGCCCTGCTGATCGAGCGTGCCTGACCGCATGCCGATCGACCGCACCGCCCAAGCGCCCACCCTCCCCTGGCGCAACGCTTCCCTTTGGCTGCTGGCCGCTGCGTTCCTGGCCGTCTGGCTCGGTACGCTGGGCTACCGGCACCTGATTCCCACCGACGAAGGCCGCTACGCTGAAATTGCGCGCGAGATGTTCGTCTCCGGCGACTGGGTGACCATCCGTTACAACGCCCTGAAGTATTTCGAGAAGCCGCCGCTGCAGATGTGGGGCACCGCGCTCGCCTATACGCTCTTTGGCATCGGCGACTGGCAGGCACGGCTATTCACCGCGCTTTCCGGCATCGTCGGCATTGTTTTCACGATGCTGGCGGCGGCGCGGTGGTGGGGCAAGCGGACGGCCGTCATCAGCGGCCTGGTGCTGGTGAGCGCGCCTCTATGGAATGTCGGCTCGCACTTCAATTCACTCGACATGGGCGTGGCCGGCTGCATGACCATGGCGCTGGGCGCGCTGTTGCTGGCGCAACATCCGGATGCGACGCGCGCGCAGCAGCGCGGCTGGATGTGGGCCTGCTGGGCGTCGATGGCGCTTGCGGTATTGAGCAAGGGCCTGATCGGCGTGGTGCTGCCAGGCTTCGTGCTGGTGGTCTACACGGTGGTCGCGCGCGACTGGGCGCTCTGGAAGCGCCTTCATCTCGTGACCGGGCTGATCATCTTCTTTGCCGTGGGCGCGCCTTGGTTCGTGTTGATCTCGATGCGCAACCCGGAATTTGCCTGGTTCTTTTTCGTGCACGAGCATTTCCAGCGCTTCACGTCGACCGTCCACAACCGCAATGCGCCGCTCTGGTATTTCGTGCCGCTGCTGGTGGCCGGTTTCCTGCCTTGGCTGGCGCAATTGCCCGGCGCCGCGCGCCTGACCATGGCGCGTGCCGAAACCGCCAGCAACGGCTTCCGCCCGACGCTGGTGCTTGGCCTGTGGGCCGTTCTGATCTTCGCGTTTTTCAGCATTTCCGACTCGAAGCTGCCGGGCTACATCTTCCCGATCATTCCCGCGCTGGCGATTCTGGCGGCCCTGGTGCTCGAACACACCAGCGAGCGCGCGTGGCGCTGGCAACTCAGGGCCTTCCTGGCGCTTGCGCTGGTCGGCCTCGCAGCCAGCGGTTACGTGGCGACGATGTCGTCCGGCATGTACCCGAATGCAGTGTTTTCCCGCTTTGCGGTATTCCTGGCCGTGGCATTTGCGGCGGGAGCTGCGTTCACGTGGCTCGCCATTCGCTTGGCGGGCCGGCGCTTCGAGAGCGTCGCCGCGTTTGCGTGCGCGTGGTTCCTGACGTTTACGGCGGCGATGCTCGGCCACGAAGCGTTCGGGCGCTCGATGTCGGGTATCGATCTCGTGCCTGCCGTCCGGCCTTGGCTCAAGCCCGACGTGCCGTTCTATGCGGTGGAGCGTCTGGACCATACAATGCCGTTTTACCTCGGCAGGCCCACCATCATGGTGCAGGAGCCCGACGAATTGGCCTTCGGCGTGGCGCAGGAGCCGACCAAGTGGGTGCCGACCACCGAAGCGTTCGTGGCGCGCTGGAAAGCGGGCGGCCAGGCCGTCGCCATGATGGGGCCGGGGACCTATGATCGACTGACGGCCCAAGGCGTACCGATGATCGTGATCGCCCGCGATGCCCGCCGCGTCATCGTCCGGCGCAACTAGGTTTTACCGCCACGGATTCTCGAAAGGGGCGCGCAAGCGGAATTGTCGTAACATGCGCCCCGGCGGCGGGATTGAGAATGTTCGTACGGGGAAACCGCCGCAGTCTGCAAAACATCAAAAGAACACATGAATCTGGTCACTTTCGGGCTGATCCTGACGGGCGTCATGCTCAATGCCTGCGCCCAACTGCTGCTCAAGGCGGGCGTCAACAACATCGGCCGCTTTGCGTTTTCGGCTGACAACATCCTGCCGATCGGCATCAAGCTTGCAACGCAGTGGCCCATCATTGGGGGGCTGTCGTGCTACGTCATCTCGGTGGTGGTGTGGATTCTCGGGCTGTCACGCGTGGATGTGACCATCGCGTATCCGATGCTGTCGCTGGGCTACGTGGTCAACGCTTTCCTGGCGTGGTATCTGTTTGGCGAAGTGCTGACGGTGCAGCGCCTGATCGGCATCGCCATCATTCTCGTCGGCGTCCTTGTGCTGGCTCGTTCGTGAGCCGATCTGCCCACACCGGCCCCCAACCTCATTCAAGTCATGACGCAAACCACCGCCACTGCCGAGCTTCCCTTCCTGCCCTTCGTGCGCCCGACCATTGACGAAGCGACCATCGCTGCCGTGGCCGATGTGCTGCGTTCGGGCTGGATCACGTCGGGGCCCAAGGTCGCCGCATTCGAAGCCGCGCTGTCGGAATACTTCGGCGGCCGTATCGTCCGCACATTCGCCAACGGCACGGCCACGATGGAGGTCGCGCTTCGCATCGCCGGTATCGGCCCCGGCGATGAAGTCATTACCACGCCGATCTCGTGGGTCGCCACCTCCAACGTGGTGCTGACGGTCGGCGCCAAGCCTGTCTTCGTCGATATCGACCCCGTGACGCGCAACATCGACCTGGACAAGGTCGAAGCCGCCATCACGCCGCGCACCAAGGCGATCATTCCGGTCTATCTGTCGGGGCTGCCCGTCGACATGGACCGTCTGTACGACATCGCCCGCCGCCACAAGCTGCGCGTGGTGGAAGACGCCGCACAGGCCATTGGTTCGCGCTGGGGCGACAAGCGCATCGGCGAGATCGGCGATCTCGTCAGCTTCAGCTTCCAGGCCAACAAGAACATCACGACCATTGAAGGCGGCGCGCTGGTGCTCAACACACCCGAAGAAGCCGTGCTGGCCGAAAAATATCGCCTGCAGGGCGTCGTGCGTACCGGCTTTGACGGCATGGAAGTCGATCTGGTGGGCGGCAAGTTCAACCTGACCGACGTGAATGCGGTGATCGGCCTGGGGCAGTTCGCTCAGCTGGAAGCCGTCACTGCCCGCCGGGCTGCACTGGCCCGCCGCTACTTTGCCGGCATGCGCGCGGCCGACATCGAGTCGTTCGGCGTCGAACTGCCGGTGGAGAACTTCACGAATACCAACTGGCACATGTTCCAGATCGTGCTGCCGCTGGACCGCCTGAAGGTCGATCGCGCCGGCTTCATGGCCGGCCTGAAGACGCTGGGCATCGGCGCGGGCGTGCACTATCCACCGATCCACCTGTTCAAGCTCTATCGCGAACTCGGCTGGAAGCCGGGCATGTTCCCGGTGGCCGAGCGCATTGGCCGTGCCATCGTTACGCTGCCGATGTTTGCCGGCATGGAAGATTCCGATGTGGATCGCGTGGTCAGCGCGGTCCGCCAACTTTGCGCCCAGTACCGATAATCCAATAATGAAGACACCCGCTCTCTCGGTCGTCATTCCTGTTTACAACGAAGAAGACGGGCTCGCCGCGCTGTTTGCGCGTCTGTATCCCGCACTCGACGCGCTCGGCATCTCGTATGAGGTCGTGTTCGTCAACGACGGCAGCCGCGACCGCTCCGCCGCCATGCTGGCCGAACAGTTCCGCGCGCGCCCGGACAGCACGCGCGTCGTCCTGTTCAACGGCAACTACGGCCAGCACATGGCCATCCTGGCGGGCTTCGAACATGCGCGCGGCGAACGCGTCGTCACGCTCGATGCCGACTTGCAGAACCCGCCGGAAGAAATCGGCCGCCTAGTCGAAAAGCTCGACGAAGGCTACGACTACGTCGGCACCATTCGCCGCGTGCGCCAGGACAGCTGGTTCCGCCGCACCGCGTCGCGCGCAATGAACTCGCTTCGCGAGCGCATCACGCACATCAAGATGACCGACCAGGGCTGCATGCTGCGCGCCTACAGCCGGACCATCGTCGACACCATCAACCGCTGCCGCGAAGTCAACACCTTCATCCCGGCGCTGGCCTACACCTTCAGCAAGAATCCCACCGAAATCGAAGTCGACCACGAAGAGCGCTTCGCGGGCGAGTCGAAGTACTCGCTGTACAAGCTCGTACGCCTGAATTTCGACCTGGTGACGGGCTTCTCGGTGGTGCCGCTGCAGTGGTTCTCGGCGATCGGGATGCTGCTCTCGTTCGCCTCTGCAGTCCTGTTCATTCTGCTGGTGATACGCCGCTTCGTCCTGGGCGCGGAAGTCCAGGGCGTGTTCACCCTGTTCGCCATCACGTTCTTCCTGATGGGCGTACTGCTGTTCGGTATCGGCTTGCTGGGCGAATACATCGGCCGGATCTATCAACAAGTGCGCGAGCGCCCGCGCTATCTGGTGCAGGGCGTGCTGGAAGAAACGTCGCACCTGCATGAAGCCGGTGCCGCCGACCTGAAGACGGGCACGCAGCGAGGTGTTGCATGAGTGCTGACACCCCACGGCGCGCCGTCGTTTTCGCGTATCACAACGTCGGCGTGCGTTGCCTGCGCGTGCTGGCCGCGCGCGGCATCCAGGTCGAACTCGTCGTCACGCATGAAGACAACGCTGCGGAGAACATCTGGTTCGGCAGCGTGCGCGCCACCGCACAGGAATTAGGTATCCCCTTCATCACGCCGGACAACGCAAACGGCGAAGACCTGCAAGCGCGCATCGCCGCCATTGCGCCGGACTTCATCTTTTCGTTCTATTACCGGCACATGATCCCGATGCGCCTGTTGAGCCTCGCCAAATTTGGGGCGTTCAACATGCACGGTTCGCTGCTGCCCAAGTACCGCGGCCGCGTGCCCATCAACTGGGCGGTCCTGCACGGCGAGACCGAAACCGGCGCCACCCTGCACGAAATGGTCGAAAAGCCGGATGCCGGCTACATCGTCGACCAGACCATCGTGCCGATCCTGCCGGACGACGCCTCGCACGAAGTGTTCGAAAAGGCCACTGTTGCGGCCGAGCAAACCCTGTGGCGTGCGCTTCCCGCGATGATTGCCGGGCAAATCCCGCAGCACCCGAACGATCTGGCCAACGGCAGCTATTTTGGCGGCCGCAAGCCCGAAGACGGCCGCATCGACTGGTCCAAGCCGGCCCAGCAGGTCTATAACCTGATCCGCGCCGTGGCGCCGCCCTACCCCGGCGCCTTTACGGACGCCGGCAGCGAACGCTACATCGTCGCACGGGCCCGTCTGGCGCATCAAACCTTTACGAATTTGCCGCCGGGCCTGCACGTCGTGGATAATGCGATGTTCGGCGTGTGCGGCGATGGGGGAGCCATCGCCATTCACGAGCTCTGGCGCGTCGAGCCCCAAGCTGCCGGCGGAACGTCCGTCGTGACCGCGCAGCAGCTCGCCAGCCAGCTCGCCCTCT
The DNA here is from genome assembly GCF_958439105.1 of Ralstonia flatus. Taxonomy (NCBI): domain Bacteria; kingdom Pseudomonadati; phylum Pseudomonadota; class Betaproteobacteria; order Burkholderiales; family Burkholderiaceae; genus Ralstonia; species Ralstonia flatus. The sequence goes on along the minus strand of NZ_CAUDLI010000017.1, from coordinate 29,952 downwards.
CCTGATCTTGAGTTTGCCTTCATGAAAAAAGTACTGATCCTCGGCGTCAACGGCTTCATCGGCCACCACCTGTCCAAGCGCATCCTGGAGACCACCGACTGGGAGGTCTACGGCATGGACATGCAGACCGAGCGTCTGGGCGACCTGGTCAATCACCCCCGCATGCATTTCTTCGAGGGTGACATCACCATCAACAAGGAGTGGGTCGAGTATCACGTGAAGAAGTGCGACGTGATCCTGCCGCTGGTGGCCATCGCCACGCCGTCGACCTACGTCAAAGACCCGCTGCGCGTGTTCGAGCTGGACTTTGAAGCCAACCTGCCGATCGTTCGCTCGGCTGCCAAGTACGGCAAGCACCTCGTCTTCCCGTCGACCTCCGAGGTCTACGGCATGTGCAGCGATTCGGAGTTCGATCCGGAAGCCTCGCCGCTGATCTACGGCCCCATCAACAAGCCGCGCTGGATTTACGCCTGCTCCAAGCAGCTGATGGACCGCGTGATCTGGGGCTACGGCATGGAAGGCCTGAACTTCACGCTGTTCCGTCCGTTCAACTGGATCGGCCCGGGCCTCGACTCGATCTACACCCCGAAGGAAGGTTCGTCGCGCGTGGTGACGCAGTTCCTCGGCCACATCGTGCGCGGCGAGAACATCAAGCTCGTCGACGGCGGCAGCCAGAAACGCGCGTTCACGTATATCGACGACGGCATCGACGCGCTGGTGCGCATCATCGCCAACAAGGACGGCGTGGCCTCGGGCAAGATCTACAACATCGGCAACCCGTCGAACAACTACTCGGTGCGTGAACTGGCCAACATGATGTTGGAACAGGCCGCCCAGATCGACGAGTACAAAGACACCGCCAAGCAGGTCCAGCTGGTGGAAACGACTTCCGGCGCCTACTACGGCACCGGCTACCAGGACGTGCAGAACCGCGTGCCGAAGATCGCCAACACCATGGAAGACCTCGGCTGGAAGCCGACCACGGTGATGAAGGACGCGCTGGCGAACATCTTCGAAGCGTATCGCACGCACGTGGCTGAAGCCCGCAGCCTGGTCGAAGACGGCAACGGCAACAAGTAAAGGCAACACCCCGCGCAGGTTCATGGCTCTCATCGTTCTCAAGATCGACGTCGACACCCTGCGCGGCACCCGCGAAGGCGTGCCCAACCTCGCGCGCATGTTGCGCGAGCACGAGGCGGGCGCGACCTTCCTCTTCAGCCTCGGACCGGATCACACCGGCTGGGCGCTGCGCCGGGCCTTTCGCCCCGGTTTCCTGAAAAAGGTTTCCCGCACGTCGGTCGTCGAGCATTACGGCTTTCGTACGCTGATGTATGGCGTGCTGCTGCCCGGCCCCGACATCGGCCGCAAAGCCGCTGCCGAAATGCGAGCCATTGCCGAGGCAGGTTTCGAGACGGGCATCCACACGTGGGATCACGTGCTCTGGCAAGACAACGTGCGCCAGCGCGATGCCGGCTGGACCGTCCGCCAAATGGCCGCCGCTCATGCGCGCTTCATCCAGGTATTCGGCAAGCCCCCCGTGACGCACGGTGCCGCCGGCTGGCAAATGAACGACCACGCGTTCCGCCAGATCGACCACTGGGGCATGGCCTACGCCTCCGACGGCCGGGGCACGCATCCGTACATCCCGAGCGTTGACGGCAAGGCGCTGAACCACGTGCAATTGCCGACCACGCTGCCCACGCTCGACGAGCTGATCGGCGTGGAAGACATCACCCTCGACAACGTCGCCCGGCACATCCTGAAGATGACCGAGTCCGACCGCGACCAGGTCTTTACGTTGCATGCGGAACTTGAAGGGCAGAAACTCGCCCCGATCTTCCGCGAGTTGCTGCGAGGCTGGCGCGCGCAAGGCCATCGGCTTGGGTCGATGGGCGATTACTACGCAACGCTCGATCGCAGTACCCTGCCCGTGCAGCCCGTTACGTGGGGCGAAGTTGCCGGCCGCAGCGGCAGCCTGATCGTTCAACCGGCCTGATCCTTCCGATCGCCGGTTTGGCGGCTGGCGCAGTGCCTCAGCATTGCTCGTCCACGAGCTTCCTGTCTCTTCCCGAGGTTTTCCGGAACACACCATGCCCGTCACGATCGACAAGCCTCTTCCAGATTTCTCCGCACCAGCCACCAGCGGCATCACGTTTTCGCCGGCATCGCAGCGCGGCAAGATCGTCGTGCTGTATTTCTATCCGAAGGACAACACGCCCGGCTGCACCACCGAGGCGATGAATTTCCGCGACCAGTACGACGCCTTTGAAGCGGCCGGCGCGGTGGTGTTCGGCATCTCGCGCGACAGCCTGAAATCGCACGAAAACTTCAAGGCGAAACTCGAGATGCCGTTCGAGCTGATTTCCGACGCCGACGAAGCCGTCTGCAACATCTTCGACACGATCAAGATGAAGAAGATGTACGGCAAGGACGTGCGCGGCATCGAGCGCAGCACATTCCTCATCGACAGCAAGGGCGTGCTGCGCCAGGAATGGCGGGGCGTGAAGGTGCCCAACCACGTGGACGATGTGCTGGCGGCGGTGCGCGCGTTATAACTGCGCGTAAAGCCGATCGCGCACGAAAGCGCCGTGCTCGGCATGCAGGCGCTTGCTTTTCCGTTGATTTCGTCATCAATCGTGGCGCAGTTTGGACGGCGCCACACGTCATGTGTGACGGATTGCAAATCACAAAAGCTTCCGATACAGTCGGAACCGATGAGTACGAAATCCGGATGCCATTCCGATAGCCCACGACGGTACCGGCGGCCAAGTTGGCCTGATACCGCTTCTGCGTTTTTCCCGGCAAACAGGCTGGGCAGAACGTCCGAATCGTGCAGCTTGTCGTGGCGTTCATCCAGGCCGCCTCACCTCTCGCAGGTCATGGCGGCTTTTTTGTGGCCGTCGCCCATGCATCGAACCCTGCGACGCGCCCATCCGTTTTCCCATGCTTTCCGCCAGCACCGCCTCGCCATGTGCGCGGGCGGTGGTTCGTCGTTGTTCCACCCAGAGAGGTAATCGAAGCATGCCGCTGCCGACCATGCCCACCCAGCCAGCCCAATTGCTTGACCCGGCTGAATTCAAGCCTTTCGGCAAAGCCGGAAAGCCGAAGGCGGGTCAGGAACCTCGAAAACCGGTGCCAGCGCTCGAGCGCGAGGCGCTGTCAGAAACCGGCCGTGCGCAACCTAAACGCAATGCAGCCAGCACGGCCCGCGCCCGCTCGGGTGAAGCGTCCCCTATGGCGAAAGACACTTCGCGCGAACATGCGGGCATTCTCGCCAAGGCCGTCGACAAAGTAAGCCCGACGGGCAAATCGACCGAAACCGCTGCCCGCCGCCGCACCCGCCGCGACGAAGGCCCGGCTAAGCTATTCGTGCTCGACACCAACGTGCTGATGCACGATCCGACATCGCTCTTCCGTTTTGAAGAGCACGACGTCTATCTGCCGATGATGACGTTGGAAGAGCTCGACAACCACAAGAAGGGCATGAGCGAAGTCGCGCGCAACGCTCGCACCGTGAGCCGCACGCTCGACCAGCTCGTGGCGGGCACCGATGGCGTCATGGACGACGGCCTGCCGCTCGCCAAGCTGGGTAATCGCGATGCGCAGGGGCGCCTGTTCTTCCAGACGCGCCTGAACGACATCAAGCTGCCCGATGGCCTGCCGCAGGGCAAGGCGGACAACCAGATCCTGGGCGTGGTGGCCGCGTTGCAGCAGCAGCGTCCGGACCGATCGGTCGTGCTGGTGTCCAAAGACATCAACATGCGGATCAAGGCGCGCGCCCTCGGCCTGCCGGCGGAGGACTACTTCAACGACCGCGTGCTGGAAGACACCGACCTGCTCTACAGCGGCATCATGGCGCTGCCGGCGGACTTCTGGCAGAAGCACGGCAAGAACATAGAGAGCTGGCAGGACCCGAAGACGGGCACGACGTTCTACCGCCTGTCGGGACCGCTGGTGCCATCGTTCCTGGTCAACCAGTTTGTCTTCCTGGAGCCGAATGACGGTAGCCTGCCGCTGTATGCGCAGGTGAAGGAGCTGAACGGCAAGACCGCCGTGCTGCAGACGCTCAAGGACTACACGCACCAGAAGAACAACGTCTGGGGCGTGACCGCGCGCAACCGCGAGCAAAACTTCGCGCTGAACCTGCTGATGCATCCAGAAGTGGACTTCGTTTCGCTGCTGGGTCAGGCCGGCACAGGCAAGACGCTGTTGGCACTGGCGGCGGGCCTGGAGCAAGTGCTGGATCAGAAGCTCTACAACGAGATCATCATCACGCGCGCCACGGTGCCCGTGGGTGAAGACATCGGCTTCCTGCCCGGCACGGAAGAAGAAAAGATGCAGCCGTGGATGGGCGCCTTCGACGACAACCTCGAGGTGCTGCAAAAGTCCGACGACAACGCCGGCGAATGGGGCCGCGCAGCCACGCAGGAATTGATCCGCTCGCGCATCAAGGTCAAGAGCATGAACTTCATGCGCGGTCGTACCTTCGTCAACAAGTTCCTGATCATCGACGAGGCGCAGAACCTGACGCCCAAGCAGATGAAGACGCTGGTCACGCGCGCGGGCCCCGGCACCAAGATCGTCTGCCTGGGGAACATTGCGCAGATCGACACGCCGTATCTGACCGAAGGGTCGTCGGGCCTGACCTACGTGGTGGATCGCTTCAAGGGATGGAGCCACAGCGGGCATATCACGCTGGCGCGCGGCGAGCGCTCGCGACTCGCAGATCACGCCTCCGACGTGCTGTAAAAATCACGCCGCGGCAAAATCGTCTGCCGCAAACCGTTGTGCCATCAGGCTGCGCTTTTGCGCGGCCTTTTTTTTGCTGCACTCCGGGCACCTGTCTTTTTTCCCGATGGAGGACAAAGATGCCCATGCAGCCAAACCTGCAGACCCGATCGCGCTTGACCCTGACGTCGGCCGCGCTGGCGATGATGCTGTCCGCCGGCGCATCCGTTGCGCTCGCCGACGACCTCACGCCGAAGACCGCCGGCCAGATCAGCTACGTCTGCGGCGGCGTTGCACAGGACGAACAGCAGGCGCTGAACAGTGAGTCTCGCAACTACAACCTCTCTCTGCTATTCACCCAAGGCGCGCGCGGCGAGTATCTGGCCGATGTCGACGTCCAACTCACGCGGCACGGCAAGGAGGTCGCAAGCTTTCGCGCCGACGGCCCGCGCTGTCTGATCAAGGCACCGCCGGCCAGCTATAACGTCATCGCCACATACCAAGGCACCACCAAACGAGCAACGGTGCAGACCGGCAGCACGCGCAACGTCCAACTGCGCTGGTAAAACTGCCCGCAAAACGCGACGCCATCAGGGCAAAATTCACAGACCCGCGCCCTGCTTGGCGTTGCGCCTCGCCAACACGCAGTTTGGCTTTCTGACGCGGCGCGCATAGCATGCTCGCTATCCGGACTCTCCTGATGGCGCATGCTGACGCGGTACAGCTCTTCCGATGGCACTACCCGACTCGCAGGCGCGGCTCTGCTTGCACTGGTCTGCCTGCTGTCCGCCTGCTCGTCGACGCCCACGCGTTCCACTGCCTCCCGCGACCAAGGACTGCGCACACGCGGCGCGCCCATCCAGGATCCGAGCGCGGGTCTGGAAGAGATTTCCATCGAAGCCATGGCGCTGGTTGGCACGCCCTACCGCTACGGCGGCAATACGCCCGACAGCGGCTTCGATTGCAGCGGGCTCGTGCGCTACGTCGTGCAGCGCGCCGCTTCCGTGAACCTGCCGCGCACCGCCGCCGAAATGGGCCGCCGCGGCACCTCGCTTGACCGTCGCGAAGTTGCCTCGGGCGACCTCGTCTTCTTCAACACGACCGGCCAGCCCAATTCGCACGTGGGCATCTATGTCGGCCAGAATCGGTTCGTTCATGCGCCGGCCACGGGTGGCACGGTGCGCCTGGAAGACATGACCAAGTCGTACTGGGCAAGCCGCTATATGGGCGCGCGCCGCGTCGTCGCCGCGAGCAACCTGCCGGATGCACCGGCGCCCGCCAACACGCCAATCACACCGGCACCTGCCAGCCCTGCCCGCCCGATCGACGATGACCCGCTCGGCACCCTCGCCCGCACGCGCGAGGCCCAGGCTGAGCGCCTGATGTCGACGCGCATACCGCCGGCTGCAACGCCGCCAGCGGACGACGACCCCATCGCGCGCTTCGCCACGCAATAGCGCATCGCTCGCGCCAATGCAAAACGCCCACCGGTTTGGTGGGCGTTTCGTTTTTCGCTGTGAATCAGCAGCCGACTTTCATTACAGGACGTGTCGGCCGATCCACCAGGCGATGGCGGCCATGAACGCTGATGCGGGAATCGTCAACACCCACGCCCAGACGATGTTGCCTGCCACCCCCCAACGCACGGCGGAAGCTTTTTGCGCCGCACCGACACCGACGATGGCGCCCGTGATGGTATGCGTGGTCGACACCGGCACGCCCAACGCCGACGCGAAGAACAGCGTCATGGCGCCACCGGTTTCAGCGCAGAAACCGCCCACCGGCTTGAGCTTGGTGATCTTCTGGCCCATCGTGCGCACAATGCGCCAGCCGCCCAGCAGCGTACCCAGGCCAATCGCCACATAGCAGCAGACGATGACCCAGATCGGCGGTTCGGTTGCAGTAGCGGAGGCGTACCCACCGGCAATCAGCAGCATCCAGATGATGCCGATCGTCTTCTGCGCATCGTTGCCGCCGTGGCCAAGGCTGTACAGCGACGCCGACAGCAACTGCAAGCGCCGGAACCATCGGTCCACCTTGGATGGCGGCGTTCGGAAGAACAGCCAGGACACCGCCACCATCAAGAGCGAGCCGAGAATAAAACCCAGCAACGGCGAAATCAGGATGAAAGCCACGGTCTTGAGCAAACCACTGGCCACCAGCGAGCCGGTGCCAGACTTGGCCACAGCCGCGCCGACCAGGCCACCGATCAGCGCATGCGACGAGCTTGACGGAATGCCGTAGTACCACGTAATGATGTTCCACGCGATCGCGCCCACCAGCGCTCCGAAGATGACGTAGTGGTCGACGATGGACGGATCGATCGTGTCGCGCCCCACCGTGGTTGCCACCTTGAGGTGGAAGATGAAAATGGCGATCACGTTGCAGGCCGCAGCCATCGCCACTGCCTGTTGTGGCTTGAGCACGCCGGTCGACACCACCGTCGCGATGGAGTTGGCGGCGTCGTGGAAACCATTCATGAAGTCGAACACGATGGCCAGCGCCACCAGTAGAACGACCACCCAGAGACTGATCTGAAGCGTATGCATGAGGCGTCGTCTCGTCAGGCGTTTTCGAGCACGATGCCTTCGATGATGTTGGCGACATCCTCGCAACGGTCGGTGATGCTTTCCAGCTGCTCGTAGATAGCCTTCAGTTTGATCAGCAGCTTGATGTCGTTTTCGGTGCGGAACAGCTTGGCCATCGCAGCGCGCATCACACGATCGGCTTCCGACTCAAGGCGGTCGATTTCCTGGGCGATGGTCAGAATCTGACGGCCGTTGTTCATGTCGCTGAGCAGCGCGACCGCCTTGCGGACTTCCTCGCAGCACGCCACACAGATCGTCGCAAGCTGGCGCGATTCGTCCGTCAGGTTGGTCACGTCGTACAACGAGATGGTGAGCGACACGTCTTCCATCAGGTCGAGGATGTCGTCCATCGTCGTGATCAGCTTGTGGATCTCGTCACGGTCGAGCGGCGTGATGAAGGTCTTGTGCAGCAGCTCGATCGTGTCATGCGTGATGCGATCGGCTTTCTTTTCAAAGTTCTGCACATTGCGTGCATGCATTTCGGCATTGGGCAAGTCATTGACCAGTTCCGTGAGCGCGTGGGCCGCCTTGACGGCGCACTCGGCGTGCTGGTTGAAGTACTCAAAAAACTTGCCTTCGGTGGGCATGAAGCGACCGAACATGATGATCCTTGGGAACGGGAAAAGCAGGAGTCGTAAAAACAACGCCGGACGGGATCACCGCCGGCGCTGTCATTAAAACGCAATATTTTACCGGAACCGGCACCGCGACACGCGGCACGTTGTGACCGGCCGACACGTATTACACGTTACGTATCGTTGTCAAAGAAGGCATTGCCCCCGGTGAAATTATCGAACTTCGTGTATTCACCCAGGAACGTGAGACGAACGGTACCAATCGGGCCGTTACGCTGCTTACCGATGATGATTTCGGCCGTCCCCTTGTCCGGAGAATCGGGGTTGTAGACCTGGTCACGATAAATGAACAGGATCACGTCGGCATCCTGTTCAATAGCGCCGGATTCACGCAAGTCCGACATCACCGGACGCTTGTTCGGACGCTGTTCCAAGCTTCGGTTCAACTGCGACAGCGCAATCACCGGGCAGTTGAGTTCCTTCGCCAGGCCCTTCAGCGAACGCGAGATTTCGGAAATTTCAGTCGCCCGGTTTTCGCCGCCGCCCGAGCCCGACATCAGCTGCAGGTAGTCGATGACGATCAGGCCCAGCTGCCCGCACTGCCGTGCAAGCCGGCGCGAACGCGCCCGCAATTCCATCGGGTTCAACGCAGGGGTCTCATCAATGAAGAGCTGCGCGTCATTCATCTTCTGGATGGCGTGCGTCAGGCGCGGCCAATCCTCGTCGAGCAGTCGGCCGGTACGCAGGCGGTGCTGATCCAATCGGCCGACGGAACCCAACATACGCATGGCGAGCTGCGTGCCCGCCATTTCCATCGAGAACACGGCCACCGGCAGGCCCTGCTCCACCGCAACGTGTTCGCCGATATTGAGCGAGAACGCCGTCTTACCCATCGAGGGGCGACCGGCAACGATGATCAAATCGCCGCCCTGCATACCGCTGGTCATGCGGTCGAGGTCAACGAAGCCGGTTGGCACACCGGTGATGTCGCTCTGATTGTCGCGGTGGTACAGCTCGTCGATGCGCTCGACCACCTGCGTCAGCAGCGGCTGGATTTCCAGGAAGCCCTTCTGCCCGCGGGAGCCCTCTTCCGCAATCGCAAATACCTTGGATTCGGCTTCGTCCAGCAGCTGCCGCACGTCGCGGCCCTGCGGGTTGAAAGCGCCGGCGGAGATCTCATCCGCAATCGTCACCAGCTGGCGCAGCACACCGCGGTCACGAACAATTTCCGCATAGCGGCGGATGTTAGCGGCGCTCGGCGTGTTCTGTGCCAGGGCGTTCAGGTAGGCCAGACCGCCCACCTCTTCCGCTTTGCCGGCAGCCTGCAACTGCTCGTACACCGTGATCACGTCGGCCGGCTTGGCCTGCGAGATCAGCTTGCCAATGTTGTGGAAAATCAGCCGGTGGTCGTAGCGGTAGAAATCGTGCTCGTTGATGAAATCGGCAATGCGATCCCAGGCGGCGTTATCCAGCAGCAACCCGCCGAGCACCGATTGTTCGGCCTCGATGGAGTGCGGCGGCACCTTGAGGGAATCGAGCTGGGGATCGGAGGGCGCGTTCATGGCGGGATTATAACGGCGCTGCTCAGTCTTCAATCTGAACCCCTGACACAAAGGACAACAAAAAAAGGCAGAGACTTTCGTCCCTGCCTTCTTGACTCGCGTCGACGGGTGACCCGGGCGCCGCGAGGTACTGCGTGCGTGCTTAGACCGACTCGCCCTGCACCGACACGTTCACGTCAACTGCCACGTCGGTGTGCAGCGACACGACGACCGGGTGGTCGCCCACGGTCTTCAGCGGGCCGTTCGGCAGGCGCACTTGCGCCTTCTCGACCTTGAAGCCTTGTGCAACCAGTGCCTCAGCGATGTCGTGGTTGGTGACGGAGCCGAACAGACGGCCATCCACACCAGCCTTTTGCGACAGTTGCAGCGTCAGGCCGTTCAGCTTTTCGCCTTCGGCTTGCGCAGCAGCCAGCTTTTCAGCAGCCAGCTTTTCCAGTTCAGCGCGGCGGGCTTCGAATTCCTTGATGGCGGAATCGGTAGCGCGGCGGGCTTGCTTGTTCGGGATCAGGAAGTTACGAGCGTAACCGTCCTTCACGCGCACCACGTCGCCCAGGTTGCCCAGGTTGACGACCTTCTCGAGCAGAATAATTTGCATTGTGAGTTCTCCTTATCCCGCTGATTAGTGCTTGTGCTGATCGGTGTACGGCATCAGCGCGAGGAAACGTGCGCGCTTGATGGCCGTGTCCAGCTGGCGCTGATAGATCGCGCGCGTGCCGGTCAGGCGGGCCGGGGTGATCTTGCCGTTCTCGCCAATGAAGTCCTTGAGCGTGTCCAGATCCTTGTAGTCGATCTGCTCAACGCCGGCCACGGTGAAGCGGCAGAACTTCTTGCGCTTGAACAACGGGTTTTGCTGCTGGAAGCGCTTCTTGTTCTTCGCGTCGCGCTGCTTCTTGTTCATGAATGCCATGATTCAATCCTTTACGAATACGTTACATCCGGAGATGTGAAAGACCAGTGCCTTACTGCTGCGGTGCTTGCGGGCCAGGAATCCGACGCAATCCAGGACGGTGCCCGGAGCGATGCGATCCAGAACGGAAGCCATCTTGCCGGCGGCCAGTGCTTCCATCGAAAACTCGATCTGTCGCACTGTCTGCGCTTCGATCACCTGTCCGCTGTATGCAAGCAGACAATTGACGATCGGCACGCCGGCTGGGGTGTATCGCATCACCTCGCGCTCGACCAAAGTGGCGACGAGCTGCAGATGGTTGATGGCGTTGTCCCCGTGGGCTTCGTTCATGCTGGCGATGCGCGATCAGGCTTGCGCAGCACCGCGCGGCATCAGGCGGCCTGTTCGGTCTGAGCAGCGGCCTTCTTGGCCTCTTCGCGTGCGACTTCCTTCATCATCGGCGACGGAGCCGTTTCAGCCTTCTTGGTCTGAACGATGAGGTGACGCAGCACGGCGTCGTTGAACTTGAACGCGTGTTCGAGTTCAGCCAGGGTTTCCTTGCCGCACTCGATGTTCATGCACACGTAGTGAGCCTTCGCGAGCTTCTGGATCATGTAGGCCAGTTGACGACGGCCCCAGTCTTCGACGCGGTGCACTTGGCCGCCTTGCGTGGTGACCGTGCTCTTGTAGCGCTCGATCATCGCGGGCACTTGCTCGCTCTGGTCCGGATGGACGATGAATACGATTTCGTAATGACGCATTGACGCTCCTTGTGGATTAAGCCGCCCGGGCGTCACACTCCGGTGCAGCAAGGTTGGTTAGCCTGCCATTATACGCAGGCTTTGGCGATTTTTTCAATATCGATCAATGACTTGCTGCAGGGAGGCAACTTCTGCCTGGGCGCGGCCCGATGCCAGAAGCAACGTCAGCAGCACACGCGCCTTATATGGATTGAGCGAGCCGCTTGCAGCCCAGCGTTCCGCGCCCGGCTGCGCGGGCACCACGCCGGCACCGGTACGGGTTGAGCGCACAACGAAAACACCCTGCTGACTGGCCCGGTTCAGCGCCGCTTCAAGATTGGCGTGGATGGAGCCGGCCCCAGTTGCGGCAATCACCAATCCCTTCACCCCGGCATCGACCAACGCATCGACCAGACGCGCATCAGGCTGCGCATAGCTCGCCAGCACTTCAACCCATGGCCACTGGCCCGCTGGCGGCATCGGCAAGACGTCTTCCGCAGCCACACGCTGCGCCGCCCGCTGGAACTGCACCTGGGCGTCGAGCACGAAACCCAACGGCCCCGCATCCGGCGAAACAAACGCCTCCACTGCGTAGGTGTGACCCTTCTGCACATCGCGGGCGGCATGCACCCGCTGGTTAAGCGCGACGAGAACACCGCACCCGCGTGCAGACGGGCTGGCCGCCAGCCGCACCGCATTCAGCAGATTCAACGGACCATCCGCCGACAGCGAGGTCGACGGCCGCATCGCCGCCGTCAGGACGATCGGCGTATCGGTCTGCTGGGTCAGGTGCAGCAGCATCGCGGTTTCTTCCAGCGTGTCGGTGCCGTGCGTGATGACCACGCCGTCCACACGCTCGACGTCGATCCAATGACGGATACGGGCCACCAGCTTTTCCCATACGTCGAACGTCAGGTCCTTGCTGTCGATCTGTGCGACCTGCTCGGCACGCACGTTGGCGAGGCGCTCCAAGCCAAGCTTGCTGGCCGCGAGCAGTTGATCGATGGGGACGGCGCCAGCGCGATAGCGTGCGGCGGAGCCAGCGTCGTCGGCAGAGCCGGCGATCGTGCCGCCGGTGGCGAGGATGGCGATGGTAGGCAAGGACATCGTTGCAGACATGCGTGGTGGGCAAGGCGCGCATTGTAGCCGCCCGCCGCGCCTTTGCCGACGCGGGATTGCCCGGGGCGCCCACAAAAACAAAACGCCGGCACACAGGCCGGCGTTTGCAGCAGAAGCCGTATCGATTATTTCTCGACGAAGGCGCGCTCGATCACGTAGTCGCCCGCTTCGCCCATACGTGGCGAGATCTTGAAACCGCGGGCGTCGAGCAGCTTGCAGGTGTCTTCCAGCATGGCCGGGCTGCCGCAGATCATGGCGCGGTCGACTGCAGGGTCCATCGGGGGCAGGCCGATGTCGGCAGACAGCTTGCCGCTGTCGACGAGGTCCGTCAGGCGCCCCATGTTGCGGAACGGTTCGCGCGTGACGGTGGGGTAGTAGATCAGTTTCTCGCGCACCTGATCGCCGAAGAATTCGTTGTTCGGCAGCTCGCTGGTAATGAAGTCGGCATAAGCCAATTCACTCACCTGGCGCACACCGTGCAGCAGCACGACCTTCTCGAAGCGCTCGTAGGTATCCGGGTCCTGGATGATGCTCATGAACGGCGCGAGACCCGTGCCGGTACCGAACAGGTACAGGTTCTTGCCGGGCAGCAGGTCATCCAGCACGAGCGTGCCGACGGGCTTCTTGCTCACCAGCAGCTTGTCGCCCACCTTCAGATGCTGCAGTCGCGACGTCAGCGGACCGTTTTGCACCTTGATGCTGAAGAACTCGAGGTGCTCTTCGTAGTTCGGGCTTGCGATGCTGTAGGCGCGCATCAGCGGCTTGCCTTCAACCTCCAGCCCGATCATGACGAAGTGGCCGTTATGGAAGCGCAGCGCCTGGTCGCGCGTGGTCTTGAAGCTGAACAGCGAGTCATTCCAGTGATGGACGCTCAGAACGGTCTCTTGATTGAAGGCGGACATGGTGACATTCGGGCCAACCCAATGAAGCTCAATCGGGTTATGTGGCGATGCAAAAATCGGTCAAGGCCTTGATTTTATGCGATTCCCTGCGGCCGCGCCTGCATGGATTGCGCATAAGCTTCTAACCAGTCGCGTAGGTTTTGACGCCGATCAGAAGGACTGGGCGCGCGCGCAACAGGTCACAACAAAATCACTTGCGCTTCCTGCGTCACTGTATAAAATCACAGCACCTGTTCAAATATACAGTACGCCAATGGCCACCCTCACCCCCCGCCAACAGCAGATTTACGACCTGATCCGCCAGACGATCCAGCGCACGGGCTTTCCGCCCACGCGCGCCGAGATCGCCGCGGAGTTCGGCTTCTCGTCGCCCAATGCGGCCGAGGAACACCTGCGCGCGCTGGCACGCAAGGGCGTGATCGAACTGACGCCGGGCGCCTCGCGTGGCATTCGGCTGCGGGCGGCAGGCGACACGGCGCAGCATCAGTTCTCGCTGCCGTCGATGGGGTTGATGCAACTGACACTCCCGCTGGTGGGCCGCGTGGCCGCCGGTAGTCCGATCCTGGCTGCAGAGCACATCGATCGCCAGTATCAGGTCGATCCGTCGCTGTTCTCGGCGCAGCCCGATTTTCTGTTGAAGGTGCGCGGCATGAGCATGCGCGACGCCGGCATTCTGGATGGCGACCTCCTGGCCGTGCAACGAGCCGCCGAAGCCACCAACGGCAAGATCGTCGTGGCCCGACTTGGCGACGACGTGACGGTCAAGCGCTTCCAGCGCAAGGGCCGCCATGTCGAACTGATTGCCGAGAATCCGGATTTCGAACCGATCCACGTTGATCTGGATCGTGATGAGTTTCACCTGGAGGGCTTGGCCGTCGGTCTGATCAGGCCTGCCGCTCCATAAGTCTTCGGCGCATCTCCGCGCCAAATCTTCGCTGTTTGATCCAACCTGGAGGTGAGCCACGGGCTCGCCAGGGCGGAGTCTTGCCACTCGCTTTTCCACCCGAACTCACGAGGTCTGCCATGCGACTCGGATCGATGTCTTCCCGCCGCCGCCCGGTACAGCCGGTGCCCTTCCGCCAAACCCAGGGCGTGCGCATCTATCAGGGGGAGCAGCGCCGTACGATGGTCGGCAGCATGGCCGCCATCTGCCGCATGCTGGATGCGATCCCGGTGGCCTCACGTGCCGCCGGAGCCGAAAGCTGCTGAGGAAAAGAACGACGGGCAAGAGCCGCAAAGCGCGTTGCGGCGCCCGATCAGGGCATACCCCAATGCTGCCGCCGCAACTGATTTCATACACTTGCGGTGCCCTGAGGACAGGGCTTTCTTCAACTGATTTTCGGCCCGCCGTTTGAGCGGGCTGTTTTTTCTGTCCGGAAGTTGACGCAGAGGCACATTCGACGGTGTTCCGCCAGCAAAACGGACGTTTACCCCGATGTTGTTTGGCGTACGTGACAGTAGTATTGCCAGTGCCCTCAGGGGCAATGAGATCGCTGAATTCGAAGCCCGCAGATTGCGGGCTTTTTTTTTTCGCTGCGGCGGCCGGGGGCTCTAAACACTCCCCGCTTTTTCGACAACGAGAATCCGTGCCTCGCCGCGCGGATGCGCCACGTGCTCGCAGCCGACACCGGCAAAAAAGATGTCGCCGGGCTGCAGCGTGGCGACCTTCTCTTCGCCGGCTTCGCGGTAATGCATGTCGACCGTGCCGTCGAGCACCACGAACACTTCCTCGCCATCGTTTACGTGCCAGCGATAAGGCTGGTCCGTCCAGTGCAGGCGCGTGGTAATGCCGCCCATATTGGCAATATCGAGCGCGCCCCAGGCACGCTCGGCAGTGAACGATTTGGCGCGGATGATGTTCATGGCGATCGCCCGTCGGTGTCGGTTATTGCATCGACGGGAGATTGCCGATGCGCACCAGCATCTCGGTGAACATCTGCATATCGAGGTCGAGGTCCGGCACCTCCTTGTACTCGTTGGCGTTGTGCGCGGTGTATTTCTTGCCCGGCATGGCGGGGCCGAAATTGATGGCGTTCGGCATCAGCTTGGCCGTCGTGCTGCCGGCCGTCGGCACGGGCTTGGCATCGAGGCCCGTGGTGTCGCCGTAAATGTTGAGCAGCGTCGACAACCACGCGCCCTTCGGATCGCGCGCCATCCAGTTGCCCTGGTCGTGGTTGATCTCGAGGGCGACATGGTTGGCGTTGGCCCACGCGTTGATCTTGCCGGCGATCTCGCCGCGCAGTGCGTCGGGCGTTTTGCCGCGCGGCATGCGCACGTTGGCGGTCACCTCCACGCGGCCATTCTTGTCACCGATCACGGTGGGTGAAATGGTCAGTGGACCCATGAAGTCGTCCTTGTAGGCGACGCCCATGGTGTTGCCGAGGTAATCGGTGCCGTACACATCAGTCAGATACCGCACGGCGTGGGCGTAGGCGTTGTCTGCCAAGCCAAGATCGGCTGCGCGCAGGAACAGCGCCAGGCGCGGCAGCGGGTTGACGCCCTCTTCCGGACGCGAGCCGTGCGCCGACGTGCCGGTCACCTTCACGACGATGCTGTCCGCCGTGCGCGCGATGTCGATCGAGAACTTGCCTTGCGCCGCGAGGCTGTTCACAAACGCGTCGCGTTTGGCTTCGAGCGCGGCGGCGGCCACGCCCAGATCCCCACCCTTGAGCGTGGCGGTGGCCGTTTGCGGGATGGAGCTGGCCGACGCCGCACCCGTCATCGAAACGATGGCCGTATGCGAAGCATCGGCAGGCTGCGCGGGAAAGAACACCTTGAGCGCACCCGAACCTTTCTCCGCGACCACGGCCGGATACTTGCTGTCGAGCACGATGTTGTACGCAGGCAATTGCGTGTGCTCACGGTAATACTTCATGCCGTCGCCCCCGGTTTCCTCGGTGGTTTCGATCATCAGGCGGATGGTCCGGGCGAGCGGCACGCCGCTGTCCTTGACGGTTTTCATGGCGTACATCGCGGCGGCAATCGAGCCCTTGTCGTCAATCGTGCCGCGGCCGTACAGCAGATTGCCGACACGCGTGACCTTGAACGGATCGAGCTTGGTGCCGTCGCCGAGCACCCATTCCTCAGCCTTTGCGGGCACGACGTCGGCGTGGGTCAGGATGCCGAATTCGTCCGAGCCGGTGCCGGGCAGCGTGACTTCAAAGACGCGGTTGTCGACGTTGCGGTATTTCAGGCCGAAGTCGCGCGCCATGCCTTCGACCAGCTTGCCAAACGCGACAATGGCGGGGTTTTCGTACTGCGGAATCTTGTCGTCGCGCACTGTCGGCAGCGCGACCATCTTCTCGATCGAAGCAATCACGGCCTGCTGGTTGTGCAGGCGGTTGTACAGACCCAGCAGGCGCCCGATATTGACGAGGTCATCGCCGGCAAGCGGGGCTTTCTTCTGATACGCGGCGACACTGCCTGCAACTTGCGGATCGGCCTTCGCGGCTGCCGCGAGAAAGCTGTTCAGGTCAGCCGATGCCTTGGATTGTTCGGCGGCGAGCAGCGCGTCGAGTTGCGGTTTCTGAAGCGTGGCGGCAAAGGCGCCGGCGCCGCAAGCCAGCGACAGTGCGATCGTCAGCGAAGACAGGCCAATACGGGCAGTGCGTTGCATCGAAGTGGATTCCGGAAAAGGCGAAGGCGCCATCATAGGGGCGAAGTGCCAGCTACGCATTGTGCACCGCGAAAAACGTTAAACCACGCCAGTTGCGCAGTATGCTTGGAGCTTTCCCAGGAGGCTTGCCGCATGGAACCGTCTCTGGATACCGCCCCCGGTCTGCTGAACGTGCTGGAAGAACTGCGCCGGCGTGAGCCCATTTTCCATCGCCCGGAATTCGGCACGCGCCGCGAAGACTTCGAGCGCATGACCACGGAAGATTTCTGGGAAACCGGTGCCTCGGGCCAGCGCTACAGCCGCAGCTATGTGCTCGGCGTTCTCGATGCGCGGCACGGCCATATCGGCGAGGATTTCTGGCAAACGCGTGATTTCCGCTGCCAGGAGATTGCACCGGACAACTACTTGCTGACCTACACCCTGGTGCAGTCGAACCGGACGACACGGCGGGCGACGTTGTGGCGGCGAACGGCGGATGGCTGGAAGGTTGTGTACCACCAAGGCACGGTGGTCGCTGACGCATAGACATTGCGCCCAGACGTAAAAAAGCCCGCAAAAGCGGGCTTTTTTACTGAAACTTTGGGGTGACTGATGGGATTCGAACCCACGACAACCAGAATCACAATCTGACTCACCGATACAGGCTGGACGCGCCTTAACGGCGGTTTCGCGGGAATACTCACCCGTGTCTCTATGAGGCAGTACGCGGGTCCCTAGACCAGTATTCCCACGGGGCGCCACCTTAGGATCTCGCCTCGACGCCTTGGCAACGCGGGCAATTCGTCAATGGCCGGCAACAATAAGGGACCGAACCGTCAATTTTGATTACCCCCGGCGCCGGGATTTCTACGTTGGCAAGTTGCTGGCAAAGTGGGGAAGGAACGTCAAAGACGCGGCGACACTATCCGACTAGGAGTTGCATTTGCGAATCATCTTTAGTCGAAAGGGTTTCGACTCCCAGTACGGCCGAGTCCCGAGCCCCATCCTTCCGGATGGCTCGCTGCTCTCTTTTCCTATTCCGTCTCGTTACGGCCGCCCGCTCGGCGATCTCGAGTGCGCTCTGGGCCCGGTCGATAAGCTGGCGAGCGACCTGACAAAAGGCGCTATCACTGAGCACAGTTCCGTGCACCTGGACCCGGACCTCAGTGCCAGCGCTGTCGAGCGGAAGCCCGGATGGCGCGCAACCCTCGGACAGGTCGGTTCAGCGCAAAGACATCTCGCTAATCAAAGCGTAGGACCAGGGGACGTCTTCCTGTTTTTTGGGTGGTTCCGCCAAACGGAGCTTGCCGCGGGCAAATTGCAATACGTGCGCGGCGCACCCGACATTCATGCTTTGTTCGGCTGGCTCCAAGTAGGAGAAGTGCTCGAGGTAGGGACATTCGGATGCCCCGCGTGGCTGGAGGACCATCCGCACGTGCAGCACGCCAGCGTGATCGGCAAGAACAACACACTCTATGTCGCCGGCGACAGCCTTTCGGGGATGCGCGACAGAGTACCTGCGGCAGGCACGTTCCGGAATTGGGGGCCCAGCCTGCAGTTGACCGCCCCCGGCCACACTCGCTCGATTTGGCGCCTGCCACGATGGACACTCAACGATCCCTCGCGACCCACACTCAGCTACCACCCAAAGCCAGCACGGTGGCTTGCGGAGCAAGACCACGTCACTCTCCAAACCGTGGGTAAAGGCCAAGAATTTGTAATCGACGTCGGGGAATGCCAGGACGCTGCCAAATGGCTGCAGCGTCTAATTCTGGATCACGGAATCTGACAAGGGGTGTTGGTATGAGCATCACGATGGGATACAAGATGACCCACGATACTGGGTTCGCTCCTAATCCGTTCCACGGTGTTCTAACCCTTGCAACCTGTAAGCCAAGGATTCGGGCAAAGCGAAGCGTAGGCGAATGGGTGGCTGGCTTTGCCTCAAAAAAACTCGTAGACACTGCCAGGCGGCAGGGGGTAGACATCCCGCGCGGCGGGCTCATTTACCTAATGCAGATCAGTGAGGTCTTGGCATTGCACGAGTACTTTGATGACAGTCGCTTCGCAGTCAAGCGACCGCCGCGCGAGTCGGCCAACGCTATCGACCTGTGCGGAGACAACATCTACTACCTCGACCACCTCGGCCAGTACAGCCAACTGGAAAACCGCTTCCACACGCGAAAAGATGCGAAGCGCGACACCTCTGGCCGGAACGTGCTGATTGCGAAACGCTTTTACTACTTTGGCCGCAATTGCTTTGTTCCCGAGGGGGGCTGGGCAGCTGTGACAGGAACATCTTTGTCTGAAGGCCGTACGTTCTACTGCCCCGAAGGCTTCGCCGAAAAGATCCTACGGTACTTTGAAGTGGAAGGCATAGGAGAAGGACTGCACGGCCTTCCATCTCTCATGGAGGAAGGCGCGGCTAGGCAAGCAAACGTGCTCGCGTTACGTTCCATAAAGAGACTGAGCACTGTTCCATCCACAGAACCGAAACTGGGCCGCAAGTTGAGTTCGTGCAGCAGGTAAGGCGGGAGCAACCGCACCCCGCCGGCGAGCGGCAAGTGCAAAGTGTCTCAAAGCGCATACGCAGCACAGTGCGCCCCGCTCCACGTCTGCATTGTCTACGTTGACGCGTAGCATCCGGCCTACGATACTGTATAAACATACAGTACTCGTACCATGCCCTACCCCCTCCGCATCGAATACCCCGCGCTCAGCACCGAGCAACTGAAGGCCATCGGCGATCGCTATGGCCACGACCCCGTTGTGCGGCGGCTGGTGATGGAAGTGCAGGCCCTGCGCAACCTCGTCTATCGCGTGCACCAGGTCGCTCAGGCGGCCGGCCCGGGCGGACGAACAGACGGGTTCGGCATTGCCGTCGCAGCGCTGCACCGTGAACTCGCCGCGGAGACATGGTTCCACGAGGACATTGCACGGGATGAGGCGTTACGCGCGTCCCGCCCGGCCGAGCCCTCCCCGCATGACCGCCGGGCAAGGCGTAACGCTCGCAAATGGTGACGGTGCGCCCATGTCGAAATCCATCCGCGAGCGCTTTCCCGCGCTCACTTTTGCCGACCTCCACAAGCTGGCCGAAGAGCACCGCGACAACGAAACCGTCATGCGGCTCCTTTGGGAGATCCGCGCGCTCCACGTCCTCGGTTACCACGCCTGGCGCGTCGAAACGGAAGAGTATTTCGTCTACCCGGACAACCCGCTCGGCGCTGCGGTGTTGGCCTTGCGGGCAGCACTGCAACAAGAGAGCTGGCTGTCAGAGATGATCGTCAAGGTCAGGGGGGAGCGACCACCAGGTGACCGAAGATAAGCCGCCCTGCAGCGTATGATGAGACAGCCCACTCGGGAGCCCCGCGCCCATGTGCTACTCCGCCCAAATCGAAGCCGACTATCGACGGTTCGTACACGAGTACGGCGCCATCATGTCGCTCGACGATTTCACGCGAATGGTGGTCGAGTACTTCGCCAACCCGAAGATGCGCGTCCCGAGGGCGATGACCGCACACTTCCTCGAATCGCCCGAGACTGACGAAGAAAAGAAAATCGCCGAGGTCATCCGCGCGCGCATGGCCGCAGATGAGGTGGCGCTACTGCAGCAGCTGGCCGAGCAGCGCGAGCGAAAGGCGAAGGCCGAAGCGGCAGTCGCCCGGAAGGCCACCAAAACAGCGACAGAAGAACTGCGCAAGGCCTCAAACAAGGTCGCCTGGGTCGAAGGCAAGCTCGAAGAACTCAAGAGCACCGATCTGGCCCCGCGCGACTCGCGCATCTTCCCCGGCTGGTACGCGCCCGTCATGGTCATGGAGAACGGCCGGCGCATCGTCAAACCGATGCGCTACCACTGCCGCCCTGCCGGCAAGCCTGCGTTCTACGACACGCAATATCCCGGCACCTACTGCGCCCGCCGCGACAACCTGCGCGGCTTCTGGAAAGGCCAATACGGCCACACACACGGCCTGATCCTGGTCGACGCGTTCTATGAACAAGTGAAGCAGCCGGACGGCACAAACGTCGTGCTCGAATTCCGCCCCGACCCGCCGCAGACGCTGCTCGTCGCCTGCGTGTGGTCACACTGGCGCGCGACCAAGCCCGGCGAAAAGGATCTGCTGTCGTTCGCCATCATCACCGAGGATCCGCCACCGGAGATTGCCGCGACGGGCCACGACCGCGTGCTCATTCCGATCAAGCCCGAGAACATCGATGCGTGGCTGAACCCGGAAGCGCGCGACCTAGACGCGTCAGAGGCGATTCTTGAGGACAAGCTGCGGCCGTATTACGCGCATCGGCAAGTCACCACATGAGTGTCGCCACAAGGCCTTGCTCCTCTCTCCGATGATCGTATTTAAGCGGCTCGGGCTCAGCGCTTTGTAGGCTGGGAACGCTCGCGACAGAGCGCTTCGCATTCCCGACACAACGCCACGCATTGGGCTGCGTCGCTGACTAAAGCGCAGGCCAAAGCCAGGGCCACGCAGCGCTGCATACATTGTCGGAAAATCAGCGCTGCAACCTGCCTCTCATCAGGCGCCCGCACCGCGGCGGCTACGTAGCACGCGTGGCTACATTCCAGCGCGGCAAGGGCAATTTCCTCGGAGATGCCCGGCAACCGAGCCAAGCGTTCACACGCGTCGGCACACGCTAAGAATGGAGGGAGAAGCTCCGTACTAGGGGTAGCCGGCTGGTGAGGCGTATGGTTCTGCGCGGGAGCCATGATGGCGGGCGAAATTCTGGGCAATTCTCGAAACGGTACGCTACTGCTGCGCCGGAGCCTCAAGCATGCCCCGCATCACCGTCGGCCGGCAGCGCAGACACACGCCAATCGGCTTGATGATAACCAACATAGAAGCCGTCATCGGGTGGATCGATGGCGGGCACCGTGTACGCCACATGGCATTCGCCGTAGCTACGGAGTTCTCCGGTGAGGTCACGCTATCAGAAGTAGGACAGCTTCAACGGCACAGCGGCTCCTCATTTAAACTCGTTTCCGTTTCGCTTTTAACGCACAACCATTTCATACGCTTAATGATTAGATAAAAAGTCAATTCCCCCTCCTAATGGGCGGTTCAGTCTTCTTTAAATCTGTCGAAAATGGCGATGCGCGCGCAGCACATTGGTCCCAACTCTTGCGTCTGCCGCGTTTTCCGACGACTCCTACGATAGTAGGGGCGTCAGCGCCCGTGTGTGCAGGGGCGCTTTTTTTTTGCAAATTGGGAGCGTCTTGAGCGCGTGCACAAGTGAGTGCGCTGGTACAGCGGTCCATACCGCCTGACCAACCAGGCGACGTCCATGCGACGCGGCAGTCGTCGATAAGCAGCCTGGTGTCGCGTCACAAAGCCTTGCTCTGATCCTCAAGCGCCATAGAAAACCATCGTTCGGCGATTGCGCGACCCTCGCGCATGCCGGCAGATATCGCAGCGTCGAAAGAATCGAAGTCAGCAGATGTATGGTGGAACCGCTGCATCTGCGGATATGCCGTGCCTCCATCTTTCGGAGCGCACACGAATCCAGTGTATGCATACCTGAACTCGGACCCGCGGCCGAGCACAGCGAGCACGTGTATCGAGCAGCCTTTGAACTGCTGGATTGACCAACCTTGCATGACGTTCCCCGCCTACTATCCCCTAGCAGTCATTTTGTGCACGGGACGCCCACAAATCAACCACGAGGCGCTTAATGCACATCTGTGACAATTTCATGTCACTTTGAGATTCCGCGATCCTGCCGCCGCGACGCTCTCGATGCGACGGTATCGGCCGTCGCCGCGTCGTGCGCGAAAAAGAAAAAGCGCAGCCGAGCTGCGCTGGAAGACGGTGCGGGAGACGTGGAGAGAGAGCGAGATTGCACCGTCACGCACAAGCCTACAGGCCGTGATCGGCGCGCTCCATAGAGTGATGTTACTAACATTGAATTCTGTTGTTAATTAAAACAGAACAGCAATTGTCATCGTGCCGTCACCTAGCCGCCAACGCGTGACGGCCGCTCTCAGCTCAACTGAGGGTCATTCGCGCCGCCCGCCTGCGTACCGCCACCGCGCCTCGTGCCCCAAACACCCCAGCCACACATAACTACACATTCCCTCTTGCCTCCGCCACATCCGTGTGTAGAATTACACACAGAACAACCGGAGACCCCCATGCAGTCTGGGCAGTTAATCCGGATGCTCCTCGATGACGGCTGGCAGTTGGTGCGCATCACTGGCAGCCATCATCACTACAAACATCCGGAAAAGCGGGGCCTTGTGACGGTGCCACACCCGAAGAAGGATCTGCCAATCGGAACAGTTCGAAGCATCCAGAAAGCCGCCGGCCTGAAGTGAGGCCGGCGGTTTTTCGCAGAGGTGCAAAACCGGTCGCGTAACAACCTAGGAAGAAAAGCCATGCAATTCCCCATCGCGATTCACAAAGACGAGGGGAGCGTCTATGGCGTCACGGTGCCGGATATTCCCGGCGTGCACTCGTGGGGCGATACCGTCGATGAAGCCATCCGCAACACGCGGGAGGCCATCGCGGGTCATCTGCAGACACTGGCAGCGCTCGGCGAAGACGTAGACGCAACCTGCTCGACAATTGAAGACCTGACCAAGCAAGACGAGTACGCGGGTGCCATCTGGGCGTTCGTTGAAATCGACGACGAGGAGCTTGACCGCACCCCGGAGCGCATCAACGTGTCACTCCCCCGCTTCGTGCTCAGAAAGCTGGATCGGTTTGCCGAGAAACGGCATGAAACACGCAGCGGGCTTCTGGCTCGCGCGGCCATGGAGCTGATGGCGCATGGGTAGGACGGGCGGCCGGTTGGTCGCGTCGGCAGCCTACGGTGCCTCAAACTGCCACCTAGTGGCCTTGATACCCTCGCGGCAGGCTGCCGCCATTCTTCGCTGCTCTCCGTTCAACGCTTGAGCCAGGGCGCGATCGAGGCGGTCGAGGTATGCACCGATCCCGCCTTCAGGCAACTTGGACTCGAAAGTGAAGGTGCAAAGTTGCCTTGCGGATCTACCGGTGCTTTCCGCAAGCAGAGGCAAAACATTGAAGGGGCGTTTGGGAACTGCGTCGTAGATCGCGTCCCCAAGGTCCTCGCCGGCTCCCGCATCTGCTGCCTCCCGCAAAGCCGTGTACACCTTCAGCCAATCGCTGTCACCCGAGGCGATACCTCGAACAACGTGGTCCCACTGCGGGGTTTCGTAGTAGTCCAATACGGCCTGTTTGGCACCCACGTCGGAAACGTGCGAAAGCGCAGCAGCTGGTGTCAGGGCGTGCGCGCT
Source organism: Ralstonia flatus (assembly GCF_958439105.1). Lineage (NCBI taxonomy): Bacteria > Pseudomonadati > Pseudomonadota > Betaproteobacteria > Burkholderiales > Burkholderiaceae > Ralstonia > Ralstonia flatus. Next base: position 5,990 of record NZ_CAUDLI010000017.1, on the reverse strand, counting down.
GGTGGAGGCCAAACTCCAAAGGGCGCACACGAAGAGCCACCGCAAGCGTTTCATTGATGCTCCAATTGAGGCGTCTATCGTCAGCGCGCGGCCGCCATCAAAATATGCGTAGGTGTTGACGGCAACACTTACGGTTTAGCAAAGAGCGCAAGGAGCGCCGCCTCGAGAGAACCGTAAAGTTCCCAATTGCGCAGATGCCCGCCTTCAGGAACATGTGCGATTGCATATTCCTCCTCTACGTCGTCATACACCAAGACCCTCTCGCCTACGCGAGCGATCACGAATAGGCACTCGGCGCTTCCCTTCGTTCTCTCGCAATACAAAGCAGCCAGAGGCCGAGACAACGTCGGGACCAGCGATCGCGCAACTGGCGACAGCCCCAGAATGTCAGCCTGAACCCGAGTCCACAGCCTTGCTTCTTCAATTGGTTGCCACATGATGTCTTACCAAGGTAACGCCATCGCTTGCCTATCCGCACCGTGGGAGCACTATCTCTTCGGACTGCTCAGCGGGAACCCAGAAATAAGGCTGAAGGGAAGAGCCACCAGGAATCCAAACAGCGCGCCGGGCGCCCAGTCCATCAATGTTGGAACAAAATATTTCTGCGACCCGAGAACGGTAGCAATAGCAAATCCGGCGCCGTAGTACACCAGCACTCCAAAGAGCATCCCACATAGCGTCACTGTTATCACTGTCAGAGATTTCCTCCTGCCCAAGCACCTTGTCAGCGGAATTCCCAGCAGAAGGCAAGGAAGGTAGCTAAACGGGATTGAGAAAAGAAGAAAAAATGCTGCCAGTCTTATATCAGCCACGCGGAATACAAGCAGCAAAAAAAACGACGGAAATAGTGGAGCTACTACAAAAGCCAGTTTCTCTCTAGAAAGCACGTTAGACCCCTAGCTTAACGGCGATGTTCTACATTGGACTGCGGGTCCTCGGAAGCGACGTCAAAGCCCATCGCATTGGGCGCAGACCGATTGACGCCGGCAAGCAGCCCATCTCGGATCAGGCCGGGCACCCAACGTTCGCAGAACTCCGCCCATGAGATAGCAACGGGCAGGAAGTCCGCATAAGCGTAACGATGGCTTGCCGCTGGCTGCACGAGCGGTCCGCCACGGCATTACTATTGTCTGCTGTAGATCTCCCTCTTCCATTCGAGCAGTAATTGGGCGGTGCGCAGGGAATGCTCTGGCCTCGCTTCCAGCCCCATTCTGGCCGTCGCTACCTCGTCCAGGTACGCGGCGACAGAAGGCGCCCCCACGTCGTCCTGCAACAGGGCCAACACCGTTGGCAGATACGCCTGGTATTCATCGCGGGCGGCGGGACACCATGACACTCCAATTGGGTCCCAGGCATAGTACAGAACCTCATCCACTCTTCTGCACAACTCCAACTCGGGGGAGGCCGTTTTTTGCCCCATCACGCATCACTCCTTGTCGCTGTCGTTTGGACACCCGAAACGACAAGATTGCATTGGCACTCCACTACTTGACAAAAGAGCCCGCAAACTTATTTATCTTCTAGAACGGCAAACCACAATCTTTTGATGACGCCGGACGTAGTTTCGGGGGCGTTTGCCAAAACATAGCAATGCTCTCCCCATCTCCCCCAATACCTGGGCCAGATAGAAATATAGTCACATATCGACAACATCCTCTGCACCATTTGGCCAAATGAAGTTCCATCAAAGAGAAACGAGAAGATGTGGGGCGATTGCAATGGTCCCGCTTCCAGTCCCTTCGTTTTCCTCAAGTCATGCAGCTTCTTCTTTGACAGATACCCCGCGATCTCCCGTTCGGCTTGATGCAGAGCCTCCCCTCCATGCAACAGAACTCCGTACTTCTTGCCAAGTGTTAGCCTGGCCATCACAGAACTCATGTTGCCTGTATTGACTACGGCAGCCTCCGAAGACGTTAGAAGACATGCCCCTGTAACCAACCGGCTCACGAACTTCTCGCCAACTTCATTCTGTTGAAACCCAAACTCTTCGCCATCTCCGCGCAGCGTAACGAGAAGAAGATTCTCGACGCTTGTGAGTTCATCGAGATGGGCATTTCCCTCTATTTTCAGGTCCATGTCGCTCAGCCACGGGGCTTATATCGAATCTTGCCGATCATCCTACTCTCGCAGCAGTGCATCGATCGAACGGAGAATTCTGGCGCGGTTTCGTTTCAGAGTAGCGAACTTTGGAATACGCCCAACGACTCTCGCCAAGCGCCGGTCAGATAGCAGCAGCCTTCGCAGCGAAACCTTGTCGCCGGCGACAAGGGCACGGATCGCCAATAGCTGCTCTGTGTTCCACGACCATAAGATGCCTTCCGGCACTCTGATCTTGATACGCGCCGCCTCCGGCCATTGAGTCGAACTGGAGACTCTTCCACAATTTCCGCAGGCCCCGCGGCCCGCGATGACACCGCCTATCTTCCCTGGTAGCACCTCGTAGCCACCGCTTTCGGAATCATGACGATGGGTGGGAATCGGGTCGGGACGAAACACGAGCGGATGGCCACATCGGTCGCACAAGACTTCGATGGTTGGCGGGCGTTCGTAGATCCGATATCTGCTCTCTATCGGATTCCAGAATCGTCGGATACTGCGATGCCGCTGGGCTATTGGCGTGTCTGACATGGCGATGGTTTGCAATGAGGCCTACGAGCGCAATCAGTCAACAACCGAAAGCTTGATCGGCGTACCGTCCGGGAGACTGGCAATCTGCTGAGCTATGTCGCCAGAGAAGCGTATGAGCTCCTCCGTCGAGATTGTTCCGAGGTTATCGCCGCCGTACTCGCCGCCGAGCACTCCGGGGATCTTGAGACAATACTTTCGCCCTGACGCGAGCGGACCAAGCCGTTGCGTTGCTTGATCCACCAGCGCACTCATCTGCCAGTCCACCAAAAACTCACTATCGGCGGCCAGTACCTCAAATGCTGGTTGATCTGCCGCAACTACCTCGCAGTAGCTATCTTCCGGGCAAAGACGCCAGTACTGTCCGTGCACGTCCTTGATGATGAGATTGCCGAAATCGTTCTCGTCTATCAGTTCCGCCGGCTTGATGCCGGTCCAACCCCAAGCGCTCTGGACAGTTTCAAGGATCTGCATCTGCCGGCCTCCCGCCGAAAAGAATCCGATCAGTGTCAGCCTTCCGGCGTGAATGTCGTCAAATGAGCACGCACTTTGACGTGGACAAAGCAGAGTTTCGCCATTGCCGACTCAACAAATGAATCCAACCCGGGCCGGCTGGACACACGTTCTAGCCAGGCCACGGCGCGGTCGAGCAGCGCCGACAGGAGTAAGGCCGGCATCGGGAGCGAAGCGTTTAGCGACCGGATTTCTTCGGACACGCTCTCCGGCGCAATACGCTCCAGTCGGGCACGAATGTGGCACCGATGCTCAGGCGGAGACGTCTCGTCGCCCAGCGCCTTCAAATAGACCGCGACATTCACGTACACCTGCTCGCCGAACGCACTCTTCTGCAGATTGACGACCTGAAATGCGTCTGACGTTTCCCTCGTCCAGGTGCTTGCATTCTTCTTGAACCCCAACGCCTTCAGGCCAGGAGCGAACTGAGCTTCAACGGGTAGCAATTTTGCTCCTACGTTAGTGGGGCTTGTTGGTGCCCAACAACTGCATTTCACTCAAGAGTGCCGCGCCGGTCCTTGACGTATTCACTTCCTTGTAGCCCACGGCCTTTATCCCGGATTGCTCCTCGGCTTGCACCACTATGACAGGGGTCTTCTTACCGGAGGCGCCATCCACATGAAACGCATACTGAGGGATCTGGATATTGAGCGGCGTTCCAGCCGACTTCTCGGGACCGCCAATCAAGAAGGCGGAGCAGCCACGATTCAGGTCATCCACGGTTGCGGGACGCCGACTGACGAAGCCCGTCTTCGGTAGCTCTGGCCAGTCGATCGGCTCCGCCATAGAGGGAGCGCTACTCAGGCCGCAGGCGACCGCCGTCACGCAGTAGACCAATTTATACGGGAGAGAAGGATTTCGCATCAGTGGCTGGGGTCGAGTAGCGAGAGGGGTTCTGCAACGTCATCGCTTCAAAACAGCAGCATCAAACGCCCGCGGCAAGGCCTCGAGAGGAATAGCATTCGAATCGTCTGGTAACGGCGCCCGTACGTCGACGTTTCCTACGTGAGTCTCGACATCAAACTCCCCTAGCGCTTGGTCCAGAAAAAGGAATGCGATGCCTCCAAACGTCTGCCGCTGCGACGCGGAGTAGCCGGGAATGAGTACCGTCAGTGCAGCCTTTTCGCCGTCAGGATGGATTTCCACCGAGACGGACTGCGCTTTGACAGTGACACCGTGGAACTGAATATCGGCTGGCTCCCTTCGAGGGCGGAACTTGATGATCTTCCACCTAGGTAGCGGGGGAGCTGAGGAGGCAAGGCTTACAACTCTCGGAAAGGCGGCGCGAACGCCATCCGCACTGATGACGAACTCACGTTGGCCACCCTGTTTTGGCCCAAACTCAAATGTAAGACTGGGGTCCACTTTATGCATCTCAGCCGACAAGCGATCGAAGACTGCCCGTTGGTCGCGCTCAAAATCGAAGAGCGATGCTTCGTTCTTCTGAAACCATTGCCAGAAATCGGCTTCGGGCGAGTTCCGCCGGCAACCGGTAAGCATGAGGAACATTGCCGCGATTGCAATGAGCAGCGAGCGTGTGAAGGTCATGTTGGGGATGTCTATACAGCAACGGTCGCCTTGAACCGCTCGCCGGAGCGTGCTCTGACGTGATTTCCAAAATCAGCTATGCGCTTGGCCGGGCCAAAAGCGTCAGGCAGCAAATGCCCCAGAATCAACAGCATACTTCGCACAGAACGCATTGAAGAGCGTTTCGTCCAGGGGAATCTCGATGCAATAAGCATTCTCTAACCGCTTGTCATCTTCATCCGTATCCGCAAAAGGCTCCGAAAGGAGGTCGGCGACCTTGTGAAAGCCGAAGTATCTGTACCCGTCTATCGCAGCCAGACGTTGCTGGTCCGTTAAGACCTGCAGCGCATGGAGCACGCCGCCGTTCATCGCCAAACTGTGCAGGCGTAAGGCTGACGCAAGATGGAAGTCCCCTTCAGCTGGATTCTGACCACCTGCCTTCATGGCTGCGCGATTCCAAATTTCGTCTTCTCTGCTGAGCATTCGTACAAGCTCCGAACTTAAGTGATTGGAGTGCAGCCGGTGGTCGACCTATCGACCCGAGCCACCGGAAAGTATGACTGAATACATCTGGAGCAAAAACAAGCGCCTTTCGCTGCTTGGAACTGCCGTTTGGTGTGCTGTCATCTCGCTCTCGATGCTTTGGCCCACGTGAGCGACTGCAATTGGCCCGAAGCGGCCTGTGGCCGAGCCACCACGAGCATGTCGGCTCATGATGTGCCGCGACGCCTAATGTCGGTCAGGACTGTGGAATCGTGATTTCAGGTTGCCCGTACAAGGTGGCCGCCGCACACCGCACAACGAATCCGGATTTTTCATCGGCGAGTTCCAATCCGATAACTCCGTCCGGTTGGACCCAAAGGCTCGGCTCAAGGTAGGAATCTGTCCATCTCACAGGGCCGGCCACATAGGTGCAGTAAAACAGAGATAGTCCTACCGATTCTTTGACATTCGATGGGTGCCCAAGTCGCAGAATTAGCCTGTCATGGTCGTCATGGAAGGCGTTAAAGGATACGTTCCCACCAACCCATTCTTGCAAGTGCTCACGCAGCTTTTCAATGTCTCGGTTTGTCACACCCACCATTTCCACCTAGGACTATCGCGGGTTAAAGGGAGCCTTTCTGACTTGAGTCCGGCTGGCAATCTTGGACATTGGCCATTGGCCATGGACTGCTCGTGGCCGGGAGCGGTCATCGGTGAAGGTGGTCAATTGGCTCGCGATATGACTTTGATTCCCTCTCCAACTATGACCCACCCAACCTGACCACTAGGCGTTTCAACCTTGAGCGTTTCAAAGTCCTTGCCATGCCGGACCCGAAGTACTT
>NZ_CAUDLI010000016.1:0-62001 GCF_958439105.1 Ralstonia flatus | reverse complement strand
TGTCCTGCTGGGTCATCTCCGCCATCTCAAGTTCCTAGTCGACTGGACCGTGCTGCTGGCCAGCCAGCGAGGCTATCGGCCCACCACGGACGATCGAAAAGCCATCGAGAAGGCGATACGCGCAGCTGCTACGCGCGACCCTCAATTCTGGCGTCTGCGGTTCGTGCACGCCTCCCTGCCCAATGGCCCGCTGAAAAACGAGCTTGACCAGTGGGTGGGCGAGGCGGTCGACGCGCTCTACTTCGATAACGAACAAGACGGTTTCGACGACACGCAGTGGACCTCGATTGCAACGGACAAGATCCTCAAGGATCACGCCGTTGCGCGCCCGTTCCTCTCCTACGCGACCTACCGTATTCAGGACGAAATCGAGCAACGCCGGTTGCGCGGGGTCATCGCGCCAACCGTCGTCATGCTCCCGGAAATCTGGTCGCTGCTCGATGACAACCAGTTCGCCAAGCAGATCGGTGAATGGATCGTGACCATGCGCAAGCTGCTCGGTTGCGTTTGGATGGACGCACAGACCCCCGAACAAGTCGCCAACTCACCGATTTGGCCCGCCATCCGCGACAACGTTCTGATCCGCGTCTTCGTGCCCGTCAAGGATTTCAAGCCGGATACCAAGAAGGCCTACGAGGAAAAGTTTGGTCTCACGCAGACCCAGCAGGACGCGATCAAGAAGCTCAAGGCCAAGCGCGACTACTTCATTACCGAGGACGGCGGGATCTCCCGCAGCGTCTCAGTTCCCCTGCCTCCGCGCACGGAGGCCATCCTGCGCTCCGAACTGCAGGCGCAGATCCTCTTCGATCGGCATATGCGTTCCGGTGAGCCGGACTGGAAGGAGCGCTACATCGAGGAGGCCACTGCACAGATCGAAGCCGACAAACTCAACCTAGACGATGAGGACCGCCATGCATAAGACCTTCATTCGCAATGACATCGAGGTGCGCGTATTTGCTGCCCCCAAGGCACTCGAACCCGAAACCCGGAAGCAGTACGAAGAACTCAGCTTGACCTCCGCTGAGGTGAATGCAGTCAAGGCCTCGCGTATTGCCCGCACGGCGAAGCGCGCGGCCGCAGCGCTCGCGCTCTGCACGTCAGCTTCGGCATTCGCCGGCAGCGTGGCTGGCTTCGGCGGCGCGACCGAGATTACGCAGTTGCTCAACAACGCCGAACTGGTGTCCTCGGTTGCCCAGCAAGCCCAGATGGTCGAGCAGAACATCCAGGCGCAAATCACCCGGCTGCAAAACCTCGCCCAGGTGCCGGGCGAGCTCATCAACGAGACCATCGCGCCCTACACCCAGCAGCTCGACAACTTCCGGTCCCTCTACTCGGCCGTGACGGACCTGCAACAAGCGGCCCAGTCCACCAGCCAGTTGTTCAGCAATGCCATGTCGGACATGAGCTCGGCCAACTTGAAGCCGTCGCAGTGGCTGTCGGCGCTGTCGTCACTCGCGAAATCGCAAGGCGGCGTGTACCGGGCACAACTCAACCAGGACTTGAATGCCATCAGCTCGCTGGCCAAACGTGCTCAGAACCTGCAAAGCATCCAATCCAAGATCCCAGGCGTCACCGGCAACGTTCAGGGGCTGCAGATGCTGAATCAGCAAACCAACGTCCTGGCCGGCGAAATGATCGATCTGCATGCCCTCATGCAGCGACAAGTCGCCATGCAGATGCAAGACAAGGCGGACCAGTCGCAGAACCGCGACAACGTGGCACAGCTGCTCAAAGCTCGCTCGGCACAGGCTGCGGACATCAATACGAAGGAACAAACCATGATCCAGAACGCCCCGGCATTCCAACTGCCGCGCGATCAATAACCCCTTCTGACTCTCATAAAGAACACGACTTCACCATGCTGATACGGTGGCTCATCCTCCAACTCTGTCGATCACGTGCCGAATTGCGGTGCGTGATCCGCGTCGTGCGCGCGTACCTGGCAGCGCAGCACGCGACCGCCCAGGAGCGGACGCCACCGTTGCGTTTCTCCAATCTGTTTCAACGTGGCGCGCTGCAGCCTCGCCACCGCGTCAAGGACGCGCGTGTGCGCCGCTCAGCGCGCCTGTCGATGGTCTACGCCATTCTCGTTGTGCAAGCGGAATCGCCTCAGCTCCTGGCCGCCGCCATCGTCGCCGTGCCGGCCGCGCTGGTGATGGGAACCCTGTACGCAACCGGAGTCCTGGATTAACGCTATGGATGACATCCTCAGCACAATCAACCAACTGTTCGCCGCCGTACAAAGTGCGGGCTCATCTCTCGAAAACCTCTTTGTTTCTGACGGCATCGACTTGCTTGCGGCGCTTGGATTGATCGTCGCGACCTGGCACACCTTGCTGTGGCTGCTCGATGGTGATTTTCCGAACTACTTCTCGATGATGTTGCGCCACGTCGTCAAGGTCGCGGTACTCCTCCTGATCCTCACCACCTGGTCAGGCACGGTGCACAGCTACTTCGTGAGCAACATGCAAACCATGGCCGATCGCGTCGCCGGTGGCAGTGCCGACTCGAATACGCTCGCCAACACCCTGGTCGGCGCCATCCAGACGGTCATGTCCGGCACGCGCACCCAATCGCACACAGTCTGTACCGATGTCCCGGATTACACGCTGGACGGCGGCATTCCTACTGGCACCAGCCACCAGGATTGTCATGACGTCAACGACAACGCATTGGACAACACCAGTTTCTGGACAGCCTTCAAAACGTTGCCAGTTGTGCTGCTCACGCTTCTCGCAAAGGCCATCGCTCTGATCGCCATGGTGCTCTGCGTGCTGATCTTCGTTGTGGTCGTGCAAATGGGCTCGATCCTGCTTCACATCGCCTTTTGCCTTGGTCCCATTCTTGTGCCCTGGTTCGTCTTCCCGCCAACGGAATTTCTCTTCGAGAACTGGTTGAGAGCCGTCATTGGCGCAGGCCTCTACAAGGTCATCGCCTGGATCATGATGGGCCTCGTCATGAAGGGCGTTGTGCCTGGCTTCAATGCCTTGCTGCAGAAGGTCGCCGCGACCAACGGCGTCGGCAGCGAGATCTACTACAACACGGCCTATCTGGCCCTGATCGCCCTCGCCCTCGTCGCCTCGATCGGCGCGTTCTTGATGTGGCAGGTCCCGGCAATCGCCAGCACGTACGCCGGCGGCGGCGGAGCTTCGCTCAAGGGCTTTGGCAAAGGCGCTATTTCGAAGATGGCACAAGGTAACGGAGCATCCTGATGAAATTTTCCTCCTCCAGATCCACCCCTGAAATGCAAATTACTCCGCCGCCCGGAACTGGCCAGGGCGTCCGTGGATGGTTTGCTGCGTTTCAGAAACCAATTCTCGACAAGCACCTGGCAACGAAAGTCGCCATTGTGTTCGCGGCTATCTCCATCGGGCAGACCGTCGCGATCGTCCGAATTAGCGATAACTCTGGCCCGAAGCCCTATTTCGTCGAACGCGACAAGCAAAGCGGTGCCGTCTACTACAGCGAGAAATACGCCGAGGCGTTCACCCCGACCGCCGACAACAACGCCTATTTCCTGCGCAAGTGGGCTACCCGCGTATTCACGATCAACCTGGATGCGCAAGACACCCTGAAGCGACAGATCCCGCTTGCACGCACGTGGACCTCCGGTGCCGCAACCAAGGAGCTCGACACCTACATCACTGAAACCGATCCGGTGGCCCAGCGCGTCGTCAACACGCCCGGGCTGACCCGTCAGTTCGAAGACAACTCCATATCGTTCTCGGCCGACGGCAACATCGCCTACATGATCGTCACTCTGACCGAGAGCATTGCCGGCGTTCGCCAGACGCCCAAGCAGAAGCTGCTCACCATCAACTTCCTCACCGCGCCGCAACAACTCAAGCCGGAAGACAGGAAGGACAACCCGATCGGCATGCGCATCACGGGCCTGTCCATTACTCCGTACACCGGCATTACCCCAGGATCGACGAAATGAAGACGCTACCTCGCGCCATTCTCATCATTGCTGCGATGGCAACGCATGCCGCATCGGTCTATGCCGATGTCCCTGCAGCCGCTCCTCGCCCCCAGGGCGAGTTCGGCCGCATGTCGAAGGTTGCGCCGGCAGCTCGCGCGGCGTCGCCCTGCGCCAAGTCTTCTGCTTTCGGCCCCTTTGCTGAGCAGCAAGACCCGACGCTTGCGACCTACGCCTACGACGCGGATTACACATATCCGATTCCGATGCGGCCCAATCAGCAGACGCACCTGGTGCTGGGTGACGACGAGACGTTGGTGTCGTTCACGCTCGGCGACCGAAACAAGAAGCTCTGGCCAACGATGCCATCGGTCACCAAGCGCGACCTCTTCATCGTGCCGGCTGCAGCTGGACAGCGCGCGGCCGCGACGATCATCACGTCGAAACGACGCTACGAGCTTCAACTGTGCTCGGGTGACGACGGCCCGGCATATCAACGTGTGAGTTGGCAATACACAGACACGTTGGCCGATGGTGTCGGCGCGAGCCCGACGGCATTCGGTTTCGAGATGGCGGCTACGCCTGGTGTACCAGGTCGCCCAGAAGCGGGAGGCTCGAAAACGGGGAGCCCGCGCATCGACGCGACGCGCATGAACACGAACTACCGCATCGAGGGCAACGCCGAGTTCAAGCCGGTGATGGTGTTCGACGATGGCCGCATGACGTATTACCAACTGCCGCACGACGCCAAGCTGTCGGCCGTGTTCATCCTGGACAAGGATGGCCAGGGTGAAATGGCGCGCGTGATTCCGCTCGGCAACGACATGTACCAGATCCAGGAGGTTGTCACGTACGGCGCGCTGCTCAAGCGAGGCAAGGACGAGGTGCGGATCTTCAATGGCAAGGGGTCAGGCTGTGGTTTCTTCAGCTGCGATACTAAGCCTGTGAAGAACATCGATGGGGGCGCTTGATGGCCACGCCTGACCGCAATGCGGCCCCCATGACCAATGAGCCTGCCCCGCGCGTTCGCGTGCGGCGGGGGCTGGCCAAGACGATCTCCATTTTCTTCGGTGCCACGATTCTGTCGATCGTGTTCGTGCGCTATTTCACGCACCCGCGTGAAACAGCTGACCAACGGGCACGGCGCGAGCAGCTCGAACAATTGGCGAAGGAACAGCCGGCTTCGGGAGATGCGCTTGCTCAGAAGCTGGAGAATCAATTCACGCGAGCCCAGACCGAGCATCCGGCACCCGTGGCGCCGGCGGCGCCGAAGACGCCGCCATCCGGCCCGGTGCCGAACGGCATGGTAGGCGGCGCGTCTTCGCCGGCCGGCCTTCCTGGGGGAGCGCCTGGTTTCCAGGAAGGGCTGACCCCGGAGCAGCGACTGGCCCTGCAGCGAGCCTCCCAGGAAAATGACGCGATGGCGGTAGTGTCCTATGGCGATCGCGAGCAAGGCGCGGCAGCCAGTGCCGGCACCAATCCGATCTCCGATTACATCGCGGCGCTGCAGCGTCAACACGCCGACAAACGTACCGCGCCTGGTGAAGCTGGGACACCTGCCATTCAAGCGCAGCTTGCCGCGCTTGCGGCGGCCAACAGCCAGAGCCAGAACACGCCCGGTTCCGCAACGAACGCGCGTCACGTCGCGTGGCAAGGACAGCAGACGAACCAAGGCCAGAGTGCAACGTTGACCCCGCAAGCCGCCGAATCGCCATTCATGGTTATGCCGGGCACGCCCATCCCGGTTGTGCTCAACCAAGGCGTCAACAGCGACATGCCCGGGCAGTACAGCGCGACCGTCGACCGGGACATCTACGACAGCATCAGTGGCTCATGCCGATTGATCGCAAAAGGCACTCGGATCGTCGGGGCGAGCAATAGCGATGTAGCGATCGGGCAGGAGCGTATGCAGATGGGCGCCGCGCTCATGATCTTCCGTAACGGCGCATCGATGGTGCTCGATGGGTTGAACGGAGCCGATCCGAACGGTGAAGCCGGCGTGTCGGCCGACGTCAACAATCACTTCTTCAAGATTTTTGGCTCCACGTTCCTGATCGCTGGCATCGCCCAATACATCGGCCGCAATCAAAGCCAGCCAACCGGCACCACGCTCAACATCAATGGCGGCGGCGGTGCCACCGGCTTGACCTCTGCTGCCGGCCAGGCGGTCTCGCAGACCACGCAGACCATCCTGCAGCGCAACTCCAACATCCAGCCGACATTGCGGCTCGATCCTGGCCAAAAGCTCGTTTTCATCACGAAAGCGCCGATCCGAATTCCACCTAACACCGTTGCTGGAGAGTGCTACCAATGAAATCCTTCGTTCGCTTCATTTGCGCGCTGATGCTCGCCGCCGCTCTGCCCGCCAGCGCATTCGCGGCTCCGAATGCGTACAACTTCGGCTGGACCACCAGCGGCGCCGACATGGTGAAACCGTTCCAAGTCTTCGACGATGGCCAGTACATCTACGTCCAATTCGATGATCCGGCGCACGTGCCCGCCATCCTCACTGAGACGCCCAACGGCACCGCACTTCTCAGCTGGCGCCGCAGCTATCCATACATCGTCATCAGCTATCAGGCCAATGTGCTGATCTTCCGCGCGGGCAACCAGGAAGCTCGGGCAACGAGGTGGTACGTGGATGGTGTGCCACAGGTGGTGTTGCGCGGCGCTGCCGCGCCGGTCAAGACCACGGGCGCAGCGGCGTCACAAGACCAGTAAGCCAGCATGCAGGCCAAAACGTTGCTCTCAGCTCTCGCCTACGCCGCGACCGGCGCTGGCATCGCGTTCGCCGCCTGGTATCCCGGCAACTGGGTGATCGTGCTGCTTGCGCTGCCGGTGCTCTGGGCGGCAAGCCCGGGCCGAGTTGCAGCGGGCACGATGTGGGCCGGCTACTACCTGGTGGCCGCTCGTGACATCCCGGTCGTATGCGCCCGGTTTTTCTCGGTCCACGGCGAACTGGGTGCGACGCCGGCACTCGCCGTCGGCGTCGCGTTCTGGATCGCCCAGGCCTGCGTGCTTGCAATGCCATGGATGGTGCTCAAGCCGGAGCCGGCATCGCGTCAACGCGGCCTCTGGTGGCGCGCGGCGTTGGCGCTGCTGGTATCGACCGTGCCACCCATCGGCATCGTCGGCTGGGTCTCGCCGTTGCATGTCGCCAGCGTCTTGCTTCCGGGTGCCGGCATCTACAGCCTGGTGTATGCCGTTCTCGTTTTAGCCGGGCTGGCGTGCTATCCCTTGTGGCTGTTCCCTATGCGTCGGCCCGCCGCGCTCGGCGCTGCGTTGGTGCTCCTGGTTGCTCCTGTGGCCTCTTCCGAGGCGCTTCCACGGCCGCCGGCGGGCTGGGTCGCGGTCAATACGGCAATGGGCCAGCTCGACCAGGCCAGCTATGCAGCCCTCTATGCGCGCTCCGAAGCGTTGCAGCTCGCCGCACGCAAGGCGTTCGACGCCGGCGCGCGCGTCGTCGTCTTGCCGGAAGAAATGACCGGTCTGTGGCGCGACTCTACGCAGTTCTGGTGGGATAGCTCACTTACTCAACTCAAGGACTCAAGGAAAACACTCGTCATGGGTGTTGACCTGCGCGTTTCGGAATCACCCCGCCGCTACGCAGACAGCGCCATCGTGCTCGGCGCTGGCGATGGCCGATTCGACAGCCGCCAGCCGGTGCCGGCAGGCCTGTGGCGGCCCATGGCGCCCCTGAGCGCCGTTCTAGGTGACCTTAGCCAAGACTTCCTCACCATCGATGGTCACCGTGCGGCGTTTTCCATCTGCTACGAAGACTTCCTGTTCTGGCCGCACTGGCGCCTGTTCCTGGTTCGCCCGGATGTGCTGCTCGGCCTGGCCAACAACTGGTTTGACGACGGCCTGGCCGTTGGCGAGATCCAGCGTCAAAGCATTTCTTCTATTGCACGCATTGCCGGCGTTCCGCTTCTGCGCGCCGTCAACGTGCCCAACTCACCCACCCTCAACGCAAAACCATGACTGAAAAGAAAGCTCGCCTCATGCTGCCCGTCGCCAAGCCGGTTCCGCAGCACGCCACGCTCAAGTTGACTATTCCAGCGGGCTTGCATGCCGCGCTGCTGCATTACCAGGATGCCTATCGGGAGATGAACGAAGCCGAACTATCCATGGACGACATCGGCGAATACATCCTGCGTCAGCACCTGCGCCGCGACAAGGCGTTTGCCGCATGGGCCGAAACGCGCGGCATCAAGCTCGAAATCTAGGTTTCCTGATGTGACGCACCAGACGACTGATACCGAATGGACAGGCCACAACATGCAGCGGATCACGGTCACGCTTGAAATGCATCCTGATGACTACAGGCGAATGCGAGAGGCGGCACAAACGGCGCAGATTCCAGAACCGGAATTCTGCGCGCTGGCCATCCACAAGGGTGTCAAGGTGCTTATGAACTGCCAGGCGGACGTGAGCGCGCTGCTCCATCCACTCAACGCCGGAGCCATGAAATGACGCCGCGCCGCCTGCCCTTGTTTGTGCCCGGCCTGGTGCTGGCCAGCACTGTTGCACTGTCTCCGATCGGCAGCTATGCAGAAGGCGTCTCGCTGCAGAACACCGGCACCGTCACCGTCTATTTCTCGCCGGCCGGCGGTGCCGCCGACGCGATCGCGCGGTCCATCGAGGCGGCCCACACGCGCGTGTGGCTTGCCGGCTACGAGTTCACGCACCCACGCATCGCCCGCGCGCTTGCGCAAGCTGCAGATCCGCGCCGGCATGTCGACGTGCGCGTGGTGCTTGACCAGGAGAACGTTCGTTCGTCCTACAGCGTGGCAACCTACCTGGCGCACGCCGGCGTGCCCGTGCGGATCGACTGGACGCATCCTCGCATGCACCAGAAGACCGTCGTTATCGACGACAACATCGTGGGCCTGGGCAGCATGAATTTCACGCGCGCTGGCGACGAGAAGAATTCCGAAAACTGGAACGTCTTCCGCGGCAACCCTCAGCTCGCGCAGCTCTATGCGCAGGCCTTCCTGCAGCTGCACGCACAATCGACGCCGTACCAGAGCAAGGGGCAGTAGCCATGACGACATTCACCATCGCTCAGATCGAACAGGCTATTAATTACTGGCGCGCTGCACAGCCTGGCGCCGAGTTCGCCTTGAATGCGCAGGCCCGGGCCCTCGCCAGCGTCTACGGGTTGATGATCTATGACGGCCGCGCGCACGTCGCGCTGGCGGATCTCACCGTTGGCCAGGTGGAAGCGCTGACCGCTGCGCTGGGCACGCAGTGATTCTCAACGGCAGCGACTCAAGAATGAGCCGGCCTGGCCGGCAAAGGAGACGGATGATGACAACCGGCAACACCACAAAAATCTTTATCAAAGCAAAAGACGCTACAGATGAAGTGCTGGCCGAGATCACGTTGAAGGATGGTCCGCACATGAATGCGCACGGGGATCTCGACTGCACGCGGTACTCGCTTCAGACGGCATTTGCGGAAATCTTCGGCCGAGAGGTGCGGGTCGTGGCCGATTCCGATATTCCGCTTACCGACAATCCAGGTATGGTGTTCCTGCCGTAAGCGCTGGTGAAATTTCGGGTTTCCCATGGAAACAATTGACGACGATGTTTCAGGGCGTCCGCCAGCAGGCGGGCGAGTGGCGGCAGCAGCTGACACGTCCCCCATCAACGCCGGCCTGCAGGCCGGCGTTGATGCGTCTGGCGTCATCGTCGCCAACGATCGTGACCGGCGATCCCTCGCCTGGTTGCGCGAACAGGTCGGCGACGCTGCCATCGAGGCCGCCGTCGCGCAGCTCGCTGGCCAACGCCGGCCCTACGTGTCCAACGTGGCCAAAGCACTCGGCATCGCGATCCCGAGCGACCTTGCGCTGACCAGCGCAGACACCGCCCGGGCCCGCATCGCGGCGTTGCGCTCGCTCATCAAGAAGAAGTGACCACGCAGGCTTGCGCCGGCGCGCCGGCGGCAAGAAAAAAGCGAGAGGGGTGAACCCTCTCGCTTTGGTGCTGCGTTGGCTATAGGAGCCGATTCCCGTGTGTCTCACGGCGTTTCTTTTTGCGTCCAAGCACCGTCATCGAGTGCCTGTTGTGCCTTCGCTTGCGTGGTGAAATATTCCACCGACTCGCGTGAGCACGGACCCGCATCGTCAGCCGTACCAATGTAGAAGCCGGCATTGGATTTGAGCACTTGCAACGGAAGTTCAATGTTGCAGTACTGCTGGGCCAACAAACCAAACGTGTGAATCATGATGGATCTCCAAAGTTGAGTGGAGCCATCCGGGAGCGTCGATCGACGCGCCGCGAATGGCGAAACGTCGATCAATGCCGGAACATTCTACAACTGGCGTTTTGGAGATGTCACAAGAAAAAACGGGGAAGGTTTTCACCCTCCCCGTTCGTGCGGCTAAAAAGCCTTTCCCGCTTGCTGCCTGACGACTTTTCACCATCATTCCCAGCTGGGTTTCATAGTGATTCTGCCGTCCAACCAATAGCATCCCATCAGCTTCAGCTCGTAGCCAGCTCGATGCAAGCGGCTCAGCCGTTGTATCCAGGCCGGCAGTCTGAACCACCAGTGCAACATCAGCGCAGGGTAGGCATCCGAGATCATCCAAAGACGCCCTTGGCAATTGTGCGTTTTCGCATTGCACCAAAGCGATCCCACACACGTGCCTTTTCTGGTGTACAGCGTCATCGACCAAGCTGCGTCTGGATGACTCGGAAGCGCGTCCAGAACAGCCCAGATCGCACCAGCTCCTCTGCCGATCTGTATTGCGCCCTTCATGATCCAGGAACCATATGCCTCGCTGCTCTCAGGGCGAAAATCAGGCCCTTCAGACAGGCAAGACAGGTTCAGCTCGACTTCAGGGATAAGGTTTGCAGACAACATGATGGCCTCCAATGAAAAAGGCCACTCGGGAGCGTCAATCGACGCCCCGCGAATGGCAGAACGTCGATCAACACCGGGCCATTCTATGCCTGCGATTTTGCGGAGCAAACAGGTATTTTTTTGCTGGTGATGCTGCGTCGTTTTCCGTCTGCAGCCCGGCCGTCAATTGCCACCCTGGGCGTCTCCCTGCGCTTCGCTTCGGGCCGGGCTCTCGTGCTGCGCATCGAGCCAGGCTGTGCCTGTCTCGCCCCGCCAGTGGCGGGCTTCCATCCCTGACGCTTCCGCTGGCCAGCCAGCGGTGCACCCCCTGTTGTGGCGCTCCTTCCAGGAGCGCAGTCCGACGAGCGGCAGCAACGACCGCGCCAGGGCCAGACCCGCGCCAGCGCTGCGCACTGTCACGTGTCTGGCTTGTCCTGTCACGGCCCTTGCCACGCCGCGCGAGGGTGCCGGCATCCGCCGCGCCAGCGCGCTACGCGCACTGTCACGTCGGCCGCTTCTCGGCCCCCTCGAAAACCGGCAGCACACAGCCCGTCAGCCGCGTCTGCATCCCCCCACAACCCCCGCACCTAGGGTGAGGGGGACTTGTGGGGGGATGCTTTGACGACGCGGCCGACAGGCTGTGTCTCACGCTGCCATCACCCCACCCTTCCCCAACCCCTTCCCGTGAGGGAAGGGGCTTATCTCCCCACCCCCCCGCCCGCCCCCAGGGGCGGGAGCGAGGAAGGTCCGAGCGAGAGGATCGCTCTCAACAACCTCTAAAGGAGATTCACCATGTCTTACCTGTCGCTGCGCAATGCCAACGTCGTGCGCTCCAAGACCCCGCTGGCCGATGACGACATCCGCCGCGTTGCGCCCTCCATCTTCGCGGACGGCAAGCACGAAAGCCGCTCCGATCGGTATACCTACATTCCCACCATCGACGTGCTGAACGGCCTGCGCAAGGAAGGTTTTCAGCCGTACATGGCAATGCAGACCCGCGTGCGCGACGATGGCAAGCGCGAACACACCAAGCACCTGTTGCGCCTGCGCCATGTTGACCACGTGGTCGACGTGGGGCAGGAGGTGAACGAAATCATCCTTTTGAATTCGCACGATGGATCAAGCGCGTACCAGATGCGCGCCGGTGTGCATCGCTTCATCTGCTCCAACGGCTTGGTGGTCGGCGACGATTTCGCGGACATCCGTATCCCGCACAAGGGCAACGTCATCGATCAAGTCATCGAGGGCGCATTCACTGTGCTCGATACCTTTGAGAACGTGAACACGCAGCGCGACGGCATGAAGGCGCTCACGCTCGACAGTGGCGAGCAGCAGGCTTTCGCGCGTGCCGCGCTCGCCTTCCGCTACGACGAGACGGTGGCACCCGCACCCATCACCGACACCGATCTGTTGAGCGTTCGCCGCATGGATGATCGCGCGCCCGACCTGTGGACCACGTTCAACCGCGTTCAGGAAAACATCATCAAGGGCGGTGTGCGTGGCCGCAATGCGACCGGCAAGCGCGTTACCACGCGCGCTGTGAACGGCATTGACCAGGACATCAAACTCAATCGCGCTCTGTGGGTGCTCGCTGAGGAAATGCGCAAGCTCAAGGCCTAGCCCATCGCGGCCAGCGCCCGGGCGGGCGCTGGCCGCTTCCCCTCTTCTCTCATTGGATACCCATCATGCAACGCAACCTGATTACCGTCCCTCTGTCCCGCCTTGTCGAATCCGACGCCAACGTGCGCACCGGTGAACTGCCGAACATTCCCGCACTGGCGGCCTCCATCCGCGTGCACGGCTTGATGCACCCGCTCGTCGTTACCGAAGTCAAGCAAGGCCGCAAGACCTGCTATGCCGTCGCCGCAGGGCGTCGGCGCCGCGCCGCCATGGAACTACTGCGCGATCAGCGCGCGATTGATGCCGATCATGACGTGCTGTGCCTCGTTGCGGAGAACGAATCGGAGGCGTTGGAACTGTCCACAGCGGAGAACATCGAGCGCGAAGACATGCACCCCGCCGACGCCTATGAGGCCTTCCGCAAGATGGTGGACGCCGGCACCAGCATCGAGGACGTGGCCGCGCGCTTTGGCGTCACGCCCGCAGTCGTGCAACGGCGCTTAAAACTCGCCAAGGTATCGCCTGCGCTGATCGCCGCCTATCGTGCCGAGGATATGTCGCTCGAACAACTGATGGCAATGACCGTCACTGACGATCACGCTGCGCAGGAACAGGTGTGGAACTCCCAGCCGCACTACGAACGCACGCCGGAAAAGTTGCGCCGCGCGCTGCTCGGACAGGACACCGTGCGCTCCGATAGCCCTCTTGCCGCCTATGTCGGCAAGGATGCCTATCTCGCGGCGGGCGGGCGCACGCAGGTGGACTTGTTTGAGTCCACCGCCTACTGGCTTGATGGCGCGCTCACGCGTGATATGGCACTGGCCAAGATGGGCGCGGAGGCCGAGGCGATCCGCGCCGCCGAGGGCTGGGCATGGGCGCTGGCGCTGCTGAATCCGAGCTACAGCGATATGGAGGCCTTCGGGCGCGCGCCGACAACCCTGCGCGAACCGACCAAGAAGGAAGCCGCCACGATTAAGAAGCTCGACACCCGCAAGACCAAGATCGAGCGTGACATGGGCGACATTGAAGAACGAGGCGAGGAAGAATCCGAGGCGTATGCAGCGCTGTCCGACGAATGGGACCGCATCGAGGGCGAACTGAGCGACCTGCAAGACCAGATGCAGGTGGTGGCCGACAAGAGCCTCGCGGGCGTTGTGGTTCTCTTCCAGCACAACACCGTCAAGATTCTGCGCGGCGCGATCAAGCCCGACGACCGCAAAGCCGCCGCCAAGATCGAGCGGGCCGCCACGCGCGCCGCATTCGGTGCCGGTGACGGCACCGATGCTGCACCCGCACCCACCCTTTCAGAAAAGCTCACCCGTGCCCTGACCGCGCAACGCACCACGGCACTGCAGGCGGTGCTGATCGAGCGCACCGATGTTGCGCTCGCCACGCTCGCTTATGGGCTGGTTTCGTCGCTGTGGTCGGAACGCTATTGGCGTGCCAACGCGGTCGGCGTGCGCACCACCGACATGCGCCACACCGTCACACAGGCCGATGCCAGCATCGAAACCTCGCGCGCGTGGCAGCAGATCGAGGCCGCAAGCGAAGCTTGGAAGGCCCGCCTGCCGGAAGAACTCGATGCGCTGTGGCCGGTGCTGCTGGCGATGCCGCGCGACGAACTGCTGTCGCTGCTGGCCTTCTGCACTGCTGTGACGGTGAACGGCATCCAGCCGCGCGCGGGCGAGCACGAAACCGATGCGATCGCGCAATCCGTCGCGCTCGACATGGCCGACTGGTGGGAGGCCACCACTGAGAGCTACTTGTCGCACGTGCCCAAGGCACAAGTGCTGGCCGCAGTCACGGAAGGCGTCGGTGCCGCCGAGGCGGCACCGCTCGCCGCGATGAAGAAGGGGCCAATGGTGGAGGCCGCCGCGCGCGCGCTCGCAGGCAAGCGCTGGCTGCCCTCCGTCCTGCAAGCCAGCGCTACGCCTTAGAAAAAAACGGCCCCGCCCGCTCGCGCGGGCAACCCGACAAAGGTGGTCCGAGCCGAGTGCTCGGACCACGCAAGCCACAATCTATTGAAGACCAATCATGACCAAGACCACCGCAGCCAAGTCCGACAAAAACGAACTGATCCGCCATGCCATCACAGCATGCGGCTACCTCGTGCGCTGGGGTTCCCGGCTGACCTTGCCCGAGTTTGCCGCAGCGATCCGCCGCCACTCGACGGACCAACGCGCCGAAGCCGTGGCCGCCGCGCTGGAGTCGGCCACGGGCTTTGTGGCCCGAGACTGGCGCGGCTTGCGCGCGAACTGGCAATGCTGAACGTCTCTGGCCCCGGCCAGCGTGCCGGGGCTGTCATCTGCCCCATCACCGCAGGGAAACACCATGCTCAAGTCCCAAGACGATGCTACCCGCGCAATCAACCTCGCCGCGCGAAACCTGGAAACCACGACGGCGGCCATGCAAAGCAGCGCCGCACTGTGCCTGCTCGATGCGCGCGACCTGATGGCGCGCGGCAATCATGACCAGGCTGTGTGCCGTGCGCGCGATTCGCTCGCGTACAGCGTCGGCATTTTTCATCCCGACTACAAGACCGCAGCCACGATCTAGCGAGACCCATCATGAGCGACTTGGTAAAGAGCGTCAGCATCGCCAATCTGGCGAGCCAGCGCGCGGCAGTGGTGGAACGTGTGCGCCAAGCGCTGGACCTGCTGGGCGAGGCCCAGAAGCTGGCCAGCGGCGCGCATATCGGCTTTCCGCGCCTCGTCATTGACAACAGCTATTCGAGGCGCGGCACCGTGTGCGTGACGGGCGACTACGCGAAGCGTGACGAGGCGGAAACCTGCATCCTGCACACCATCGACGCCGAGGGCTGGAATTACCTGCTTCAGGAGTCGGGGCTGCGCACCTTGATGGATGCCACGGCCCGCGATACGTGGGCAAAACAGATTGCCGAGGGCGAGGTGCCCGAACTGACCGCCGCCAACATCGAGGCGACGTTCGGTCAACTCTACGAGGCGCGCGGCGACATGTTCGAGCGCGGCGTCCTGCAATGCTTCCGCCGACTTTCTTGGGACTACAAGACCAATCAGCCATTCAAGTTCGGCAAGCGGGTCATCGTGACGGGCCTGATGACAGGCGGCTATGCAGGCAGCCGCGCGACGAACGAACTGGACGATCTGATGCGCGTCTTCCACGTGCTCGACGGCCAGCCCGAAGCGGACCACAGGAACGGCATGCACGCGCTGATTTCCGGCGCGCGGCACGAAAGGCGCAGAGAAGCCGAAAACGCCTATCTGCATTTGCGCTGGTTCAAGAACGGGAACGGGCATGCCACGTTCAAGCGGCCCGATCTGGTGGACAAGCTCAACCTCATCTTGGCCAAGCACTACCCGGCCGCGCTCGCGGCCGAGCGGAGGCGGTGATGGGCTTTGCGCTCGATTTCGTATGTCCCTTTGAAACGCGACCGCCCGAGGTGCCGCCGTAGGATCAGGCCGTCGTCATGCCTGGATCGCGCAGCCGCCCAGCTGAGACGCCGGCGGCCGCCGGCGCCCCAGCTCGTGGCACCTGCGGTGCCCCGACCCGGCGCGGCCGCTAGGCGGCGGCGCCGGGCGTGCGGCGCCAGGCCAAAACAAAGGGCGGGAACCTTTCGGTTCCCGCCCTTTGTTCGTTCATATTCCAGGAAAACGCTGGAGCCCTTCGCCGTTGCCAGCCGCACTATCGCGCAGCTGGCGAGCGGAACGGGATATTTCTGACGGTGGCCACCAAGTGCGGCCATGGCAGAGACAGAGGCGCGCGGCTCGCCCGGTTCAGCGCCGGCGCGGCCGGCACCGAACCATGCGCACCGCCGCCGGCGCCGCGCACCAGGTGCATGCGCACCTGGCGAGCCGCCTGGTTGCTATGCCGCCATCGTTGTGTCTTCCTCCGGCTTTTTCCACGATGCGACACTGTTGTCAATTTGCGTGTGGCAGGTGTACAGCTTGGAAGCAATCCGGCCTGGCATGTAAGCAATGGCGATGCGCTCAGGCAGATTCAGCAACGTATTGCGCGAAACGACCGGCTGCTCCTCTTTGCCAACCGTCCGATTCGCTTCCCACTGCTCGCCCCCGTGTTTGTTCGCCTTCGTCTGCTCGCGTTGCACCACATTGAGCCATTGCCCCGCCGACAGGTTTTCCGCCCACTCGGCAGTGCGCTCGTCGGCGGCGCGGTAGACGAACTTGATCGGCGTGTTGACCTCGAATTCCCGTGCCAGCGCCTTGCCATCGAGCCGCTTGTCGTCCGGTGCTTCCAGGTTCGCAATCGACTGCGCGGCCAGCAGCATGTTGCACTGGTGCTGTCGGATCGTGGCCAGCGCCTCATTGATTTCCGCGCAGGCCAGGAACTTCAGCTCGTCAATGCCGAGCACAACGTGCGCCGGCCGCGTCGCATCGAGCCGCTTAATTTCCGTCACCAGTTCCGATATGTATGCCTTGGTCGCGGCCTTAATCACCGGGTCGGCTAGGTCACCACGCACATACACAATCGCGTTGTTCATCAGGCACTGTTCGATCGAATGGCCCTTGCGCTTCACGGACTGTGAGAACGTGTCGACACGCGACCATTCACGCAAGGAATCGCGCAAGGTCGACAGGTTGTCGCGCCCTGTTTCGGCGTTCTTTTTCACGTATTCCAACAGCGACTTGATCGTGCCGTCGGTGCCTTCGAGCGCGTCATCGAGCAGCCCGCGCTCCTTCGCCTTGTGCACATCGGCGTCCGTGCCGAAGGATTCCAGGTTGAATGCGCGCACGATGCGAGTGCGCCGTTGGCGGAATGCGCCACCCAGGAACGGATGCCAAACACCACGCCCTTCCGGATTCAAATCGAGATAGACGAAGCGGCGACCGGCCGCCTTCGCTTCGTTCTGCAGCAGGTACGGCAGCCAGTTGTCGCCCTTCGGATCGACGTAAAAAATGCCGAAGCCAAACCGAATGCACTGCTTGAAGATGCTCTGCAGCACGATGCCCTTGCCGTAGTTTGTCGGGCCGAGGATGGCGTGGTGCGTCGTGCGGAACCTGTCCAAATCGAAGTAGATCGGCTGGCCGTCATCATCCAAGCCGTAGAAGATTTTGCCGTCGACAAAGTAATCCTCCGGCTTGAAATCCTTCGCCTTGAGCGTGGCGACTTCCTCCCGCGCATCGACAAGTTTGTCCGTCTCCTGCTCGATGCGAAGCGACCGCCAATACTTTGAAAGCACTGGAACAGCGTAGCGGTCCCACAGGAACCGCAGCGCCAGGCCGACCACGAACGCTCCCGCGACCATCATCCAGTAGCGGCCCAGACGATCAGCGCCCCACTCCAGGAACACGCTGGACGCTTGCCCAGAAGACGTGTCAGCCGAGAGAACGAAGGTGCAATACACCAACAACGGTATCGCCAAGATGCCCCAAAGCGCGGTGTATGCCGCCGCTTTGCGGACCCACAACACAAGATGAGCGACGAATGAGTCCTCGTCGTCCTTCAATGTCCACGGCACGGGATGCAGCAGTCCGACCGTGGCCAACGCCACGGCGAGCACGATCCAATACCACGGACTCGACCACGCCAGCAGGGCCATGATTGCCTTGCCGACCCATGCGTGCATTCCAAGGTGTCCGAGCATACGTCTACCTCATCTTGTTAGAAAACGGTGAAACCAGAGGGGGAAATCCCCCTCTGGTTTAGGCCAGTCAACTGCAAATAGAGCACAGCAGATCCGCCATAGGGCATCACCACTGGACCGGGTAGATAACGGTCTACGGCCGTACTGCAAGACGATGGTTTCCCACACCATCGACCCTGACGCGGGCTTGTGGCCCGTTTGACAACTGACTCTCCAGGTCAACGCCCGGATTGCCACAGCGAGCACGACGCGGTAGCGCCGGACCACTGTTTGCCGACAGCGAAAACATCGCTGCCATTCCCACCGGCCTGATTGCTGCCGGGTTGACTTTTCGGCGCCGAGGCGCCCACTGCTGTACTGCAATCAGTCCATACGGCCGGACTGATTTGACCGCTGATCCAACCGCGATCAGCGTGCCGAGACAGCCATGGTGGACTGTCGTTTTTGCTGCCACCGGCCCCATACGGGCGACCGAACTGCCTGCCGATCCAACTGCTATCGGTTTGACTCCAGCTCACTGCGCTGGCTTGCAGACTGACGCCGGCACCGCTAGGCGGTGCCGTTGCCGATGCCGGGTATCCGCCCGGCCGGGTGTTGGCAATTGCCATCTTCGTAGCTCCTTTTTCAAGGGTTCAATTACACGTTGGAGGACACCGAATTACCCATTCGGTCCGGGCGCGGGTACCAGCCGCGCCCGTTCCAACAACCACCGCGGGAACCACCCCGCTAACTTCACACTTGCGTACGCCGCAGTCTTTCGGACAGGCTTGCGCCTGCTGTTTGCGCTTCAGACGAATCGCGACAAACAGCTACGTGGCTTGCGCCACGCGGCCCTACTCAACCACTCTCCCTCGCATAGCCACCGGGTTACCAGCCCGGTTATGGCCTTAGCGATTCCCACGTTAGTGCAACGCTACTGACGCCAAACTGCGCGCCAGGACTTCACGCCTGCGCCTCCAGCAACAACAGTGAGGTGTTCCCTCTCACCCATTAGGTTTTCAGCGGCCCGAGATTCCAAAGCGGCTCGCTTACCTGTTGTGCCATCAACAGCTTCGTCTTCAGACAGGCTTGATGCCCCACCACATAGCGACCTCTTCGGCCGCATTTACACGCTTAAGCTATACAGCGACCCCACCAGCTTGCGCCGGTAGGTGCCGCGTGCGCCAGGTTTCCCCTTGCACGCCTGCGCCCTTTCGGAACGCCTCAGCAGCCTACGTGTGTGGCACAGGTTCTACGGTCTCCCGCAGCCCCTGGGCGGTGCTAACGACGGTGCAGACAGCCACCGTCTACCGCTTTCACGCTACACAGGAACTCAGCGCATTTCCTCGCTGAGCCCGTTTCCGTGTCGCCCAAACTCGCCCCTCCCGGGGATTGAGTCGAAGGACGGAGTTACACCGTCCAGCGCTCGTCGTAGTCGTACCAGCGCCATTACGCGCATACGACTTCGGCGTACTCGACGCAGGTGGTAAGCCCGCATCTAGAGCCATACAGCTTCGTGTGAAGTGAGTGGAATTTTGGGGATGGTCAGCCCCCAAAACGTCGCGGTGGTCTGCCCCCAATCCGTGTAATTTCGCTCGCGCGCAATTACCACTTCGGGCGACCGGTCCTGTACTACGTACTGCAAAGGGTTGGTCGCCCTCGTGCTGCGTTGCTGGCCGCTTGTGGCGGCCTCGGCAACGCAGGTGATACTTGCGCGCGTGGGCCGCTTGTGGCGGTCAGCAATCACATTGTAGCGTGATATGTTGGCCGCACGCGCTTCGCGCGGAATCTCTTATAATCAGGTTGGAACGCGATGCGTTCCAACTGACTGGATTCCTTTGCCTGGGTTGGATTTTTATTATGTTGGAATCGGTCCGCCGGAATGGTCGTCAGACCGTTGCGGCGGATCGCTAGATAAGAGCGTGTACACGCTCTCTTTTTGTGCATGCGCCCGACAACTTTTTTGGTCATCCGATACAAGACGCTCCTAATGCAACGCCTGTTGGATTCTGTCCGGCATGGCTATTGCCATTACACGGCCGCACAGGTTCCGGCCGAGAAGGCATTGGCGTTCTGTCAAAAGTTCGCGGAACGCTATGAGGTCGCGCTGAACCGCGACCAACGGGCCTACCGGAAACGGCTCGGCAAGGGCAATGCGCGGCTGATCCTTGCCGACCTGGCCAAGAACGGGACGCTGCACTGGTTCTTGCTCGTGTCCGATGGTGACCACCCGGCCAGGCAGATGGAGCCGCTACGCGATGCCCTGGAGTCGTCCACGCGCATCCGCGTGGACGACTACGAACTCCTGCGGCTGCCACGTGATCGGAATCATGGCGGCGGCGTCCGCCTGACTTGGCGGATGACCAACCAGCGCTTTGACACCTGGCGCGCTGCCGTCCGACAACTCGCCCGCTCGCCGCGGGCGGAGCAGGAGGTGCAGGCGGTAATCCAGTCGCTGTTCAAGACACCAGGCTTTGGCGCAACCCGCGTCCAGGTCGGCAAGTTGGTCGCTACGCTCGCCAGGGAGTGGGAGCGCGCCGGCCGAGATCCGACCGCGCTCATCTTGCCCGCCGCCCTACCCTACGTTCGGCGTGTCGCCGACGACGATTACACAGTCATCGATTGGTTCAAGGACCAGGAGGAAATGAAGCATGGACAATCAGAAGCCGCATGACAACGACGCGCTCGTTGTACTTCCCCCGATTCACGATGGGGCGGCCGAGCCTGATACCGTCGTCTTTACTCGCGCTGAGTGGGAGGCCGACGACGAATCGGAGGCGTTTGGCGTGCGCAAGATCGTGCCCAAGGCCAAGGAGAAAACGCCCGGGGTCAAGGCGGTGCTGATCTTTCACGACAGCTTCCTGCGGGCCAAGCGGCGGATGAAGGAATGCACCTCCATCCGGCCGGTCATCGATCTGCCGGAAATCATCAGCGCCATGATCGACGTCTGCGACGCCGATCCTGCCGTCATGGAGAAGGTCGGAAAAAAGATGCTCGAACGCCGGGCGCAGCAACTGGCCGAATTGCAAAACGGAGTCAGGTTCGGTCCCAGCAGCGGGAAGCAATCCAGCTAGGCCGACGATCCATTGGGACATTTTCCGGGTTGCGATCCGCTGCGCCCGACGTGGCCAGCGGCACGCTGGCCACGTCGATCCGGGCGTCCGCAGGATTGTATTGGGACATTTTCCGGGTCGCCGGCGGCAACCCGGAAAATGCAGCAAGTCCTCGCTAACCTTCTGGCCGCACTACTGGGACAAGCCATTGGGACATTTTCCGGGTTGGCTGCAATCGGCAGTTGCCGCTGACCTGACGGTCAGCAGCAGGGGTTCTAAGCCGGAACCGCCGAAATTTCCGTCATCCCAGCTCCAGCCCCGCCACGAGCGCATCCAGGTCGATCATCTTGCCGTCGCTCTGGAAGGTGTAATGCCCGTTCAGCAGGATGTGCCGCCAGGCCGCCGGCGATATCTGGGTCAGGAGAGCGTGCGCCTTGGCGTTGCCGCTCGCCTCGTACTTCATCAGCAGCCGCGAGAGGATGGCCGAGTTGTAGAAGATGACCGCGTTGGCGATCAGCCTGGCGCACTGGTTGCTGATCTCAATTTCGATGTCGGTGCGCCCGGTCAATTCCTTCTTGCCGCCGACCTGGGCGATGGTTGAGCGTAGCTGGTGATAGGACTCGATGCGGTTCTGTGAGCGGTGAACGTTGCGCTCCAGTTGCGGATCGCGCAGGTAGCGCAGCGTGTAGATGCTGCGGATGAGCTTGTCGAACTCGAACACCGCGCGCCGCGTCGGGTTCGGCGCGGTGTAGGTGCATAGCTTGCGGATCAGCGTGCCCTGCGTCATCTCCTTCAGTCCGAGCGTGGCGACAATCTGGTCGAGGTTCGGCTTCTCGCTGACTATGAGATCGCGGTCGATTCTCCCGGCCGGCCGGATCAGGCACTGATCGTACAGCGCCGGATCGTCGGCACTGTAGAGTTCCTTCAACTGATCGCCAAGGTCGGTGAAGCGCGGCTCGAAACGCAGGCCGAACCAGTGCAGGATAGCGAAGTTGGCCTTGTTGACGCTGTGCATGTCGCCGGTGATCGCGGTCGGCACGATGTCCGACGTGTTGCGATACCAGATGTCGAACACGTGATGGGCCTCGTAATCGTGCGCGCCGATCAGGTAGCCGTTGAGCGGCACGTGGTTGCACAGCAGCGTGTAGGCGACCACGCCCTTGCCGCGCCCAAAGTATTTGCGCGAGTGGCGCGCTTTCACGGTCGGCCGCTCGACGCCGAATTTCTGACCATCGACGGCACCGTACAGTGCATCGAGGTCGAACGAGTAGTACGGGAAGATCGGCAGCGCGGCGATGGCGTTGCTGATGCAGTCGTTGGCCGCGTGCAGCGTTGCGTGGCGCAGGTACTGTTGGTAGGCGCTCTCCAGCACGTGGTAAGGGATGTCGCTGGTGCGTGCCATGACCTGGTTGCCGTGGTTCATCGCCTGCGCGATGATGACCGCCATCAGGCTGTCGGCGTCGGCGACCTTCTTCGCATAGCGCGGCTGCAAAGGCGTCAGCGCCGACAGGAACTGGCACTGGCCGTTGACGAAGCGGAACACGTCGGCCACGTCGCAGAACGGCAGTTGCTCGTAGAACGCCTTCTCGCGCGCCTTCTGGTTCTCGCCCTTGGGCTTGCGCCATGTCAGCTTCTGCGTGTCCTTGTCGTATTCTAGGTGCGTCAGCTTGCCCTGCTTCAGCTCGCGGTTGAAGGCCAGCCACTGAGCGCGCAGCTCGGTCGCGAGCGCATCGAGCTGGGCATCGAGTGGCTGCCGCAGGAACGGGATGTCGATCTGCGCCAGCACGGCGGCCTTCTCATCCAGCGAAACCAGCTCGTCGGAAAAATGCCGGTGCTGCAAGCTGTCGTCGAGGTAGAGTTCACCCGACTGGAAGCGCTTCCTGACCTGGCGGTACAGCCAGAACTCGTAGCGGTCGGCATGCAGGCCCGTCGGCTTGCCATCGGCATCGAAGGTCAGCAGGTACGGTCGCAAGCGTTTCGGCAGCGTGGCCGCTGGACATTCGGCGAGCGGCCGTTGCGATAGGCGCTGCTGTTTGGCGAACACGTCCTTGGCCCAGGCCAGCGCCACGAGCCACGGGCTGCCCGGATCAGTGCCAGCGAGGTCGAGCGCGACATACAGCGGCCGAAGATGGCGGCGGATGCGCTCAGCCAGGCCGTCCACCGCCTGCCAGTGCAAAGCCAGCTTGCTCACCGGCTTCACGCTCATGCGCTGCGCGGTGGTTTGCAGCGTATCGCGGGGCATGATTTTGTAGGCGCGCTGGCGCACATCGCCGAACGGCGTGGGATCGGGCACGCTGTCGTCGATGTAAAGCGACAGCAGGCGGCCGACCTGCGGTGTGTCTTGCTGACGGCGCACCTGCTCGGCGACAAAGGATTGCTTTGCGCCCGCACTGCTTTCGTCCTCCAACTGCTTCATGTGGTAGGCCATCGCATCGACCAGGTTGTCGGAAAGCTGCCGGTAGCGCACCCAGGCATAGCAAAGCAGGTAGAGGTAGGTCTGATCGGCCTTCAGGTTGCGTAGATCGTGGACGGTGTAGAAGTTCGCCAGGCTGGCGTAGTACAGCAGATTCTGCTGCGAGACGCCGAGCTTGGGCAGCAGCGCCTTGGCGATCCGGTGCAGCGGCTCCAGCGTGGCGCGCTTTTCGCGTTCGCGGGCCATCTGACGCCAGCCAAAGTCCTTGGCGTCCTGCTTGAGCGCCGCCAATTGCGACAGGGTGTCGTCACGCACTAGAAGCCGACCCAGCGCGGCCTTGGCCGATTCGTCCAACACTTCCGACAGCAGGCCAGCCAGCCGCCGACGCTCGGCGGACAGGGCTTCGCTCACCAGCTCTTGCAGGGTGGTATAGCCGGGCCGGATGATCTTGTGCTCGTTTAGCCAGACGATCAGCTCGGCGGCGATGAACCCCGGCATCACGTCGCGCCGCACGGTCTGCGCGGCCTGCTGCGCGAGCTGCGCCAGGAACTCGGCCGCCCACGGCCGGTAGCCGAACAGATCGGCAATCCACTCGCGCTGGGTGTAGTGCTCGTGCTTGGAGATTGGCTTGTGCTCGAAGGACTCGCCGTGGAAGTAGCGGCTCAGCACGAAGGCGCAATCGTGCTCGACCTCACTCCAGTCGAAGCGGAAGAAGGCATGCTTGGCCTTGAAGTAACCGATCTGCAAGATGCAATAGACCTGGGCATGGAGACCAGGCCGGCTGCTGGCGAGCGCCAGTTCGGTTTCAGTCAACGCCAAGTATTCCAGCCGCTGGGCGTCGTCGAAGTCCGGCAGGCCGTACAGGGCTTCCTGCTCGGCGTCCGACAGGACGGTCAATCGTTCGCTCTTGGTCGTCATCGCGATGACGCTCCACGAGAGCCCGTCCAACCAACCCGTGCCAGGGTCTCGATCAGCGTGGTTCGCTTGACGCCGAAGTTGCGGCACACCGCCGCCTTGGACATGCCGCCATCGAGCGCAGCGACGATGGCCTCCAGCTTCTCGCCGGTGATCGCCTGCGGCCGGCCGCCGATCCGGCCCCGTTTGCGGGCGGCAGCCAGACCGGCGACGACACGTTCCTGGATCAAGGCGCGTTCGTACTGCGCGAGCGCGCCGAACACCTGGAACAGAAACTCGCCCGAGGGCGTCGTGGTATCCAGGTTCTCCGTCAGCGAGCGGAACGCCACCTGCTTTTCCTTGAGCGAGGTCACGATGGCGAGCAAGTGCGACAACGAACGGCCGAGCCGGTCGAGCTTCCACACGACCAACACGTCGCCAGGGCGAACGAATTCGAGCGCCCGCGCCAGGCCCGCGCGGTCGTCCTTCGCGCCGGAAGCATGATCCTCGAACAGATGCCGCGCATCGACGCCGGCGGCGAGCAGCGCATCGCGCTGCAAGTTCGTGCTCTGGCGGTCGGAGTCCGACGACACGCGCATGTAACCTACCAACATAGGCGGAAAACCATCAAGACGAGGTTTCCGTATGGTAGCGTCTGGCGACAGAGTTTTCCGCACAATTTTGCGGCCACTCGGAGGTTGGTGCAGAGGACCGTTGAAGGCCTGTCGAAAAACAAATGTTTTCCGACAGGTCTTGGCATAGCGCAGGCCCGCCTTGCAGTGTTCTGTGAGTAGCGCTTAGTAAAGACGACGTATATACTTTGTTAGTATTAAGTGGCAGGAGGCCCCGATCATGTCAAAACAAGCCGTTTTCACGATGAAGCTGGAGCCCGAGTTGCGCGCCGAGTTCATGGCCGAAGCCGAAGCGGCCCATCGCCCGGCGTCGCAAGTGCTGCGCGAGCTGATGCGCGAGTTCGTTCAGCGCCAGCGCGAGTCGCGCGAGTACGACGAGTTCCTGCGCCGCAAGGTCGAAGCCGGCCGGGCTTCGATGCGCGCTGGATTGGGGCGGTCGAACGATGAAGTTGAGGCCGAATTCGCCGCACGGCGTGCCAGTGTGGCGAGCCAGGCGTGAGGGTTGTTTGGACGCCCGAAGCGCAGCAAGACCGTGCCGATGTGTGGGACTACATCGCAGCCGACAATCCGCGCGCGGCGGCCCGGATGGATGAGATTTTCAGCGACGCGGCCGCCCGGTTGATCCAGCACCCCATGCTGGGCAAGCCGGGAAAGATTCCCGGGACCCGCGAGTTGATCCCGCACAAAAGCTATCGCCTGGTGTATCAGATCGACGGCGAAACGGTGTGGATACTGACGCTGGTTCATACTGCCCGCCTGTGGCCGCCTGTGCGCGATTAAGAGATGATCATGGCAACAATGAAACGGCGCGTTGACAGACTGCTTTCGAGCCAGACCGCGGTCGGCGGCAGGCGGCCAGAAGCAGACATTCGTTTTGCTATTTATATTCTATTGAGCCTAAATCCGGAGAATGGAGAATCAAATCTGCAAGGCTTGCCACCGGACCGCTTAACGAAGTTTCTGAGCGATGTACGAGATAAAGATCTTTGTAAACATCTTCTTCAATCGGAATTGCATGTAACCATCCGCTTGCCTGTTCATGCTTGACCGCGCTTTCCATCACAAGCGAGATTCCTAGCCCTGCGTGGACCGCGTGTTTGACCGCCTCGGTGCTACCTAACTGCATACCCACTGTGAACTCTGCCGAGTCGGCACCGGCATATTGTTGTAGTAGGCGCCCAGTTCCGGTAGCCGCTTCGCCTCCAAGCAAGTTCTGGGATTTTAACCACTTAAGTGGAATGGTCGACTCGGCAGCCCAAGGATGGCCGGGGCGAACAATGACAACCATCCTCTCGCGCCGCCATACTGTTGAGACGAACCCAGGACGTGAGTCCCACCACTCCATTACCGCTACATCCACTTCAAGCGTTTCCAGCAAAGCGGCAATCTCGATATTTTTGCCGATCCTCACATCGATCTTGTTTGCTAATTTATCTTGGAGCGCCTTGATATAGGGTTGTAAAAGATAAATGCCGATATTGGAGCTTGCACCAACGACCAGGCTTTTATTGTGGAGGGCTGCCGTAGCCTTATGGCTAGTACGGAGCAATTGTTCCGCATAGGGGAAAAAAATCTTTCCCTCCAATGTCAGGCTTTGCGGCATTGTTGCGCGGTCAATCAGCCGGGCCTGCAAAGACTGCTCCAGCCGCTTGATATGCTGCGTTACTGTTGGCTGGGACAATCCAGTTTGCTTCGCCGCTTCGCGAAAGCCCCCGCATTTGACGACGGCAATGAACGTCGCCACACGCTCCAGATCTATCACGCCGCCTTTACTCCCGGATACGGCTGATTAATCGCGCCCATCGGTTTTTCACCAGCGAGTGCCTGGATGATGTTCATCGCTGCCTGCCGCTCGATTTCAAGCCGAACTTCCTTGACCGCCGATCCCAAATGCGGCGTAAAAAACGTTTGTGCCGTATTGTCGAGCAGCGCCTTGGGGATAGCCTGCGGGCGATCAGCGCGTATCCATTCTTCCATCTCGAAGACATCGGCTGCATATCCAGCTAGTTTTCCAGACGCCAGTGCTGCTATCACCGCATTCTCATCCACGACCGAGCCGCGACATGCATTGATCAGGTAGCTACCGGTTTTCATCTTGGCCAACGCGGTGGCATCGATTAGATGCAGTGTCTCTGCGGCCATCGGAACCATCGGCACGACATAATCACATTTTTCGAGCAGTTCATCGAGCGTGACGCGCTGTACGTGCCAAGCCTTTTCTTGTTCGGCATTGAGCGGAATCGGATCGCAATACAAGAGATTCATTTCAAAGCCAGCCAAGCGCTGGGCGATTGCACGGCCGACCGCCCCCATACCAATGATGCCAAGCGTTTTTCCTGTCAAACCAGAGCCATATAGTGTCGGCCGCCAGCCTTGGAAGTGTCCGCTACGGATTTGCCTATCGCCTTCCAGCATATGCCTTGTCAAACCGAGAAGAAGGCCGATAGTCAGTTCAGCGGTCGGGATCGTAAGCAAATCCGGCACAATCGTAAGCCATACACCGTGGCGTGTGCAGGCGTTGACATCGAAGTTATCATAGCCTTTAAGCGCGGCGCCGATGACACGCAGCTTTGGACATTCCTCGAGAAACGCGCTGTCGATGCTGTCCGGCATGAAAGCCATGAGTGCATCCGCATCTTTGGCTCGCGCAATTACCTCAGAACGCGGCAAGGTTTCCCGTGTGGTGTTGGGGATAACATCGGCGCTAGCGGACAACAATTCGATGATTTCCGGGTGCACCCAGTGGGTGAGGACGACTTTGGGCTTCATAAAAACCTTTGTAAGCTTTGGGAGTTATTTGAACTTGCGACGCAGGAAGGAGCTGAAGGCGTCGACGAGGGTAACCATGCCTAAAATAACCAGCAAAATAGCCGAGACATCCTGGTATTGCATGATGCGCAGAGAGCCCATCAGCTCGAACCCGATTCCACCGGCGCCGACCATGCCCATCACGGTCGAAGCACGGAAGTTGTATTCCCATCGATAGATCGCGGTATCGGCCATTTGCGGAAGCACTTGGGGAAAGATCCCATGAAAAATCACCTGCAATGGCGTGCAGCCCGCTGCATGCGCGGCTTCTACCGGTGCCGGATCGGCATGTTCGATCGATTCCGAAAAAAATTTGGCGATCATGCCAACCGAATGTAAGCCTAGGGCTAAAACACCCGGCAATGCGCCGAAGCCAACGGCTGCCACGAACAGGATGCCCATGATCAGTTCGGGTATCGATCGCAAAGCGTTTAACAGGCCGCGTGTGGCTTGATACACGAGTGGATGAGGGCTAGTATTCCGCGCGGCGAGCACTCCTAAGGGAATGGATAGCAATACCGCGATTGCCGTGCCGGCGATACTCATGGCCAAGGTATCCAGTACCGGTTTGACCCAGGTGCCAGCCTGCGAGAAGTTCGGTGGGAACATCTCGCCGGCAATTTTTACCAGGCTTGGCATGCCATCCTTCAATCGCTCGGCATCAAATAGGCCGACGTAATACCAGCAACCGATCACAATCGCCAGCACAACGGCAAACTGCAGTATCGTGCGGTTCCATACGCGCTGGCGCTCGGCCAGAATCAAACCAAAATCAGCTTGCATGCTGTCGCTCACTTAGAACTTCGACAGATCGAGCTTGAGCAGTGTGCCAAGGCTGCGCACCACGTCATAGTCTTTGTCGCTGATCGGGCCGAAACCATCGGCTTTGAAAGGTTTCAGGACTTCCGGATCTTTGAGATTCAAGAAGGCTGCACGGATCTTTTCCTTCAGTTCCGGCTTCAGATTGCTGCGCATGGTCCACGGGTATTGCGGATATGGCTTCGATTCGGCAAGAACTTTTACTTTGTTGGGATCGACCAGTCCGCGCTGAACCAGGGATTCAAAAATCGGCTTACTCAAGCCGCCAGCCTGCGCGTGACCGTTTTGCACGGCCATGGCCACCGCGTCATGCGCACCGGCAAAGTGTTCGCGATAGTTTTCGCCGGCTTTCAAACCGTTTTCCGCCAATATCGACTTCGGAATCAAATGGCTGGAGGTGGATGCCTTATCACCGTAAGCGACATTCTTGTTGACGATATCACTGATTTTGGCGATGCCGGCGCCAGTATTGGCGATCAATACGGACTGGTAGGTAGTGCTACCCTTTTGCTTCATCGCTGCGAATGGCTCGATGTCGCTCTTTTGCTTAGCCAGCACATACGACAAGGGGCCAAAATATGCCATGTCGATACGGCCGTGACGCATGGCTTCGATCATTGACGAGTAATCAGTGGTAACCACCAGCTCAATTTTCTTTCCCAGCTCTTTTTCCAGATAGATTTCGAGCGGCTTGTTGTTTTTAATTACGGTCGATGCGTTTTCGTCCGGCAGCAGCGCAACTTTGAGCGTTTCTGGATCGGGATTGGATGATGCATGGCCAATGCTGCAGACGGCGGCAAGCAAGACAGACATTAATGCGGATGCGAGTTTTTTCATAATCAATCCTTTACGGTAGCAAGTTGCATGGGAAATGAAGTATCGATAAGCCGTTCCTCTCGAGCGTCTTGTGGAACGCTCAAAGAAGAACGGGGTACTTGTTCATACAGCGTGTCGTAACTGGCTTGATCCAAAGTCTGCGGGGCGGCATCAAAAATGACTCGGCCATGGGACAGGCCAATAATACGGTCGGCATAACGTTGAGCGAGGTCTACCTGATGCAGGCTGACGACCGCCGAAATCCCGTCCTCTTTACAAATGCGGTGCAGCAGACTTAGCACTCGCTCTGCAGTAGCAGGATCGAGGCTGGCTACCGGTTCATCAGCCAACACCAGTTTAGGTTGCTGAGCCAGAGCCCGGGCAATACCGATGCGTTGCTGCTGGCCGCCGCTCAATGCGTCGACACGGCTTAAGGCTTTGTGCAATAAGCCGACTCGGTCCAGACTTTGCAAGCATATGGATTGATCCTTCGCCGGGAGGGGGAATAGACTGCGTAATGCCGTGTGGTAGCCCATTCGGCCCATCGAAACGTTTTGCAAAGCCGTCAGTCGGCCAATCAATTGATGCTGTTGAAACACCATGCCAGTCTGTCGGCGATGCATGCGCAATGCACGCGAGTTCGCCAAATTTCCTAAGCCG
This sequence comes from Ralstonia flatus, assembly GCF_958439105.1. Classification (NCBI taxonomy): domain Bacteria; kingdom Pseudomonadati; phylum Pseudomonadota; class Betaproteobacteria; order Burkholderiales; family Burkholderiaceae; genus Ralstonia; species Ralstonia flatus. The sequence goes on along the minus strand of NZ_CAUDLI010000016.1, from coordinate 31,958 downwards.
GCGACAATGGTGGTGCCGCGCTGCGACGCATGCAGCGAATTAATACAGCGAAGTAGCGTGGATTTTCCAGCGCCGGAAGATCCGAGCAATACGGTGAACTGTCCCTGATGGAGTTTGAGAGTGGTGGGATACAGTGCAATCGCATCACCATAACTGACTGAGACATTCTGTAGTTCGATCATGACACCTCCGGCAGATTTGAATTCGTAATCAAAAATGATGACCTGATTACGAATCTGAATTGCAGCGATGGTAATGTCGTGATATGACACCCTGATGACTCGTTGATGTCATTTTTGTGGCATGGTCGCGGGTGCCTGTGAGGGAAATAAGTTGTGCTATCTATGCCAAATATAGACGTCTGCTATGGGTCGGGTGCCGTCGCGTGCGCAGTGTCAAAGCTGACATGACGAATACATGAGATGGGCTGATGCTCGCCGTCCGGTCAGGCAGCTGCCCCCCCCCCCGCGTCAGAATAGTTGTCGCCTCGATAGAACCAAGAACCTGGGGGCGGCGATGAAGGACGACAGTGGCTCGATACGGACAAGCATTCAAAGACAAAGCGGTGGCCAGGTTGCTGGCACCGGAGAGCGCCTCATTGGAGGTGGTCTCGCGCGAGGTTGGTGTGGGAGTGGGAACCCTGGAGCGTTGGCGCGAGGATGCGCAGTCCAGGCCCGCCCGAGGGCGGGCCTGGACTGCGGGCGCCCGGCTTGAGGCCGTGATCACCACGGCGGCGATGAACGAGGCGAGCAAAAGCGCCTGGTGCCGCGAGCATGGTGTGTACCCGCCTGATCTGGACAAATGGCGGGTGAGTTGCACCACCGCACTGGTCGACCCGCAGGATGCGCCTGCCAGTGCGCAAGCCACACGCGCTGATCGCAAACGCATCAAGGAACTCGAACGCGATCTACTGCGCAAGGACCGGGCACTGGCCGAGACAGCCGCGTTGCTGGTGCTGTCAAAAAAAGTCTCGGCGATCTTCAACAGGGGCGAGGACGAATGATCGGCCTCGAAGATCGCCAAGCCCTGGCCCAAGACATCGACACGGCCCATGCCGCAGGAGCGCGGCTGCAGCCGGCCTGCGATGTCGCTGGCATCGACGTGCGCACCCTGCAGCGCTGGAAGGCCCGCTCGGGCCTCACAGCGGGCGATGGCAGACCCAGCGCCGTGCGCCCGATGCCCAGCCATGCCCTGAGTGCGGCCGAGCGCGCGGCGCTGCTGGCGGTGGCCAACGAGCCGCGCTTTGCTTGCGCGCCACCGGCGCGCATCGTGCCCATGCTGGCCGACGAGGGCGTGTACCTGGGCAGCGAGTCCAGCATGGCGCGTGTGCTCAAGGCCGCCGGGCAGAACAAGCGCCGAGGACGTGCCAAGGCGCCCAGGGCAACAAAGCCGCCCACCACCCACATCGCCACCGCCCCAGGCCAGGTCTGGTGCTGGGACATGACCTACCTGCCCGCCAGGGTGATGGGCCGCTGGTTCCACCTGTACCTGATCCTGGACCTGTACAGCCGCAAGATCGTGGGTGCCGAGGTGCACGACAGCGACGACTCCGACCACGCCGTGCACCTGGTGCGCCGCACCGCGCTGGCTGAGGGCATCGCGGCGATGACACCCAAGCCCGTGCTGCATGGCGACAACGGCTCCACGCTCAAGGCCACCACGGTGCTGGCCATGCTCAACTGGCTGGGCATCAAGCCCTCCTACTCGCGGCCTCGTGTCAGCGATGACAACGCGTTTGCAGAGTCGTTGTTCCGCACGGCCAAGTACCGCCCGGAGTTCCCGGCTCAGGGCTTTGAGACGCTGGACGATGCCCGCGCCTGGGCCGCTGGGTTCGTACGTTGGTACAACGTCGAGCACCGCCACAGCGGCATCCGCTATGTGAGCCCGCAGCAGCGCCACACCGGGCAAGATCAAGCCATCTTGGCGGCACGGCACACGCTCTATCTCCAGGCCCAAGAGCGCCACCCGGCGCGCTGGTCGGGCGCCACCAGAGACTGGTCGCTCATCGACATGGTGACCCTCAATCCGGAACGAGACGAGGTGGTCAAGATGGCTGCCTGCGTTCAACATACTCAGCTCAAGGCTGCGTGACTCAGGCGACAACTACCTTGACGCGCGCCGCCCCCTGCAGGACTCACAGCAGTTGTATGCCACCCGTCATCCGAGACGTCAGTCGGCCTCATCCAGACCGGAACAATCTGGACGTGACGTCCGGCTGGCATTGCCGTGATCGAAATGGCGGCTAGTGACACGACTGTTGGGTCTACCCCATCGACCGGGCGCGGGACAAGCCACGTTGATCGGCTGACGGAATTTTCGGCGGTTCCGGCTTAGAACCCCCAGCAGCTGCCTCGCCGTTGCTGCGGAGGCCTATTGGGACATTTTCCGGGTTGGTTCGGGCGTGTGGATGCGTACGGCCGGCGTCGGCTCGCCGCCCCTGCTCCGACCTGGGACACGGCTATTGGGACATTTTCCGGGTGAAGTTGGCGGCACCTGGGCCGCCACCTATCAGAAAAGCGCCCCTTGGGGCGAGACGCGAAACCGGAAGTCCAGCTTGACGACTTTGCGACCGGCCGTCTCGGGTTCCCATTCGATGTGCAGGCCGTTTTTCTCCCGCAGCTCCTTCACGGCCGGCTCGATGACGCGCCGGCGCAGATCCTTGAAGTTCTTGCGCTGGCTTTCGGACGCATCCATTGCCCGATGAAATTCCTCGATCGTCGGCGTGTATCGGCCGGTGGCCGCCCAGGACTTGAAGCACTCGAACAGGCGCCAGGCGTAGACCGAGCGCAGAGCGGCCGCCTGGCGCAGCTTGTAGGTCGTGAATTCCTGGCGCAAGCCGAACAGGTGCGGCACCACTTCCTGGAACCAGACCAGTTCGATCCAGCCCTCGCCCTTGTGATACTTCGCACTACCCACCCAGCGGAACTTGAATTCCTCCGGCCCTCTGCGGGTTTCCCGCACCGTGCGCACGTAGCGGTTGAACAGGCTGTCGCTAGCCCCCTGCAGCTGCTCGTATGCCGTGTTGGCATCCACGCCGAAGGCCTCGGCGTACTCGGCCGCAGAGAGCCGCACCCGCCAGGCGCCTTCCCTTCGCAGCTCGACAAACGGGATCGAGTCGTTCTTTGCGATGCACGCTGCAATTAACCGCTTTTCGGCCAACGTCAGGCTGTGTGCTGCCCGCGTGAGCGCGTTGCTCATGGTGACGTTGCGTTCGGCCAGCGCCGGCTCGCTGTACGCGACCGGCTTGTCTTCCTCGACTACCATTGGGTCATCTTCCGGGGTATTGGGACACCAACAAACATAGCCCAATTGGCGTATTGGGTCAACAACTGTTGCATGCCACCTGTGGATGGCACCCGGAAAATGTCCCAGTGCTCCTGTGGACAGCACCCGGAAAAAGACCTAGAAACCCGGAAAATGACCACTTTGCGCCCGGGAAAAGGCCCAATAGACCCGGAAAAAGACCCAATGAGGCCGTTTTTGCCACGTTAAATCAATGAGTTACGCCGTCTAAAACGATTTAAAAACGGTAAAACGTAAACCAAAAACACGCGTGCGAGGCTTACCTGTGGATAACCGTCCCGCCGCGACCTTTAACCCCACCCGGGCGCTTCGCGCCCACCCGTGAGGGTTGTTCATCGACGCCCCGCACGCGGGGCTATCACGCGCGCAAGCGCGCTTGACTGCCCCGATCGCCAGCACAACCGCAGAGCCGGATTGCCCCGGCTACGCCGGGTCGGCGCTCTCCCCACGCCTTCGGCGCGGGTCCCCGGGCGCCTCAATCCGGGCGCGACGGCGCGCGCAAGCACATTTCCGCTCATCCAAGGCAAGTTGCTGGCAGAGAGAGGGTCGGGTCGGCCACCGCGAGGGCTCTAGGACGCGTATACGGGCGCTCAGAGCGTTTTTTTCGGGCTGGTTGACCCTCCGGGGTGTCCTGGATGGGTCTATGCGGTCCAAAAAAGCGCTCGGAGTGAAAAACATAGAGCGTGTACACGTACTCATCGCGATAATGGCGACACATTCCATCGGGAGGGGAAAGCTGATGCGCCATGCCAATCGTGAAGCCTGGTTGAACCACGTTGCACGCCGCATGGCGCCAATGTTCGCAGCGCTCGATGCCCCGCTGCCTGGTCGGATTCGGATCGCCATCGGATTCACGTCGACAGGCCAGCGCGGTAAGCGGATTGGCGAGTGCTGGGACACCAGCTGCAGCGAAGATGCACACTTCGAGATCTTCATTCGGCCTGACCTGGTGGAGTCGGCCGACCTGATGCCCATGCAAGTCGCCGCGATCCTTGCGCACGAGCTCGTGCACGCCGCGGTCGGCCTCGATGCTGGCCACCGCAAGCCCTTTCGGGATGTTGCGGTCGGGATTGGCCTGAAGGGTCCGATGCGATCAACGACGGCCGGCCCGCGCTTTGAGGAAAGTGTCACGCCAATCCTGGACGAGGCCGGGCCACTGCCGCATGCGCGCTTGCGGACCAGGCCAGACGCAGATAGCTCGGACGATGGCGAGGCGCCAGGGATCAAGACGACGGCGCCGAAGAAACAGACGCGGCGGCACATCAAGTGCAAGTGCGGAAGCTGCGGCTACACGGCCCGGACTTCTCGGAAGTGGTTAGATCTCGTCGGGGCGCCCCTCTGCCCCAAGCGCGGCGCCATGGCCGTGTGCGCGCAGGACGATGGCCAGGACTAGCTCCGCGTAAAAACTCAACTCAGCGCATCAATGCGATTGAAGCACTTAAACACTCAACTCAAAAGAGTGACGCATATACGCAACTCATCAACTCAAATGAGTTGATAAAGTGATGCGCTACTCTTATACTTAACTCTGTTACTCAACTCAAATGAGGTGATGATGTGAGTATGATCGTGCTTGTGGCAGCAGAGAAGGGCGGTACGGGGAAGTCCACCATTGCCAGCAACATCGCCGTGCATCTGGTTCGCCAGAATGTCGATGTTGTCCTGGTCGATACCGATGGCCAAGCGACATGCGCTCGGTTTTCCGAACGACGCGACGAAGCGGGTATCGGCCCAGCGGTGCCGTGTATCCAGCGGACGGGCGATGTCGCGGCGACGCTGCGCGATTTATCGCGGCGCTACCAGGTGATTGTGGTAGACGCCGGCGGCCGCGATTCCCGCGAAATGCGGTCGGCAATGGCTGTTTCCAACCTGTTGCTGGTGCCTACCCGCGCCAGCCAGGCCGATCTGGAGACGCTGCCGAAGGTCAACGAACTAGTCAGCTTGGCCCGAGGCCTGAATCCCGACCTGAAGGCCTTCGCGGTGCTGTCGATGGCGCCGTCCAATCCGACGATTCGAGAGGTGGACGACGCGCGCGAGGCGCTAAGCCAGTTCGATCAGCTCGAACTGGCGGACACCATCATCCGCGACCGGAAGGTCTACCGTGATGCGTTACTCAACGGAAATGGAGTGGTTGAGTTGAGTAATTCCCAGGCGTGCGCCGAGATCCAGCTGCTCGCCCAGGAATTCTTTGAGGTCGCCGCGTAGGCGTGAGTGTTTAAGTAACAACTCTTTTGAGTTACGCAAATGAGTAAATTTAAGATTGCCACCAAGAGCTCCGATGCCGGTAAGCCGGTGTCGCGGGACGAATTTGTCGGCGGCGCTGCGATGGTCCAGTCGCAGGTCGGAAACCGGCCCCTTAAGCCCGTGCGCGTGAACTTCGACCTGGACCCGGACGAACATCGGCGTTTGAAGATGCGAGCAGTTGAGGCGGGCATTTCCATCGCAGATCTCGTGCGCGGTCTGATCCGCAAGGAAATCAGCTAGCTGATGCTCAACTCAACGGCTTAACCCAATAACTCAACTCATGAGGAAAGCATGGCCAAGATGACGGATGCAGAACGAGCCGCCCTGGAACGCCTGATCTCGCACGCGATGCGCGACAGCGGGCAGAGCCGACGTGTCGCCGACTTTCTGTTGGCATGGTGGAACCCGGGCCAATGCGGTGGGTTCGATATCACCGTGACCTGGGGGCTCGACGACGAGATCGTGGAGGACGTGGTGGTCGTGTTTGGCTATGCCGCACGGAACAACCACTATCCGGACACCTTGGGCTACGGCTCGCAATTTGAGGCCATTGTCAGGGCGTGGCGGCCGGAACTGGTATCCGAAGAAGGTCAGTGATTCCCAGGGGAACGCCGGCCGCACCGGCATAACGAAAAGAGGACAAAAAATGGTTAAGGATCTCGGAATTCATCCGCCCAACACGCTCATTCTCGATAGCGTGACCTTCTGCGTGGACTTTTCTAAGGTTTCCATCGAAGGCGGTCACCCGATGGGACCAGTGTTCGCATATGGGGCGGCAAGAGCAGTCTTGTCGGCCAATGACGCAGAGCGGCTTGTTGCTGCTGGCGTCAAGGACAATCGCTAGATAGAGATGGGCCGGGCATCCTGGAGGATCAGGATTTGCGAGTGCCTGTCGAACCTCGCCAATGACAACCAGATGGATGGAGGATGAAATGTATGCCGTAATCGAAAAGTCGCTCGGTGGGCTAACGCTTCCGTACTACCTGCGCCACCTTTGCTTTGCCCTGATTTTCCCGCTCATGCTGTTCGCCCAGGTGAATCACCAGCCCGGCAGCGGTGGGATGTTCCTGCTCGCCGTGGTGAACACCCTGCTGTACCCGTATGCACGGTTCCTCTATGAACGAGTTTGGGGCTTCATCATGGGGGATACCAAGTTCATGCTGGGCGTTCTCTGGGTGTCGCTGGGGAAGCTCGCCACCATGATGGCGTGCTGGTGCTTAGCCGTTTTCCTGGCGCCCATCAGCCTTGTATACCTCTACTATCTGCGCGAACGAACAGTGCAACAGTGACCAGCTGCGTGCAAGAACCGGAAGAAGGGCTGAACAATGCCAGTAAAAAGATTGCCGCCAGTTCCTGCAGGCGTGTCGATGTACTTTTACATGAGATTCGCTGCAGGCGACGAGTGGTATCGGTTTAAGACGATGGCGGACATGCCACCTTGCTTGAAGCATGATTACCCGACACGTGATCTTGAATTTCGGGTTCCTCCGCTGTGCCACAGTTTTGAGATCGTCACCATAGATCTGCGCGCCGCCCTCGCAACGTTGCCGGACAACGAGCAGTTGAACCTCAATCCGGCACGGTGGAGTCGTGTTCGGCGGGATTTAAGCGAAGGCTGGTGCTACACACCGTGGATGGGCGTGGAGCAGGGACGAGCAAGTCTGACGGACGGTCGCCACCGCATCGTTGCGATGATGAAATTTTTGGAGCTGGAGTATGCCGAATTCGCTGTTCAACCCGAACACATTGCAACAGTGCGAGCGCAGGTCAAAACGCGCTGACGCGAGCCACTGTGTGAGTAATTGCGGAAGGGTCACGATGAAGAACCAAATTTTCGGACGAAAGGTCGGCTCTGGAAAAGACATGACTTGTCTAATCAGGGGTGACGGGGCATCGAGCGGCGGCAAGCCCGTCGACCCAGGTGTCATTGATGAGTTCGTCGTCGCGAACACGCGACGCGCGGTCAAACTGCTCCGAGAGAAGGGTGTGGAGGGTTACGTCCTGTTCGAGGGCGACCCGACACCATACGAATTCACGCCGGACGCAGATTTCGTCTATCCGGCTGTCATCCACTAGGAAAACACAGGGAATAGGGCGCCCGAAAAATCTTCTTGCATCCTGCAAAAGTGCTCCATAGACTGGAACCTGTCTTTAGACGTCCTGCCATTCGTGGGTCGTCTAACGACGCTCCACGGATGGCCTCTTTTACCTTTGAAGGAGGTTCATCATGTTGAATGCAGCTACCAAGACCACTGCCGTCCTGTTCCCGGTTTCCGACGATCGCCGCACTGAAAATGGTCCGCTGTTCTCGGGCTCCATCAAGCTCGAAGATACGCAGATCCCGCTGGCAGCCTTCCTGAAGGATGCCGAGAGTGGTGAAAGTCAGTTCCTGGACCTGGCGGTGGGTGCAAGGGGGCAGCAGCACTTCTCGGGTCGGCTTTTCCGCAGCACCGAGAAGAAGAACGCCAAGTCGCCCGATTACACGGGTTATTTGATCGTTCTGCCCATGACGCCTGATGTGCGCAATGAGTACACCAAGGAAGAATGGGAAGCTGCTCCGCGACTGAAGGTGTACGGTCGTCGCATGCGAAACGCGGACAATTCTCCGCGCATCTCGCTCGACATCGCACCGCCCAAGTCCGATGCACCCGTTGGTGATAACGAGCTCGCGTTTTAACACGTGGAGTTGGCTCTGTGCCGACGCAGCACCAAGCGAGAGGGTTTCCCCCTCTCGCTTTTTCATTTGCCGGCGTGCCGGCACTGGATGATTCTTCTGCATACCTGCGCGGCTGAAAGGCGAGCTTGCAGAGAGGTGGTTTGCCTGGTGCCGGTGGCCACGGGCACAACCTGGTGGTCATCCCCGCTGCTCGGCCCCGCGAGGCGCGCTGGCCGCGCGACAGCCTCCCAGATCCTCGCCGCCTCTCCATGTCCCCCAAGGGGACCCCTAGCGGCTCTAACCAGGCGCGGACACTCCCGACGCTAGACGCTGAACAGCTTGGCGACTTCGCGTTGGCGCCGGCGGGCACCGGCCTTGTCGTAGATCGCCGAAGTCGCGGGCGAGGCGTGCCCCAGGTAGCTTTGCCTCACATCGAGCGGCACCCCGGCCTCGGCGCCCGCAGTGCCGAAAGCGTGCCGGAACGCATGGGGATGCAGATGGATTGCCTGGGCGCGTAGATCTGGGTCGGCTTGCTCCAGGTGCGCACGGAAAGCCTCCGCGGCGCGAGTAACCAGGTGGCGCAGCCCTCGGTCGCTGTAGCCACGGCGGCCGTCGGCGGCCTTGGCCAGCGCACGCGGGCTGGTGCAGGGCTCGGCAGGTGCCAGCAGCGGGCCCTCTGCAGCGTGTTCGTCCCCCAGATCTCGCCAGTGCGCCACCAGTGCGTCATGTGCGCGGCGGCTGATTGGCACCATCCGCGTCTTGGTTCGCTTGCCGACGATGCGTAGCTCACCCCACAGCGGGCCATCGCCGCCGGCGGGCCGCAGGCCCGATCGTTCGGCGCCGGCGGCCTCGAATACACGCATACCGGAATCGTGCAACAGCAACACGGCGGCGCGGATGGTACGCCAGCGCACGTCATCGGCGGCCTGCGCGTCTAGCCATGGCTGCAGCGCTTGCCAGACCGCCGGCGGCACCGCGCGCTCGATGTCGATATCGAGTGCAGCCACACGCAGCGCTGGCATGCCGTCCCATGGGTTCGAGTCCAGATAGCGGCGGCCAACCAGCCACTCGCATAGGGCCGCCAGGACCTGCTCAGCATAGGCGCGGCTGCGCGTCGACAGCGGCCCTTGGAACGGCCGCCAGCCCGGCAGTGTGCGTGCGACCTGCGGCCCGCTCCAGCGTGGCCCGAAATCCTTCTGTGCCAGGAAAGCCCGGTACGCCAGGCAATCATCGGTCAGCAGATCGCTGAAAGCCTTGCCGCGCTCCAGGATGGCCCAGGCCAAGCAGCGTTCCGCTTCCTTGCGATACGCGCGCCAGGTGTGACCACCGGCTGGCCACAGCGACAACCAGGTCTGGATTGCCTGGTAGTCGTTGAGTGCGTCGATGCGGCAGCGGTTGGTGTCGCCCCGGTTGATGCCGGCGCGGCCATCGAGGGCCGCCGGCAGGCGGATCGCTTCCAGCGGCACCGCGCGGCCGGCGTGCGGCACGAGCTCGGGCGAGGGGAGCGCGGCAGGCAACGATACGCCAGTGACGTGGGCGCCCAGGCGCCCTAGTGTCGCTTCAGCTGCAGCCAGGGTGCGCACAATGGTCGCCGCAGCGGCCGGGCCGATGCGTGGCACACGGCGCCACCAGGCTCGGCCCAGATCGTTGGCCAGCGTCATCAGTTCGCCCAGCGTGGCCACGCCGGCGGCCTGCAGCCGGCGTGCCAGTGGTGCAGCAAACCACAAACGCACGTCGTGCTTGGTCGCCGGTGCCGGCGTACCCAATTCTTCCAGGCGCCGCAGGCCTGCGAGCACCTGGTTCAACGCCGTGGTTGAGCGCGGCCCGGTGGCCAACAGGCTGGCCAGCGCTTCCTGTTCATGACGCAGCGCCAGTTGCGCGAGCGTGGCGCGAATCGCGCGTAGCGCACGCAGGGCCAGGCTTTCTGTCCACTCGATGTCGGGATCGGACGACAGCCAACGGTCGGCCACGTCGACCGCCGCCACGCCCTGCAGCCAGGCGCGCATGGCGGCGTACTGGGCACGGGTTACATCGATGGCTTGATTTGAGTTTTTCATCAACTCACCTACTCAATTGGCGTGCCCGAATCTTCTCTGCTCGCGCGGTCGCGTTGCTCCATCTCGGCCTCGCACTCGGGCGAGCAACAGCCGCTGTAGCGCAGCGCGTAGTGGATCGTGTCGTAGAAGGCGACTGGCTGGCCGCATCCGTTGGCGCAGCTGCGGTGTTTGTCCAGCCACGCCGCACGCTGGGCGACCTGCTCACGCCTGGCCGCTTCCTGTCGTCGCTGCCGCTTGCGGTAGTACGGCGCCTGTTCTGGCTTGGGGGTGAAGGGGCCATAACGGCCGTTGATCTTCATGCAGTGCCTCCGGCGCACACTTAACGTGTGATCTAAACGACACAAAAATTACGACCTACTTTCTGCAAAACCCCGCTTTTGCGGCTAAAACGCCATGCCGATAATAGCATTTATCGGCAAGGGAGCGAGCCAAGCGTATGCACTTTTGTCTTACATCTACGTATTACGTTTTCTGCTAAAATTCGGTCAGAACATGCCCATGGAGGGAAACATGCAAGCCCACACCCTGTCTTTCCGCGCCGGCGACGCTTTTGTCGCCGAGACGCGCACGCTGGCCGAACAGGCCGGCTTGAAGAGTTCCGACTACATCCGCGAAGCTGTGCGCGAGAAGAACGAGCGCATGATGGCCGAGCGCATCGCCGCGCTGTCGCGCAAGCTGTCGGCCAAGCACCTGGCGGAAAACCAAGCCATCGAGGGCACGATTGCCGATGGCCTCGCCTAAAGTCAAACGCGGCCAGGTCTGGGCCGTCGATTTCGAACCGCAGACCCACAAGCAGGAGCCGGGCAAGCGAAACCGCCCGGCTCTTGTCATTCAGACCAACCTGCTAAACGATGCTGGCCACGCTACCACCATCGTCATCCCGGGCACCTCGGACGTTGAGCGCGAGGACTGCTTCCCGCTGCGTGTCGCGCTGGGCCGCCTGCCGGGCCAGGCCGTCGACGAGGCGACCGATCTGCTGATCGACCAGATCCGCGCGATCTCGAACGATCGCCTGATGGGCGACAAGCCCATCACGACGCTGAACACGAACCACATGCGCCGCGTCGAAGACGCGCTGCGGCTGTTGCTGAGCCTATGAGAGCCGTCCGCGGCACCCGCTGGATCGGCTGTGCTGCCTGCGGTGTTCTGCGCGATCACGTCCGTGAGACCGTTCAGCTCACCCCATTCGATGCCAACCAGGCAGGCGAAACCTGGATCTGCACGTTCTGCGGCGCTGCCCGTCTGCTTGCAAGGCCCTGCAGCGACCAGGACGACCGCGAGCAGCTGGAGCGCCGCGGGCAACTGCGCCTGATTGACTGATGCACTTGTCAGCTCAACTCACCTGAGTTGACGTTTCGTCAGTCGCGCAGCAGCTTGAGCGGAGGGGCTTTCTTGATGACGGCCTGTTCCTGGCGGTTGATCTCCTCAGCCTGCTTCTGTCTGGCAAGGCTGGCAGCGATTTGCCGGTCACGAGCCTTCTGCGCTTCTATGCTGCGGTAGTAAAGGGCGGCGAGCACCGCTGCAACGAGTAGTACCCCAATCACAATAAGCACGGGGGCCAGGCTGGGCTCTTTTTGCTGTTCCAATTGGCATCTCCTTTCTTTGGTGTATTTACTCAACTCAATTGAGTTCGCGTTTCTCGGGCGCCCGCCAGCAGGTGGGCGAGGGGCGGCAGCAGCCGGCACGTCCCCACAGCGACGTAGGCCAGCAGGCTGGAGTCGATGTCAGGTAGGCTAGATTAAACGGTAGCGCTCCGATTAAGCGCGCTATATTGTTTTGCGCAAATCATCGGGTATCCAATATGCGAAGAATTAAGTTTCTCGAAATTCAGAGTTGATATTTTCTAATATCAATCCATTTGTTGTTCTTCGGCAACGGAAAATATCCGTTGACTCTTTTTGAGGATTAAGGGCGACGCGAAAGAAAACCCTCCTAATGGGGGGTCGGGGTGGCAGGAACTAATTGTTGTAGACTTCCCGGTTTAGGCAGTATGGGATTACTTCACCCGGACTAGGCGGCGTTTACCAAGTCCTTGCTGGCGGCGGTAGCTGCCGCATCGTACGCATCCACTTTTTCGTAGTCCGCGAGATCCGCTTTGATCTTGGAAAAGCTTGCTGGGCTTAGCTTTGCGGCACGGCGGGCGAAGTTCTGGACCTCTTCGCTCAGGTCCGAAATGGACGACGTGGAGAGCTCCTTAGGACCACGGCCAAGCACTATCCAGATGGCGTTGTACCCGTATCTATCCTGGATGCCAATGGCATGTTCCAGTCGAATCTTTTGGACGTGACCACTCAGCCAATGCTCGACCAGCGCTTTAGAAACGCCGGCAGCACTGGCAATGGCAGCGACCGAAACAGCGGTTTCGCTGCGTATGAGTTGCATTCGTTCATAGAGAGGCATCTCACGAAGCTAGCGTGCAACCCACCATAAGAAATGCGGCTTCGCGACCATAGGAAATTATGGTAATGTTTTGAGAACGCGCGATGCCACCCGGCGCGCGCGTGGGGGAGTAAAGAATCTGGCGGAACTTACCGACCAGGCAGAGAAGTGCACCTACTTAGGCAAACGATGGGCGCTCTTTGCAGCTAGTGCAGGGTTCGAGCCTTGTTCGATTGCTTCGAGCTTGTCCAGCTGCTCAGCATCAACGAGCCACGCTGAGATGATGCTTTCGATGCGAGCTCGACGCTGCGAGCTGAGCGCACCAACACGAAGCGCTAGCGCTTGGATGGTGGGCGAAAGGTCGTTCGACTGCGGGACCAATGTCTTGGGCCCCTCGCCAAGAACGATCCATGTGGCGTTGTAGCCGTACTTTCGTTGAATTTTGATTGCGTACTGAAGCTTTATAGATTTGATCTGACCAGTTAACCACATGCTCGCTGTCCCGCTAGAGACGCCAGCCACATCCCCGAGGACTCCGATCTTGGTCCCGGTCTCTCTGAGGATGGTTTCGATTCGTTCGCTAAGCATCTTAGAAAACTAAGCGATTACATCCTTTGCTTATTGAGTTTCTTTCCTTAGTGTTCTAAGATCGGGGCGCATGAACGCACGCGAACTGATTGCCGCCCTTGGGGGGGTCCCGAAGCTGGTGAAGTTAACCGGCTTGACAGAGGGCCGCATCTACCAATGGCAGACAGGCAACTACATCCCAAGAGCGTGGCTCAAGTTCTTCCGCGCCCGCTACCCGCGAAAGGTGGCATGGGATGAATTGGTTCTGGCTGATCACCCGCCCCGCAAGGTGGGGAGTGTTTTGAAGACTGACCCCGAGTCGCAGTCGAGTCGAGACGAAGATCGGGAGAGGAAGAAATGAAGAATGTCACGACTCACCAGATCGGCATCGTGGCCTTCTACACTCATTAGGAGGTTGCCGGTGAATAGAAGTCCGTAGCAAGCCGCGCAAAAAGCGGCCCGCCAAGGTGTTTGCACCACCAAGGCGGGCCTAGCCAAAAGCCTACCCCAGTTTCCCAACAGAGGAACGATCTCATGGCTTCCCGCATTCTAGCAAATGCGGGCGCAGTGTTGCGCGCGTGCTTTATAGCATGCTTCTCTACTACGGCGTTGTTTCATCCGACGCCCGCTGCCGCCCGCACCAACGTCCTTTGCCCGCTTGATAGTGACGGGCAACCAGGCGCCATCATCTCCTATGTGTCTGCGGGGCCTGGCTCAGCCAACTTGTGTGAACTGAGCAAGGCCAAGACACCAGAACGTGCGCCGACCATTTTGGCGGCGACGGCAATTTCCTTCTCAGCGCCTGATCGCGCCCCAACCCGATCCACTCCGAATTCCGAGGTAGGCGAGCAGCCGGCGGCCTCCAGAAAAGGAACGGGGTCCATGCTGGCTGCAGTCTTCGGTGCCATCGCCATTCGGGACAACAAAGGCGGCGCCACCGAAATCCGCTTCGAGGGTGCACCGCCAGCGGATCTACGCCTCACAGATGTGCAAGGTCGCCTGCTTCCAGCTACTTGGCGCGGCAACATCCTGAGCCTTCCGCCAGTAGCTCGCTTCACGCTGAACGGTTTCAGTCAAGCTGTCGATGTCGCTCGTGTGCAGAGCACTGAATACCAATTTCCTGCCAGCAACTTGACTGGGCTCGAACAGGTATTCGATGAGGGCGATGCTACCTATCTCGCCTTCGACGAGCCCAAAGGCGGCGTTTCGGTGCTTGGCGATGGGCATTCGATCAGCGGCACGCTCAAAGGCCGGTACTACAGGCTCAATGGCATCGCAAGGCAGCTCTCTGTTATCGCTGATGGCGAGGTCGTGCATGTCGATCGCATTGCGCGGGTGCGCTTCTATGAGCGGCCTAGCACGGTGCGCCCATGAAACGCCTCGGCCCGATTCTGCTACTGGTTCTGTCGCTGTCGTCTCCAGCTGCCCACGCAGATTGCCTGGACGACGCAGCGGCGTACCACCGCGTCGATGGCGCGCTCCTGCGCAGCATCGCGCTGCATGAATCGCACATGAATCCTCTGGCCATCAATCGAAATCGTGATGGCTCGCAGGACCTGGGCCTTATGCAAATCAATTCCGCGCATCTGCCACGGTTGGCCCGCTATGGCATCACGCGGCAGCAGCTGCTCGACGCTTGCATCAATGCGTATGTGGGCGCTTGGATCTTGCGCGCCAACATCGACCGGTTTGGCGCGACATGGCGCGCGGTTGGCGCCTACAACGCGACGACACCCGCCAAGCAGCTCAGATATGCCAATCAGATCTACACGCGGTGGCAATCGCTGCAGCGCGCAGCATTGCCTTGATTTCTCTCTGATCTAACGAGTTCAAAACCATGCGCACATTCCATCCATTCCACCGAGCAATGCTCATCTTCTACTTGCTGACTGGCCTTGGCGTGACCGTTGACGCCCAGGCGCGAACAGCGCCGGCCCAGGCCAAAGCAGCTACGGACTGGCAAGAAATGCCAGATGGCACTTGGCAGCGAATCGCCGATGCCAAGGGCGCTATGGAGCCGTCTCCTGAAGAAGGCTGGCAACTGCTCGGATCGACGCCGGCCTCACCGAGTAAATCAGCTCAAGTGCGATCGGGAGTCGCGACTGAAATGCCGAACGGTAAGCGTCCATCCGAAATCTCCCGCTCATCCGCGGCGCCTGTTGCGCCACCCGCACCGGCGGCTGATGCCTTCGTACTGGTCAAGGGCAAATCCATGCAGGCGCAACTGGAGGCGTGGGCGGCACGCGCGGGCTGGACAGTGGAATGGAATGTGCCGGACGGCTGGATCGTTCCCAACGATCAGCCTCTTGGTAACGACTTTGCGCGCGCCGCGCAACAGACGATCGAGCAGCTTGCTGCCAACGGTGCTGACGTGCAAGCGGACATTTGGAAAGGCAACCAGGTGATGGTGGTACACCAAGCAGGAGTAGGCGAATGAAAAACTGGAATCCTCAAATCAAGCCCCTGGTGATAGCACTGATCGCCGTAACTGCTCTGCAGGGTTGCGGCATTACGCAGGTACGTGAGAACCAAGCGGCAATCGTTTCGGACGCACAGGCCAAGCTTGACGGGGCACCTCGTAGCCGCCCGGTAGTCCGGATTCACGATGGATCTTGGCTGATGGGCGAGAAGATTCGCGCAAGCAAACCGCAGCCGGAGATTTTCAGCAAGCAGGTGGTGTTCAAGGGGTCGCTCGCTAGTCTCACTGAAGCGGCGGATTGGATCGCCCAGAACGTTGGCGTACGTGCCACCGTCGAAGCTTCGGCCGCCACTATCCCGCTCCAGATGGCCCGGTCCGGCTCCGGGAACCCGCCCCAACGCATGTCGGATTTGAACGGCCCCCTGCCATCGAGCTACGGCACTGGTGCGGCGCCACTCTCACCGACCGGCGCCGCAATCTCTGCTGGCACGACGGCGAGCGCGTCGGTCGCGCCACTGGTGTTGAGCTATACCGGCAACCTGCGCGGTTTCCTTGAAACGATTGACGCACACTGGGGCGTTTGGGATCGCTACCGCGACGGCACCGTTGCATTTTTCAAGACTGAAACGCGCACCTTTCCGTTGCCAGACCTGGGCGAAGTCGCCTCAATGAACGGCTCGATTTCGGCTAACTCAACTGGGGCGGCTGGCTCGGGATCGTCCGGCACGAGCACGGCATCGACGGGCACCGGTTCATCGAGCGGTTCCGGCAACGGCGGCCAGACAGCGACGCTCGCTGTGGTATCCGATCCGTGGCTGAATCTGGAGAAGATCGCCAAGACAATCGCCGGTGCAGATGCAACAGTGGTGGCCGACAAGCATCTCGGTTCGGTAACGGTCACAGCCACGCCGCCGCAATGTGATCGCCTTGAAGAATGGGTCAAGGGTCTGGACGCCATGTTCGGCAAACAGATCGGCATTGACGTGAAGATCTATGAAGTCCGGTTGTCGCAAGAAGACAACTACGGTTTGAATCTGTCGCTTGCTTACAAGTCCGGCAACGGCCATACCGGCGCGACATTCACTGGAGCTGGCGTTCCAAGCGTAACGAGCACGGCATCGCCAATGACCTTTGGCGCCACCATCGTCGGCGGCAAGTTGGACGGCACCAAGGCCGCGCTCCAAGCGCTGTCCACCTTGGGTAATGTCTCGCGGGTTCTGCAACGCGGTGGCGTCACACAAAACGGCAAGGTGCTTGCGCTGCAGGACGCGACGCTGCAGGACTTCGTGCAAGGCACGCAAACAACGCTAGCCAGCAACGTTGGCTCTACGACGGCTATTCAAACCTCTACCAACATCTCCGGCTTCACTGGCAATTTCCGGCCCAAGGTCATCAATGGCCGAATCATGATGGTCTTCGATATGACCATCTCGGAGCTTCAACCGCTGCAAACCTTTACTTCGGGCAGCAGTGCGAGCCAGTCGACCGTCCAACTGCGAACGATGCCTCTGGCGCGCTTCGAGCAGTCGGTGGGGCTCAGGCCTGGCGAAACGCTGGTACTCACTGGCATGCGCGAGCAATCCACAAGCACAACCAACAACGGTATCGGCTCGCCGTACATGCCGCTGCTGGGCGGTGGCGTCGATGCGCAGAAGAAGGACACGATGATCGCTGTCGTCATCACTGCGCGCCTGCTCTAACCAAGGGAAATTCCGACATGAACAGAACCCTCATGAATGTCTTGGCGAGTGCGCTGCTGGCCGCTATTGCGATTTCCGCGCGCGCGCAGAACGCTTCAGCACCGCAAGCTTCTCTGGCCAGTGCCGGCGCACAGCAAGGCACGTCGTCAGCTGTCAGCCCGGCCGCCGCCGCGGGCGCGCAGCTCGCTCAAGGTGCACGCAGCTCCGAGTCCGATGAATTGGCCAACCTGCAGAAGCAGATTCCGCTGTGGAAAGCACGTGCCGAAATCGCCAAGTACCAGGCCGAGGTCCGTAAATCGGAGCCGGCCGTGGGATTGGCCGCGCCGCTGCCGGCAGCAACCATGGCAGCAGCACAGGGGGCCGTCCCCGCAGCAGCACCGGCCGCATCCGCGCTTGCTGCAGGGCCGCGCGCGATTTCGCTGCACGCCTACGACGGCAAGTACACCGCGATGGTGGAGGTAAACGGCCAAGCCATCCCTGTACGCGCTGGCGACACGCTTGACGGCGGCTGGAAGGTCGCTGGCATTGACGACGCGGGCATCAAGATCGTCAACGGCAAGCGTGTGCGTATTCTGAGGCCCTAACCATGGCGCACGCACTTACCTTTTCCGGTGCGAAGGGTGCTTTTGCAATTGGTTTGTCGTGGCAGCACGAGGAAAACCTGCCAAAGGCACAAAGCTTGCGCAAGCTGGCACGTCAGCTCGGGCCCAACGTGCGATGGGGCGTAGCGTTCAAGAATGCGCACGGCACCTTTCAAAGTGCGCTGTGTGAACCGATTGCAGGCGTCAAACCGTCACGGGCCAGACCTCTAGCGGCCATTGTCGCCACTGCGCATCCGCAACCCTGGGCAGGCCTGTATCACCTGGGCGGCGAGCATTACTGGTACATCGCGGTACGCCAGGGGCAAGCCGTCATCGCCGGCGGCGATCAGGTTGGCACGATCAGCGAACTGGCTGCTATTCGCGCTTATCACCAATCGCTACCAGGCTGGACCGAGATCGAGGGCAATCTAGACGACTTGGCCAACCTTGCACGCCAGGCCACGAGCGTGCCGGCTCTACACGACGTGCAGTCTGGCTCCTGGCGGACTGCCGCGCTTGCCGTAACAGCAATTGCGCTTGTGGTGGGAACTGTCTTTGGCGGCTGGTACTTGTATGACCAACAGCAAGAGGCCGAACGCTTGGCGGCCCAGGCCCGCCAGAAGGCAGCGGCCGCGCGCAAAGCTGCTGCTGCCCAGCAACGCATCCAACCTTGGCTTCGCGAGCCCACGCCGGCGATGTTCTTCGAGGCCTGCCGGGCGGCCTGGCACGAGCAGGAGTTGGCCATGCGTGGCTGGACGCTCGCCAGTTGGCATTGCAAGCCCCGTCCTGGTAACGCCCCCGAAGCTGGCCGAATTTCCATCGAGACATCGTGGAACCGAGAAGGCGGCCTTGCAGCGGATGCGCCTGGCGCACTCTCGGCTGACGGGCAGTCGGCCAATCATTCTCGCGAGGCCTCCTCGCCTTTTGGGCCGCCGGCGAATATCGACGTGCTCCCCCTTACTGCCGCACGCAAGAACATCTGGATGCTCGCGCAGGAACATGGCTTGACTTTGCGCTTGACCGATCCACCGCCTCCGCCAGCGCAGGCCGACAAGGATGCGCCACCCCCCGATCCTTGGATTCAGGTGACGGCGAATTTTACGCTGGCCGCACCGCCCTGGTTGGATTTGGCCGCGGCTTTCGATGTAGTGCCGGGCCTGCGCGTAGTCGACCTGGGCTACGACGCGCGAGCTCAACAATGGACCGCCAACGGCACGCTTTACACCGCGCGAGGCGCGGCGCCTGTACACGGAGGAATTTGATGTTTGCCTTCCTGAACCGTTTTGTTCGCAAACCGGCGCGGCTCGATCCCGGCGCGGCTGGCCGTGGCGGTGCCGTGACAGCCACGGACAAGGCCAATCTGGTGCCCGAACCGCCCGAAGCGCTGGCACCCCACGTCGTCTATCCGCGAGTGTTTGGCCCGCGTTTTGAACAGATCGCAGTTGATCTGAATCTGCTCTCTACAGGCCAGGCCCAGGCACTGCGCCAGCGGGCAGCAGGGCAGGGTGGGTATGTCGAATACCTGGCTCCGACGTTTGGCCTATCGTCCGAACAGGTGCAACGTGTGCTGGCCGCGCAGGGTTTTGTCGTGCACGTGGATGCACGTCACTATGGCACCCCGCGCTTTCTAGCATGGGAAGCCGTGCTACGGCGCCTGGGTGCCACGCCCCAGGTCAGGAAAGCCTCCGCCCAGGACCTGGCGGCGCTGCGCCGGGAGTTGGCCAATGCCGGGCGGCTGGACGATACCGATCTACAGACCCTGGCCAAGGCGCGTCAACTGATCGCCGATGCTGCCGCAGTCGGCGCCTCTGACATTCACATCCTGGTGCGCGAGGACCACACCGAGGTCCAGATCCGCATCAAGGGCGATCTGTGGACAGTCGCCTCGATGTCGATGCGCCGCGAGGAAGGTGAGCGCCTGACGCGCTCTATGTATTCGGGCTTGGCCACCATCAAGGAGGACAGCTACAAGGCGCTGAACTTCCAGAATGCACAGATCACAGGTGAAGCGCTGCCCGGCACGGGGCTCACCTCTGTACGGATTATTCGAGGGCCATCATTTCCGGTGGAGTCCGGTGGCGGCTTCTTGGTTGCACGTTTGCAATATCGTGATCTTGCGGCGCAATCCGAGGGCTCCCCAGAAGTTGCGAAGCGCTTGGATTTGTGCACGCCCAAAGCGCCACCGGGCGCTTTCCGTTTGGGAGAGATGGGTTACACGCCGCTGCAGGTGGAACTCGTCTCACGGCTGATGCATCGCCCGATGGGTGCTGTCATCGTGACCGGCCCTACGGGCTCGGGTAAAACTACCACGCTCTATGAATACACGCGGGAACGGGCGCGCCTGCTCCCACATGACCGCCTGATCACCATCGAGGACCCCACCGAATACCCGATGAACTGGGCGATCCAGCTCGTCACCGACAGCAAAAGCTTTCCGCAGATGCTGACCAAGACGCTGCGCATGGACCCTGATGTTGTCCTGCTCGGCGAGATCCGCGACGCGGACGCGGGCGAGGCCACCCTGCAGGCCGCCGCAACCGGGCACCAGGTGCCCACCACGCTGCACGTGACCGACCCATTCGAAACGTTCACGCGGTTGATGGGCATGGACCATGTGCGGCTGTCACTGGAAATCATCTGCAACCACAACCTGATTATCGGCCTGATCGCGCAGCGCATCGTGCAGATGCTGTGCCCGCACTGCAGTGTGCCTCTCGATCAGGCCAGCGAACAGTTGCCAGCCTACATGCTGCGAGCCTTGCATACCTGGGGGGACTTGTCCGGCGTGCGCGTGCGCGGCACGGGTTGCCCGCACTGCGACGGCAAGGGCATCGCTGGTGAGCAAGCAGTGGCCGAGGTGGTGGTGACCAGCGAAGCGCTGATGCAGGATTGCATCGAGCACGGCGTGTTGGTAGCGCGTCGTAACCACCGCCGGCGTGCCGGCTCCGATAAGCCGATGATTGCCCACGCGATCGATCTTGTGCTCGCGGGCCGGCTGGACCCTCGAGATGCCCAGCGCCGAGTCGATGCCATTCCGATGCGGGATGAAATCGATCTGCCGCCGGACGAAACGTCGGAGGTGACATCATGAGCGGCCTGTCGTGGACGCTGCGCCGGCGCCTGTATCAACAGGCTTCGTCGCAACTAGATAACGGGATGACGCTTTCGCAGGTGCTTGGGGAGTTCAGCACGCGCTTAGCGCGCCGTGGGCGTAAGCGTGCCGCAGAGGCCGCCGATGAGGTTGCGCGACGGGTGGTGGACGGCGATCCCTTCGTTCTAGCTTTGGGCGACGACCTTTCGGACTTGGAGCGCAGCGTGCTCGACGCCGGCGACCAAGCCGGCCAGTTGCCGGATTCCATGCGCCTGGTGATGGAAGTGCGTGATCTCACCACGCGCCTACGTCAGAAACTGCAGGCGAGTTTCTTCGCGCCCTCCGTCTACCTGGTTAGCTTGTACGCGGTGCTGTTGTTGATTGGTGCCTCGATCGTGCCGCAGTTCCTGGACGTGCTGCCGCTCTCCAAGTGGACCGACTGGGCCTATGCGATGTATCTGATGGGGGATCTCGCCGTCGGCTGGCCGGCACCGATTTGCTTCGGCGGGCTGCTGATCTATGCCGTCTGGTCATGGTGGGCGCTGCCGCGCTGGATTGGACCCGCGCGCGCGTTCTGCGACCGGCGCTTGTTCCCCTTCACGGTCTATCGGGAAATCACTGGCTTCACCTGGTTACTGTCGTTCGTCGCGCTCTTGCGCGCCGGCATCCCGGACACGGTGGCGCTGGACAACCAGATTGCGTCCGCTTCGCCGTGGCTTGCCTCGCGTCTGAAACCTATCCGCAATGGGCTGATTGATGGTCTGAGCCTACCGGAAGCCATGCGGGCTACCGGGTACGGCTTTCCATCCCCGGACTTGATCGATGAGATCGGCGCCTACGCCGGCTTTGACGACTTCACTGACAAGATCGCCGTGGCCGTGCGCCAGTACGCGGAAGTCATCGAGCGGCAACTGCTCGCGCGGGGCATGTTGATGTCGGCGGTCTTCACGGGGTTCATGTTTCTCGCTTTCGTGGTGCTGCAGCTTGGCGCCAACTCGCTTTCATCGATTCTCACGTCCGCGATGGGGCAAATCTGATAGCTCGGGCGTGATTCACTTTTAGAGGTTATTTATGGATCGTCTTCTCGGAAACATCATCGCCATTGTTCTGACGCTCTTGGCGCTCGTCGGACTCGCCTACGCGGGCTACAACGGCTTCCAAAATCACAAGGCGGGCGTGGTAGTCAACGACGTCGCGCAGATGATTACCAATGCCCGTGCAGGGTTCTCACAAAGCAATAACGGCTATGCAAATTTCACCACGGCCAATGTTCCGGCAATGATCAACGGCGGTATGTTCCCGACCGACATGGTGCGTGGCAATACGGTCGTTGATCCATGGGGTAACCCGGTCACGCTTGCTTCGACCAACAACGCCTCGCAAGGCGTGGTCGGCTTCGGTGGCGGCGGCAGCGAGACTGCCTCGCAATGCGTGAAGGTAGCCACCGGCATGAAGGACTATGTATCACTAGACATCAACGGTCAGGTTTTTACACAAGCGAACCTGCCAGATCAGGTCACTGCTGGTGCGGCCTGCAGCGCCACGGCCACGTTTTCCGTGACGTTCCAGTGAGCATGATGTTTCACAAGCTGGAGTCAGCGCCATGGCTTTCTTGATGCTGCCCATTATCACAGTGCTCTTTTTCCTGGGTGTCGGAGTCCAGGCCTGGCAGCTCGCGCAGGCTGTACCCGGCGCGGGCGTGCCGGGCCGCATGGAAGCCGCGGCCAACGTGTCGGCACAACAGGCGCTGGTCTTCGGTGCGGCTTGCGTGGCTACAGCTAGCGCGACGCCGGGCCTGATTAGCGCAAGCATTTCACCAGCACTGCCAGCTGGCGTCTCGACGCCGGCTGGCGCGGTATGCATGGCTGCTGCTCGCGCTGGCGGCGGACGCGACATCTACGGCTATATGCCGGTGGCACCCGGTGCGGCGGGATTCTTGATCCAAAACACCCAGGGCAATGTGGCGTGGTTTCGGGTCAGCAGGCAGGGCACGGCTGTGAACATGGTGACCGGCGTGACCTACGCCGTGCCAACCATGATTCCCGTTGGTGCACTGATTGATTGGGTGCAAACGACTACCTGAGGAATTGATTCATGGACGCCCTATTGGGATACATCGTTGCGCTGGTGCTGTCGATGCTGAGTCTTGCCGGCTTCACGACATGGGCCAAGGTCGGTGTCACCAACGTGCAAACTGCGGCCGTGGCGAGCCAGATGCTCGTCTTCAACAAAGCTGCGCAGCAGTATGTGCAGGACAACGCCGCTACGCTCGTGGCTCAGGCTACAGCTACTACGCCAGTGTCGGTGACCACGGCCACGTTGATCAATTCAACCCCCTCATATCTGCCTGCGGGATTTTCGTCGACCAATGCCTTCGGTCAAACCTGGCTACTACAGGTGCTGCAGCCGTCTGCGAACACGCTGCAATCCCTTGTGACCACACAGGGCGGCCGGGCGGTCACCGACGTCAAGCAGCTGGTGCAGATCGCGGCGCAGGCTGGAGCGCAAGGTGGTTTCGTGCCTTACACCGGGCAATTGGGCGACGCAACCATGACACCTAACAATGCCTATGGCGCGTTCGGCGGCTGGCGTGTGTCGCTCACCGGTTACACGAACCCTGGAAGCGGCCACCTGGCTTCGCTGTTGGCGTTTGGCGGCGCACAGGTCAACAACAACTATCTGTACCGGGTACAGGTTCCTGGACACCCGGAACTCAACCAGATGCAGACAGCGCTCGACATGACGGGCAACGACATCAACAACATCGGCAATGCGAACGCCACACAGGCGCATCTGACCGGTACTGGCGCCCCAAACACGGCATGCGCAAGCGCCGGTGCTATTCGCACCAGCACGACGGGAACCGGCCTAGTGATCTGCAGCGCCAGCACCGGCGTCTGGGAGCCGATTGGCACCGCAGTAGCTAACGTCACCAATGGCATGCCCTGCAACAACAACGGTCAGATCGCCACAGATGCAACCAATGCCGGTTACATCTGTAAAAACAATCAATATGTGGCGATCAACAATGCGATGGGCAGATTCGCGATCAATCGCCAGTTCACAAATGTTACTGACGGTATGACCTTCGCCAAAGATAGTTGTCCCGGCGGCACGCCTTGGGCCATGTATACGCCGGGGACATTCCTTGTGAACGATACCGGCTATGTGAATCCGCCAATTGAAGGAAACCTTTTCACCGCTATCGACCAAGGCGCGGTCTGGTATGCGCAGGCATCGGCCCGCTCGTCGTCGACCTGGTACAGCGGGAACGACACCGGAAATCTTGGTGGCCAGCTCGTGGGTACGCTGACAACGGGCTGTCAGTATTGACCGAACGTGTGAGGAGAAGAGAAATGTGCAAGAAGCAAGTGGCCTTGACGGTGTTGTCCTGCGCTGCGATCTGCGCCGCGTTATTCGGTGAGGCTCAAGCGCAGCTGGTTAAATTGCCAGCCGTACCGTTCACAGTCGCGGATTGTCATCCGGGCGATCATTGGGGATCGTCGCCAAGTCATGGCGGCTTGCTGCGATGTCTGACAAACAATCCGCCGCCCGCGCCTACGTGCCCGGCGGGCAGCACCCAAACATCAGCTCCTGTGTGGAACGGGGAGGCATGGAGCCAGCCGGTGTGCGCGGTAATTCCGCCGCCTGCTCCACCGTCACCGCCGCCAGGTCACGTGGTTGTGGCAACGGCCACCACCAACAGCTGCGGAACCCTTGGGGCCTTCAATACATATGCTGACGGGACGTATGACGCAAGCAATCCCGATTGGAGCCAGTCTTTCTCTGGTACTTGGGATCAGATGTTCAGCAATGGAGCGGCATATATGAACCAGAACTACGCTCGTTACTATCAGCCGATGTACATCCCCCAGCCTTCGGACCCGAATACCGCGACCCAATACTTGTCGCGTGTCTTCTTTGTCAACAACCCGTGGGCATGTGGTGGTGGCGTGGGCTAAGTTAACCAGACCCGCCAGTTACCTCATTTCTTCGCCTTGGCCCGCGCCTGAAGAATTTCCAAGATGAGGCGTGGGACCGAAACAGTCTCGCCACGCTTCACAGATTCCTGTGAAGCTTCGCGCAGCAAGTCCTGGTGGAGTTTCTGCGGTAGGCGAACCAATACCCCTTTTTTGTCTTCAGTCATGATTGTCCTGATCAAATTTGAGAGCGAATATATTTCGCTGATAGCAAGATAGCATGCTACGATGATATCATGAACACCCAGAGAGGTCGCCTCTCGCCAAAGCTCAACTGGAGAAGAAGAATGCGAAACACCAGCCAAACAATCTGCATCACCAAGTCGCTTGCCGCGCTCTCCCTCGTTGCCGCACTCGCAGCGTGCGGTGGTGGCGGTGGAGACAGTAGCACTTCCTCGTCGACAAGCGGATCTTCAAGTTCGTCAGGAGGATCGCCGTCGCAAACCGTAACTGGCACGCTATCAACGCCTCAATACACGAGCGGCAGCGCGCAAATCACGGCCTTCAATCTGCTCAATCAATACCGTGCCCAGTGCGGCATTCCCGCGCTGCAGGAGAACACCGTACTGGATCAGGCAGCACAGAGCCATGCAAAGTACATGGGCCTCAACAGCGCCATATCGGATAGCGAAACATCGGGAAGCGCAGGATTTACCGGTGCGTCTTATCAAGATCGAGCGGTGGCCGCAGGATTGCCGACTTCCACGTTTAGCACAGGTGTGAGCGGAGGTGCTTCGATCACAACTAACGGCTTTACGGCTGCTCAAGCAGGGCAGATGTTTGTCAATTCCCTGCTGGCGGGGGTGTACCACGCCGCAATCGTTGCTTACCCTTCCAATACGATGGGGATTGGGGAATACGAAACGCAATCTACCAGCAGTGGTCTGGCTTGGACGAATGCGTGGGAAAGCATCAGCGTGCTGGTCAGCCAGTCTTCGATTTTTAGCAACACGCCGCTTACGTTCCCCTGCCAAGGGGTTACCGGTGTGCCGTATAAATCGACAAGCGAGAGCCCCACTCCGCCGAACGTCTCGAACTCGGGCTGGGGCACGCCGGTTGTCGTGATGGGCAACACGTCCGACACGATCATCCTGCAGAACGCATCCATGACTGGCCCGTCAGGCAGCGTTGCACTTCAGATCCTGAATTCGACAACTGACCCGAACAAAGCTCTTGGTGCATATCAGGCCGTCGCCTACCCGACGTCGCCGCTGCTGCCGAATACGCAGTATTCGGTCACTCTGACCGGCACCGTCAACGGCACGGCGTTCTCGCGTAACTTTACGTTCACGACCGGCAATGTCGTGGGTTAAAGCGCAAACGTCTTCCTGAAAAGAACCCTTCTGCTCAACAGATCACGCCCATGAAAAACGGCCCATAGTCATCTGAACGAATCGCTCGCCAAGGTGTTTGCACCACCGAAGCGCGCGTTACCGCAAAAGCCCCAGTTTCCCAACAGAGGAATGAACCATGGCACTCGCCTTTTCAGCCAAAGCGGGCGCGAATATTCGCGCCGCCTTCCATCATCTCCGTATGCGCGTGCAACGTTGCGCGCTGCGGCTGTCACAGCCTCACGCCAACGTGCGCGCGCTCACGAGCAGTGGCGTTGCCATTCCAGCCTCGCGCGGTGTCGTGTCTCGGGCGATTTTCTGTCTGCCCTCTCTGCCTGCGAGCCAGCTTACCCAGCGGATTTGCCGTTTCTGACTGTCCGTGATTTTCCGGGAGAAGTTGGCATGCACCTGACTGTTCTTGAACGGCAGGCGCTCGCAGATGCCGCAGCTGAGGGCTTCGACGAAATCGAAGCAACGCTGCAGCGCCTGCAGATCGTCAATGCCGCGGCATTTCATACGCTGAGCACCTTGGCGACGCGCGTGTTCTTCGACCAGCCTGTTCGCAACGAACCGTGCCTGGCGTATGTACGCGCGCACCAGCCCAAAGGCGATTGATTCCCAACCCGCACTAGCACCAGGAGGACCTACAGCATGGCATCCGTCAACAAAGTCATCATCGTCGGCAATCTCGGCGCCGATCCCGAAACGCGCTACATGCCCAGCGGTGATGCCGTTACCAACATCCGCGTGGCGACCACCGACCGCTACAAGGACAAGGCCAGCGGCGAGATGAAGGAAACCACCGAGTGGCACCGCATCGCCTTCTTCGGTCGACTGGCCGAGATCGCCGGCGAATACCTGAAGAAGGGCTCGCAGGTCTACATCGAAGGCCGCCTCAAGACTCGCCAGTGGGAGAAGGACGGCCAGAAGCAATACAGCACCGAAATCGTCGCCGACCAAATGCAGATGCTTGGCAAGGCGCCCGGCGATCGTGGCACGGCAGGCGCTAACGATTTCGAGAGCGACGACGAGATTCCGCTGTGATTCATCCCCGGAGCCCGTCGATGAACTCGCGCGCCATCTTTCCTGACAGTCTCGCCCAGTTCTGTGCGGCCCGCGCCGGAGAGAAATACCGGCCGCACAACGGCGTCGAAGGAGAGCTTTTCATCGACGCCTGGTGCCGCAACTGCGTGCGAGCTACGCACGCCGGGATGGAACCTCTCGAATTTGATGCGAGCGCCTGCCTCATCGTCGGGGCCACCTTTGCATACACCATCGAGGACGCGCAGTACCCCAAGGAATGGCAGTACGCCCAGGACGGGCAGCCCTGCTGCACGGCATTTGTCCGCGTCGGCGAAGCCATTCCCGCGCATCGCTGTGAGCGGACCCGTGACCTTTTCGATCGGGATGCGTCATGAAGGGCTCTGCATTCCTGCTCGTCATGGCGCTATTGCCGGCGCTGGCCTTTGCCGACTGTATTGACGAAGCCGCCAGGTTCCACCAGGTCGATGCGCGCTTGGTGCGCGCCATCGCCCAGGTGGAGTCGCGGATGCACGCGGACGCCGTTGGCGCCAACAGCGATGGCAGTACCGACATCGGTCTCATGCAGATCAACTCAAGCTGGCTACCCAGCCTGGCGCGCTATGGCATCACCCGAGCGCATCTGTTTGATGCTTGTGTCAACGCCTACGTAGGAAGTTGGATTCTGTCTCGCAATATCCAGCAGCTCGGCCTCACGTGGGATGCCGTCGGGGCCTACAACGCCAAGAGCCCGGCAAAGCGTCTCGCCTACGCGCAAAAGGTCTATCAGGCGTTGGCGACGGCCAGCTCTACGCCGAGCCGCGCAATTGCCAACCCAGTAGCCTCAGTACGGCCTGTGGAGGCGCCGCGTGCTGCTGCGCGCCGCCGGCAGACGAACACGTCATCGGACATCACCATCGTCTCCTGGGAGCCACCCAATGAATGACCAGCAGACACGTGGTTTCGCGTTCGAGGTCCTCCATGACTACCTGCGTGATCTGCAGGAAATGATGGCAGACCCGGAAACCAACGAAATCATGA
This sequence comes from Ralstonia flatus, assembly GCF_958439105.1. NCBI lineage: Bacteria > Pseudomonadati > Pseudomonadota > Betaproteobacteria > Burkholderiales > Burkholderiaceae > Ralstonia > Ralstonia flatus. The sequence continues at coordinate 3,589 of NZ_CAUDLI010000016.1, read as the reverse complement.
TCAACCGCCACGATGTCGTGTACCGCGAGCGGCGCGGTGTGATGGAGCGCATCGAAGGGCTGGCGATCGCGCCTGCCGCGCTCGATACCGCCATCACGGTTCTGACCAATATCAACGACAAGGATCAGGCGCCGCTGCTCGATGCGCGCCTGCCAGGCCTGCGCATCGCAGCCGCCCGATTCCCCGTGTCAATCCACGGCGACATGATGTCGATCCGCAAGCACTCCGTGCGGCGCATCGCCTTGGATGATTACGTGCGCAACGGTGCTTTCGCCGTGTTGCCCGCCTCGCAGAACCGCTTCATCGGCCGGCAGGATCGGACTGTTCTCGACCACGCCGCTGAAGGCGGCGAGGCGTTGATGCGCTGCCTGCAATGGATCATGCGCCAGCGCTACAACATTGTGTTCTCCGGCGGCACCTCATCCGGCAAGACCACCCTGCTCAATGCGTTGCTCGAAGCGATTCCGGAATCCGATCGCATTGTCACCATCGAGGACACCGCCGAACTGAAGATCGCTTTGCCCAACTTCGTGTCGTTCGAAGCGAACCAGAACATCACGATTCGCAATCTCATTAAGTTCGCACTGCGCATTCGGCCCGACCGCATCTTTGTGGGCGAGGTCCGGGGCGCCGAGGCCTTCGACCTGGTGGAAGCACTGAACACCGGGCATGACGGCTCGATTTGCACACTGCACGCCACGAGCGCGGATGAAGCGCCCTACAAGTTGGAGTCGTACATCCGCATGAGCGAGGAAGGCCGCCTGATCGCCACCGAGGATCTGCGCAAAAAGATCGCCTCGACCTTCCGCTTCTTCTTGCATGCCGATCGACAAGGTGATGGCACGCGCGGGCCTGTTGAGCTCCGCGAAGTGCTGGGCGTTGAGGACGGCCGCTACAAGACACGCCTTTTGTTTTCCCGTTTCGCCTAATCAACCAGGAGTCTGTAATGAACGTTCTGTCCCAACTGCACCGCATCACCAACCTCGTCACGCAGGGCTATCTCACCACGCACTCGCGCCTTGCGGACACGAAGCAAGCGATTCACGCGCAGGTGGATCGTCACCGCAGCTTGATCCGCAGCGTGCTGTTGGCGCTCTGGATCGAAGCCATCCCCGGCCTCGCGCGTGCTGGCATCTGGAACGGGGGCCTGTGCAACATCTACCAGCAGGTGCTTGACAACGAACTGATCATGATCGTGTCCCTCGCTGCATTTGCCGGGGCGTTCATCTTGTGGCTGCTCGATGACGGCCACAGCAAGATCAAGCAGAACATCCTGCGCGGGTTCGTCGGCACCATGGCGCTGATCAACATGCCGGTGCTGTGGTCGCAGCTCTTTAACAAGGGCGTGGCCTGCACCGCCTGACGATCATGACTACCGCGATCGAAGCCGGCACGCCGGCGGCGGATACGCCCGCCGACTCCCTGTCCGTGCCCATCCGCAAGACCATGCTCGAAAAGTTCCTGATGGGGGGCATTGACAGGAAGCTCTGCGCCGGCGAGCTCGCCATCCTCATATTCACCGCCGTAGGCCTGCGCAATCCGTGGGTCCTGCTGGCGCTTCCGCCGACGCATCTGATCCTGTGGCTCGCGACGAAACGCGATCCTGACCAATTCAACTGCTATTTGCGCTACAGCAAACAGGGCGACTTCTACGAGCCGCGGCCGATGCTTCGCCAGACACGTAATGCTCGCCCCAAGGGCTTCGCGCGAGGTGAACTGTGCTGAACAACCCTACGCTCTCGCCGTTCGACCGAGAATCGCTTACACAGATCGAGGAACGCCTAGCAGGCCGGAGGCGATCGACCGCTGAGCTCGTGCCGTGGCTATTCAAGTACAGCGATTTCATGATCGCCAACAAGGATTCAGCCTTGATGGTGTCCTTTGAATTCACGGCACCTGATTCCAACAGCATTTCCATGACGGTGATGCGTGAACTTTACGAGCACGTCGCCGCCAGCCTGGGCAACCTGTCGCGCTATCCTATCTCGCTCTGGTGGACGGTCCATCGGCGCTTGGATTCGCGCTATGTCACCCTGCCCATGCCGGACAAGGTTGCGCAGATGGTCGACGACGATCGGCACGCGAATTTCTTGGCCGAAGGCAACTACGTCAACCGGCATTTCGTCACGTTCTCGCTTCTTCCCCAGGTCGGGCTCGACGCATTCGCCTCGCGCGTCATGCATGGCGTTACGCATGACGACCTGTCGATCCCGAGCGCGCTCTGGGAGGCCGTGCGTGCCACGTTTTCCGACCAGTACCAGTTCGCCTACACGCAGTCCGAACTGGAGGCTGCTGTTGAAACCTTTGAATCTATCCTGCACGGCTTCGCTGCAGACAACCCGCACATCAAAATGCGGCGTCTGGCCGGCAAGCGCCTCGGCGGATTTATGCACGCGGTCTGCTCCCCGCCAAGCGATCACATCACTGAACTGGACATCCCGGAAACGCCGGCACTCGACCAGGCGATGTGCGACACGGAAATTACGCCGGGCCACGACTACCTGCACTTCTACTCGAACGGGCGCCAGCGATACGGCATTGCAACGGGGATTCCGGGGAAGCGGGACTACTGGCCAAGCAATGCGTCGCCAAAGACTCTGGACGACCTCCTGAAGATCAAGGGTGAGCTCACCATCAGCCATTGCTTCCGTGTGTCGTCACCCAGCGCAGCAAAGCGTTTCATCGACAGTATCCGCAAGTACCACGAAGGCCAGCGCTTCGATGTGCGCCAGCTGCTCGCGGCGACCCTGCGCGGGACTGATATGGACGCCAAGCCAGGGCGCCAGAACAAAACGCGCCTGAAGGCCGCCGAAGAGGCGAACACACGCGCCGGCAAGGTCGAAATGCTTGAGGAGATCTACGGCTTCTACAACTTCACCGTCATTGCGTACTCGCCCGTGTTCGAGGAAACGCCGGCCTCGAAGGGTCTTGCCGGCGAGCAGGCCTACAAGAAAGCCGTGGCGACACACAACGCCGTGGAAGACGTTCTGCGCGCAGCCCAGTTCATACCGGTGCGCGAGACTCTGCACGCCATGTCGGCGTTTGCGACCACCATTCCGGGTATGTGGCGCGAGTGCGCGCGCTGGGCGTTTCTCGACACCGAAGCCGTTTCCCGCTTGCTGCCGCTGCGCGGCGTCTCGCGCGGCTCAATGTTCAATGCGCATCTGTCCAAGCAGATGCGCACACGGATTCCGGCGCTGGCGGCGTTTACCACCGAATACGGTACGCCTTTCTGGTTTACCGCCTACCTGATGGACCTTGGCCACATGCTCATCTGTGGCCGCTCGGGCTTCGGCAAGACCATCTTCATGTTGCTGTGCGCGACACTGTTCCGGAAATATCCGAACGCGCGGCTGATCGGCTTCGACATGAATTTGTCGATGCGCATTCCGACTGTCCTGCAGGGTGGGCGCTATCTGCAATTTGCGGCCGATGCCAACACCGTGGCCGAAGAGGAGCGGGCAACCTGCAATCCCTATGTCCTGCTGGGTCATCTCCGCCATCTCAAGTTCCTAGTCGACTGGACCGTGCTGCTGGCCAGCCAGCGAGGCTATCGGCCCACCACGGACGATCGAAAAGCCATCGAGAA
>NZ_CAUDLI010000015.1:0-104623 GCF_958439105.1 Ralstonia flatus | reverse complement strand
CGTTGCCAGCACTGCATGCACCGATAGGCTACGGGCGACGGAACGCCCGGTTTTCTTCCGTCAGACTTCAACGGCAAAACAACGAACTACGCGACTGTCACGTCGCACAAGTACGATTACCCCAAGATGCTGATGGAGTATGTCGGCTGGAAGGATGTCCGCTCGGCCATGCGCTACATCGACGCGGCGGACCGGTTCACGCAGCGCAGGATCGAATCCGCGCTGGCGCCACCTAGATTCAGCGCGCGGCGGGAACACGTCGACCTCAGCGCTCAAGCTCGCCTTGATCCGGCGCGCGATGGTGCTCATGAATGCCGGTAGCGTCTGTCCCTAGCAGACCGATCAGTGCTTCCACTTGCGACTTGTCCAGCAGGACTTGATTGGTCGCTACGCTGCGCAGCCTTTGTCGATATAACTCCAGGCCGACGGCCTGGAGCGAATGCCGGTCAAGCAGAGTCTCAATGGCAACCCGAGCCTGCGGAGGCAAAGACGCCGGCTTCACTTCGTCCCTGGTGAGCCTTCCGACATCGCTCATGTGCCGGTCGCGAATCCACTCGTCAATGGGGACGCCGGGAATGCTGCGCAAGCCAGCGACAATGCGATTCTTCGCACGGACCGCCTCATCCCGCTCGGCCTTGATGAGCGCAACGTAGGCGCGGATCGTTTCGTCCTGAATCGCCGGCTCAAAGCTGTGGGCGTTGTGCGATGCCACTGGTAATACCTGCTCCGAACTGCGGGCTTTTACATAGGCGAAGAGAGTCTTATCGGCATTCCGGATGGACTGGCTCCTCGGGCCACCCCAGCGGTCAATACAATATTTGCCAACTGAGGTGGGCGTCATAGCCGCGCGGGCCGATTCCAGAAAGTCGCAAGCCTCCTTGATCCGTTCGAGAGACTCGCGCAGCCGCTTGTTGGTCGCCTCTTCGATGAGTCGCGCGTACAGCGCAGCACTGACGGGTGTGGACATCTCAAACCTCTTTCAGCGAGATGGGCCTGCGCTTCTTAGGAGAAAGCAATAGCGTGTCGGGCGCGGCCACCTCGCGTACCGCAGGCTCAAGGCCGTCAATCTCGCTCAACTTGACCTCACCGCTGGCCAAGCGGCGCATTTCCTGGGCCGCCACGAACCGCAATAGCGTTGCGCTCAAGAGGTTCGCTGCGCTATCGCGCTGCTCGCCGCTCAGGGTGACAAGGTAGTTAGCAGGAATACCGTTGGCGGCGAGAAGCTGGGCAAGGAGCACATGTTTGTCCTGCATTGCGCGCTGGTTGCGGAAGCCCGGCATGAACTCGGACGTCTGTGTGACGTACTCCATCAACAAAAATTCATCGGCCTCCTGCAGCGTCGTCTTGAGATCGTCCGGCGAGTTGGCGGTCACCATTGGCAGCGCAGGCGTTTCGTCCCTATGCAGGCAGTCGCGCATCTTCAGGTACCCGTCCATCAGTTCCGAAGATGCCATCGCATATCCATAGCGGGCCTGCCATTCTGCCAGATCAATGCTCAGTTCCCGTTCTGTCATTTCGATCCGATCCCGAATGTACCTGGCACTTGTGCGCTCACCCCGATCCTCGGCCTCGATCAAGCGATCTCTTTCCGCCTTGAGCGCCAACCCCTTTTGACGGATTTCGTAGGCCAGATTATTCACGGCGGCCATCTGCCCGAGCATGAAGGCTGGACCAGTGATCCAATATCGGCACAGGCCACAGCGTCGGCCGCCGGGCACCGGTTCGTGCTCAGACGCACCAGGCTGCCGTTCACCCCCGGTACTGCAAGACGTCCCTGGACAGATCCCATCCGCATTGATGGTCCATAGGCCAGTGTGTTCCTTGAGCGACGCAAATGCGGGGTCGTAGACTGCGCGCCCGCTTGCTTCTTTGGAGATAAGAAACGGCGAGAATTCTTCAACGTGATCGGCAAACGAGCGGCCGCCGATGAAGTCGGCCTCCTTTTCCGCCAGCTCGCTTGCGCGCTCGATTTCCTGCCGTAACTTGGCCGGTGCAAATTTCGTGTACCACAGCGTCATCACAAGAGTCGCATGTCCGGCGACGAACTGGGATACGACTTCGAGCGGCACGCCGTTCTCGATCATGGCGCTAATGCCGCTGACCCGCAACGTATGAAGGTCGACCTTCCACGTGCGTTTACCGCTTTCGTCCAACCTCGTCAGCTCGAAATCCGGGATGTTGCGCTCAATGCGTACCCGCTTCTCGGTCTCGTGAAGCACCGCAACCCAGAGGCGCGCCATCTTAGCGCGTGACACCGGGATGCTGCTTTGTGGTTGCTTGGGATCGCGCAAAAGCGGTGCGACCTGGGGGAGGAGCTTTCGATCAACCTTGGCGAAGGTGGATTTGCCCAAACCTTCGTTGGTGTAGGTGACTGGCGCAGCAAGCGGCGGCAAGTAGCGCTGGTTCCACTCCTGCATCCGATAAACCAGTTCGGCGGTTTGCTTGCTCACCCAAGGAATCACGTAGCCATTAGGCGACCGGCCATCGTATAGCGCAGTCTTGTTTGTGTTGACATACATGCCTACCCATTCCGCCTGTGACGCCGGGTCATTGAGCAGCCGTAGACAGGATTCGCGTCGACCGACAGTTGCGTTGGGGTTGATGTTTGTGACCTCCTTGCCAGCCCGATGATCGTAGTAGAGTTCGTCCAACTCCCCAGAATCGAGCCAGCGTGCCTGATGAGACCGCAACGGCAGGTCCAACAGAATGGTCAGAGCGATCGCCGTGCCTGGCCACCAGACGCGAGACACCTTCTTCTCGACAGCATCGAAAACGGGAACCGCATCTGCCGCGAATGATCTGGGAAGCGCAAAGTCATCCTCGGTCAGAGTACGTCGCAGCTCGTTCAACACCCAACTCGGCAAGGCTCTGCGGTGCGTGCCTGTGGGCGCGTTGTCATGCGTGACCCGTTCCATCTCGGTAACAGGGTTCTTGAACCGCCGCGCGATCTCCTTTCTGCCATTCCTATGCAACCAGTCCGGATACCAACTGAAGAACTCGCGCGCGATGCGCAGAATGCGCTGATGCCGCTTGGAGGCCAGGCCGGAAGCGCGCAGCCGCGTCATCAACGTATTGTTGTTCCTTAAGGTCGGATCATGGATGTGCTGATGACGATCAATGTCCTCCGGCCGCTGAGGCGGTGCCTCGAGTGACAAGAGGAAATCGACAAACCAGTTCAGGTCCGCGATCGGGCCCGACTTCGTCCTTGCGCCGCGCCGTTCCTCAATGAAGGCCGCCAATGGCTGTACCCAAGGTTCCATGTCCGGCCGCGCCAGACTCACCCAGTGGTACTCGCCTCTCGTACGCAATAGATTGGGGTTGTGTTTTTCTTGCTGTTTGCGCGTTGCCTTGAAGGCTTTCTCAGGGTAATGGCGGTTCCACATTTGCCGCAGACCCACAGCGGCCGAACGAACATGGCCCGGACGCCTTGCGACCCAGCTCGACGATGCCTGCGCGCTCAGTTTCGTCGCATAGAAAAGCTCTTCAGCGGCATCAATGATGTTTCGACTGAGGTCCTCCATGGACAGTACAGACGTGATCGCCAGCATCATCATCCCCAGGGCGGTCTTATCCGTTCGCTGGCCCCGGGCGTTCGTAAGATGGCGAGCGACCTCGTCAAGCAGCGGATAAAGGCTGCCCGCGTACCCTTGCTGGTAGAACGATTGCCACCTTACATTTCCGCCGGTCATCCAATCACCATATGCCGCAGGAAACAGTAGCCATCCTCGCCCCCGCAGCATCATTACGAGCTCACGATACGTTGCCGAATGATGTCTTGGAACGGTATTGTTGGCCAACTGCTCCTGGATGACCTCCACCAACGCTGACAGGCTGCCCGCAGCCGCGACAAGCCGGCCCAGGTCGACCGGAAACAGCGCCCGAATTGCATGCACACCGACCGTGCTTTCCAACTCCCGCCAATTCGCCGGCTTCAGAGAACGCAGTACCTCGACCTGTCGATCGAGTGCGTGGCGATAGATGTACTGTGCAATTTGGCGCTTGTTGCCTTCGATTGCGATCCCGAAAGCTTCCACAACCACGTTGCGTTTGAAATAGCGGAGCGACCCCTGGGCGGAGGAGGCGAACGCTGTAATGCAAGATTCATTGTGCGGCGTCTCGAAATGCTTCCAGAGTAAGTCGATACGCACGCGCTCCCAGTCGGCGATCAGCTCTGCCATTTCGACGGTGCCGGGTACATGCGTCCAAGTAAAACGATCCGTGTCCAGGTTGAGCCGTATGTCGCGGCCATTGATTTCGGACTTAAATACCTTGATCTCGTTAGGCATGGGAACCATCGCCGTCGGCCGACGCGAGCGTCAAACCGTTCAGAAATGTAGGGACCGCTTCCAGCATGCGCTGATGGGCAAGCGCCAACTCGTCACGGACCACCTTCGGGTCGAGGGCGTAGTACACCTCTGTGGATAAAACAGAGGCATGGTGCATTAGCACCTGGAGTTTCTCTTTTGAAAGGCGAAGCCATGTCGCACCGAAATAGCCGTAGAAGTGCCGTCCACCGTGCGGGTTCACTCCGTCTTGGGAAGGGGACAGCCCGATTCGCCTAGCATTGCCGTAAAACTGGTCTCGAAGATTCTTCAGCTTGAGAGGCTCCCCAAATGCGTCGTCTTTTATTGAGACAAAGTAGTAAGGGTGATTGTCTGACACACGCAGTCGGACGCTACGCATGTACTCCTTATGAAGTTTCCAGAACAATTGCCCCATCCTGGGGTCACTCCAATAGATCCAACCCTCGCGCCTTTGCTCATCGTCGTACTTCATTCCCTTCCAGCCAGCGCGTTCGGGATGGTAGGTAGCGAAATCCTGGCGCGGCACGCGCTGGTATCGCTCATCGAGGAAGTCGGCACGAATCCCATTTCTCAGCGTGCCGCGTCTTGTCGTCCATTGAATCTTCCCCTCTCTTGGATGAGCAAGTACAACGCGGGCCATACCGCTACGCTGATCTAGACTGATGTCGCGAACGTAGAGATGCATCAGTTCGGAGATACGCACGCCGCCGTAAAATATCAGCAGCCAACACAAGGCATCGCGCGTGTTCGCGGCCCGAGAGATGAAATCAAGCACGTGTTCAGGCGGAAAATACTTCGCAGACCGGATTCGCTTGGATTGGCCTGCCTCTGGGCGGAACACGCGCCGGGTTACGAACCCTTGACCTTCCTGACTTGCCCCATACGTGTGGTACAGCAAGTCGAAGCGCTTACGCCCATGGCCTTGCGCCAGCCAATTGTTGAACTCCCTGTTCGACATGGCCGACACCAGCACTCGCTCTGAAGGGTGAGCCTCCATGTGACCATAGTTGTCTTGGCAAAACGTCGAAAATTGGCCGACATACTCGAGGTCGTCCAGGGCAGTCTTCAGGCTCACCGGCCTCCACCCCAAGCTCTCGCATCCATAGCGGCGAGCTTCATAAAACTGCCGGATAAGGAGGTGCAAGCCTCGCTCGTCCAGAGTGGGACAGCGTTGGTCAAGGACGTAGTAGTCGTAAAGCAGGCCAATGGCTTTGGCTGCTTTGCTGACGGTCGGCCCCTTGCTGCCCAACAGCAGCATGTTGCGCAAAAAAGAAGTGACAAAAAGTGGGGCTTCGCCGGGATCTACTAACAGCAAAGGCATGGAGACACCGGACCGGGCGGACAGCGGCACCTCAACTATCGAGTGAGCGGACCGCTTCGGGGATGGGTAGTCGCGCGTCAACTCTGGAAAAGTTAAATAGGCAGGAGCCGTACACGATACCGGACGGCACAAAAAAAGGCACTAACGCGCCATAGCCACCCCTAGTAGTTAGCCCAGTTACCCAGCTATAACCTTGGTGATACAGATCTGGCTCGGCACGTCGAGCGGGATTTCCTTGAGCACGTGCTTGTAGGCCACACGATCGACAAAGGGCAGCACGATGTTGAGCCCCGGCGAGAGCGTTGCATGATATTTGCCCAGCCGCTCGAGAATCCAGGCGTGCTGCTGCGGCACAATCTTGATGCCTTGCGCAATGAGCACGATGGCGGCAAACAGGACGATGATGGCGAGAGTCCCCAGCTCGAACATAGAACCTCCGTGGTTGAGCTTATTGGTTGTTTTGAGTGCGATTTGCGCGTTATTTGGGCGCGACGACCAGCACGTTGCCGCGCACTTCGACGATGCGGAATTCACCGACTGTAGCCGCCGCATTCGGCGCCAACTCGACATCCCACGCTGCGCCGCGATATTGCACACGCGCGCGTCGTTCGGGTGACCAGGCGTCGACGCGCAACGTCTCGCCGATATCCAAATTGACGTTGCGATTCCGGGCGGCGTTCTCGCGCGTGACACGCCCGTAGCGCGTACGCCGCAGCCCAACGATGCCGAACACCGCCACGATGGCGGCCACGATGGCCTGCGCAGGAAATGCAAGGCCGATCAGCGCGGCAAGACCACCGGCAATCAGCCCAATCGCGACCATCAGCAGATAGAAGGTCCCCGTCATCAGCTCGCCGATGACGAGCAGCACGGCCAGCGAAAACCAGACGGTCTGAGCCGACATACTCCCTCTCCCTGAATCCCAGAAAAAAACCCCCGCGACGCTGTTCGTCTGCGGGGGCATGTCGCTCGGCCCCCGCCAGCGTTGGACCGCCGCCGGGCACTTCGCGTTCTTGTTGGCGCGCACCTGTCAGGATACGCGCCTTGTCTTACGACATTCGTTGCAACACTCTAGTTCAAGCTCAAGCCAAACCGAGCTTCTGCCATGTGTCGACCACCGAATCCGGGTTCAGCGAGATCGACGAGATGCCTTCCTTCGCCAGCCACTCGGCAAAATCCGGGTGATCGGAGGGGCCCTGACCGCAGATGCCGACGTACTTGTTCATCGACAGCGCCGTGGAGATGGCGCGCTGCAGCATGAACTTGACCGCCGGATCGCGCTCGTCGAAGTCCTTGGCCAGCAGCTCCATGCCGGAGTCGCGGTCCAGACCCAGCGTGAGCTGCGTCAGGTCGTTCGAACCGATCGAGAAACCGTCGAAGTACTGCAGGAACTGTTCGGCCAGGATCGCGTTGGACGGCACTTCGCACATCATGATCAGGCGCAGGCCGTTCTCGCCGCGCTTCAGGCCGTACTTGGCCAGCAGCTCGACAACCTTCTCGGCCTGGCCGAGCGTACGCACGAACGGCACCATCACCTCGACGTTGGTCAGGCCCATCTCGTCGCGCACGCGCTTCATGGCACGGCACTCCATCTCGAACGCTTCGGCAAAGTCTTCGGCGATGTAGCGCGAGGCGCCGCGGAAGCCCAGCATCGGGTTTTCTTCGTCCGGCTCGTAGCGCGAACCGCCGATCAGCTTCTTGTACTCGTTGGACTTGAAGTCCGACAGGCGCACGATCACGGGCTTCGGATAGAACGCCGCCGCGATGGTGGCGATGCCCTCGGCCAGCTTGTCGACGTAGAACGCCCGCGGGCTGGCATGGCCACGGGCCACGCTTTCCACGGCCTTCTTCAGGTCGCTGTCGACCTGCGGGTAGTCGAGAATCGCCTTCGGGTGAACGCCGATGTTGTTGTTGATGATGAATTCCAGACGGGCCAGGCCCACGCCGCCGTTCGGAATCTGGCAGAAATCGAACGCCAGTTGCGGATTGCCGACGTTCATCATGATCTTGGTGCTGATCGTCGGCATTTCGCCGCGCTGGACTTCCGTGATTTCGGTTTCCAGCAGACCGTCGTAGATCTTGCCTTCGTCGCCTTCGGCGCACGAGACCGTCACGAGCGTGCCGTCCTTCAGCAGATCGGTAGCATCGCCGCAGCCGACCACCGCCGGCACACCCAGCTCACGCGCGATGATGGCCGCGTGGCAGGTACGACCGCCGCGGTTCGTGACGATGGCCGAGGCGCGCTTCATCACCGGTTCCCAGTTCGGGTCGGTCATGTCGGCAACCAGCACGTCACCCGGCTGCACACGTTCCATTTCAGCCGGATCGTTGATCACGCGCACCGGGCCCGTACCGATCTTCTGGCCAATGGCGCGGCCGGTGGTCAGCACCGGCGCCGAGCCCTTCAGGCGGAAACGCTGCTCGACCTTGCCGTGCGCCTGGCTCTTCACCGTCTCCGGGCGGGCCTGCAGGATGTAGATCTTGCCGTCCTTGCCGTCCTTGCCCCACTCGATGTCCATCGGGCGGCCGTAGTGCTTTTCGATGATGACGGCGTACTTCGCCAGCTCTGCCACGTCGGCATCGTTGATGGAGTAACGGTTGCGGAGTTCGCCCGGCACGTCGACGGTCTTCACGCGGCCTTCTTCGCCCGGCGCGGTGAATTCCATCTTGATCAGCTTGGAGCCGATTGAGCGGCGGATGATCGGGTACTTGCCGGCGGCCAGCGTCGGCTTGAAGACGTAGAACTCGTCCGGGTTCACAGCGCCCTGCACCACCGTTTCGCCCAGGCCGTAGCTGGAGGTGATGAAAACGACATCCTGGAAGCCCGATTCGGTGTCGATGGTGAACATCACGCCCGAGGCGCCGCAGTCCGAGCGGACCATGCGCTGGATACCGGCCGACAGGGCGACCACGTCATGGGCGAAGCCCTTGTGCACGCGGTACGAAATCGCGCGGTCGTTGTACAGCGAGGCGAACACGTGCTTGATCTTGTCGAGCACGTCGTCGATGCCGAGCACGTTGAGATAGCTCTCTTGCTGGCCGGCGAACGATGCGTCCGGCAAGTCTTCAGCCGTGGCCGAGGAGCGCACGGCGAACGATGCCTCGGCGCCTTCGCGGGCCGACACGCGAGCATACGACTCGCGAATCTCCTGCTCCAGACGCGGCTGGAACGGCGCGGTGGCGACCCATTCGCGGATCTCCTTGCCGGCGACAGCCAGCGCCTTGACGTCGTCGACGTCGAGGCTGGCCAGACGCTGCGAGATGCGCTCGGTCAGGTTGTTGTGTGCAAGGAAATCGCGGAACGCCAGTGCCGTGGTGGCAAAACCGCCCGGAACGCGCACGCCGGCGCCATCCAGCTGGGAGATCATCTCGCCCAGCGAAGCGTTTTTACCGCCAACGACCTCGACATCGGTCATCCGCAATTGCTCGAACGGCAGCACATAGGCGCCGTCTTGCGACAGGTTAGTCATACAAGCCCCTAAACTAAGTGAAAAACCGGTCGGATCCGCACGGGGCTTTCTTCTTGTCGTCTGGCCGTACGAATCGCTTGGCTAAATCATCCGGAAGCCATGCCAGGATTGCCGCTGCGGCAGCGCCCGGCAGGCGATTGGCCCGAATTGCTTAGCTAAACGATCGCCGCTATTCTACCGTGCCGCAGCACGATTTCCTGCCGGCGTGCTGGAAAAACCCCTCGTTTTCGATGACCGACCTCGCCTCCGCATCTCCCAACCGGACACCTTTCCGGACCGTTTTCATCGTGTCGGATGGCACCGGGATCACCGCAGAAACCTTCAGCCACTCGATCCTGGCGCAGTTTGAGATGAAATTCCGCCAGGTGCGGATTCCGTTTGTCGACACGATCGACAAGGCGCATGTTGCGGTCGCCAAGATCAATGAGGCGTTCCACGCCGAAGGGGTGAGGCCGATCGTCTTCACCACGTTGGTGGATGCCGAGGCAAACGAGATCGTCCATCGGGCCAAGGCCACCATCCTGGATATGTTCCAGACCTTCATCGAGCCGCTCGAGAAGGAGCTGAACCTCAAGTCGACCCACGCGATCGGCCGTTTTCACCAGAACGCCGACACCGAGGCGTACAAAAACCGCATCGAAGCGATCAATTTTTCACTCGCCCACGATGACGGCCAGTCACACAAGAACCTGGCCGAGGCGGATGTGATTTTGGTGGGGGTATCGCGCAGCGGCAAGACGCCGACCAGCCTGTACCTGGCGATGCAATATGGCGTGAAATCGGCCAACTATCCGCTCATTCCGGACGATTTCGAGCGCGGCAAGCTGCCGTCGGTGCTGTATGACTACAAGAGCAAGATTTTTGGGCTCTCGATTGATCCTCAGCGCCTGTCCGAAATCCGCAATGAACGCCGGCCGGGCAGCAAATATGCCGCGCTGGAAAATTGCCGCTACGAGATCAACGAAGCTGAAGCGATGATGCGGCGCGAGGGCATCAAGTGGTTGTCGTCGACGCACAAGTCGATCGAGGAAATTGCCACGACGATCCTGCAGGACATCAAGATGGATCACAACAACTACTGAGCGTGGCATCGCACCACAAATAAAACGGCCGGCATTGCACCGGCCGTTTTGTTTTTCTGCCGGCCGCCCAGCCAGTCAGGCGCGGTCACGCACCCAGTTGCCGCCGTGCGCCGCGGCCTGCGCTGCCGGCGATGTTTCCAGATAGGCCAGCGCCTGCTCGGTCGAGCCTTCATGATGCGGCGTATAGCTCGGCCGGAAATAGCGCAGCGCGGCCCCCAGCATCTTCCAGAACGAGGGCAGGCAGTTACGCCGCGAGCCATGCCACCAGCCGCGGATAAAGCCGGGAAACCTGCCCGCGCCCGGATCGCGCTTGTGCATGAAGCGGAAGCCCGTCACCAGGAAATACAGCAGCAACAGGATCGTGGTCAGCATGTGGAAGCAGCGTTCGAGATACGTGCCGCCCATGTGCCGGAAGATGTCGAAGGCGACGGTACGGTGCTCGACTTCCTCCGCGCCATGCCAGCGCAACAGGTCCAGCATGACGGGATCGGCCTGGGCGGCGTCCAGCCCCTTTGCGTTGAGCACCCAATTGCCCAGATAGCCGAAAAAGTGCTCGAGTGCGGCGATGATACCGAGTTGCTGCCGCAGCCAGAAACGCGTGTGACCGATCTTCAGACCCAGCGGCTGTTCGCCGAGCACCTTGGAGAACAGCCAGTCGAGCCGCTTGGTGAACGGCTGGGTATCGATGCCGTGGTCTTTGTAGTAATGCGTCAGCACGCCGCCATGCGAGCGCGAATGGACGGCCTCCTGGCGCAGAAAGCCCTCGGCGTCGGCGCGCAGCTTCGCGTCGGCAATCAGCGGCAACACCTTGTTGTAGACGCGGCAGAACCACAACTCGCCCGCGGGAAACAACAGATTCAGGATGTTGATGATGTGCGTGCTGGACGGATCGCCGGGAACCCACTGGATAGGCGTGTCCTTCCAGTCGAAACGGACGTGGCGGGCCTTGATGAAGTAGTCGGGCGCGGTCATGGTGGTTTCCGGATGTTCTTGTCGGCGCGGGTTCAATGCCCGGCCATGCTCACGCGCGCGATCAGCCGGCTGAGCCACTGCGCATAGCGCGAGATGAAGCGCGACGAATGCGCCTCGATGCCGATCGTGACGACGGGCTTGTTGTATTGAATCGCGCGGAACATGGCTTTCGCGACGGTCTCGGGCTTGAGGCCACGCAGTTGGTAGAGCTTCGTCGCGCGGGCGCGCAGTTGCGCCTGCTGTGCCTCGGTTGTGCCGGTGTAGACCGTGGAGGCCATGATTCCCGTCTCGGCAAAGCCGGGGCAGATGGCCGACACGCCAATGCCCTGCCCGGCCAGCTCGCCGCGCATGCATTCGGACAGCATCAGCACCGCGGCCTTTGTCGTCGCATAGGCGGCAAGATCGCGCGATGGCGCAAAGGCCGCTGCCGATGCGGTGTTCAGGATGTGCCCGCCCTGCCCTCGCGCCACCATTTGCTTGGCGAACAGCCGGGCGCCGTGAATCACGCCCCACACATTCACGTGCAGGATGCGTTGCCAATCGCGCTCGGACGTGTCGACAATGCCGCCTGCCATGCCGATGCCCGCATTGTTGACGACGATGTCGGCGCCGCCCAGTTCTTTGCCGACCCAATCGACCAACGCTTCCATCTGCTCGGCGTTGCCGACGTCGACGGTACGCGCCCACGCCTTGCCGCCGGTGAGGCGGATGAGCTTGGCGGTGCGCTCTGCGTCTTCAGCATGAATGTCGACGGCGACAATGGCTGCGCCTTGCGCCGCGAATTCCAGCGCCGCGCAACGACCGATGCCGCTGCCGGCCCCCGTGATGACAGCGAGCTTGCCGGACAGCGGTTTGCGCTCGCCTTGCTGACGCGCGCGCTGCAGCGCTTCGGATTCCGGCTTGCCCTCGGCGTGCTCGATCAGCTCGCGCGCCATCTCGGCCATGCGCGCGGCATGCGTGACCGGCAGCCAGTGCCGTGCCACAACCTCGCGGCGCCAATATTGCGGCACCCAGCGCGAGAGGTCTTCGGACAACGCCGGGCTGACGTACTTGTCCAGCGTCGGCACGATCACCTGCACCGGCGCATGTGCGACACGTTTGCGCGGCGTGAACAGGCTGCGGATGAAGTTGGCGCGATACAGCGACACACCGCGCACGCCATCGGCCGTCTGCGTTGCGCGCGGCACGATGGCGGTCTTCTCGACACGACGCAGCACACGCGGCCACGCGCGCCCCAGCCACAGGCGCCAGCTCAGTTCCGGCACGATCGGCAAATGGAACAGCAGCACGTACCACGAGCGCACGAGCTGCCCGACCATCTTGCCCAGCGACGACGGCGTCGGGCGCAGCAGTCGCGCGCGCATCCAATGCCCGACGTGGTCCAGGCACGGCCCCGAGCACGACGTGTATGACGCAATGCGGCCGCGCAGGCGCGCCTCCGTCACGAATTCCCACGACTGGATCGAACCCCAATCGTGCGCGATCAGGTGCACGGGCTTGCCGGGGCTCAGCGCATCGATCACGGCGATGAAGTCGTCGGTCAACCGCGCGAAGGTGTAATTGCGCATCCCGCTGGGCGAACTCGACCGGCCTGCGCCCCGCACGTCGTAGGCAACGACGTAGTAGTCGCGCGCGAGCAGCGGTGCCATCTCGTGCCAGACCTCGCTGTTGTCGGGATAGCCGTGCACCAGCACGACGGTCGGATGCGCCGGGTTGCCCCACGTCTTGACGGCGAGGGAGACGCCGCCGGACTGCACCATCCGCTCCGAATAGTCGTTGGGCGAAACCGCTGCGGGCGATTCGAACAACGCCAGCGGGGCCTCTTCAAGAAGCGTTTTCATCTGGGCCTCCGCGTACGTCAGGCAGCGCGCTGCTGCCCGAGTTGACGCTGCTGCCAGCGGCGCACGTGCGGCAGATCGTCGTCGAGCCAGTAGGCGTCGTCTTCGGTGATGACGAGCAGCTCCTCGAACTTGGCCCCCACGCCATGAAAGCCCAGGTGCGGCTCGACGGCCCACAGGCCCGGCACCGGCGCGTGTTCGGATCGACGATCGATCGACCACAGCGGCGACCACCCTTCCTGCTTACCGCTGCGCACCTGGTCAAGGATCAGGTTGCGCGTGGCGTTCAGCCCGAAGCGCGCAACGAAACGCGGCTTCGACGGGCTGTCGAGCTTGGCCACGCGATGCGCCAGCACTTTGAACGGATACGCCTTGTGACGCGGCTCCACGCCCTGCTTCATGCAGAGTTGGTCCACCGCACGTGCCACATCGGCCATGGACCGGCGCTCGCGGATCAAACGCACGATCAACTCGCGATGCGCCATCAGGTCGTCCTGCAGCTGATCGAGCATGGCGTTTTCGCCGAGACACGTGGCATAGCCGACATCGGCGATCACGCCATTGCGCACGGGCGCCACGTCGAGGATGACCGGCATGTTCTCTTCCAGCCGCCGCGACGACGGAAAGAACGCCAGGTTGAAGCCGGCCATATGCGTCAGGCCCGAAAAGCCCTGGAACGCGGTGCGGTCGCCAAACCACGCGAACGGCTTGTGCAGCCAGTCATGGACGCCACGATCGCCAAGCCACTCGGTGAGCAGCTTGGCCGCGTCCTTCTCGGTCATGCCGGGGCGCAGCATGCCGCCGACGGCTTCGACGCACGCGTAAGCGAGCTGCTGGATTTCGCGAAACTGGGCGAGTTCGTCGACATGGACGCGCGCCAGGCTGGGGTTCGGCATGCCGGTCTCCTTGAGTCTGGGTATCGAGGGCGCTCGATGGCGCCGCGCCCAATGTTCCATTACTCAATGTCAAAGTCAATGCGGGACTTTTCTGGCGTTTGAAAACGCCGTATGACCGGTAATCGACAGAAAAAAGAGAGGGTTACGCCGCGCGGCGTTGTCGCACGGCCTCAAACAGGCAGATCGCTGCTGCGGCAGCCACATTGAGCGACTCCATGCCGCCCGGCTGGGGAATCGTCACCGGCGTCGTCACGGCAGAAAGCCATTCCTCCGACACGCCCGCGCCTTCGTTGCCGAACACCCAACCCACAGGTGTATTGAGCGGCACATCGAACACCGCCTGCTTGGCGTGCGACGAGGTCGCCAACAGCGGCACCTGAAGCCGCGAATGCACGCTTTCGAAGGTGCAGTGCTCAACGATATTCAGGTGGAAATGCGCACCCATGGCGGCGCGCAATGTCTTGGCCGACCACGCGAACGCGCAGCCCGGCGTCATGAAGACATCGCGCACGCCGGCGGCGGCCGCACACCGCAGGATGGAACCAACGTTGCCGGCGTCCTGGATGCCATCCAGGACGACGCAGTCTGCATCGATCGTCTGCGGCAACTTGCCCTCCGGCGTCTCGACCAGCGCCATCAGATCGACACCGTTGACGACGGTGGTGAGTTGGCCAAACAGGTTATCCGCCAGCAGGATGACGGTGTCCGGATCGACGCGATCGAGCACCGCGGCCACTTCCGGGTGCCGGATATGGCGCTCCGAAACCAGGCATTGCGCCGGCATATGGCCCGCATCCAGATACGCCACGACGAGATGCACGCCATCGAGCACGGATTGCCCCGCGCGCCGACGATGCTGCGTCGAGCCCGAAAGCGCCTTGAGATGCTTGAACACCGCGTTGTCGCGGGAAGTGATGTGCTTCACGAATGGGCCCAGCGGAAAAAGGTCAGTCGTCCCAGGCGCTGCCTGCAGCGGTGGTTTCGATGCTGATCGCGCTCATCCCCTCCAGCGCACGACGCACGGGCGCAAACGAGCGGCGATGATGTGGCGTTACGCCATGCAGGTCGATCGCGGCGAGATGCTGCGGCGTGCCATAGCCGGCATGGACGTCAAAACCATAGAGCGGAAACTCGGTATGCAGCGCTGCCAACTGGCGATCGCGCGTCACCTTCGCCAGGATGGATGCCGCTGAAATGGCCGGCACCAGCGCATCGCCCTTGACGATGGCCTCCACCGCAAACGCCACCTGCGGGCAGCGATTGCCGTCCACCTGCACGAGATCGGGCAGCGTGCCCAGTGCTGCCACGCCGTGCACCGCGCGCTGCATGGCGAGCATGGTCGCGTGCAGGATGTTGATGCGATCGATTTCTTCGACGGTGGCTTCTGCCACGTGCCAGGCAAGCGCCTTTTCGACGATCTCGTCGTAGAGCGCTTCACGCTTCTTGGCGGTCAGGATTTTGGAGTCGGCCAAGCCCTTGATCGGCTTGCGCGGATTGAGCACGACCGCTGCAGCCGTCACCGGCCCGGCCAAGGGCCCGCGGCCAGCCTCATCCACGCCGCACAGGATGCGACGCGCACGCTTGGCCGCCGGCTCTTGCGAGAGCAGCAAGCCAAGCTGATCGGGATTGGGTTTGCGGGAAGCCATGGACTCAAAGCTTACCGCGACTGCGCAGCAGGTCGACCACGACTTTCGCGCCGATCTCGGCCATGTTCTGCTTGAGCGTCAGGTGCATCTGCGTGAAGTGTTCACGCAGGAACGCGGCATTGCCATGGTCGCTCAGCTGCAGTAGCGTTTCGCGCGCGAGTGCCTCGGGCGTTGCGTCATCCTGCAGCAGTTCCGGCACGACAAAGCGGCCGGACAGGATGTTCGGCAGCCCAACATACGGCAGATAGCCTTTGCGCTTCATGATCTGCGCGGTCAACCAGGGCACCTTGTAGGTGATGACCATCGGCTTCTTGTACAGCGCCGCTTCCAGCGTGGCCGTGCCGCTGGCCAGCAGGATCACGTCAGCGGCTTCCATGGTGGCGTGCGACTGACCATCGACGACCCACAGATGCAGGCCCGGATGCTCCGCGCGCATGGCATCGATGCGCTCGCGCAGCGTCGCATTGGCCGCCGGCAGCACAAACGCCAGATCCGGCTCGACCGCCTGCATGCGCGACATCGCCGCAAACAGCGTCGGCCCGAGATGCTTCACTTCGGAATTCCGGCTACCCGGCAGAACCGCAACGACCTTGCGGCCCAACGGCAGCCCCAGGTGCGTGCGAGCACCCTCCACGTCCGGCACCAGCGGAATCTCGTCCGCCAGCGGATGCCCGACGTACGTGGCCGGAATGCCAGCCTTGGCGTAAATCTCGGGCTCGAACGGGAACAGACAGAGGATATGGTCGACGGCGCGAGCGATCGTCTTGATACGACCCGCTCGCCAAGCCCAGATCGACGGGCTCACGAAATGCACCACCGGCACACCCGCCTGCCGCATGGCGATCTCGACGTTGAAATTGAAGTCGGGCGCGTCCACGCCGATGAACGCCAGCGGGGGCGCAGTCAGCAGGTTCTGCTTGAGTTCCTTGCGAATCGTGAGAATCTCGCGCAGCTGGCCGAGCACTTCCACGTAGCCGTTGACCGACAGCTTGTGCATCGGCCAGTTCGACTGGAAACCCTGCTCCGCCATGCGTGCCCCGCCGATGCCGTTGTAGGCGATGTCGTCAGGCAGGTGTGCGCACAATCCCTTCAGCAGCAGCGAGGCCAGCAGATCGCCGGAAGCCTCGCCGGCCACCATGCCGATGCGGCGCACCGGCGTGGCGTTCTGTGGCTGCTCGCTCAACGCACGATGCCGCGCTTGGTGGCGGCAATGAAATCAGCAAATGCGGTCAACACCTCGCGGGTCGGGGCGTCATCCGCCTGAGCGATCTGCGCGGCGATTTCCGCCTTGGCCTGATCAAAGCTCAGATCGCTCTTGTAGAGCAGCTTGTATGCCTGGCGCAGCGCGGTGATCTGCTCGGCTGTAAAGCCACGGCGGCGCAGGCCTTCCACGTTGATGCCGTGCGGTGCGGCCTTGTTGCCGCCCTTGTCGCTGGCGGCGATCACGAACGGCGGCACATCCTGCACCAGCGCCGATGCGCCCCCCAGCATGGCATGCGCGCCGATGCGCACGAACTGGTGTACGCCCGACATGCCGCCGAGGATCGCCCAGTCGCCCACTTCCACGTGGCCCGCGATCTGCGCGTTGCTCGAGAACACCGTGTGGTTACCCACGCGGCAATCGTGCGCGATATGCACGTAGGCCATGATCCAGTTGTCGTCGCCGATGGACGTGATGCCGGCATCCTGCGCCGTGCCGGTATGGATCGTGGTGAATTCACGGATCGTATTGCGATCGCCGACGATCAGCTGCGTCGGCTCGTC
Organism: Ralstonia flatus; assembly: GCF_958439105.1. Taxonomy (NCBI): domain Bacteria; kingdom Pseudomonadati; phylum Pseudomonadota; class Betaproteobacteria; order Burkholderiales; family Burkholderiaceae; genus Ralstonia; species Ralstonia flatus. The sequence continues at coordinate 87,330 of NZ_CAUDLI010000015.1, read as the reverse complement.
GCGATACTTCATGTCCTGGGGGCGACCACCCACCGATGCGAAGTGGCCGATGCTGTTGTCACGGCCCAGCGTCGTGTAGCCCTCCACCACCGTGTGATGACCGACGCGCGTGCCCGCGCCCATGCGCACGTTCGGGCCCACGACCGTGAACGCACCGATCTCGACGCTCGAATCCAGTTCGGCCTTCGGATCGATCTGCGCGGTCGGGTGGATCTTCTGTGCTTGCGTCATGCCTCGCCCTTGGACTTGTCTTCGCGCACGGCACACATGATCTCGGCTTCCACGGCGACTTCGCCGTCAACCTTGCCGTACACCTTGAACTTCCACATACCGCTCTTCGAGCGCAGCAGCTCAGCCGTCATCACAAGCTGGTCGCCCGGGATCACCTGCCGCTTAAAGCGCGCACCATCGATGCTCACAAACAGGTAGAGCTGGTTTTCCTTGCGCTCGTGGTCTGCCTCGCCGAAGGTCAGCAGCGCAGCGGTTTGCGCCAGCGCCTCAAGCATCAACACGCCCGGCATCACCGGGTGGCCGGGGAAGTGCCCGTTGAAGAACGGCTCGTTGAACGTCACGTTCTTGATGGCCGTAATCGACTTGCGCGGCTCCAACGAGATCACGCGGTCAACCAGCAGCATCGGATAGCGATGCGGCAGCAGGTCGAGAATCTTCTTGATGTTGAAATCGCAGACGACGCTGGGGGTCGCGCTCGTCGTCGCATTCGTTGCTTCGGTCATGATTGTTGCTGCAGGTCTTTGACCCGCTGTTCCAGTTGTTGCAACCGTTCGCGCATGCGCGTCAGGCCTCGGACGATGGCCGCGTTACGCTCCCAGTCGCCGTGCGGCATGAATGGGAAAACGCTGGTGAAATGGCCACCGGGCTTGGTGATGGATTTGGTAATGGATGTGCCGCCCGAGACGGTCACGCGATCAGCAATGGTCAGGTGGCCGGCAAAATTGGCCGCGCCGCCGATGATGCAGTAGCGCCCGATCTTCGTGCTGCCGGAAATGGCAGCGCAGCCGGCGATCACGGTATAGGCGCCCACGTGCACGTTGTGCGCGATCTGCACCTGGTTGTCGATCTTGCAGCCTTGCTCGACCACCGTATCGGCCATCGCGCCGCGGTCGATGGCGGTGTTCGCGCCGATCTCCACGTCGTCGCCAATCACGGCTCGGCCAACCTGCGGAATCTTCACCCATTCGCCGCCCTGCGGACCAAAGTCCGGGGCAAAGCCGAAACCATCCGCGCCGATCACAACGCCGCTATGCAGAATGCAACGCGCCCCGACCACGCAGCCGTGATAGATCGAAACGTTCGCGTACACCAACGTGTCGTCGCCAATGCGCGCACCGGCCCCAACGAAACTGTTGCCAGCGATGCGCACACGCTCGCCAAGCACAGCACCGGCTTCAATGGTGACGTTCGGGCCAATGGAGCAGGATGCCGGCACCGTGGCGCCCTCTTCCACGCTGGCAGTCGGATGAATGCCCGGCACTACGGGGCGCGCTGCCAGCGCAACAAAGCGCTGGGCGACACGGGCAAACGCAGCATACGGATTGGCCGCAATGAGCCAGTTCCGGCCAGCAGCGTGGCCCTGGCCTTCGAGTGTTTCCAGATCGCGGGGCGACACGATGATCGCGCCCGCGCCGGAACTCACAGCCTGATTGAGGTACAGCGGATTGGAAAGAAAAGCGAGCTGATCGGCACCCGCTTGATCCAGCGGCGCGATCGACTTGACGATCAGGCCTGCGTCACCCTGGACGGTCGCGCCGAGCGACGCGGCAAGTTCACCAAGCGAAAACGACATGCGGACAACCTCATTTGGCCGATTGCGAATTCAGCGCCTTGAGCACCTCGTCCGTGATGTCGATGCGCGGGTTCACGTACACGGCTTCCTGCACGATCAGGTCGTACTTGCGCTGCTCTGCAATCGAGCGGATCACGCGATTGGCGCGCTCGAGCACCTGGGCCAGCTCTTCATTGCGACGCTGGTTCAGGTCTTCACGGAATTCGCGCTGCTTGCGCTGGAAGTCGCGGTCGAGGTCCGACAGTTCACGCTGACGGCGGTTGCGATCGGAATCGGCCAGCACGGCCGAATCCTTATCCAGCTTGTCAGACATGCCCTTGAGCTTGGCAGCCATGTCCTGCAGTTCGCGATCGCGCTTGGCGAACTCCGTTTCCAGCTTGGCCTGGGCGGCCTTGGCAGGTTGCGAGTCGCGCAGGATACGCTCGGAATTGACGGCAGCAATGCGCGCTTCCTGCGCCGTGGCCGGCAGCGCGAAGCTGGCAGCGGCAAGTGCGGCGAAAGCAGCGGACACGCCCATGCGGGACAACGTGATGCGCGTGGATTTCATGATGAATGCAGTCATTAGAATGCAGTCCCGATCTGGAACTGGAAGCGTTGCGTTTGATCTTCGGTCTTGCGCTTGATCGGGAAGCCCATGCTGATCTTCAGCGGGCCGATCGGCGACAGCCACGACAGACCGAAACCAGTGGAGTAGCGCATGTCGCCCAGCTTGTACGGCTGACCTTCGGCGAACACGTTACCGTAGTCGAAGAACGTGAACAGGCGAACCGTGCGGTCCACGCCAGAACCGGGCAGCGGGAAGATGAATTCCACGTTGCCGACGAACTTGCTGGCGCCACCGATGGCCACGCCGTTGGCGTCGCGCGGGCCCAGCGTGCTGGTTTCGTAACCGCGCACCGAGCCGATACCGCCCGCGTAGTAGTTCTTGAAGACCGGGAAGTCCTTGCCGCCGTAACCGTGGCCGTAACCGATTTCGTTGTTGAACGCCATCGTGAACGACTTCGACAGCGGGTAGAAATACTGGTGCTGGTAGTACGCACGGAAGTACTGCAGATCGCCGCCCGGGATACCGAATTCCAGGTTGGCCTGCTGATAACGGCCGCGCGTCGGCACCAATGCGCTGTCACGCTGATCCTTCGACCAGCCGATGGTGATCGGGAAGTTGTTGGTGATACGGCCGTTCTTCGCGACGTAATTCTGGTAAGCCAGCGGCGTGTTGGTCGTCACGTCGATGGTCGTGCGCTCGTAGCCGATGCCGAAGAAGACGGTATCGGTTTCCGAGAACGGCACGCCAAACTTGACGTTGCCGCCTTGTTGCACAACGCGGTAGTCCTGGTCACCCGTGTAGTACAGCGGGCGGTACGTGCGGTAGTACAGTTCCGTCGAACGGCTGATGCCATCCACCGTGAAGTACGGATCGAACTGCGTCACCGCAATCGTGCGGTTCGACTTGGACGTGTTCACATCCAGGCCGAGGCTCGTACCGGAGCCGAACACGTTGTCCTGACGAATACCCGCCGACAGCACCAGCTTGTCGGTCGACGAGAAGCCCACGCCCAGGTTGATCTGGCCAGTCGGCTTTTCGGTCACGTTGACGTTCACATCGACCTGGTCAGTCGTGCCGGGCACGTCTTCCGTCGTGATGTTGGCATCGGTGAAGTAACCGGTGCGGTTCACGCGATTCTGCGACAGTTGCAGTTTCTCGCCATCGAACCACGACGCTTCCATCTGGCGCATTTCGCGGCGCACGACTTCGTCGCGGGTCTTGCTGTTGCCGACCACGTTCACGCGACGCACATACACACGGCGGCCCGGATCCACGACCAGCGTGAGCGCAACCGTGCGATCCGACTGGTTGATCTGCGGCTGCGGATTGATGGTGGCGAAAGCGTAGCCGTACGTGCCGAGCAGATCGGTAATCGACTTGGTCGTCGACGACAGCTTGGCCGACGAGAAGACATCGCCCTGCTTAAGCTTGATGAGCTTCTCCATCTCGGCCTGCTTGCCGAGCAGCTCACCGGTCAGCTTGATGTCCGACACCTTGTACTGCTCACCCTCGTGGATGTTCAGCGTCAGGTAGATGTCCTTCTTGTCCGGCGTGATCGACACCTGGGTCGACTCGATTGCGAATTCCAGGTAGCCGCGATCCAGATAGAACGAGCGCAGCGCTTCGAGGTCGGCCGTGAGCTTCTGCTTCGAGTACAGATCGTTCTTGGTGTACCACGACAGCCAATTGGGCGTGGACAGTTGCATCTCGTCGCGCAGGTCGCCTTCCTTGAAGGCCTTGTTGCCGACGATATTGATCTGGCGAATCTTGGCGGTCGGGCCTTCGTCCACCGTGAAGGTGATCGACACGCGATTGGCGTCGACCGGCGTCACGGTCGTCGTCACCTCGGCCGCGTAGTAGCCGCGCGAAACATATTGGCGCTTGATTTCCTGCTCGGCGCGGTCGATGAGGGATTTGTCGTAGTAACGAGCCTCTGCCACGCCCACGCCACGCAGCGTACGACGGAGCGCTTCCTTGTCGAACTCCTTGAAGCCGATGAATTCGAGCTGCGAGATCGCCGGACGCTCTTCCACACGCACCACCAGCACGTTGCCTTCGGAGCGGATCTGCACGTCCTTGAAGAAGCCGGTGTTATAGAGCGCGCGGATCGATTCGGCGCCCTTCTCGTCGGTGAAGGTCTCACCCACCTTCACGGGCAGATAGCCGAACACGGTACCCGGCTCGACGCGCTGCACCCCCTCCACGCGAATGTCCTTGACGACGAACGGCTCCACTGCATGAGCCTGACCGGCAGTGACGGTCAGCACGGAAGCCGCCAGCACGCTGAGCGGGAAGCGATGTTGTCTGATCAATCTAATCCCCTAGTTGGATTCAATCGGAATCCACTTCTGAGTGTTTTCAAAACCCTGAGTTGCCCGCTCACGCCGGTGGCAACGATGCGGCTGACCGACCCAATTTGAATACGGTCTAGCCTCGAGTCAAAAACAACCGACTCAAATCGTTGTACAGGGCGAGCGAAGTGAGAAGCAGGATGCAGGCGACGCCGATCTTCTGAAGGACTGCTTGCCAGGATTCCGGCACGGGTCGGCCAGTCAAAAATTCCACGCAATAATACAGCAAATGCCCCCCATCCAATACCGGAACGGGCAATAAGTTCAGCACGCCGAGACTGACGCTGATCAACGCGAGAAAGCTCACAAACGTCTGCCAGCCAAGGCTTGCCGCCTTGCCCGCAAAGTCCGCCACCGTGATCGGCCCGCTCAGATTCTGCAGCGATGCCTGACCGACGATCATCTTGCCCAGCACCTGCAGCGACAGCACCGAAGTCCGCCAGACCTCACCGACGGCATGCCCCAAGGCGGCGACCGGCTCGTCCCGGATCATCGCCGTTTCCACCTTCTGGTTGAGTTGTGCGCCCAGCTTGCCGATCTTCGGCCCCGTGGGGTTCTTGGGATCGGCGTCTGCATCCGGGCGAACGGGCAACGTCATGGGCTGATCGTTGCGGAGGATATCGATCGAGGCGTTTTGCTCGGGCATGGCGCGGATCTGGCGGATGAGGTCCATCGCCTGATCGGCCGGCTGGCCCGCGAAGCGCACGATCTGGTCACCCGCCCGCAACCCCGCGCGTGCCGCGGCACTGCCCGGCAGTACGTCGACGATGGTGACGGGGCCGCCGAGCAGGCGCAAACCAATCTGGTCAATCACGTCGGCCTGCGGCGTGCGGGCAGCGCTCGGCAAGCCCTGCAGGCGGACGGTACGTTCGACTCCATCCGTGCCGCGCACTTGCACAAGCGCGTCGCGCCCGGCGATGCCAGCCGAGTACAACCGCATGCGGACATCGCTCCAACTGCGCACGGCGGCAGGCGCTTCGCCGTCCGTGCCGATTGCGATCACGCGGTCCCGTGCGCGCAGGTCGGCCTGCGCGGCGATGCTGCCCGGCGGCGGTGCGCCCAGAATAGGCACCGGCTCGATCGCACCCACCCATGCCAGCACGGCATAAAGCGCAATTGCGAGGAGGAAATTAGCGATCGGGCCCGCGGCGACGATGGCGAATCGCTTGTAGACCGGCTGGTGGTCGAACGTGCGCGGGAGATCTTCCGGGAGGATGGGCGGGTCTTTCTCGGGGTCCCGAGCGCCCTCGCCGAGCATCTTGACGTAGCCGCCTAGCGGAATGGCGCAGATCGTCCATTCGGTGTGGTCGGGCCCACGGCCGACACGGCGGAACAGCACCTTGCCGAAGCCAACGGAAAACCGGAGCACCTTGACGCCGCACAAGCGCGCGACGCTGTAGTGGCCCAGTTCGTGAATGACGATCAGTACCGCGATCGCAAAGACAAACGCTAAAACGGTCTGCAAAACCATCTCCGGATGCACTGAAGGGCACGCGCCGGGGTGCCCGGCGCGAAGCCGCTATGTTACCCGCTTGCTCTGACGGGGCGCTTTCACGCGGCCGGCAGTTGCGCGCATACGGTCGCGATATAGCGCTCAGCCTGCTGACGCGCCTGGGCGTCGGCAGCAAAAACGGTGTCGAGCGAGTCGGCCGGCACGATCGTGGTGTGGGCGAGCGTGTCGGCCACCACCGCGGCAATCTCGGTGAACCGGATTCGGCGCTGTAAAAATGCCTCGACGGCCACCTCGTTGGCCGCGTTCAGCGCAGCAGGTGCCGTACCACCGGCGCGCAGTGCGTCGAAGGCCAACGCCAGACACGGGAAGCGGCGCAGATCCGGTGCCTCGAACGTCAGTGCACCCGTGGTGACGAGATCGAGAAGCGGAACGCCGGCCTCAATGCGCTCAGGGTAGGCCAGACCGTAGGCAATCGGCGTGCGCATGTCGGGATTGCCCAGCTGCGCCAGCACCGAGCCATCGTCGTAGCCGACCATCGAATGGATGACACTCTGCGGGTGGATCAGGACTTCGAGATGCTCGACCGGCACGCCGAACAGCCAGTGCGCCTCGATCACCTCCAGCCCCTTGTTCATCATGGTGGCGGAATCGACCGAGATCTTGCGCCCCATCACCCAGTTCGGATGCGCGCAAGCCTGATCTGGCGTGACATCAGCGAGGGACTCCACGGCGCGCGTGCGGAACGGGCCGCCCGACGCCGTCAGGACGATGCGCGACACGCCGCGTCCAAACTGCGGAACTTGCTGCGGCAAGCATTGGAAGATGGCGTTGTGCTCGCTGTCGATCGGGAGCACGGTGGCGCCATGCTGACGCACCGCGTCCATGAAGAGCGCGCCGGACATGACCAGCGCTTCCTTGTTGGCCAGCAGCACGCGCTTGCCGGCGCGCACAGCCGCGAGCGTCGGGCGCAACCCCGCTGCGCCGACGATGGCCGCCATCACGGCATCGCAGTCGGGGTGGCCCGCAGCCTCTTCCAATGCCTCGCTGCCGAAACGGATGTCGATGCCGGCGGCCTCTGCGCCCAGTTGGTCACGCAATGCATCCGCCGCGACCGCCGAACCAAGCACCGCCATCTTCGGGCGAAACTCGCGGCAGAGCACCGCGAGCTTGTCGGCCTGGGCGTTGGCGGTCAGCGCAAAGACGCTGTACTTGTCGGGGTGACGGCGCACCACGTCGAGCGTGCTGTCGCCAATGGAGCCGGTGGCGCCAAGAACGGTCAAACGCATCATGTTCAGACGCCTCAGGAAATCAGCAGCGCAGCCAGCGGAAACACCGGCAGCAGCGCGTCGATACGATCGAGCACGCCGCCGTGGCCGGGCAACAGGCGGCTGCTGTCCTTCATGCCGACCTGACGCTTGAGCAGGGATTCAAACAAATCGCCGCCGACGCTTGCAGCCACCAGAAGGATGGTCAGCACCAGGGCGACGACGGCGCCGCGCTGGTCAAACTGGTGCGAAAACCACGTCGGCGCAAACCAGTGCGTGACGCCGGCCACGGTGGCAATCACTGCAACCAGCACGGCGCCGCCAATCGCACCTTCCCACGACTTGCCAGGGCTGATGGTCGGTGCGAGCTTGCGGCGGCCAATGGCCTTGCCGACAAAATACGCACCCACATCGGCCGCCCACACGAGCAACGCGACCGACAGCAGAAAGGCGACGCCGTGCGTGCGCAATTCAATGGCGCCATGCACAAATGCCGGCAGCATCACCAAGCCCAGCAGCACGAAAACGATCCTGCGTGTGCCGTGCAACTCGCGCACGCCCCCGGCCAGCAGCGCCCAGGCGATCACCCAGGCGATGACTGCGCCGTGGAACAGCGGCTGCACATCGCCGCGAACGGGAATGTCGTGCCAGGTGATCGTCAGCACGACGACAACGACGGCATAGAGAATCGGCCCCCACCAGCCCGGCAGGCGGACGAGACGCCCCCACTCCCACGCGGCGAGGGCTGCAAATACCGTCACCAACCCGGCCAGGCCGGCGGGCGGCGCGAAGAACAGAATGGGCAGGATGACAATCAGCAGGCAGACAGCGGTAACGACGCGAGTCAGCAGCATGTGTCAGGCTCCGGCGGATAGCGCGGGGGGAACATCGGGCTCGAGCTGCGCGCTGGTACGGCCAAAGCGACGCTCGCGGTTGCGATACCACGCGAAGGCGCGATCGAGTTCTGCAGCATCGAAGTCGGGCCAGTAGCGATCGGTGAAGTAGAGCTCGGAATAGGCAAGCTGCCACAGCAGGAAGTTGCTGATGCGCTGCTCGCCACCGGTGCGGATGAACAGATCCGGCTCTGGCGCGTAGGACAGTGCCATGTACGGCGCCAGCATCTCTTCGGTAATGGCCTCAGGTGCAATGCCGGGCCGCGCCGCCAACAACGCGCGCATGGCCTGCAGGATGTCCCAGCGCCCACCGTAGTTGGCGAGGATCGTCACCGTCAGACCGGGGTTGGCAGCCGTCTTCGCCTCGGCTTCGCGAATCAACAGCTGGATGCGCGGGCTGAACGCGGACAGATCGCCCACCACGCGCAGGCGGATGCCGTTATCGTGCAGCTTGCCCACTTCGCGACGCAGCGCCGTCATGAAGAGTTTCATGAGGAAGGTGACTTCGTCGGCCGGACGACGCCAGTTTTCGGAGCTGAAGGCAAACAGGGTCAAGTACCCGACGCCACGGCGTGCCGCTGCTTCAACGGTTGCACGCACGGCATCGAGGCCGCGGCTATGGCCGGCCACGCGCGGCAGGTGCCGTTCGGTGGCCCAGCGGCCGTTACCGTCCATGATGACGGCAACGTGGCGCGGCGTGTCGGCGGTGTCTGGCACCGCCAGTGTGGAACTGATATGCATGAATCGGGCTTCCCGCCACCTGCGCCCAATGCGCCGGCGACGGGAGACGGCCTTACACCGTCATGATTTCCTTGTCTTTCTCGGCGACCAGCTTGTCGATTTCGGCGACGAACTTGTCGGTCAGCTTCTGGACGTCGTCACCACCGCGACGCTCGTCGTCTTCCGAGATGGCCTTGTCCTTCACCAGCTTCTTGAGCTGTTCATTGGCGTCGCGACGCAGGTTGCGCACAGCGACCTTGGCATCCTCGCCCTCGCCCTTCACGACCTTGGTCAGCTCCTTGCGGCGCTCTTCGGTCAACGCGGGGGTCGGCACGCGAATGATGTCGCCCATCGTGGCAGGGTTCAGGCCGAGGTCCGCCTCACGGATGGCCTTCTCGACGGCTTGCACCATCTTCTTTTCCCACGGCTGCACGCCGATCGTGCGTGCGTCCACCAGCGTCACGTTGGCAACTTGGCTGATCGGCACCATCGAGCCGTAGTAGTCGACTTGCACGTGATCGAGCAGACCGGTGTGGGCACGGCCAGTACGGATCTTGGCCAGATCCGCCTTGAGAGCCTCGATCGACTTCTGCATCTTCTGCTCGGCATTCTTTTTGACATCGGCGACGCTCATACTTCCTCCGAACGATAACGGCGGTCTGCCGAACTTGTGCCCCGGAACACGACACAGGGCACCGGCAAGACCAAAAAGACAATAGACGATTTTACATGGAAGCCGCTCGCCAACGCCATTCAAGCGGGGTCAGCGAACGGTAAAAAAGGCGCCTGCGATGAGGCTTTCCGCTGGCTTCAGACGTGGACCAGCGTGCCTTCGTCTTCACCCAGGATGACGCGCTTGAGCGCGCCCGGCTTCTGAATCGAGAACACCTTGATCGGCAGCTTCTGATCGCGGCACAAGGCGAAAGCGGTCGCGTCCATCACCTGCAGGTTGCGCGAAATGGCTTCATCGAAAGTGATGGTGGTGTAGCGGGTGGCGCTCGGGTCTTTCTTCGGATCGGCGGTGTAGACGCCATCAACCTTGGTGGCCTTGAGAACGATCTCGGCGCCAATTTCCGAGCCGCGCAGCGCGGCAGCGGTGTCGGTCGTGAAGAACGGGTTACCGGTGCCGGCCGCGAAAATCACGATCTTGCCCTCTTCCAACTGGCGAATCGCACGAGGGCGGATGTACGGCTCGACCACTTGGTCCAGGCGCAATGCGGATTGCACACGGCCTTCGAGGTTGGCGTGGCGCATGGCGTCCTGCAGGGCCAGCGCGTTCATCATGGTGGCCAGCATGCCCATGTAGTCGGCCGTTGCGCGATCCATGCCGGCCGCGCCGCCCGCGACACCGCGGAAGATGTTACCGCCGCCGATCACCACTGCCACCTGCACGCCCAGCTTCACGATTTCAGCGATGTCGTTGACCATCCCTTCGATGGTGCTGCGATTGATGCCGAAGGCATCGTCGCCCATCAGGGCTTCGCCGGAAAGTTTGAGTAGAACGCGCTTATAGGCAGGCATGGAGATCCTCGTGACGATTCCTGGTACGGGAGACAGGAAAGGGGGAAATGACGCTGCGGAGATGACAACGACGTGCAAAGCGGGACTTCGCACATCCCGCAACCTTCTTGCGCGGAAGCCGTCGGGAAAAACCCAACGATGCCCGCGCAAGCAGGCTGCACCTGCAAACAGGGCACCTTTCGGTGCCCTGTCTGTTTGGCATTATACGGCTGCGCCAACGGTGGAAACGCCCCCTGCCGGCCTGCGCCGGAAGGTGAATCGCCGCACCGTTGGAAACGGCCGCTGCAGCATTACGCCTGTTGCTTGGCGGCGGCCACTTGGGCAGCCACTTCAGCAGCGAAGTCGTCTTGCTTCTTCTCGATGCCTTCGCCCACCACGTACAGCGTGAAAGCCTTCACGGTCGTGTTGGCGGCCTTGAGCATCTGCTCAACGGTCTGCTTGTCGTTCTTCACGAACGGCTGGTTCAGCAGCGAGACTTCCTTCAGGTACTTCTGCACGCTGCCTTCCACCATCTTGGCAACGATTTCAGCCGGCTTGCCCGATTCGGCAGCCTTCTGCTCAGCAACGCTGCGCTCCTTGGCGACCAGATCTGCGGGCACGTCGTCAGCCGACAGCGACACCGGCTTCATGGCGGCAACCTGCATGGCCGCATCCTTGGCCGCAACTTCGTCACCCTCGTACGCCACCATCACGCCGATGCGGGCGCCGTGCAGGTACGACGTCAGCTTGGTGCCGTCGAAACGCTGGAAGCGGCGGATCGTCATGTTTTCGCCGATCTTGCCGATCAGGCCCACGCGCACGTCTTCAACGGTCGGGCCGAAGCCGTCTTGCGACAGCGGCAGCGCGCCGACAGCGGCAACGTCAGCCGGGTTGTTCTTGGCGATCAGTGCAGCCACCGAGTTGGCGAAGGCCAGGAACGAATCGTTCTTCGAGACGAAGTCGGTTTCGCAGTTGATTTCGACCAGCGCGCCGGTCGTGCCTTCCACTGCAGCCGCCACCACGCCTTCAGCGGTGACGCGCGAGGCGGCCTTGCCTGCCTTGTTGCCCAGCTTCACACGCAGGATTTCTTCGGCCTTTTCCAGGTTGCCTTCGGCTTCCGTCAGGGCCTTCTTGCATTCCATCATCGGCGCATCGGTCTTCGCGCGCAGTTCTGCCACCATGCTTGCGGTAATTGCCGCCATTTCATGCTCCTTGTTTCAGATCGTCGTCCGGTCGCGCGCTGAAAGGTCTTTGCGTTTTCGCTGCACGCCGGCCTGTCGTCCGGTTTCCATCCGGCCACCCCACGAGATACGACGCGTGTGGGACATCCGCATGACAAATTAAAAAAAAGGGGCGTTTATTACGCGCCCCTGTCTGGCCTTCACCTCGGATGCACCGCGTTCGCAGAACATCACCGATATGGCCTGACGCGCTTCCCGCTCGGCAATGCGGCGGGCGCGCGCCTTCTTGTGTATTAGCCTTCTTGGACTTCGACGAAGTCGTCGCCGCCACGAGCGGCCTCAACCACTTCCTGGACCGCGTTCGCACGGCCTTCCAGGATCGCGTCGGCCACGCCGCGCACGTACAGTGCAACAGCCTTGCTCGAGTCGTCGTTACCCGGGATGACGTAGTCGATGCCTTCCGGCGAGTGGTTCGTGTCGACCACGCCGATCACCGGAATACCCAACTTGGCAGCTTCGGTCACGGCAATCTTGTGGTAACCGACGTCCACCACGAAGATGGCGTCCGGAATGCCGCCCATGTCCTTGATGCCGCCAATGGACTTCACCAGCTTGTCCATTTCGCGTTCGAACATCAGCGCTTCCTTCTTGCTCATGGTTTCGGTCGCGCCGGCTTCCTTGGCGACTTCCATGTCCTTCAGGCGCTTGATCGAGGTCTTGACCGTCTTGAAGTTGGTCAGCATGCCGCCGAGCCAGCGGCTGTCGACGAACGGCATACCTGCGCGAGCCGCTTCTTCAGCCAGGATCTCACGCGATTGGCGCTTCGTGCCGACGAACAGGATGGTGCCCCGGTTGGCTGCCAGCTGGCGCACATACTTCAGTGCGTCCTGGTACATCGGCAGCGTCTTTTCCAGGTTGATGATGTGAATCTTGTTGCGATGGCCGAAGATGTAGGGGGCCATCTTGGGGTTCCAGAAGCGGGTCTGGTGGCCAAAGTGGACACCGGCTTCCAGCATTTCGCGCATGGTCACGGACATGAAATTCTCCAGTCGGGTTAGGTCTAAAGCCGCCTCAGACATCTTTCGCATGCGATACGAAAAACACCCGCGGTGAGGCGGCTCGCGATTTCAAGCGCTCCCGGCCACACGACCGGCAACTGCTTAGCCAGCGATTATAGCGGTAAAAACCCAATCGACTCAAGACCTTCCGAGCATTCGCGACAAACGGCGCAAGACGGGCGCCCACCGCCCGAAAACCCCGGCCGGGGCGCTTTGGTGCGATAATTCATGCTTTAGCCACGACGCGGCGCTCCAGGCGCTTGCGTGCAGAAAGAGTCACAGCATGGCCGTTACCATTCACACCGCCGAAGACATTGCGCACATGCGCGTGGCCTGCCGGCTTGCGTCCGAAGTTCTCGACTACATCACCCCGTTCGTCGTGCCCGGCGTGACGACGGGCAAGCTGGACCAGCTGTGCCACGCTTACATGCGTGACGTGCAAGGCACCGTGCCGGCACCGCTGAACTATGCGCCGCCGGGCTATCCGCCCTTCCCGGCATCGATCTGCACCTCGGTCAACGATGTGATCTGCCACGGCATTCCGGGCGACAAGGTGCTCAAGAATGGCGACATCGTCAACCTGGACATCACCGTCATCACCAAGGAAGGCTATTACGGCGATACCAGCCGCACCTTCGTTGTGGGTGAAGGCTCGATCCTCGCCAAACGCCTGACGCAGGTTACGTTCGAATGCATGTGGAAGGGTATCGCGGCGGTGCGCCCGGGCGCCCGCCTCGGCGACATCGGCCACGTGATCCAGCAACATGCAGAAGCTGCCGGCTATAGCGTGGTGCGCGAATATTGCGGCCACGGCATCGGCAAGAAATTCCACGAAGATCCGCAGATCCTGCATTACGGCCGCCCCGGCACCGGGATGGAGCTGAAGGCCGGCATGATCTTCACGATTGAACCGATGATCAACGCGGGCAAGCGCGATATCCGCACGATGCCCGACCAGTGGACGGTCAAGACGCGCGATCGCAGCCTGTCGGCGCAGTGGGAACACACGCTTCTTGTGACAGAGACCGGCCATGAAGTGCTGACCGTGTCGGCCCTGACGCCGCCGGCACCGGAATTCGTACACGAAGGCGCACCGGCCACGGCCTGATCATCGCGGGCGAGCCGCACCTTCAGAGGCAGCAGCGTCGCGCTGATCTCGCCCCGCCTCAGCTCAACTCCTGCAGCGACCGGCTCGTTCCGGTCGCTGTTTCATTCACGCTCCACTCATGCCCTCCGCTGCCGCCGCCCCTGCCGAAGAAGTCCAACCGCGCGACGCCCTGAAAGCTGAGCGCGCGCACCTGTTCGCGCAGTTCGACCAGCACGCCAACGTTCAGCAGCTCGTGACCAAGCTGGCACGCGCCGTTGACCGTGCGCTGGTGCGGCTCTGGCAGGAGGAGCAGATGCCAGCCGACTGCGCCCTGATTGCCGTGGGCGGCTATGGGCGCGGCGAGCTGTTCCCGTATTCCGACGTCGACATCCTCCTGCTGCTGCCGGGCACCGCCGACAAGGCACTGGAGGCGCGGCTGGAAGCCTTCATCGGCCGCTGCTGGGACATGGGGCTGGATATTGGCTCCTCGGTGCGCACGGTCGACGAGTGCATCAAGGAGGCCGCGCAAGACGTAACGGTACGCACCTCGCTGCTGGAAGCACGTCTACTGACCGGCGACGAAGGCTTGTACCGCACGTTCGAGACGCACTATCAGGGCCATCTGGATGCGGCCGATTTCTTCCAGTCGAAACTGCTGGAGATGCGCCAGCGGCATGCCAAGTACCAGGACACGCCCTACTCGCTCGAACCGAACTGCAAGGAAAGCCCCGGTGGCCTGCGGGATCTGCAGGTCATTCTGTGGATGACGCGGGCGGCTGGTTTCGGTTCAAGCTGGAACGAGCTGCTTGCCAATGGCCTGCTGACGCGCCGTGAAGCGCAGGAGCTGGCAAGCAATGAGCGCTTGCTCAAAACCGTCCGCGCGCGTCTGCACCTGCTGGCCGGGCGCCGGCAGGACGTATTGGTGTTCGACCTGCAGACGCAACTGGCCGAGTCGTTCGGTTACCGCCCGACCACCGCCAAGCGCGCGAGCGAACAACTCATGCGCCGCTATTACTGGGTCGCCAAGGCCGTCACGCAGCTCAATACCGTGGTGCTGCAGAACATCGAGGCGCGGCTGTTCCCCAGCGAGCTGGGTATCACGCGGCGGATCAACGATCGCTTTGTCGAGCGACAAGGCATGCTCGAGATTGCCGACGCCGATCTCTACCAGCGCGAGCCGACGGCCATCCTGGAAACCTTCCTGCTGTACGAGCAGACGCGCGGCATCAAGGGATTGGCTGCCAGCACGATGCGCGCGCTCTACAACGCGCGGACGTTGATGGACGCCAAATGGCGCAAGGATCCGGCCAATCGCGCGCTGTTCCTGTCGATCCTGCAGCAGCCGCAGGGCATCACGCACGCGCTGCGCCTGATGAATCAGACCAGCGTGCTCGGCCGCTACCTGGTCAATTTCCGCCGCATCGTCGGGCAGATGCAGCACGACCTGTTCCACGTCTACACGGTCGATCAGCACATCCTGATGGTGGTGCGCAACATCCGACGCTTCTCCATCGTCGAGCACACGCACGAGTTCCCGTTCTGCAGCCAGTTGATGGCGAACTTCGACAAGCCGTGGGTACTGACCGTGGCGGCGCTGTTCCATGACATTGCGAAAGGACGCGGCGGCGACCACTCCGTGCTGGGCATGTCCGACGCACGCCGCTTCTGCAAGGAACACGGCATCGCCAAGGAAGACGCCGACCTCATCGTCTGGCTGGTCGAGCACCACCTGACCATGAGCCAGGTCGCCCAGAAGCAGGACCTCGGCGATCCGGAAGTCATCCGCCATTTCGCCGATCTGGTCGGCACCGAACGTCGGCTGACTGCGCTGTATCTGCTCACCGTTGCCGACATCCGCGGGACCAGCCCGAAAGTGTGGAACGCGTGGAAAGGCAAGCTGCTGGAAGACCTGTATCGCATGACGCTGCGCGTGCTCGGCGGCGCCACGACCGATCCGCACGCGGTGCTCGAAAGCCGCAAGGAAGAAGCGCGCGCCCTGTTGCGTCTGGCCGCGCTGGACGACACCGCGCACGAAGCGCTCTGGAAGCAGCTCGACGTGGGCGTGTTCCTGCGTCACGACGCGCGCGACATCGCCTGGTTCACGCGGCACTTCTACAACCGCGTCGACACGACGATCCCGATCGTGCGCGCGCGCATTTCACCGGCGGGCGTCGGCCTGCAGGTGGCGGTGTATTCGCCGGATCGGCCCGATCTTTTTGCGCGCATCTGCGGCTACTTCGAGCGCAAGAGCCTGACGATTCTCGACGCCAAGATCCACACGACCAAACACGGCTACGCGCTCGACACCTTCCAGGTGGCCGATCCCAGCAGCGGCCTGGTGGAGCCCGGCCATTACCGCGACATCATCACGCTGGTCGAGCACGAACTCGCCGAGCAGATCTCGCGCGAAACCGCCCTGCCCGAACCGCCGCGTGGGCGCATCTCGCGCCAGTCGCGCAGCTTCCCGATCAAGCCGCGCGTCGACCTGCGGGCAGACGAACGCGGCCAGTACTACCTGCTCTCCATTTCTGCAACAGACCGCACCGGTCTGCTCTACGCCATTGCCCGCGTGCTCGCACACCGTCGCGTGTCGGTACACACCGCGCGCATCAACACGCTCGGCGAGCGCGTGGAAGACATTTTCCTGGTCGACGGCACCCGCCTGACCCAGGACAACAAACTGCAGCTCGAACTCGAAAGCGAGCTGCTCGATGCGCTCGCCATCTGAGCGCCAGCCTTACCGGTCTAGATTCATGACTACCGATTCCGATGATTTCCCGGGCGACGACGACAAGCGCCGCGCCAGCGACCCGACGCAGCGCGCCACCCGCCCGGGCAAGCGCACCACGCTCGGCGTGCGCCGCGATGACGAAGGCAATGCCGTGCGTTCGACCGGCAAGCCGCTGCGCTCGTCCGACCTGAACCGCGAGCGCCAGCCGCTGCGCCCTTCGCAACGCCGCCCCAAGCCGGAAGAAGGCACCGGCAAGCCCGCGCGCCCGGCACGCCCGCCCCGCCGCGACGACGACGGCCAGACGCGCGACGCCAAGCCACGCCGCATGCAAGGCGATCGCCCGCCTCGCCGGTTCGACGACGAGCGCCCGCCGCGCCGATTCAACGACGAGCAACGGCCGCCCCGCCGCTCTGATGATGAGCGTCCGCCGCGTCGTTTCGAAGATCGCCCGCCTCGCCGATTTGACGACGAACGTCCTCCGCGTCGCTTTGACAACGACCGCCCACCCAGGCGCTTTGACGATGAACGTCCGCCGCGCAGGTTCAGCGACGATCAACGCCCGCCCCGTCGTTTCGATGACGAACGCCCGCGCCGCTACGGCGATGATCAACGCGCACCGCGCCGCGATGGCGACCAACGTCCGCCGCGACGCTTTGATGATGAGCGTCCGCCGCGTCGTTTCGACGATGAGCAACGCCCGCCGCGCCGGTTCGAGGATCGCCCGCCACGCAAGTTCGGCGACGATCAACGGCCGCCCCGTCGCTTCGACGACGAGCGCCCGCGCCGCTACGGCGACGACCAACGCGCGCCGCGTCGTGATGGCGATCAGCGCCCTCCGCGACGCTTTGACGACGAACGTCCGCCTCGCCGGTACGGTGACGATCAACGCCCGCCGCGTCGATTCGACGATGAGCAGCGGCCGCCGCGGCGCTATGGCGATGACCGCGCTCCGCGTCGTTTTGACAACGACCGTCCGCCGCGCCGCTTCGAAGACCGTCCGGCCCGTCCGCAACGGCCCGAGCGCGAGCGTGAGGAGCGCGCGCCGCGTCATGCCGAGGAGCAGGCACCGCGCCAGGCCGCGCAAACCGAATCGAGTGGGCTGGTCCGTCTGTCCAAACGCATGTCCGAACTGGGCCTGTGCTCACGCCGCGAGGCCGATGAATGGATTCCGCGCGGCTGGGTATTGGTGGACGGCGAGCCCGTCACCGAGCTGGGGTCACGCGTCAAGCCGGATGCGGTCATCGAAATCCACCAGTCGGCGCGCTCGGAGCAAGGCGAGCGCGTGACCGTGCTGATGCACAAGCCGGTCGGTTATGTGTCCGGCCAGGCAGAAGACGGCTATCAGCCGGCGGTGTCGCTGTTCGTGCCGGAAAACCAATGGGAAGGTGACCCCACACGCAAGCGCTTCGCGCCGTGGCAGCGTCGGGCGTTGGCGCCGGCCGGTCGACTGGATATCGATTCCACCGGGCTGCTGGTGTTGACGCAGGACGGCCGCGTGGCACGCCACCTGATCGGCGAGGATTCAACGGTCGAGAAGGAATACCTGGTGCGCGTCGTGTGGCATTCGCCGGACGGCGTGGTCGAGCACGACCTCTCCAAGGTCTTCCCCGAAGAGCTGATGGAAAAGCTGCGCTTTGGCCTGTCGCTCGACGGCGAAGCACTCAAGCCCGCGAAGGTGAGCTGGCAGAACGAAGAGCAACTGCGCTTCGTGCTGCGCGAAGGCAAGAAACGCCAGATCCGCCGCATGTGCGAACAGGTCGGATTGGAGGTGGTGGGCCTGAAGCGCATCCGCATGGGCAGCATCGTGCTGGGCGATCTGCCGGTCGGCCAGTGGCGATTCCTGGGGCCGTTCGAGAAGTTCTGAGGCAGCCTCTGCCCCAACAAAAAACCGGTCAGCGCACCCTGCGTTGACCGGTTTTCTTTTTGCGCGCTGCCTACGTTACAGATGCGGAGCTTGGCAGGCTGCGCCCGAGGTGTTGGCCGACGCGGGCATGCCGAACACGGCTTGTGCGCCACAACGCGACCCGAACATCTTCGCCTGCTCGTGGCCTACGCCAACCACTTCGTGCGCCTGGTGGTTGACGCGCTTGCGCCCCGCCAGGTAGCGCTCGTAGCGCCAGTAGTTGCGGGCGCGATCAAGGCGCGTCGGGCCTTCGGCTTCCGCACCGCACAGCTTGTCGAGCACGCGGTGGTTCGGGTCGTTGTCGTTCGTGCCGACCAGGTAGGTCACGTGGCGCTGCGCATATCGGTTGAACAACTGACGGCCGGTCTTGCCGGCGGCATACGGGACCATATCCACCATGCCGTATTTGTAGTGATCGTAGTCCGGGCACACGCTGGTGCTGTAGCGCGCAAAGCCCTTGCCGCGCGGTCGCTCCGGCGTGAAATACAGATACGACGACGGGTTGGCGACCACATAGCGCAGATCGACGCCGCGCTTGCGGATGGCCTCGTCCACGTTGTTGAGCACGGCGTAGCGCTGCACGATCTGGCCGCCGCCCGAATGGCCTGCCACCGTCACGCGCTTGACGTTGGGCGCACGCGCCGGGTCGGTCACGTAGCCGATCAGGTCATCGAGCACCTTGAGCGAACTCAGGTCCGTGTACGGCGCATTGGTGGCGTTGAAGCCGCCGATCCAGCCATCCACCGACCATACCGGCATGCCGTCGAAGCCCTTGCCTTCATCCGGCGTGCCGGGAAAGTTCGGGGCGATCAGCAGGACTTCGTCGGGATTGCGGCCGCTGGCCTGGAGCAGATCGGCCCCAGCGGTGTAGTAGTCGTTGCCGTTGCGCTGCAGGCCATGCTGCACGAAGACGACTTCGCGAATGCGGCTCAGATCGCCGTCAAGCGGATGGTTGGCGTAGACGGGGAAATCGTAGCCCGCCGCATCGGTACCAAGATGCACGCGCTGCCAGACGGGCCCCTGAGGCTTCTGTGCAGCCGACGCAGCCGCTGTCGTTTCCGGCGTCTGCGGCCCCGCGCATGCGGCCAGCCCCAGCATCGCAGTCATGGCCACGCCAAGCGCCAACCGGCGCCAGCCCCTCAAACCATCGCGCTTCATATCGTCTCCGTGGTGGATGAAACACGCGCCTACCCGCCCCCGCAGGTACGACGCTCCCGCAGTCGCGATCAGTCGTCGTGATTGGCGGGCAATTCCGGGAACAGCACTTCGGTAAAACCGAAGCGAGTGAAATCCTTGACACGCATCGGGTACAGCACGCCCTGCAGGTGATCGCATTCGTGCTGCACGACGCGGGCGTGGAAGCCCTCGGCAATACGGTCGATGGCATGGCCATGCTGGTCAAAGCCGGTATAGCGCAGGCGCGTGTAGCGCGGCACCACACCGCGCAGGCCGGGTACCGAGAGGCAACCCTCCCAGCCCTCTTCCATCTCGTCCGACAGCGGCTCGAGAGTCGGGTTGATCAACACCGTCTTGGGCACCGCCGGCGCATCCGGATATCGCTCGTTGCGATCGAACCCGAAGATGACGACCTGCAGGTCCACGCCGATCTGCGGGGCCGCCAGGCCGGCACCGCGCGCAGCGTCCATGGTGTCGAACATGTCTTCGATCAAGGCAGTCAGTTCGGGCGTGTGAAAGCGCTCGACCCGCTTGGCCACACGCAGCAGCCGGCTATCGCCCATCTTCAGGATGTTTCGGATCATGACTGGTCTCCCGCCGGATTTTTTAACAGCGCGAGCATACCCGCTTCGTCCAGAACCTTCACGTTCAATTCCTCGGCTTTGGCGAGCTTGCTGCCGGCGTCTTCTCCGGCGACAACGAAGTCGGTTTTCTTCGACACCGAACCCGACACCTTGGCGCCCGCCGCTTCCAGCATGGCCTTGGCTTCGTCGCGCGTGAGGTTGGGCAATGTGCCGGTCAACACGACGGTCTTGCCGGCCAGCACGCCTTCTTCGGCGGCTTCGGCGGGCATGGTGGCAAGCAGCTCGCCGCGCAACGCGTCGAGCTTCGTCAATTGCGCGCGATGGTCGTGCGAGGCGAGCCATTCGAGCAGCGACGCAGCCACATCCGCCGGCAGGCCAGCCAACTGCTCGGGTTCCACGCTTGCCAGGTGGGCAAGCGTTGGCGCTGCCACGGCCAGTTGCTTCGCACGCGTGACCGTCAGCTTGGGCACGCCGAGCGTGGCGTACAGCTCCGCCGGCTCCAGCTTCTCGCGCAGCTTCGCGTTCGGCGCGTGCTCGCCTTGCGGCGCGACACCGGCTTCGAGCAATGCATCCAGTGCCTGCTGATTCTTCGGCTCGGCAAAGAAGTCGGCGATGGCCTCCGCCACCGTGGCGCCCACGTCGGGCAGCGCCAGCAGCAGCGGCGCGGGTGCGCGACGGATCATCGCCAGGCTGCCGAGCCAGTCAGCGAGTGTCTTGGCGGTCGACTCGCCCACGTGGCGAATACCCAGGGCAAAAAGGAAGCGCGCCAGCGGCGGCGTCTTGCTGGCCTGGATGCCCTCCAGCAGGTTCTCGGCCCACTTGGTGGCGATCTTGCCGGCGGAAACCGTCTCGGGCGTCACGCCATCACGCTCATCCGCGCGGCGCTTCATCTCCAGGAAGTCTTCGAGCTTGAGCTTGTAGAGGTCGGCGATGCCGTGCACGTAGTCCAGTTCGACCAGGTTGTCGATGTAACGCTCGCCCAGGCCTTCGATGTCCATCATGCGGCGGCCGGCAAAGTGGCGGATCGCCTCTTTGCGCTGCGCCGAGCAGAACAGACCGCCCGAGCAACGGGCCACCGCCTCGCCCTCTTCACGCACGACGTGCGAGCCGCACACCGGGCAGGTCTTCGGCAGTTCGAACGGCGGGTACTTGGGCTGCTGCTTCGGATTGAACAAGTCGCTGCCCGGCACGTCGTCCATCGGGCGGCGGTCGAGCACCACGCTCACCACCTCGGGGATCACGTCACCGGCGCGCCGGACGATCACGGTGTCGCCGACGCGAACGTCCTTGCGGCGCACTTCGTCTTCGTTGTGCAGCGTGGCGTTGGTGACCGTCACCCCGCCAACAAACACCGGCACCAGCCGCGCTACCGGCGTGATGGCGCCCGTGCGGCCGACCTGCACGCCGATCGACTCGACCGTGGTCAGCGCTTCCTGCGCCGGATATTTGTGCGCGACCGCCCAGCGCGGCTCACGCGTGCGAAAGCCGAGTTCGCGTTGCAGCGCCAGCGAGTTGACCTTGTAGACCACGCCATCGATGTCGAACGGCAAGCTGTCGCGCTTGGCGCCGATGGCGTCATGAAACTCGACCAGGCCATCTCCGCCCTTCACCGCGGCGCGCTCCGCGCTGACCGGAAAACCGAACGCCTGCAGCGCGTCGAGCATGCCGGAATGCGTCTCGGGCATGCCCTTCCAGCCGACCACCTCGCCCAACCCATAAGCGAAGAACGACAGCGGGCGCTCGGCAGCCATCTTCGGATCGAGCTGGCGCACAGCGCCCGCCGCGGTGTTGCGCGGATTGACGAAGGTCTTGTCGCCGCGCTCGCGCTGGCGTGCGTTGAGCTTTTCGAAGTCGTCGCGGCGCATGTAGACCTCGCCGCGCACTTCCAGCACGTCTGGCACATGACCATCCACGGGCGACAGGCCCAGCGGAATCTGGCGGATCGTGCGGATGTTCTGCGTGACGTCTTCGCCCGTGGTGCCGTCGCCGCGCGTGGCCGCCTGCACGAGATAACCGCGCTCGTAGCGCAGGCTGATCGCCAGGCCGTCGAACTTCAGCTCGGCGGCATATTCGACGGGCGGGTCGGTATCGTCGAGGCCCAGCTCGCGGCGTACGCTGGCATCAAATGCGCGGGCGCCGTTGGCGGTGGTGTCGGTCTCGGTGCGGATCGACAGCATGGGAATGACATGCCTGACCGCCGCAAACTCGGGCAGGACGGCGCCGCCGACCCGCAGCGTGGGCGAGTCGGGCGTCTTCAGCTCGGGATGTTCCGCTTCCAGCGCTTCCAGCTCGCGATAGAGCCGGTCGTATTCAGCGTCGGGCACGCTGGGCTGGTCGAGCACGTAGTACTCGTGGGCGTAGCGGTTCAGCTCGGCGCGCAGCCAAGCTGCCCGCGCCTCGGGCGTGGCACCGGACGCGGGTTCTGCAATCTTGCGCATGGTGCGTCCGTCAGTGGCTGAACAAGCGCACCGCGGTGCTGGAACCGGCCGGGATGCCGCGCGATTCGAGCTTGTCGTACAGCACCCGCAGATGCTTCTGGATGGCGACGAACGATTGCTCCGTGAGCGGACGCAGGTTGTCGTCCACGACCTGCGCACCCATGCGCTGCGACAGCGTGTAGGCGTATTCGCACACCAGCTTGAACGGCTTGCTCGCCTCTTCCGCCACCGGGACATCGAGCAACAGCGTGATCTGACGACCCGCCTTGACGGTCAGGTCATCGCGCAGGAAATTGGTGTCGCCAAACTGCAGGGTGAACAGCGCGCGCTGCACGCCATCGGCACCGGCATGGAAGCGCGTGAAACGCGTGCCGTCGCGCGAGAGCACCAGCCCGTCTTGCGTGGCCACCGTCTGCACATACGCTGCCGACCAGGGCGCCCCGTCGGAGATCACGCTCACGCCCAGTTGCACATCGCACTCGGCGGCAAACGCGTCGAGTTCGCGCGCGTTGGAAATCGTCTCGTTCATGTCCGGCAGTTCCGGCACGGCATCGGCCGCTTCCGACAGCGGATCGATGGCGTTGATGAATTCCGAGAATTCCAGCGCATTCAGCGGGCCCGTGCGGTTGGCCAGTTGCACGGCGACTTGCACGTCAAGGTAACGCTGGCCGGCGCGGATGGCTTCCCACGCATTAGCGGCGGGGTTCAACCCTTCCACGTGAATCTGCTTGGTGCCTGCGCGGCGCAGCTTGGTCAGCGCCGGCAGCAGGCGGTCGCCCGACACTTCGCGTTCCGGATGCAGCGGCACGATGCAATCGATCAGCGGATCGATCACGCCATTGGCGGGCTCCAGCGAACCCGGCGCAGGCTCAGCAACCTCTTCCGTTTCGGCCGTTTCGAGCGCGGCATCGTCGCCCGAAGGCGAGAGTTCAGCGCCGATCACGCCGGCTTCGGTTTCGGCGCTGCCCGTGGCAGGCGTATGCGTCTTCGCCGAGAACCCCGGCTCAAGACGCGGTTCGACGCGGTCGATTTCATCACGCTCGCCGCCGAGGGCAGGTTCGGCGCGCTCGGTCCAACCTTCGCCGCGGGGCGTCTCGTCGACGGCCGGGTTGTATACCTCGGGGCGGCGCGCCTTGCGGATTTGCCACTGGTTGTAGACAACGATCACCAGCACAAAGACCACGCCTGCCCCCAACAGGGCCATCACCAGGTTGTTGTCCTGCATTTACGCTGCCTCCGCCATGGTCAGCGCGGCATCCATGTCCACCGCCACGATCCGGGACACACCTTGTTCCTGCATGGTCACACCGATGAGCTGTTGCGCCATTTCCATCGCAATCTTGTTGTGAGAAATAAAAACGAATTGGGTCTTGTCGGACATGCGCTTGACCATGTTGGCGTAGCGCTCGGTGTTGGCGTCGTCCAGCGGCGCGTCCACCTCATCCAGCAAGCAGAACGGGGCCGGATTCAGCTGGAACATCGCAAACACCAGCGCAATGGCGGTCAGCGCTTTTTCGCCGCCCGATAGCAGGTGAATGGTCGAGTTCTTCTTGCCCGGCGGCTGCGCCATCACCTGCACGCCCGCATCGAGGATCTCTTCGCCCGTCATCATCAGCTTGGCCTGGCCGCCGCCGAACAGCGTCGGGAACAGCTCGCCAAAGTGATAGTTGACCTGGTCGAACGTGCCTTGCAGCAGCGCGCGTGTTTCCTGGTCGATCTTGCGGATGGCGTCTTCCAGCGTGGTGATGGCGTCGGTCAAATCGGCCGATTGCGCATCGAGGAAGCCCTTGCGCTCGCGCGCCGCCGCCAGTTCGTCCAGGGCGGCCATGTTGACCGGGCCGAGCGCGTTGATGGCGTTGTTGATGCGCGTGACTTCGCCTTGCAGGTACGACGGCTTCAAGTCGCCCGTCAGACGTTCTGCCAACGCCGCTTCGTCAACATTGGCAGCGGTGAGCTGCTCGGTGAACTGCTCCTGGTTCAGGCGCGCCGCCTGTTCCTTCAACTGCAGCTCGGTGATGCGATCGCGCAGCGGTTGCTGGGCACGCTCGGCCGTCAGGCGTTGCTCGTCGTGCGTGCGCAGTTGCGCGGTCAGCGCATCCAGTTCCATGCGCGCCAGCCCGAGCTTTTCTTCCTTCTCGGCACGGCGCTCCAGCGCTTCCTGCAGTCCGGTATGCGCGGTCTGCTCGTTGATGGTTTCCAGCTCGGCGCGCGCGTTTTCGAGCGTCAGCACGATCTGCTGCGCCTGGTCGCTCGCTACCTGGATGTTGCGCTTCAGTTCGGCAATGCGGTTCTGCAGATTGCGTTCGGCAAAGTGCGCCTCTTGTGCGCCGCGCTCCTGATCGCGCAAGGCGTTGCGTGCGTCGCTCAGGCGAACTTCCAGCGCTTCGAACGCCTGCTGGCTGTCTTCGAAGCGCGCCTGCATGTCGGCGAGCGCCGCGTCGTGCTGTTCGAACGTCGCTTCGGATTCGGCGCGGATGGCGCGCTGCTCTTCGATCTGCGCGCGAATCTCTTCTAGCTCGCTGTCGATCTGGCCGCTGCGCGCGTTGTAGCGCTCCATCGCCTGCGACAGTTTGAGCACATCCATCTGCAGCACGTGGACGCGGCGCGTGGCCTGCTCGGCGCGAGCCCGCACCTGCGTGAGGTTCTGGCTGGCCTGGCTGTACGCCGCTTCAGCCCGCACGGCAGCGCTCTTGGCTTCGTCCGCCAACAGCATCTGCGCGCGCACCTGTTTGTTCAGGTTTTCGATTTCCTGCGCGCGAGCCAGCATGCCGGCCTGCTCGGAATCAGGCGCGTACAGCTGCACCGACGAGCGGCCAATCAGGTGCCCAGCCTGGACGACAAACGTGCCGCCTTCCGGCAGCGTCTGCCGTGCGGCGAGCGCAGCCTGCATGTCGTCGGCGATATAGACGTCGGCCAGCCAGTCTTGCAGCACGGCGCGCATGCCGGGCTCCGTCACTTGCACCAGCGACATCAACGGACGCAACCCGGCGGGCGCTTCCACCGGACGCGCTGCGGGCGGCGGCGCATAAAAAGCGAGCTTGGCGGGCGGCGCGTCGGCAGCAAACGCTTTGATCCAATCGAGGTTGGAGACTTCCAGCGCGCCAAGCTTTTCGCGCAGCACCGCTTCGAGTGCGGGCTCCCAGCCTTGCTCGATCTGCAGCTTCTTCCAGAAGCGCGGCAGTTCGCTCAACTCATGCTTGGCGAGCCACGGCTGGACCTTGCCGTCGGTCTGCACGTTCTCCTGCAGCTGCTTGAGCGCGGCGAGGCGGGCTTCCAGGCTGGCAATCGCGGCGGCTTCCGATTGCACGCGGTCCTGCGCGGCGCGGCGTGCCTCGTCGAGTTGCGGCACCTGTGTCTCGGCGTCTTCCAGCGCGGCTTGCGCTTCAGCCAGCACCTCTTCCTGCTCGGCCAGTTCAGCACGCAGGGTTTCGAGCTGCACGTCGTCCGGCTTGTCGAGGCCGGAGGATTCCTGCGTCAGACGTTCGCGGCGCTGCTCGAGCTGCAGCAGCGCCTGATCGGCATTGCGCTGGTGCGCGGCTTCGAGCTTGAGCGCCTGTTCCGATTGCAGGATCGCGGCGCGCTGATCGTTCAGCGCGGTCTGCGCATCGCGCCACTGCGCTTCCAGGGCGGGGAGTTCGTCGGCTTTGCGCGCGACGTCCTCGGCGGCCTGCGCGGCACGCTCCTCGGCCATGGCCAGCTCTTCCTCGGCGGCGGCGAGGTCTTCCTGCGCCTGCTCGCCCTGCGTATGCCACTGTTCCTGCTGCGCGGTCAGCGTGGCGATCTGCTGCTGGATCCGGTTGCGCGATTCCACCACGTAGCGGATCTCGGCTTCCAGGCGGCTGACTTCGGAGTTGGCTTCGTAGAGCGCGCCCTGCGCGGCGTGCATCGCATCGGACGACGCGTAATGCGCCACGCGCATCGTTTCGAGTTCGGCCTCGATATGGCGCAACTGCGCGGTCTGCGCTTCCAGGTCGATCTGTGCCTGTTCGATGGCGCGCTGATGGCGTTCCTGCTCAGCCTGCGCTTCACGCTTGCGGAGCAGCCACAGCAGGTGCTGTTTCTCTTCGCCGTCGGCCTGCAGCGCCTGGAAGCGCTGCGCGACTTCGGCCTGGCCCTCGAGCTTTTCGAGGTTCGAGCCGAGTTCGCGCAGGATGTCTTCCACGCGTGTGAGGTTTTCACGCGTGTCGGAGAGGCGGTTTTCGGTTTCGCGGCGGCGTTCCTTGTATTTGGACACGCCCGCGGCTTCTTCCAGGAAGATGCGCATGTCATCGGGCTTGGCCTCGATGATGCGCGAGATCATCCCCTGCCCGATGATGGCGTAGGCGCGCGGCCCGAGGCCCGTGCCCAGGAAGATGTCCTGGATGTCGCGGCGGCGCACCGCCTGGTTGTTGATGAAGTACGACGAGGTGCCATCGCGGCTCAGGACGCGCTTGACCGCCACTTCGGCGTATTGGCTCCACTGGCCGGCGGCGCGGCCTTCCGCGTTGTCGAAGACGAGTTCGACGCTGGCGCGGCCAGCCGGCTTGCGCTGGGTCGAGCCGTTGAAGATGACGTCCTGCATCGATTCGCCACGGAGTTCCGCAGCGCGTGATTCGCCGAGCACCCAGCGCACGGCGTCGATGATGTTGGATTTACCGCAACCGTTCGGGCCGACGATGCCGACAAGCTGGCCCGGAACATGGAAATTGGTCGGATCGACGAAAGACTTGAAGCCTGCGAGCTTGATCGAAGAGAGGCGCACGTTGTGTTCGTCTCGAAGGGATCAGAAAAGGGGGATAAAGCGGGCGCCCCAAGAGCGCGCCTTTACCGTCACACCAACGCCGTTCGGCGTGGACTGACAAGGCACGCCCCAGGGGCGCGGATGGCGCCATCATACCATTCGCACCCCGGCCTCCCGCCAATCAAATCGCTACAAAAATGGACGAAATTTGCAGCGTGGGAGGCCAAATTGCTGCGGATTTGTAAGCAGTTTCACCTTCATGACAAACGGCGTCAGTCCGGCCGGCGGGTGCGCGAAGGCGCCGGCGTGGCGAGCCAGTCAAGCAGCGCATTGTGCAGCGCATCAGGATCCTGGATTTGTGGCGCATGGCCCGCATCCGGGAATTCCACCAGCGTCGCGTGCGGAATGGCCTTGGCAGCTGCGCGGCCGAGTTCGGGGTAATGCCCCAGCTGCGCCCGTGCTTCGGGCGGCGCCGCGTCCTTGCCGATGGCGGTGGTGTCTTTTTGGCCGATGAGCAGCAGCGTCGGCGGGCGCAACTGGCCGAACTCATAGGCGACGGGCTGCGTGTAGATCATGTCGTACAGCAGTGCGGAATTCCACGCTACCAGATCGCGCCCCGGGCCGCGGTACATGCCGGCCAGCATCTGCACCCACGGTTCGTATTGCGTGCGCCATTGCCCGGCGTAGTACGTGGACTGCTCGTAGGCGCGTATGCGCTCGGCGGTCGTTTGCTTCTCACGCGCGAACCATTGGTCGACGGTCATGGACGGCACGCCTTTGGTCCTCCAGTCTTCCAGGCCGATCGGATTGATCATCACCAGCCGCGACACCGCGTTCGGATACATCAGCGCGTAGCGCGTCGCCAGCATGCCGCCCGTCGAATGGCCGATCATGATGGCCTGCTCGATGCCGAGCGACGCCAGCAGCGCATGCGTGTTGCTCGCCAGTTGCTGGAACGTGTACTGATATGCGCGTGGCTTGCTCGACTTGCAGAAGCCGATCTGATCCGGGGCGATCACGCGGTAGCCGGCGCCCGTGAGCGCGGCGATGGTGCCTTCCCAAGTGGCCGCGCAGAAGTTCTTGCCGTGCAGCAGCACCGCTACCTGGCCGTTGGGCTGCTTGGGCGCAACGTCCAGATACGCCATCTCCAGCGCACTGCCCTGCGACTCGAGCTTGAAGAGCTTGACGGGCGCCGGGTAATCGAAGCCTTCCAGGCGCGGGCCATACGCGGGGCCGGTCTCCGCCGGAGCGGCGTGCGCGGCCGCAGCGGCCGTCGACAGTGCAAACGTCAGCGCGATGGAAATCGAACGAAGCAACATCGGCAACTCCTTGGTTGGTTGGCGAAACGCCGGCAGCCTACTTGCGCCGCGACAGCCCGGACAGCGCCCCGGCCAGGATGATGCATGCGCCGCCCACCATCTCCTGTGGGGACAGACGCTCCGCCGTCAGCAGCGCAGACGACACGGCCGCGACCACGATCTCGAACAGCATCAGCAGCGCCGCACGATTGGCCGGCAAGCGTTGCAGGCCGCGCTGCACCATCGCATTGCCGCCGACCAGCACGCAGGCCATGCCCGCCAGCAGCAGCCACGTATTGCCCTGTGAGAAAGCCGCCGGCACCGTGCGCACGCCATCGAGCATCAGCGCAGCCGGAAAGCCCACCAGCGCGCAGCCGGTAAAGACGACCACGGTCCGCATCTCCGGGCGCATGGTCGGATGACGCTGCCCCGCCAGGCGGGACAGCACGTTGTTGCACGCAAAAGCGAGCCCCGCAATCAGCCCCGCCCATTCCGCCGCTGAACCGGGCCATGGCGTGCCGGCTTGGCCCGACCACAGCATCATCACCGCGCCCGACAGCGCCAGCGCGAGCAGCACACCGCCACGCCAGCCCAGCCGCTCGTGCAGCCACAGGCGTGCCAGCAGCGCAGTCCAGACGGGCGTCAGATAGAACAGGAGCAGCACCCGCATGACCGTGCCGTGCACCGTGCCCCAGACAAAGCCCGCGTTGGTGATGCCCGCCGCGATCCCGAGCGCCGGGATCAGCCACGACCATTGGAATGTCGAAAAGTGACGACGCAGCACCACGGCAGCCAGCACAGCCGCAGCCGCGCCCGTCATCGACGATGCCAGCATGCTGCCGAGCCCCCAGCCGGCCAGCAGGCGGTACGGATACCAGGAAATGCCCCAGACCGAGGCGCCCAGTAGGATGAAGAGTGCCGCCGCCCATTGCGGCTCGTGGTGAGCGGAAGCGTCCGCCGAGGAGGCTATCGATGTCATCTAAGCAATAAAAAAACGGCGGAAATCCGCCGCATGCAGCATTGTCTTGGGGCGGCCAGCACACGTTGGCCGTATAATTTCGGGCTTCCCGGCAAGCGCCAAGCTTGCCCGCTGACCAGCCCAACACCGCCGCCCAACACCGTGAATCCGCGCCTGTCCGCCCTCCAGCCGTATCCGTTCGAGAAACTGAAAGCGCTTGTGAAGGACGTCACGCCCAGCGCCGCCCATACGCCGATCAGCTTCGGCATCGGCGAGCCCAAGCACCCGACGCCGGCCCTGGTGAAAGATGCGCTGACAGCGGCGCTTGGCGGGCTGGCGAATTATCCCACGACGCTCGGCTCCGATGCACTGCGACAGTGCATCGCCGCATGGCTGGAGCGCCGCTACGGCTTGCCGAAGGTCGATCCGGCCACCGAAGTGATCCCCGTCAACGGCTCGCGCGAGGCGCTGTTCTCGTTCGCGCAGACCGTAATCGACGGCAGCAAGCCCGGCGCCCGCGTGCTGTGCCCGAACCCGTTCTACCAGATCTACGAAGGCTCGGCGCTGCTGGCCGGCGCCACGCCGCTGTTCGCCAACAGCGACCCGGCGCGCAACTATGCGCCCGATTTCGCCGCGATCACGCCCGAAGAATGGCGCAACGTGCAGCTCGTCTTCGTATGCAGCCCCGGCAACCCGACCGGCGCCGTACTCACGCTCGAAGACTGGAAGCAGCTCTTCGCGCTGTCGGACGAATACGGCTTCATCATCGCGTCGGACGAGTGCTACTCCGAAATCTATTTCGACGAGGCCAACCCGCCGCTGGGCGCACTGCAGGCGGCACACCAGCTGGGTCGCGGCTTTGATCGCCTGGTGATGTTCTCGAGCCTGTCCAAGCGCTCCAACGTGCCGGGCATGCGCTCCGGTTTCGTGGCGGGCGACGCCAAGCTGCTCAAGGCGTACCTGCTGTATCGCACGTATCACGGCAGCGCGATGAGCCCGTCGGTGCAATCCGCTAGCATCGCGGCGTGGAACGACGAGACCCATGTGCGCGACAACCGCGCGCAGTACGTCAAGAAGTTCCAGCAGGTCACGCCGATGCTGGCCGAGGTGCTGGACGTGGCCCTGCCCGATGCAGCCTTCTATCTGTGGGCCAACGTCAAGCGCACGGGCCTGTCGGACACCGAATTCGCACGCCAGCTGCTGGCCGCCAAGAACGTCGCCGTCCTGCCGGGCAGCTACCTCGCCCGTGAGGCGCACGGCACGAATCCGGGCCAGGACTACGTCCGCATCGCGCTGGTGGCCGGCGTGGACGAATGCCTGGAAGGTGCGCGCCGCATCGTCGAGTTCTGCCAGCAACGCTGAACCTGATTTTTCTCTTCTGTTTCCTCTCCGAGAGCCAACAAGACCATGACGCAACAACTGCAATCCCTGATCGACCAAGCGTGGGAAGACCGCGCCAACCTGTCGCCCAAGTCCGCTCCGGCCGATGTCCGCGAAGCCGTCGCCAACGTGATCGGCCAGCTCGATCGCGGCGCGCTGCGTGTGGCCGAGAAAAAGGACGGCGAGTGGATCGTCAATCAGTGGATCAAGAAGGCCGTGTTGCTGTCGTTCCGCCTGGAAGACAACGCGCCGATGGCTGCCGGTGGCTTCACGCAGTTCTACGACAAGGTGCCGAGCAAGTTCGCCAACTACACGGCAGAAGATTTCGCAGCGGGTGGCTTCCGCGTGGTGCCGCCGGCCGTGGCGCGCCGTGGCTCGTTCATCGCCAAGAACGCCGTGCTGATGCCGTCGTACGTGAACATCGGCGCTTACGTTGACGAAGGCACGATGGTCGACACGTGGGCCACCGTCGGTTCGTGCGCACAGATCGGCAAGAACGTGCACCTGTCGGGCGGCGTGGGCATCGGCGGCGTGCTGGAGCCGCTGCAGGCCAACCCGGTCATCATCGAAGACAACTGCTTCATCGGCGCACGCTCGGAAGTCGTGGAAGGCGTGATCGTTGAAGAGAACTCGGTGATTTCGATGGGCGTGTACCTGGGCCAGTCGACCAAGATCTACGACCGCGAAACCGGTGAAGTCAGCTACGGCCGCATCCCGGCGGGCTCGGTGGTGGTGGCGGGCAACCTGCCGTCGAAGGACGGCTCGCACAGCCTGTACTGCGCCGTGATCGTCAAGAAGGTCGACGCCAAGACGCGCGCCAAGGTTGGCCTGAACGAGCTGCTGCGCGGCGATTAAGCACCGGCGCAAGGCATGCCTGCTAGTCTTGCGGGCATGCCAACCACTTCAAGCGCAGCCATGTCCGAACGCAATGCCACCGGCTCCCGCTTCGGCAAGCTGCGCCAACGCATCATGGGTCTTGATCCAAACACCATCGGGACTGTCCTGTCGCTGCTGCCCACCATCCTGGAGCAGGCGAACAAGACCATCGACAAGTTCAAGAACCGCAAGAAAACCGGCACCGAAGCTGCCCGCGCAGAAGGCGCCGCGTCCGATCCGAATACACGCATCGCCGAGCTGGAAGCGGCGATCCTGCAGCAGGCCGAATCCGTCAAGCTGCTGGCTGAGCAGCACGCCATCACCATCGACGCGCTGCGCGACGAAGCCGCGCGGCTGGAGCGCCGCCTGAAGCGCATGACATGGCTGGCGTCCATCGGTTTTGCCTTGGCCGTTGCCGCCCTCTCGTTTGCCCTGCAAGCTTCTCGACACTGATTTCGAATCCCACCATGACGACCCTGCACGGCATCCCCAATTGCGACACCGTGAAGAAAGCCCGCACGTGGCTCGAATCGAACGGCGTTGCCTACACGTTTCACGATTTCAAGAAGCAAGGCGTGAGCGCCGACATGCTGGCCGGCTGGCTCAAGCATGTGCCGCTCACCACGCTGCTCAATCGCAAGGGCACCACATGGCGCGCCCTGTCTGACGCCGACAAGGCCCGCGCCGAAGACGAAGCCGGCGCCATCGCGCTGATGCAGGCCAACCCGTCGCTCATCAAGCGTCCGGTGCTCGTGCACGGCAAAAGCGTCAACGTCGGCTTTTCGGCGGATCAGTACGCCGCCCTGTTCTAACCACAACAACATCACCGTGACTGTCGTCATGTCGAACATGCAGCCCACGCTTGCCCTCACTGAAGACCTGATCCGCCGCCGCTCCGTCACGCCCGAAGACAAGGGCTGCCAGGACGTGCTGATCGAACGCCTGACCGCCGCCGGCTTCGAATGCGAAACCGTGATCAGCGGGCCGGACCACTTTCGGGTGACCAACCTG
Organism: Ralstonia flatus; assembly: GCF_958439105.1. NCBI lineage: Bacteria > Pseudomonadati > Pseudomonadota > Betaproteobacteria > Burkholderiales > Burkholderiaceae > Ralstonia > Ralstonia flatus. The sequence goes on along the minus strand of NZ_CAUDLI010000015.1, from coordinate 54,396 downwards.
TGGGCCATCAAGCGCGGCCGCGCCGGCACCGACGGCAAGCTGCTCGTTTTCGCAGGCCACACCGATGTGGTGCCGACCGGCCCTGTGGAGCAATGGAGTTCCGATCCGTTCGAGCCCACGCACCGTGACGGCAAGCTCTACGCCCGCGGCGCAGCCGACATGAAGACATCGATTGCCGGCTTCGTGGTGGCCTCGGAAGAATTCGTTGCCAAGCATCCGGACCATGCCGGCTCGATCGGTTTCCTGATCACCAGCGACGAAGAAGGCCCGGCGCACGACGGCACCGTCAAGGTGTGCGACCTGCTGCGCGCACGCGGCGAGCGCCTCGACTACTGCGTGGTCGGCGAGCCGACTTCCGTCTCCACACTCGGCGACATGGTCAAGAACGGGCGACGCGGTTCGCTCTCGGGCAAGCTCACGGTGAATGGCGTGCAGGGCCACATCGCCTACCCGCATCTGGCCAAGAACCCGATCCACCTGGCTGCCCCGGCGCTGGCCGAGCTGGCCGCCGCCAAGTGGGACGACGGCAATGCCTACTTTCCGCCGACGACCTGGCAGATGTCGAACATCCACGGCGGCACGGGCGCGACGAACATCATTCCCGGCCACGTCACGATCGACTTCAACTTCCGCTTCTCGACCGCCAGCACGCCGGACGGCCTGAAGGCGCGCGTGCACAGCATTCTCGATGCGCACGGCCTCGACTACACGCTCGACTGGACGCTGGGCGGCGAGCCCTTCCTGACCGAGCGCGGCGACCTGTCCGAAGCCCTCGCCTCCGCCATCGAGGCCGAGTGCGGCGTGACGACCGAACTGTCGACCACGGGCGGCACGTCGGACGGCCGCTTCATCGCCAAGATCTGCCCGCAGGTGATCGAGTTCGGCCCGCCGAACGCGAGCATCCACAAGATCGACGAACACGTCGAAGTGGCGTTTATCGAGCCGCTGAAGAACGTGTATCGCCGCGTCTTGGAAACGTTGATCGCCTGAGGTTGCCCCGATGGCGCGCAACGTGGAGATCAAGGCGCGTGTGCGCGATGTGGCTGCGCTGATTGAACGCGCGGCCGCCATCGCCGATTCCGGCCCCGAGCGCATCGAGCAGGACGACACGTTCTTCGCCTGCGCGAACGGGCGCCTGAAGCTGCGGCAGTTCTCGCCCGAGCGCGGGGAGCTGATCCACTACTTCCGTGCCAACAGCGCCGGTCCGCGGGTGTCCAGCTACCACATCGTTCCGACCAGCGCGCCCGATGCCCTGCGCGACACGCTGGCCGCCGCCATCGGCACCGCCGGCCGGGTCATCAAGGTGCGCCAGCTGTATCTCTCCGGCCAGACGCGCATTCATGTCGATGCGGTGAAAGACCTCGGCGATTTCGTCGAACTCGAAGTCGTGCTGCACGATACGCAGTCCGAAAACGACGGCGTAAAGATTGCCCACCAACTGATGCACGCCCTCGGCATTGCCGAATCCGACCTGCTCGACGTGGCCTACGTCGACCTGCTCGCCGCCACCCAACGCTGAGCCAACTCACGTCACCCATGACCACGCCTACCCTCCCCGCTTCCCACCCGTTCACCACCGTACGCGACCTGCTGCGCTACGCCGTGTCGCGCTTCACCGCGGCGGGCCTCGTCTTCGGCCACGGCAGCGAGAACGCCTACGACGAAGCCGCCTACCTGATCCTGCACACGCTGCACCTGCCGATCGACACGCTGGAGCCGTTCATGGACGCGCGCCTGCTGCCCGAAGAAGTGGCGGCTGTGCTGAAGGTGATCGAGCGCCGCGCCGTCGACCGCGTGCCCGCTGCGTACATCACGCACGAGGCGTTCATGCACGGCATGCGCTTCTACGTGGACGAGCGCGTGATCGTGCCGCGCAGCTTCATCGGCGAATTGCTCGAAGACGGGCTGGAACCGTGGATCGACCAGGAAGACGGCCCGACCGACGTGCTGGAGCTGTGCACCGGCTCGGGCTGCCTGTCGATCCTGGCGGCGCTGCAATGGCCCAATGCGACGATCGATGCAGTGGACCTGTCACCGGATGCACTGGTGGTGGCCAATCGCAATGTCGACGAATACCGCCTGCAAGACCGCATCCGCCTGCACGAGGGCGACCTGTATGCGCCGCTGCCGCCGGGCGTGCATTACGACGTGATCCTGACGAACCCGCCGTACGTAAACGAAGCGTCGATGCAGGCGCTGCCGCCCGAGTACCGTGCCGAGCCGCACATGGCGCTGGCCGGCGGCAACGACGGCATGGACATCGTGCGCCGCATCCTCGCCGACGCACCGCGCCACCTCAAGCCGCACGGCGTGCTGGTGGTGGAAATCGGCAACGAGCGTGAAAACGTTGAGGCGGCGTTCCCCGATCTCGACCTGGTCTGGCTGCCGACCAGCGCAGGCGAAGACCAGGTATTCCTGGTGACGCGCGAGGCGCTTTAAGCGAATGGGGTTCCGAACCGCACGCGTGGGGTTCGGAACTCAGCAGGTTGGCGTTTGGAACGCCGTGGTCCGGGTTACGAACGCCGCGTTTGCAGTTCCCAACGCCGCAATTGAAGTTCCGAACGCCATGTGTGGGGTTCGGAACGCCGAATGTCCGGGTTCCGAACCCCACTTCTCTGGTTCTGGACTCGATGATTGCCGTTCAGAACCCCATGCGCCGGGCTTTGAACCGCGCATTTGACGTTCGGAACCCGACGCGCCGAGTGCAACACTCCGGCGAGGGCACCCCAGCGTCAGGACTTCACCTCATCGCAGGCGTCTTTCACGACGCAGATCGAAAAGCGCTTATCGAACACCTGGCCGCTCGGGCAGTGGTCGAAGACGGCTTGCGACTGGGCGTCGCAGGTGGCGTAGGCGGTGGTGCAGTTGGTGCGCACGGGCTGCTTGGGGCCGCGGTTGGTACCGTCGTCGATCATGAAGCGGCCCGAGGGCGCGGGGCATTTGAATTCTGCGGCAGCCTTGGCGAGCGCGGCGGCGGCCTTTTCGGCTTTTGATGTTTGGGGCGCGGGCGGATTGGGGGATGGGCGGCGGTCGCAGGCGGTTACCGTGACGACTGCTAGCGCACACAGCAACGTGGTGAGTGTGAGTGCGCGGGTCATGGGGGGGCTCCTTCGGGGGTTGGATGTGCTGAAGTTTACGCTGTGATGTGCGTTTTTGGTCCATCCCTGTTTCGTCCCCTGTCGGGGCCGACCTAGTTTCTTTGTCTTGCCAAAGAAAGGTAGGCAAAGAAAGGCGCGCCCGAGATGGCGAAAGATTCCTTGAATTTATGTCGCAGAGAAGGGAAGGGAAAAACCCGCTTCGCTCAGACAGTTTCCCTTCCTTTTTCCTCTCTGCAACAGAAATTCAAGGCGCCATCTAGGGCAGGAACGTCAACGGCCACACCGTCTGAGTGCGTCGTGGGATGGCGCCATGACTTGCGCCACACCGTTCTCAGCGCAGCATCGCCGACATGGCGGAGAGGCTGTTGAGCATGCGTACGGCGTGTTCTACGGAGTCGGCGGCGAAGCGCAACATCGTGCCGTCGACGCGCTCCAGGGCGGGCCATTGGCAGAACAGGTCGGCCAATGCAGATGTTTGCGTTTGCAGGCGGCAGACGATCGGTGCCTGGAGGCGCAGCGGCATGCTGAAATGGCCGCGCCGTACCGTGGCTTTCACCGCTGCGTAGATGGCTTCGCACGACTGCTCGGGCGAGAGCGATGTGCCGGCGTTCTGGCCTTCGGCCTGCTTGGTCTCGACAAACGTGGTGTGCGGCAGCAGCGGCTTGGTTTCCTTGATGAACACGTCGTCGCCGCTGGCCACGGCCACCGGCACACCGCGCTCGCCGGCCAGGGCGCCGTAGAGGCCGGCTTCGCCCAGTTCTTGTTCGTTGAACCAGACGCGCGCAAACGCGAAGCTGTTGATGGTGTGTGCCAGCACGCCGCGGCTGCCGGCGCGCGCGTGGTAGCCGATCATGCAGACGGCATCGCAGCCTTCCACGCCGGCCATCATGCTGAGGTAGCGCGGCTTGCCGAGGACGAAGCGTGCGCGGCGGTCAATGGAATCGGGGATGAGGTTGCGGAAACCTCCGTGCGAATCGTTGACGAGCACGTCCGTGGCGCCGCCGTCGAAGGCACCGCGCACGGCGGCGTCGGCTTCGGCGGTCATCCAGCGGCGGGCGCGTTCGTATTCGCCGTTGCCGGCGCGCGTCTGCTCGGGGTGGAACACGTTGGCCACGCCTTCGATGTCGGCGGAAATCAGGATTCGCATGGAGTCAGGTCAGATCAATTCGGTCAGTGCGCGGCGCGTGTTGCCGTCGCGGCCGGTGACCGCGGTTGCGTGGAACAGCGCGTGCACGATGGCTTGTTCGACGCTGTCGGCGGCGGCCTGGAACAGCGGATCGAGGTGCGATTCGTGGGCCATGGCGACGGCCGGCATGGCGCGTGTGCCTTCGTGCGGCACGGTGTAGGCAGTGGAGAACGCGAGCGCGATGTCGCCGCTGCCATGGCCGAAGACGGAGCCGGTACGCGCCAGCCCGGCGCCAGCGCGCAAGGCAAGGCGGCGCAACTGGCGTGCATCGAGCGGCGCATCCGTGGCGAGCAGCATGATGATCGAGCCCTTTTCCGGCGCCGGTGTGCCGGCAGACAGCGCTTTTGCCAAGTCCGCACCGACGTTGCGCCCTGCAAGCGTCAGGTTTGCCGTCACGCCAAAGTTGGACAGCACCAGCGCGCCCACCGTGCGTTGCGTGCCGTCAGCAAGCGCCACCACGCGCGACGCAGAGCCGATGCCGCCCTTCACGCCGAACGACGACATCCCGCGCCCTGCCCCGACCGCGCCCTGCTCGAACGCTTGGGCTGCCGCAGCGTAGGCCGCGTCGTAGTGCACGTCCTGCACGGCAAAGGCCTGCAGGTCGTTCAGGTAGCCGTCATTGCATTCAAAGACGAGCGGATTGACGGTCGACCATGCGCGGCCGATCTGCGGATTGGCGGCAACCGCCTGGCGGATCTGCGCCTGCGCCACGGCGCCCACGGCAAACGTGTTGGTCAGCGCAATCGGCGTTTCCAGCACGCCGAGTTCGTCCACCTGCACGAGGCCGATGCTCTTGCCGAAGCCGTTGAGCACGACGCTGGCGGCTGGCACCTTGTCGAGGAACGGGTCGCCGGCGTGCGGGCGTACTACGGTCACGCCGGTCTGGATGTCGCCGCCGGCAATCGTTGCGTGGCCGACCGTGACGCCGGCCACGTCGGTGATGCTGTTGCGTGTGCCGGCCGGCAGCGTGCCGATGGCAGGAAGGCGGATGGGCATATCAACGGCGGTCGATCTTCGGATCCAGCGCGTCGCGCAGGCCGTCGCCCAGCAGGTTGAACGCCAGCACGGTCAGGAAGATGGCCAGGCTCGGGAAGATCGCCACGTGCGGCGCCGTCACCATGTCGGCGCGCGCCTCGTTGAGCATCGCGCCCCACTCGGGCGTGGGCGGCTGCGCGCCCAGGCCCAGGAACGAGAGGCTGGCAGCGGTGATGATCGAGGTGCCGATCCGCATCGAGAAGTACACGACGATGGACGAAATCGTGCCCGGCAGGATGTGCCGCATGATGATCGTCCAGTCCGATGCGCCGATGCTGCGTGCGGCTTCCACATACGTCAGGTGCTTGAGCATGAGCGTATTGCCGCGCACCAGCCGCGCAAACGCCGGAATGCTGAACACCGCCACGGCAAAGATCACGTTGATCATGCCGTTGCCCAGGATGGCCACGATGCCGATCGCCAGCAGGATGCCCGGAAAGGCAAACAGTACGTCGGAAATGCGCATGACGATGCGGTCCCACCAGCCTTCGTAGTAGCCGGCCAGCAGGCCGAGCATGGTGCCAACGATGGCGCCGATGATGACCGACACGAAGCCCGCTTCCAGCGAGATGCGCGTGCCCATCAGGATGCGGCTGAAGATGTCGCGGCCCAGCGAGTCGACGCCAAACCAATGCTGCGCCGACGGCCCCGCGTTGAGCGCGTCGTAGTCGAAATAGTTTTCCGGGTCGAACGGCACGATGTGCGGCGCGAGGATGGCGATCAACACCAGCGCGATCACGAACACACCGGCGCCCATCGCCAGATGCTGCTTGCGGAACTTGCGCCAGAACTCCGTCCACGGGGTGCGGACGGGTTCGGTGGCGGCTTGCGGTGCGACCGCCTGGCTTGCGGCTTGGGTCATGGCGGCCTCCTTACTTCTTGTAGCGGATGGTGGGGTTGATGACGGTGTACAGCATGTCCACCACGAGGTTGATCAGGATGAACTCCAGCGAGAACAACAGCACCTCGGCCTGGATGACCGGGTAGTCGCGCATCTCCACCGCATCTACCAGCAGGCGCCCGAGGCCCGGCCAGTTGAACACCTTCTCCACGACGATCGAGCCGCCCAGCAGAAAGCCGAACTGCAGACCCATCATCGTCACCACCGGGATCATCGCGTTGCGCAGGCAATGCTTGATGACCACCACCGTCTCGCGCACGCCCTTGGCACGGGCGGTACGCACGAAATCTTCCTGCAGCACTTCCACGAACGATGCACGCGTGAAGCGCGCCATCACGGCGGCCACGGCCGCGCCCAGCGTGAGCGAAGGCAGGACGTAGTGCTTCCAGCTATCCGCGCCGATGGACGGCAGCCAGCCGAGCTGCACCGAGAACACCTCCATCAGCAGCATGCCCAGTGCGAACGCGGGGAACGAAATGCCCGACACGGCGAGCGTCATGCCCAGACGGTCGGGCCACTTGTTGCGCCACACGGCGGATGTGATGCCGATCACCATGCCGAAGATCACCGCCCACACCATGCTGGTGATCGTCAGGTTGAGCGTCGGCCAGAAGCGTTCGCCAATCTCTTCGTTCACCGGGCGCTTGGTGCGGATGGAGTTGCCGAATTCACCGCGTGCGGCGTTGGCGAAGAAACGCACGAACTGCTCGTGCATCGGCTTGTCCAGGCCCAGGTCCTTGCGTACGAGATCGACCGTCGTCTCGTCCGCTTCGGGGCCGGCGGCCAAACGCGCCGGGTCGCCGGGCAACAGATGCACGAACAGGAACACCAGCACTGCCACGATCAGCAGCGTCGGGATCACGCCCAGCACACGTTTAATGAAATAGTTCAGCATGGCAAATCCACCGCAGGCGGCATTTCAATGGCCCGCGCAAGGCTGCGCGGGCCGGTACGGCAATGAGGCTTACTGCTTGACGTCGATGTCGTCGAAGCTGAACGAACCGTCCGGCGCCACGTAGGCACCCGACAGACGCTTCGAACGTGCGTAGACGATCTTCTCCGTCACCAGGAAGGCCCACGGTGCGTCTTCCCAGATGCGCTTCTGCGCGTCGGTGTAGAGCTTCGACTTCTCTGCGCGATCAGTCGTGCGCAGCGCGCCGGCGATGTCGGCATCGACCTGCTCGTTCTTGTAGTACGCCGTGTTGAACGACTTGGGCGGCATGGCTTCCGATGCCAGCAGCGGACGCAGCGCCCAATCCGATTCACCCGTCGACGACGACCAGCCTGCGTAGTACATGCGCACGCCGGCGTCTTCCGGCTTCGGCACGCTTTCGACGCGCTCGACGCGCTGGCCCGCTTCCAGCGCCAGCACCGACGCCTTGATGCCGACCTGCGCCAGTTGCTGCTGCACGAACTGGATGATCTTCTGCGCCGTCGTGTGGTTGTAGGCCGACCACAGTTGCGTCTCGAAGCCGTTCGGGTAGCCTGCTTCCTTCAGCAGCTCTTTCGCCTTGGCCGGGTTGTACGGCCATGGGCCCAGCTTGACGGCGTAGTCGACGCCCGGCGGCACCACACCTTCAGACGGCACGGCGTAGCCCGCAAACGCCACCTTGGTCAGCGCATCCTTGTTGATGGCGTAGTTGATTGCCTGACGCACCTTGGGGTTGTCGAACGGCTTCACGTTGGTGTTGAAGCTGACATAGCGCTGGATGATCGACGGCGCTGCAATCAGGTCAACCTTCGGGCTGCTCTTGAGCACCGCGGCCTGCTCGAACGGAATCGTGAACGCAAAGTCGGCTTCGCCCGTCTGCATGACGGTGGCGCGCGTGTTGTTGTCGACCACCGGCTTCCAGGTGATGGTGTCGATCTTCGGCAGGCCATGCTTCCAGTAGCCGTCGAATTTCTTGCCCTTCAGGTAGTCGGTCTGCTTCCATTCGACAAACTCGAACGGGCCGGTGCCGACCGGGTGGAAGGCGATGTCCTTGCCGTACTTCTTGAGTGCCGTGGGCGAAATCATGGCCGCCGACGGGTGCGCCAGCACGTTGATGAACGGCGAGAACGGCTCCTTGAGCGTCACGCGGGCGGTGTACGGATCCACCACTTCGGTCTTCGCCACGCGGTTGAACAGCACGAAACGCTTGAGCTTGTTGGCCGGGTCCGTCACGCGGTCCAGGTTGGCCTTGACGGCGGTGGCGTCAAACGTGGTGCCGTCGTGGAACTTCACGCCCTTGTGCAGCTTGAACGTGTAGACCAGGCCGTCCTTGCTGACGTCGTAGCTGTCGCACAGCACGTTGACCAGCTTCATGTCCTTGTCGAAGCCGAACAGGCCTTGATAGAACGACTTGGCGGCGCTGAACGACAGCGTGTCGTTGGCGTCGTACGGGTCCATCGTGGTGAAGGTCGAGTAGACCGCCATCACGGCGTCCTTGGAGGCAAAGGCCGGCATGGTGAATGCCGCCAGGGCCAGGCCGCTGGCAACCATGGCTGCGCGCGGGCCGAATGCGACTCGGTGGGCAAAGCGATTGAACATTTCCTTCCTCCTCATCAAAGATGACGTCTCACTGCGTTCTGTATTGCGATTAATACGCGCCGCCAATCGAATGGCGGGCAACAAAGTGGTCTGGCGCCACTTGCACCAACGGCTGCACCACCGGCAGGTCGCCAACGGCACGGATCGGGCTGGGAATTTCGTGCGTGGAAAGTTCACGCTTCAGGTGACGGCGCGCCGGGTCCGCAATCGGCACGGCCGACATCAGCTTCTTCGTATAGGGGTGCTGCGGGTTTTCGAAGATCGCGCGGCGCGGGCCGATCTCGACGATCTGGCCGAGGTACATCACGGCCACGCGATGGCTGATGCGCTCCACCACCGCCATGTCATGCGAGATGAACAGGAACGCAACGCCAAACTCCTTCTGCAGGTCGAGCATCAGGTTGACGATCTGCGCCTGGATCGAGACGTCCAGCGCGGACACCGACTCATCGGCAATCACCACCTTCGGGTTCAACGCCAGCGCGCGCGCAATGCAGATGCGCTGGCGCTGCCCGCCCGAGAACTCGTGCGGATAGCGCGACGCATGCGCGGCCTGCAGGCCCACCTTGTCGAGCAGCCATTCCACGCGTTGCTGCGCCTCTTTGCCGGAAGCCACCTTGTGCACCAGCAGCGGCTCCATGATGGAGTAGCCGACCGGCACGCGCGGGTCCAGCGAGGCGAATGGGTCCTGGAAGATGAACTGGATGTTTCGGCGAAGCGTCTGGAGCGCGGGCCCCTTCAACTCGCCGATGTTCTGGCCGGCAAATTCGATGCTGCCGCTCTGGCTGTCCACCAGACGCAAGAGCGACCGTCCCGTCGTCGACTTGCCGCAGCCCGATTCGCCGACCAGCGCCAGCGTCTCACCAGGGTAGAGATCAAAACTGACCTGCTCCACCGCATGCACCCGGCGCGTGACGCGGCCGAAGATGCCCGTGGGCACGTCAAAGCGCGTGACGAGATCACGCACACGCAAAATGGGTTGCACATCGTGCGACGCCGCCGGTTGCGGTGTCGTATCGACTGCGGCGGCCGTGCCATCCACACGCAACAGCGGAAAGCGCGCCGGGCCATCGGTGCCCTGCATCGAGCCGAGGCGCGGCACTGCCGACAGCAGCGCACGCGTATACGGATGGGCCGGCTGCGCAAACACCGTGGCCGACGGGCCCTCTTCCACGCGATCGCCCTTGTACATCACGAGCACGCGGTCGGCCACTTCCGCCACCACGCCCATGTCGTGCGTGATGAACACCACGGCCATGTGCAGCTCCTGCTGCAGCGCGCGGATCAGTTGCAGGATTTCGGCCTGGATGGTGACGTCCAGCGCGGTGGTCGGCTCATCCGCAATCAGCAGCGACGGTTTGCATGACAGCGCCATCGCGATCATCACGCGCTGGCGCATGCCGCCCGACAGCTGGTGCGGATAGCGCCCCAGCACATTGCGCGCCTCGGGAATGCGCACCAGCTCCAGCATGCGCAGCGCCTCGGCCTTGGCTTCGCTGGCGGGCTTGCCCTGTTGCAGGCGGATCGATTCGGCAATCTGCTCGCCCACGGTGAACACCGGGTTGAGCGAGGTCATGGGCTCCTGGAAGATCATCGCGATGTCAGCGCCGCGCACGCCGCGCATGGCCGCCGGGCTGGCGTTGGCCAGGTCCAGCACCTCGCCGTTGCGGCGGCGCAAATGCATCTGCCCGCCGACGATCTTGCCGCCGCCGTGCTCCACCAGCCGCATCAGCGCCAGCGACGTCACCGACTTGCCCGAACCCGATTCGCCCACCACGGCCAGCGTCTCGCCGCGGTCCACATGGAACGACAGGTTGCGCACCGCGTCGACCACGCGTTCGGACGTGGCAAAGCGCACGCTCAGGTCTTGCACCTGCACGACGCGCTGATCGGGCATGGCAATGACGCTGCTGGCACTGGGCTGTTTGGTTGCTGTCACGACAAATCTCCTGCTGTCCTGCTCGCTTCTCTGCTGGGCTGCTGCTTACCGGTAGATCGACACGACGGGCGCTTCGGCCCCGCGTGCGAACCCGCGGTACATCCCTTCGGTGTTGAACGGCAACGCGACGTTGCCCTGCGCGTCCACGGCAATCAGCCCGCCGCGGCCGTTGATGGCCATCAGCTTGCGCATCACCACGTCGTCGGTGGCATCGGCCAGGGACTTGCCGGCGTATTGCATCTGCGCGGCCACGTCATAGGCGGCCACCGCGCGGATGAACATTTCGCCCGTGCCCGTGCACGACACCGCCGCCACGTTGTTCGCAAAGCAGCCCGCGCCGACGATGGGCGTGTCGCCCACGCGTCCAACCTTCTTGTTGGTGACGCCGCCCGTGGAGGTAGCGGCCGCGAGGCGCCCTTGCGCGTCGCATGCCACGGCGCCCACGGTGCCGAACTTGTTGTCGGGGTCGATGGGCGCGGCTTCCTTGGCCATGAGCGACGCGGCATCGTGATCGAGCAGCGCCATGCCGTCTTGCTGGCGAGCGCGCTGCCATTGGGCGTAGCGCGCTTCGGTGTAGTAGTAGTCGGGCTCGACAAACTCGAGGCCTTGCGCTTTCGCAAAAGCCTCAGCGCCTTCGGAGGTGAACAACACGTGTTCGCTGCGCTCCATGACCGCGCGGGCAGCCAGGATGGGATTGCGCAGGCGCTTGACGCAGGTGACTGCGCCCGCCGCCAGCGTGGCGCCATCCATGATCGATGCATCCAGTTCGTACGTGCCGGCGCTTGTGAGCACCGCACCCTTGCCGGCGTTGAACAGCGGGCACTCTTCGAGCAGGCGCACGGCTTCGGTCACGGCATCCAGCGCGCTGCCGCCATCGACAAGGATGCGTTGCCCAGCGGCCAGGATGTCGTTCAGCGCCTGCTGGTAGGCGGCTTCCTTGTCGGCACTCATGGCCGTGCGGGTGATGGTGCCGGCGCCGCCGTGAATGGCGAGGATGGGCGTAGTCATGCGTGGCTCGATGTAAATCAGTTTTCAGCGGTGCGTTTGCGGCCGCGTCGGGTGGTCGTCGATGTGCCGGGAGCGTTCGCGGCGTCGTTGGCGCGCGGCGCCGGGGCGGTATGCAGCCACGGCAGCACAAATTCAGTCAGGCGCTCGGCCGATTCCAGCGAATGCGCCGAGCGATGCGCCACCGCGCCGCACAACGCTTCGAACAGCGCCACGGCAGCCGTGTCGGACGTTGCCGAGAACTGCCGCTCCGGCCGCGCATACAAGGCAATGTCGGCCAGAGGCGCGAGCGGCGATGTGGGGCTGTCGGTGAGCGCCAGCAGCTGGCAGCCTTGCTTGCCGGCCTGCTTGGCAAGCGTGATGGTGTCGGCCGCATAGCGCGGGAAGGCGATGGCGATCAGCAGATCCTTCGGCCCGATCTTGCGCAGCTGGCGCGCCGCATCCGATGCGCCGCCCGGCTGCGAAACGGAGATCACCGTGTCGCAGTAAAGATCGAGCCCATGGCGCAGCAGCCCCGCCAGATAGCCGCTAGCGCCAAAGCCCATCACGTAGATGCGCTGTGCTCCCAGAATGGCATCGACCGCGCGTTCGCACGCAGCGGCGTCGAGCATGCGGCGCGTGGCGTCGAGGTTGGCGATGTCTTCGTTGAGGGAGGCGGCAAAGATCTCCGCGCTGGTGGCCGGGCGTGCCAGCTCGTGGCGCAGTTTTTCCACCGGCGCGAGCGTCGCCTCGAAACCTCGCAGCAGCCCCGCACGGAACTGCGGATAGCCGTCAAAGCCCAGCGCCAGCGCAAATCGGTTGGCCGTGGCAATCGACATGTCGACCGCGGCGGCAAACTCGTCGATGCGCATGGTGGCCGCGCGGAACGGGTTCGCCAGCACGTATTCCGCCATGCGCTGGTGCGCCGGCGTGAGCGTGGCAAGAGCCGCTCCAATGCGCTCGGAGACCGTCGCATCGGCGGCGAATGCGCCTTTCGACACATCCGTGCGCTTGCTGGTGGATTTCGCCATGTTCCTGGGCCGTGAAAATTTTGTGTAAATGTATTTTCACGAATCGGCCATGTAAAGAAAAAAACTTTCATGAAGACCTATGGTTTTCCCTAGGTCCAATGCCGCCGCACAGATTGCGGGCGAGCGCTGCTTCGGCACGGTGCAATGCACCAGTCCAAACGCCGCCGGCGCGCCAGGATCGTGCGACGCAGCACGCTACAATCGCAGCCTTCTCCGATTTGCCTTCAAGCGCAGTTTTTCGTGATCCGATTCGACGACCTCGTCCTCCAGCGCGGCACCAAGGTGCTGTTCGACCACGCCACCGCCACCCTCAACCCCGGTGAACGGGTCGGCCTTGTCGGCGTGAACGGCAGCGGCAAATCCACGCTGTTTTCAATGCTTCGCGGCGAATTGCACGCCGACGGCGGCGAAGTCGCCATCCCGCCCACCTGGCAGGTCGCCCACGTGGCGCAAGAAACCCCGGCCGTCGACCGCAGCGCGCTCGACTACACGCTCGACGGCGATACCCGCCTGCGCGACATCGAACGCCGCCTGGCCGCGGCCGAAGCCGCGCACGACGGCCACGCGCAAGCCGAAGCCCACACCGCCTTTGCCGATGCCGACGGCTACACCGCACCGGGGCGTGCGCAGGCGCTGCTGCTCGGTCTCGGTTTCACGATGGCGCAGACCTCGCAGCCGGTGGCGAGCTTCTCGGGCGGCTGGCGCATGCGCCTGAATCTGGCCCAGGCGCTGATGTGTCCATCCGACCTGCTGCTGCTCGACGAACCGACCAACCACCTGGATTTGGACGCCGTGGTCTGGCTGGAAGACTGGCTGTCGCGCTACGCCGGCACGCTCGTCATGATTTCGCACGACCGCGAATTCCTCGACGGCGTCTGCAACGTCACGCTGCATATCGAGCACCAGAAACTCAAACGCTACGGCGGCAACTACACGCAGTTCGAAACGCAGCGCCTGCAGCAGATGGCGCTGCAGGAAGCGTCGTACGCACGGCAGCAGAAGCAGATCGCGCATCTCGAATCGTTCATCACGCGTTTCAAGGCCAAGGCCAGCAAGGCCAAGCAGGCGCAGAGCCGCGTCAAGGCGCTGGAGCGCATGGAGCGTCTCGCGCCCGTGCATGCGGCGGCAGGCTTCTCGTTCGAATTCCGCGAGCCTGAGGCGGCGCCCAACCCGATGCTCACGTTTGAAGGCGTCGATTGCGGCTATCCCGGCCCGAGCGTTGATGAGCCCATCACCATCCTCAAGCACCTGACGTTTTCGATCCAGACCGGCCAGCGCATCGGCCTGCTGGGTGCGAACGGCCAGGGCAAGTCGACGCTGGTGAAAACGCTGGCCGAGACGCTGGCGCCGCTGTCCGGCACGATCCGGCGCGGCAAGGGGCTGCAGATCGGCTACTTCGCCCAGCACCAGCTTGAAACGCTGGACGATCACGCCTCCCCGCTGCTGCATCTGGCCCGGCTGGCACCCGACGTGCGCGAGCAGGAACTACGCGACTTTCTCGGCAGCTTCAACTTCCGCGGCGACATGGCGACCTCACCCATCGAGCCGTTCTCGGGCGGCGAGAAGGCGCGCCTGGCGCTCGCCCTGATCGTCTGGCAGCGCCCCAACCTGCTGCTGCTCGACGAGCCGACCAACCACCTGGATCTCGACACGCGCGAAGCGCTGACGATGGCGCTCGCCCAGTTCGACGGCACGCTGATCCTCGTCTCGCACGACCGGCATCTGCTGCGCGCCACGACCGACCAGTTCCTGCTCGTCGGCCAGGGCACCGTCGCCCCGTTCGACGGCGATCTGGACGACTACCGCGACTGGCTGCTCAAGCAAGCCGCGGCCAAGCGCGCAGCCGCGGGCGCACAGGCGGCTTCGGCCGATGCAGATGGCGCACCGGCCACCAACCGCCGCGACCAGAAGCGCGAAGAAGCCGCCGAACGTCAGCGCCTGAATGCGCTGCGCAAGCCGCTGCAGAAGAACGTCGACGCCATCGAAAAACGCATGGCGCCGCTGCAAAAGGAAAAGGCGGAACTCGAAGCCTTCCTCGCCGATGGCGCCGCGTATGAGGAAGCCAACAAGGCACGCATGATGGAAAGCCTGCGCCGCCAGGCCGAACTGAACGCCGAACTCGACGAACTCGAAGAGCGCTGGCTCGAGCTGCACGAACAACTCGAACAAATCAATTGAGGCTGGCGCGTCCGGCCAAGGAGACCTGTTGATGACATCGCCGTCGCCGGACACCGCCACGCATCAGCCACTGACCGGCGTGCGCGTGCTCGACCTCACGCGCCTGCTGCCCGGCCCGGCCGCCACGCGCCACCTGGCCGACCTCGGCGCAGAAGTCATCAAGATCGAAGACCCCGGCCCCGGCGACTACGCGCGCGACATGATGCGCACCCCCGCCGACCGCGCGGCCGAACGCCCGAGCCTGTTCTTCCGCTCGCTCAATCGCGGCAAGACCGAAATGCGGCTCGACCTGAAACGCGCCGAAGACCGCGACGCGCTCATCGAACTCGTACGCCACGCCGATGTGCTCATCGAAAGCTTCCGCCCTGGCGTCATGGCGCGCCTCGGTGTCGGCTGGGACACCCTGCGCGCGGCCAACTCGGCGCTCGTCATGTGTTCCATCAGCGGCTACGGCCAGGACGGCCCGCTCGCGCAAGCCGCCGGCCACGACATCAACTACGTCGGCTATGCGGGCATGCTCGATCAGCTCGTCAGCGCGGATGGCACGCCCATCGTCCCCAACGTACAGATCGGCGACCTGCTGGGCGGCTCACTCACGGCGGTGGTCGGCATCCTGGCCGCGCTCGTCGACGCGCGCGCCACGGGCCGCGGCCGCTACGTCGACGTATCGATGACGGATTCGGTGTTCGCGCACAACCTGATGGCGTTCTTTGCCGTCGGCACGCGCGGCAAGGCCAGCCCCGCGGGCACCGACCTGCTCAATGGGGGCGTGCCGTGCTACGGCGTATATCGCACGGCGGACGATCGCTTCATGGCCGTCGGTGCGCTCGAATTGAAGTTCTGGCAGGCGATGTGCGAGGTCATCGAAAAGCCCGAATGGAAAGACCGGCACTGGGCGCTCGGCCAGCGCGTCGGCGGCGATGACGCACGCGCCATTCGCGACGAACTTGCTGCGCTCTTCCTGACCGCCACGCAAGCCGAATGGACCGCCCGTTTTGCCGATGCCGATTGCTGTGTCACGCCCGTGCTGCGCATGGAAGACGCGTTGCAAAATCCGCTCTTTGTCGAGCGCAACAGCGTGGTGAAGGAGAACGGCGAGCCCGTGCAGCTCGCCTTACCGCTACGGTTTGCCGATTGACGAATCGGCGCGGTCCTGCGCGTCGAGCGCATCAAGCAGGCGCCCGGCTTCTTCCAGCTGGTGCTGGCTGAATACGCGGATGCCGTGTTGGCGCAGCAGCGCCGCCGTCACGCCCTCGCCTTCCTGCAGCTGGCTGGAAAACGTCCCGTCGTAGAGAAACGCAGAACCGCAAGACGGGCTGCGCTCGGTGAGCACGGCGACTTGCACGCCGGCCGCCTGCGCCGCTTCCAGTGCGCGCTGCGCGCCTTGGAGAAACGCTTGGGTGACATCGTGGCCGTGGTGTTCGACGACACGGGCTGCGCCGCGCAGCACCGCCGCGCCACCGCCCTCGCCGTGAATTTCCGCGGGCAGACGCGGCACCGGCAAACCACCGGTCATCTCCGGGCACATCGGCACGATGCGGCCTTCCATCTGCCAGCGCGCCAGGATGCCGCCCTCGGTGGCGACCGTGCCGCCGTCATAGCGCACCGGCTGGCCCAGCAGGCAGGCACTCACCAGCACGCGTTGCATGATCGGCGGCCCCGGCTCAGCGGCGCTCGCGGCGGATCATCCCCACCACCAGCGTCAGCGACAGAATCACCAGCCAGATCAGCGACCACACCGGCACCGACAGGCCCAGCACCGGCGGCATCGGCCCGACGCACAAACCATCGGCTTCGAACACCTGCGGCAACCATTTGGCAGTCGGCAGCGCGTTGACCCAGTTCTCGATCGGGTCGATGCCGCACGTTGCCTTCGGGTTCAGCAGCAGCGATACGTGGTACCCCGCGACGCACAGGCCGGCCAGGCCAGACAGCATGCCGAGCCCGTGCCACAGCAGCCGCGTGGCCGACGACAGCGCCGCCAGCAGCGAGAACACGCCGATGCCCAGGAACGCAAACCGCTGCAGGATGCACAGGGGGCATGGCTGCAGCCCCTCAACGTGCTGCAGGTACAGCGCATAGCCGACCACCCCGAAGGAGATCACGGCAATCAGCAGGAAAAAGGCGCGCGAGTTGGCTTGCATGGCGGCGTCAGTTCAGAGGAGTCATGGAGAAAAGTGGGCGGATTATCGCACCGCAACGGCACATGCATTTTCAAATGGCATCAGCGATACCGTTGCGAAATGTTGAACGATCAAGCCTCCAGCGAGCGCACCCGGTCGATCGCCTGTTCAATGCGCTCGACGGCAATGACCTCCAGCCCGTCGATCGCCTGCTTGGGGGCGTTGGATTTCGGGATCACGGCAATCGAAAAGCCCAGCTTGGCAGCCTCCTTCAACCGCTCCTGACCGCGCGGCGTCGGGCGGATTTCCCCGGCCAGGCCGATCTCGCCGAACACCACCAGCCCGCGCGGCAGCGCTTTGTTGCGCATCGACGAGTGGATCGCCAACAGCACCGCCAAGTCCGCCGCCGGTTCGGTAATCTTCACGCCGCCCACCGCGTTGAGAAACACGTCCTGGTCAAAGCACGCAATGCCGGCGTGACGGTGCAGCACCGCCAGCAACATCGCGAGCCGGTTCTGCTCCAGACCCACAGCCAAGCGGCGCGGATTCGGCACGTTGGCCGTATCCACCAGCGCCTGGATTTCGACCAGCAGCGGCCGCGTGCCTTCCTGGGTTACCAGCACGCACGAACCCGGCACCACCTGCTCGTGCTGCGACAGGAACAGCGCCGACGGATTCGCCACGCCGCGCAGGCCGCGCTCCGTCATTGCAAACACGCCCAACTCGTTGACGGCGCCAAAACGGTTCTTGAACGCACGCACGAGCCGGTAGGCGGAATGCGTATCGCCCTCGAAATAAAGCACCGTATCGACAATGTGTTCGAGCACACGAGGGCCCGCCAGCGCGCCTTCCTTGGTCACATGGCCGACCAGAATGGTGGTCACATCCAGCCGCTTGGCAATGCGCGTCAGCTGCGCCGCGCACTCGCGCACCTGCGCCACGGAGCCGGGCGCCGAGGTCAACGCCTCGGAATACAGCGTCTGGATCGAATCGATGACGACGACTTCCGGCTTTTCCGTCTCGATGGTCGCCTGGATGCGCTCAAGCTGGATTTCTGCCAGCAGCGCGAGGTTCGGGCTTTCGATGCCCAGGCGCCGTGCACGCAGCGCGATCTGCGAGCCGGATTCTTCGCCGCTCACGTACAGCACCCGCCGATCGGTCGACAGGTTGGACAGCGCCTGCAGCAACAGCGTCGATTTGCCGATCCCGGGATCACCGCCGATGAGCACCACACCGCCGCTGACCAGGCCGCCGCCCAGTACGCGGTCAAATTCGTCGATGCCGCTGGAGAAGCGCGGCACATCCACCGCGTCGATGTCTGACAGCTTGCGCACCGTCGCGCTCGATGCCAGCGACTGGAAACGCGCGCCGGCGCCGGACGTCGGCTGCGCGACGGTTTCCACCAGCGTGTTCCACTGCTGGCAATTCGGGCACTGCCCCGCCCACTTCGGTGCCGTGCCGCCACACTCGGTGCACGTATAGACCGTCTTGCTCTTGGCCAAACAACCCCCTGCTTACGGCGCCGCGCATGGGCGGCCGCCGCTTGATCTTTGTATTGACGATGCTGCGCTCAGGCAGCCTTGCCCAGGTCGCCGGCCTCTGCCGTGCTGACCGGTTCAACGGACACCGGCACGCGCGGCGCCAATGCACACATCAGCTCATAGCCGACCGTGCCGGACGCCTGCGCGACGTCGTCGATCGGCAAACCTTCGCCCCACAGCGTGACGGGGGTGCCGACGCGCGCTTCGGGCACGCCAGACAAGTCGACGGTAATCATGTCCATCGACACGCGGCCGACGGTATGCGTGCGCACGCCGTCGACCAGCACGGGCGTATGGTTGCCGTCCCAGCCGGGCGCATGACGCGGGTAGCCGTCGGCATAACCGCACGCGACGATGCCGATGCGCATCGGGTGTTCCACAACAAAACGCGAGCCGTAACCGATCGTCGCGCCGGGCTGCAGATCCTGAATGGCGATCAGCTCGCTCTTGAGCGACATGGCGGGCAGCAGGCCCGTGCCGTCGATGTCCGCCGCCACGCCCGTCGGCGAGGCGCCGTACATGATCACGCCCGGGCGCACCCAGTCGCGATGCGCTTTCGGGTGCCACAACGTGGCCGCCGAGTTGGAAAGCGACGCCTCGCCCGGCAAACCTTGCGTGGCCTGTTCAAACGCGACGAGTTGATGCTCGATGCCACGCGGGCCGTCGGCATCGGAAAAATGCGTCATGTGGACGATCGTGCCGACGCCCGAAATGGCGCGGGCGCGCTCCCACGCGGCGCGGTAGGCGGCGGGCGCGAAGCCGAGGCGGCTCATGCCCGTATTGATCTTGAGCTGCACGCTGATGGGCCCTTTCGGGCGTGCCAGTTCCAGCATGCGCAGTTGCTCTTCGCAGTGGACGGTGGTGGTCAGGCGGTACTGCTCGACGATGGCCAAATCTTCCGGCTTGAAAAAACCTTCCAGCAGAAGGATCGGCCCCTGCCAGCCGAGCTGGCGCAGGCGGACGGCCTCGTCCAGATCGAGCAGGCCGAAACCGTCGGTCTGGCGCAGGCCCTCATACACGCGTTCGATGCCGTGGCCATACGCGTTGGCTTTGACGACGGCCCACACGCGCGAGTTGGGCGCATGACGGCGGGCAACCTGGAGATTATTGGCAAGTGCTGGGCCGTGGATGACGGCCTGGATGGGTCTTGGCATGACGGCAAACCTGCAAAACGTGAATGCGATGGCGCGCTTGTGGCGCGGCGTCGGTGCTGCAATGCAACAGGCAAATGGACGTTGCGGGGGCCGGTGCGCCCGACCTCACGCGATGAGCGTTCTATTTGACCACAGGACGCCAACTGGTTCGCAGGTGTCATCGGCGCGCCAAAAAGAAAGTGCGCCGCCGTCACCGGAAGCGCACAAGTTTCATGATATAAAGCCGTTCAATTCAGGCATGGGAAAACAGTTGTGATGCGCTGTCAGCATAAGGAAAGTTGGGCACCCGCCACTTCTTTTTGCGCGATGCGGCCACATCCGGTTTGACCATGCGAGCAGGCGAGACCAAAACACATTCCGGGCGGAACGCATGGCCCGAACGTCTGTCAGTGAAGATTCCCGCGGTTGCCCAGCGATGCCTGTCTTACAGCACAGCATGGGCCCCGTCCAAGGGAACCACAACCAGGGGAGCCCGCGCGGGCACAGGCTTCGATGCCGCCACCGCGCACCTGTGCGCTGCACGGCCGGTCAGCCGTCGCAACGCTTGGCCGGCACCCCCGGGGGGCACTTCCGAGTGCCGGCATGCTGCCGGCAGGTCGTGAAGAGGAAGATGGCACCGCGGTCTACGGGGATGAATTCGAAGGTATGAAGAAGGGTTTTTACACCATCATGGCGGCGCAGTTTTTTTCGTCGCTCGCCGACAATGCGCTGCTCATTGCCGCCATCGCCCTTCTGACAGAGATGCATGCGCCGCAGTGGATGACCCCGCTGCTCAAGCTGTTCTTCGTGCTCTCTTACGTTTTACTTGCCGCATTTGTTGGCGCGTTTGCCGATTCCCGGCCCAAGGGCAAGGTGATGCTCATCACCAATGCGATCAAGCTGGTGGGCTGCGGTGTGATGCTCACTGGTCTGCACCCGCTGCTCGCCTATGGCGTGGTCGGTTTTGGTGCGGCAGCCTATTCGCCCGCCAAGTACGGCATCCTCACCGAACTCCTTCCCCCTGAAAAACTCGTCGCCGCCAATGGATGGATCGAAGGCCTTACCGTCGGCTCGATCATCCTGGGCACCGTGCTCGGCGGAGCGCTGATCTCAAACCATGTGTCGGCCTGGCTGCTGTCGTTCGACATTCCGGGGCTCGAGCGCATCGACACCCCGGCCGAAGCGGCGATGCTGGTGATCATGGTGATCTACCTGATCGCGGCGCTGTTCAATACGCGCATTCCGGACACCGGCGCGCGCTATCCGCAGCAGGAAAAGAATCCGGTACGTCTCATTTCGGAGTTTGCCGACTGCTTCAACGCACTGTGGCGCGACAAGCTCGGCCAGATCTCCCTGGCGGTGACGACGCTGTTCTGGGGCGCGGGCGCCACGCTGCAATTCATCGTGCTGAAGTGGGCCGAGCAATCGCTGGAGCTGAACCTCTCGCAGGGCGCCATTCTGCAAGCCGTGGTGGCCGTCGGCGTGGCGGCCGGCGCCATGGCTGCCGCCGTGAAAATTCCGCTGCGCCGCTCGCTCGACGTGCTGCCGGTGGGCGTGGCAATGGGCGCAGTCGTGATGCTGATGGCGTTCTACACCAAGCACACGATCCCGGAAGTCACATTTCACATCGGCCATATGAAGCTGCCGCTGTACATGATGATCGCCTACCTGTTCCTGATGATCGTCGGCGCCATGTCAGGCTTTTTCGTGGTGCCGATGAATGCACTGCTGCAGCACCGCGGACACGTGCTGCTCTCGGCCGGCCACTCGATTGCGGTGCAGAACTTCAACGAGAATGTCTCCGTGCTGCTGATGCTGTGCCTCTACGCACTGCTCATCAAGCTCAACGTGTCGGTGAGCGTCGTGATCGTGTCGTTCGGCATCTTCGTCTGCGTGACGATGGCGCTGGTCATGCGCCGGCATCGCCTCAACGAAAAGCTGTTTCACACCGCCGCGCTCATCGGCGAAGACAAGCACCATTGACGCAGTGCCCGCCACGCAGGCGGGCCACTGACTACTGGCCGCCGCGCTCCGCGTAAATCTTGCGCGCCAGGCAGAGGTCTTCCCACGCACGCGCCTTGTCAGTCAGCGTGCGCAAGAGGTACGCCGGGTGGTACGTCACCACCACGGGCACACCCTCCACCTCATGCACCTTGCCGCGCAGCTTGCCGACAGGCGTTTGCGTCTGCAGCAGGTTTTGCGCTGCAATGCGACCCAGCACGACGATGATGCGCGGCTTGACCAGCGCAATCTGACGCTTGAGATACGGATCGCACATCGCGGCTTCGTCCGGCTCCGGATCCCGATTGCCGGGCGGGCGGCACTTGAGCACGTTGGCGATGAACACGCCCTTCTCGCGCGACAGGCCGATCGATCGCAGCATGCTGTCGAGCAGCTTGCCGGCCTGGCCGACGAACGGCTCGCCCTGCTTGTCTTCCTGCTCGCCCGGCGCCTCGCCGATCAGCATCCATTCCGCCTCGCGATCGCCAACGCCGAAAACGGTGTTCGTGCGGCGCTCGCACAACTTGCACGAGGTGCAGTTGGAAACGGCGGCTTCGAGCTGTGCCCAGTCGAACGCGGCGATGCGCTGGGCGCGCGGCGCGGCCGTGTCAGATGGCGCGGCCACCTCCATGACAGGCGTTTGCGTTTCAAGTCGCACTGGCTCGGACTCAGCCACAACAAACGAATCGGCTTCCACCTCGACGGCAACCGGCTCGGCGACAGCGACCTCGACGGCCTCCACCCCGGCCGGCTCAGCCCCGCGCAAGGTCCATTCGGTCGAAACGCCCAGCGCTTCGAGCATTCGGGATCGACGATTCATGCGGCCTCCACCCCGCTCGCCTCGCACACCATGCGCATGACGAGCGCATCTTCGCGCGTGTTGTTTTCGGCCGGGTAATAGCGCTTGCGCCGGCCGATTTCGGCAAAGCCGATACGGTGATACAGCGCAATCGCGCCGGTGTTGGAGGGGCGCACTTCCAGCAGCAGGCTGCCGAAGCCATGCACCAACGTGAGCGCCGTTGCCAGACGCATGAGCCAATGGCCGAGCCCTTGCCGTTGCCACGCCGGTGCCACCGTCACGTTGAGCAAGTGCATCTCGTCGACCACCGGCATGAGGATCAGGTAGCCCGCGACCTCGTTGCCGCCGTCACGCAACACAATGCCGAGGTGGCCGGACTTGAGCGAATCCTCAAAATTGCCGCGCGACCAGGGAAATTTGAACGCCGCCAGTTCCACCGCCGCAACGCCCTCCAGATCGCGAGCCGTCATGCGCTCTGCGCGCCAGCCCGCAGGCAGCGGCGCCTGCGTGATGACGCGGGCCAGTGCGTTGTCGATCAGGCTCATGGCTGGGCACCTGCGGCAGCCTTGGCCTGCTGCACCGCTTGTCGCTCTTCAATGGTGAGCGCGACCTTGTCACGGACATAGAGCGGCGCCGCATCTTCAGGCCGCACCGTATGGCCGGCGGCCAGTAGGCGCAGACCGACGGTGATGATTTCTCGGGCGTGCGGCGCGACCTCGGGCAACACAACGGCGGCCCCTGCAGCGATGCTCAACTGATCGCCGAACACCGCGGCGGCATTGCCCGCCAGCCAATACGGCTGCGACGGCGCGACAACGTTTTGGGGGCCGCTGACCTGGATGGCGGAAAGCGCATGCCAACCGGATGCGTCCTGCGCCGCATCGGCGGGAATGAAGCTGGCCCAGTAGCACTCGTCCATACGCGCATCGAGCGCAATGGTCACGGCTGTGCCAGCGGGCAACGTTGCGCGCATCTGCTCGGCGCAGGCAACAAGCGAGTTGACGGGCACGACCGGCAGATCCGCACCGAACGCCAAACCCTGCGCCACGCCGCACGCCGTGCGCAGCCCGGTGAAGGAACCCGGCCCGGCGCCAAAGGCAATCGCAGCGCAATCGGCCAGGGCGATGCCCGCCTCGGCCAGCAATTCGGAAGCCGCCGGCAGCACGCGGCTACTGGAGCGCGGGCCGGTGTGTTCATGGCGGAACAGCGTGCGCGTGCCGTCACCAAGGGCGACGGAACAGAACTCGGTGGAGGTATCGAAAGCAAGAATCCAGGGCATGGCGGCATTGTACCGGCTGGTGTGGCGCCTGAATGCGCAAACCCGTGGCTGCGCCTCGGGAAACCGGGCCCAACGTCGCGCAGAAAACCGAAGCCGTCCTCGAATTCAAACGGCCCGACCGCCGAACCCCGGCGCTATCATCGCCAGACCATTGTTTTCAGCCGGGAATCATCATGAGCGACCTGCAAGCCCGTTTCGACCAAGCCCAAATCGACGTCAAGGGCCTCTCCGAGCGCCCCGCCAACATGACGCTGCTGCGCCTGTACGCGCTGTACAAGCAAGGCGCCGAAGGTGACGCGCACGGCGACAAGCCGGGCTTTACCGACATCGTCGGCCGCTACAAATTTGAGGCGTGGGAAGGCCTGAAAGGCACGTCGCAGGACGAGGCCAAGCAAAAGTACATCGACCTCGTCGAAGAACTGAAGAGCGGCGCAACGACCTGATCGTCGAATCGCCAACGAAGAACCGGGCCCCGTGCCCGGTTTTTTATTGCGCTGCAGGAATGGCGGACGGCAGCTCACGGCGGCGCATGCGCCATGCAGCCAGCACGGCCAGTGCGCACAGCGTGCCGAGAAAGACGAAAGTCTCGTCAAAGGCCAGGATGCGCGCCTCCGGGTCGACTGCCGCACCGTGCACCGTTTCGATACCGCGCGTGGCGAGCCGCCATTGCAGAAAGATACCGGTGGCCGACACGCCGATCGCCCCGCCCAATTGGCGCAGGAAATTCACGGCGCTGGAGCCTTGCGCGATCAACGTGAAATCGACACCACGCATGGCGCCAAGGCTCAGCGACGGCAGCACGAAACCCAGCCCGATCCGCCCGATGACGGCGATGGCGATCAGCAGCAGATAGCTCGTTGCCCGGGTGTTGGTCGCCATCAGGAAGAACGAAAGCGCCAGCGCTGCCAGCCCGAACGACACCAACCGGAACGGCTCGATGCGATTGGTCAGCCGCCCCGCCAGCATGATCGTCACGGCCAGCACGAGGCCGGCGGGCAGCAGCACCAGCCCGGCGCGCGACGGCGCATAGGCCAGAGCCACCTGCATATACACCGGCACGAGGTACGTCGAGCCGTACAGCCCGGCCCCGTAGATGAAGGCCACGACCGCCCCCATCGCAAACTGCCGGTAGCTGAACAGCCGCAGGTTGAGCAACGGCGACTCCACCCGCCGCTGCCAGAACACAAAGCCCGCCAGGCACACGGCCGACACGAGCATCAGCACAACGCCGTGCGCCACATCGCCGTGGAGCGCGACGAGTCCGTTGAGCAGCGTGACGGTCGCACCGCCGATCAACAGCAGGCCACGCCAGTCGAGCGGCTTGGGCTCGCCCGCCATCGACGAGTTGATGGCCATGAAGCGCCGCGCCATCGCCCAGCCGATCAGCGTGAACGGCATCACCACGAAGAAGATCGAGCGCCAGCCGAACAACTCCACCAGGAAACCGCCCACGCTCGGGCCCACGGCCGGCGCCAGCACAACACCAAAGCCGAACAGGCCGAACGCCTTGCCCTGCTCCCGCTCCGGAAACACGCGCAGGATCAGGATGTTGGGCAGCGGCTGCATGATGCCGGCCGCAATCCCTTCCACGACGCGCATGGCGATCATCACTTCGTAATTGGGCGACAGGCCACCCGCCAGCCCGCCGACGCCCAGCAGCAGCAACGCGCCGATAAACGTACGACGCAGCCCGAAACGCAGCAGCAGCCACGGTGTCAGCAGCATCGACAACGTCATCGCCACCATGAAGCTGGCCGATACCCACTGCGCGCGTTCCTGCCCGAGCACGAAATGCCGGCTGAGATCGGGAATCGCCACGTTCACGATCGTGGCTGAGATGACGGACGACACCGCACCCACCATCAGCGTGAAGAGAACGAGCCATTTGAAGCGCTCGCCGTAACGCGCGCGCAGCGCCTCCAGGGTGGGCGTGAATGTCGTCATGGTCTCGTTGTCGTGATGTGTGAGACGACCAGGGTGCAGGCAGAGCAAACCCGGCCGGCGCCTCCTCCAGCGCCGGCCGGACAGAACACGTCAGCCGAGGCGGCCGGTGGCGGCGATCTCGCGGATGCGGCGCACGGTGTCGATGTCGGATTCGCGGTAGGCGGATTTGACGATCTCGGCGTAGCGCGTGTCGCCGGTTTCGTCGGCGTTGGGCAGCGTGGTGTCGTAGATGAAGCGGATGAACGCGGCGTTGGCCTCGTTGCTCTCGATCGTCATGGTCAGCGAGCCGCCGGCGTGTTCGCCCGTGGCTTCAGTGGTGTACGTCACGCGCTTGTGGGGCTCGAGCGTCACGCGGTCCTGGATGCGCGCCTTGCCGAACACGAGTTCGCGCTCGACCCAGCCGTCGCCTTCAGCGGTGATGATGCATTCGTCCAGGCTTTCGACAAATTCGGTTTGCTCGCGCACGCGCAGCACCAGGCCTTGCCAGATCTGGTTCAGGGTCAGCGTGTCGATGAGGGGGTTCAGTGGATCGTTGACTTCCACCAGGTGTTCAAAGCGCAAAGCGACCTCCGCAAGATTTCGTGACATTATCGCGCGGCTTGGCCCGCCTTGCGCCAAATGAAAAAACGCCGGCGGGTTGCCCCAGCCGGCGTTTCCTCAGCGCGCTTTAGGCGTCGCTTAAAAATCGTTCATGATCCGTAGCGAGCGACCCGAGGTTGGCGCGAGAAGCGCAGCCGTACATGAGTACGGCGAGCATCGCAGAGCCAAGATCGGGGCGCGCAGTAGGATCGTGAGCGATTTTTTAGATCTCTTCGTACAGCGGCAGGGTCAGGAATTCCGCAAAGTCTTCCGACGTCGACATCTGTTCGAAGATTTCTGCGGCACGGTCGAAGTGGCCCACCGCGCCCGTCTCCTTCACCTTGGCCAATTCTTCCGGGATCAGCTTGCGCACCAGTTCAGCCGTGACCTTGGTGCCGTCTTCCAGCTTGCCCTTGGGCGAGCGGATCCACTGCCACACCTGCGAGCGGGAGATTTCTGCCGTGGCGGCATCTTCCATCAGGTTGTGGATCGGCACGCAACCGTTGCCGGCCAGCCAGGCGCCCAGGTAGTGGATGCCGACGTTGATGTTCATACGCAGGCCAGCTTCGGTGATCGGCGTTTCCGGCTGGAAGTCCAGCAGGTCGGCAGCCTTCACTTCCACGTCGGGGCGTTGCTTCTCGAACTGGTTCGGCTTGTCGCCCAGCACTGCCACGAATTCCTTCATGGCCGGCTCGACCAGGCCCGGGTGTGCCACCCAGCCGCCGTCGTAACCGTCGGTCGCGTCGCGCTTCTTGTCGTTGATGATGCCGGCCATGGCGATGGCGTTCTTCTCCGGATCGTTCTTGATCGGGATCAGCGCGCTCATGCCGCCGATGGCGGGTGCACCGCGCTTGTGGCAGGTCTTGAGCAGCAGCAGCGCGTAGGCACGCATGAACGGCGAGGTCATCGTCACCTTGGCGCGGTCGGCCAGGCAGAAGTTCTTGTCGACCTTGAACTTCTTGATGCACGAGAAGATGTAGTCCCAGCGGCCGGCGTTCAGGCCCGCGCTGTGTTCACGCAGTTCGTACAGGATTTCTTCCATCTCGAACGCGGCGAGGATGGTTTCGATCAGCACGGTGGCCTTGATCGTGCCTTGCGGCAGACCGATCTCGTTCTGCGCCATCACGAAGATGTCGTTCCACAGACGCGCTTCCAGATGGCTTTCCATCTTCGGCAGGTAGAAGAACGGGCCGGCGCCGCGCGCGATCTGCTCCTTGGCGTTGTGGAAGAGGAACAGCGCAAAGTCGAAGATGCCGCCGGACACGCGCTCGCCGTCGATCAGCACGTGCTTCTCGTCCAGGTGCCAGCCGCGCGGACGCACCTGCAGCGTGGCGATCTTGTCGTTGAGCTTGTAGGTCTTGCCGTTCTGCTCCAGCGTCAGCGTGCGGCGGATGGCGGCCTTCAGGTTGACCTGGCCCTGGATTTGGTTGTGCCAGCTCGGCGAATTCGAATCTTCGAAGTCGGTCATGTAGCTGTCCGCGCCCGAGTTGAACGCGTTGATGACCATCTTGGCATCGACCGGGCCAGTGATTTCCACACGGCGGCAGTGCAGTGCCGGCGGGATCGGAGCAACCTTCCAGTCGCCTTCACGCACGGCCTTCGTTTCCGGCAGGAAATCCGGGCGCTCGCCGGCGTCGAGGCGCTTGGCGCGCTCGACACGGGCAGCCAGCAGCTCTTTGCGACGCGGCTGGAAGGCACGGTGGAGCTTGGCGACCAGCGCCAGTGCTTCGGGGGTCAGAATGTCTTCGTAGGCCGGCAGAATCTCGGCCTTGATCTCCATGCCTTGGGGCAGCGTGAGCGCCATGGTTGTTCTCCAGAGGATGATGTGAGGGTTGAACGGGTTCGGTCCTATGGCTGGACCGATTAAATGCAATGCCTTACGTCGCTTGTGTTGCCTGCACGAACTGCAGCAGATCGCGCATGTCGTGGCCGGCCGCGGTGGGCGCCACGTCGAGCGCCTCGGGCGGATGCCCCAGGCGGTTGATCCAGAACGTTGTGAAGCCGTACCACGTCGCGCCGCAGGCATCCCAGCCATTGGACGAGACAAACAGAATCTGTTCCGCTGGCACACCAAACGCTTGTGGCGCCAGCGCATAGGCTTGCGGCGCGGTCTTGTAGAGCTTGACCGCATCGACCGACAGCACGTGATCGAACAGCCCCGACATGCCGGCACTCTTCACGGCAATGTCCAGCATCTGGGGGTTGCCGTTGGAGAGGATGCCCAGCGGCAAGCCCCTCTCGCGCAGGCGGCGCAGCGCAGGCACGTTCTCGGGAAACGCCGACAGGCACGCATATTCGCGCATCAGCGTGGCTTCGTCGTGGGCGGAAAGCTCTACGCCCAGGCGTGCGGCCGCATAGCGCAGCGCATCGACAGTGATGTCCCAGAACGGCTTGTAGTGTTCGCCCGACGGGCCGGCCAGCGAGCGGATGCGCGTGTAGTCGATCTGCTTGTCGCGCCACAGCACCGACAGCGCTTCGCCCTTGCCGGCAAACAGTTGCTCGGCGCGCGCGGCCACGGAATACACGTCGAACAACGTGCCATAGGCATCGAAAACCACCGCGCGAATCGAACTCATCAGAAGCTCCACGGACCCGAAGGCCACGCGCTCGCACGTTCCATTACGCAGAACGCCTTGCCGACCTTCGCAACGAGGGCCATTGTAGAAAAGCTGACGCACCGCACAAAGACGGCAATGGTCACTTGATCTTTAACTTTTACCGACGGAATGACGAGTGATAACCTTTATATTCGTCACAATCCCGCAGGCCCCGATCGGCACGGTATACATCAGGCATGGATCATTTCAAGCAGCTCGAAACCTTTGTCGCCGTCGCCACGCGCGGCAGCTTATCCGCCGCCGCCGCCGCTGAAGGCGTGGCGCCTGCCATCATCGGGCGCCGCATCGACGCGCTGGAAGAACGCCTCGGGGTCAAACTCCTCGTCCGCACCACGCGGCGCATCACGCTCACGTTCGAAGGCTCGGCGTTCCTGGAAGATTGCCAGCGCATTCTCAATGACCTGCACAACGCCGAGGCCAGCGTCTCGGCCGGTGGCGTGAAAGCCAGCGGGCATCTGCGCGTGACCGCCCCCGCCGGTTTCGGCCGCCGTCATGTCGCGCCGATGGTGCCGGACTTCATCGAGACGCATCCGGATGTCTCGATGACGCTGGACCTGGGCGACCGCGTCGTCGACCTCGTCAACGAAGGCTTCGACTGCGCCATCCGCCTGGGCGATCTACCCGATTCGAGCCTCGTGTCGATCCGCCTGTGGGAAAACCGCCGCGTGGTGGTGGCTGCGCCGTCGTACCTGGAGCGCCGTGGCGTTCCGACGCAGGTGGAGCAGCTTTCCACCCACAACTGCCTGGCCTTTGGCGCCAGTGCCAACGTGCAGCGCGGCTGGGTGTTCCAGCAAGGCGGCAAGGCTGTCACCGTGAAGGTATCGGGCACGATGGAATGCACCGACGGCGCCGTGCTGCGCGAGTGGTGTTTGCAAGGCTACGGCCTGGCGTGGCGCTCATGGTGGGAGGTGGGGCATGACATTGCCACGGGCAAGCTGGTGACGGTGCTCGATGCCTTCGAGGCGCCGCCGATCGGCATCCACGCAGTGTTTCCGCAGCGCAAGCATTTGCCGCTGCGCGTGCGCCTGTTCATCGACTTCCTCAAGAACACGTATGGCAACCCGGCCTACTGGCGCCGGGCAGACGCCTTGATCGGGATGGATTAGCAATCACCCCGAGTGGGTGAAACACCGCATGCGGCCTACAATCAAGACAAGAACGTCTTCCCGCATCCCACCTCAGGAGGCCGCATGTTCCAGCACATCCTCATCCCGACCGATGGTTCCGAGCTGTCGCGCAAGGCGGTGGCAGGGGCGCTCGACTTCGCCAAGACGCTGGGCGCGCGCCTGACGGCCTACACCTGCCTCGAGGAATACCCGTACACGCCGTTTTCCGAGATCGTCGTTGAGACACCCCAGGCGTTCAAGGAGCGCGTCGAAGCGCAGGCGCGCGTGGTCCTCAAGGACGTGGAAGACGCCGCCGTCAGCGCCGGCATCACGTGCGACACCGACATGAGCTGCTTCGCCGTCCCGTACATGGGCATCATCGACGCGGCCGAACGCCATGGCTGCGACGTCATCTTCATGGCCTCGCACGGGCGGCGCGGGTTGGCCGGGCTGCTGCTCGGCAGCGAAACGCAGAAGGTGCTCACGCATACCGAGATTCCGGTGATCGTCTACCGCTGAAGCGACCTCCCGCAAGCACGATAACCAGCCGCCTTTTTCAGGCGGCTTTTTTTCTCCTTGACTCTTGGCTTCCTGACGCATACAACTTTGTACACAAAACAAAAACAAGTTGTGTACATTTTTGCGCACAAGATCGCCCGGTCCTGAAACCGGCAAAAAACCAAAGGAGACAGCATGACCACGACCACCGCTTCGGCGGCGCAGGCGGTTGATTCGCCACACGCGCATCCCAACGTCATCATCAAGCCGCACTACGACCCGCGGCTCACCAACGAAGATCTGGCGCCGCTGCGCAAGCAGTCCTGGGGCACCTACAACATCTTCGCGTTCTGGATGTCGGACGTGCACAGCGTGGGCGGTTATCTGACGGCGGCAAGCCTGTTCTCGCTCGGCCTGTCGAGCCTGCAGGTGCTGTTTGCATTGCTGGTGGGCATCGTGATCGTGCAGGTGTTCTGCAACCTCGTCGCCAAACCCAGCCAGGCGACGGGCACGCCGTATCCGGTGATCTGCCGCGCGTCGTTCGGGGTGCTGGGCGCGAACATTCCGGCCATCATCCGCGGGCTGATCGCCGTGGCGTGGTACGGCATCCAGACCTATCTGGCATCGAGCGCGTTCATCGTGCTGGCGCTGAAGTTCATGCCGCAGCTCGCGCCGTATGCCGACGTTGCGCAGCACGGCTTTGTCGGCCTGTCGACGCTCGGTTGGGCGGCGTTCATGCTGCTGTGGGTCTTGCAGGCGTTCGTGTTCTGGCACGGCATGGAATCGATCCGCAAGTTCATCGACTGGGCAGGCCCGGCGGTGTATGTCGTGATGATCGCGCTGGCCGCATGGCTCGTGCACAAGGCCGGCTGGAACAACATCAACCTCACGCTTTCCTTTCTCAAATACGAGGGCTGGGATGCCGTGCCGGTGGTGCTCGGCGGGATCGCGCTGGTGGTGTCGTACTTTTCCGGCCCGATGCTGAACTTCGGTGACTTCTCTCGCTACGGCAAGGATTTCGCCTCCGTCAAACGCGGCAACTTCTGGGGGCTGCCGGTCAACTTTCTCGGCTTCGCGCTGCTGACGGTCGTCACCACGTCGGCCACGCTGCCGGTGTTCGGCGAGATGATCTCCGACCCCGTCGCCGTGGTTGCCCGCATCGACAACATCACGGCCGTGGTGCTGGGTGCGCTTACGTTCATGATCGCGACCATCGGCATCAACATCGTCGCCAACTTCGTGTCGCCGGCGTTCGACTTTTCCAACGTGGCGCCGCAGCACATCAGCTGGCGCACGGGCGGCATGATCGCGGCAGTCGCATCGATCTTCATCACGCCCTGGAACCTCTACAACAACCCCGAGGTGATCCACTACACGATCGACGTGCTGGGCGCGTTCATCGGCCCGCTGTTCGGCATCCTGATCGCGGACTACTACTTCGTGCAGCGGCAGCAGGTGCATGTCGACGATCTCTACACGCTGCGCCCCACGGGCCGCTACTGGTACCGCAACGGCTACAACCCCGCCGCCGTCTGGACGATGATCCCGTCCGCGCTGATTCCGATGGCGTGCGTGGTCTTCGAACGGCTGCATGTGCTGGCCAATTACAGCTGGTTCATCGGCGTGGGCATCGCGCTGGTGCTCTACACCGTGCTCAGCCGCAAGCAACGCACCCTCTCCCGCTAACCGGCGTCATCCACGCATCAACAACATGGACATCCGCATCATCAATCCCAACACCACGACGAGCATGACCGCGCTCATCGGCCGCTGCGCGCAAGCCGCGGCCGCATCGGGCACGCGCATCACGGCGGTGAGCCCGAAGATGGGCCCGGCTTCCATCGAAAGTCATTACGACGAAGCGCTCTCGGTGCCCGGCATCCTGGAAGAAATCCGCCACGGCGAACGCGATGGCGCCGATGCCTACGTCATTGCCTGCTTTGGTGACCCCGGCCTCTACGCCGCACGTGAACTCGCGCACGGCCCGGTAATCGGCATCGCTGAAGCGGCCATGCACATGGCGAGCCTGATCGGCAACAGCTTCAGCGTAGTGACGACGCTCGAGCGCACCGTCGGCATGGCGTGGCACCTGGCCGAGCGCTACGGCATGCGGCATGCGTGCCGCAACGTCCATGCAAGCGACCTGCCCGTGCTGGACCTGGAGAAACCCGGCTCCAACGCACGCCAGATCATCCTCGAAGCCTGCCGCATCGCGCTCGCGCAAGACCGAAGCGACTGCATCGTGCTCGGCTGTGCCGGCATGGCCGACCTCTGCGAAGACCTGACCGCCGAGCTGCACGTGCCGGTCATCGACGGTGTGGTGGCTGCGGTGAAGCTGGTCGAGGCGCTGGTCGGCATGCGGCTTTCCACCAGCAAGCGCGGCGACTGGGCCCGGCCGCTTCCAAAACCCTATACCGGGATGCTTGCCCCGTTTGCGTTGGCGTAGCGCAAAGCGGAGTGGAGCATTTGCTACCATGCACCATTCCGCTTTTTCTTCTGCACCGCCACCTGCCATGCCCGCACC
Organism: Ralstonia flatus; assembly: GCF_958439105.1. Taxonomy (NCBI): domain Bacteria; kingdom Pseudomonadati; phylum Pseudomonadota; class Betaproteobacteria; order Burkholderiales; family Burkholderiaceae; genus Ralstonia; species Ralstonia flatus. The sequence goes on along the minus strand of NZ_CAUDLI010000015.1, from coordinate 21,369 downwards.
CGCACGGGAACCTGCCGACAGCCAACCGGCTGCCGAACCGATCTACCAGGGCCTGCTGACGGCCATCATGGAGCACCGACTGCCGGCCGGCACCAAGCTGGTCGAAGAACGGCTGTGCGAAGCGACCGGCGCCGGCCGGCCGCGCATCCGCCAGGTGCTGGCGCGTCTGGCGCATGAGCATCTGGTGACCCTCGTGCCGAACAAGGGCGCGTTCGTCGCGCAGCCTTCCGTGAAAGAGGCGCGCGACGTTTTCCAGACTCGCCGCATCATCGAACCCGAACTGGCCAGCATGCTGGCAAACGCGTGCACGCCGGCAAAGGCCAAACGCCTGCGCGAACACATCGCGGCAGAACACGCCGCACGCGAACGCGGCGATCGGGCGGCCACCATCCGTCTGTCCGGCGAATACCACGTCCTCATTGCCGAGATGGCCGGCAACCATGTGCTTGAACGGCTGACGCGCGAGGCGGTGTCGCGCACCTGCCTGATCATCACGCTCTATGACCGCCCCGGCCTGCCCGCCTGCCCAGAGCACGAGCACGACACCCTGACCGAAGCGATCGCCACCGGCGATGCCGCGCGTGCGCACGACCTGATGCGGGAGCATCTGGAGCACATCGAGCACTCGCTCGACCTGCACGCGACAGCCACGTCGGCGCTGGATCTGGAATCGATCTTCAAGCGCGCCTGAGCGGCCACGCCGTACAGGTCGCAATATCGCGGACGAAAAAAAACCGCGCCGTTGAGGAAGCGCGGTTCGAGAGGCCGGCGTGTGGTCAGCACGGCCGGCCCGGATACCCAGGTGCCGGATGCGTCGGCAGCCTCAGGCAACCTTCTTGGCTTGCGCCGTTTCTTCGAAGAATTGTTCGTCTTCCGTCGAGCCCTTCAGCGCCGTGGTCGACGCCTCGCGTTCGATGGTCTGCGTCACCGCGTCGAAGTAGCCCGTGCCGACTTCGCGCTGGTGCTTCACCGCGGTGAAACCCTTTTCCGCCGCCTTGAACTCGGCCTCTTGCAGTTCGACGAATGCGCTCATCTGGTTGCGGGCATAGCCGTACGCCAGGTTGAACATCGAGTAGTTCAGGGCATGGAAACCGGCCAGCGTGATGAACTGGAACTTGTAGCCCATCGCGCCGAGTTCCTTCTGGAATCGGGCGATCGTCACGTCGTCCAGGTTCTTCTTCCAGTTGAACGACGGCGAGCAGTTGTAGGCGAGCATCTTGCCCGGGAACTTGGCGTGGATGGCTTCGGCAAACTTCTTGGCGTATTCCAGATCCGGCTTGCCGGTCTCGCACCACACGAGGTCCGCCACTTCCGCATACGCCAACCCACGGGAGATGGCCTGCTGCAGACCCGGCTTGGTGCGGTAGAAGCCTTCAACGGTGCGCTCGCCGGTGCAGAACGGCTTGTCGTTCTCGTCCACATCGGTGGTCAGCAGGTCAGCGGCTTCTGCGTCGGTGCGGGCGATCAGCACGGTCGGCACGCCCATCACGTCGGCAGCCAGACGCGCGGCCACGAGCTTGCTCACAGCTTCGCGGGTCGGCACAAGCACCTTGCCGCCCATGTGGCCGCACTTCTTCACGGCGGCCAACTGGTCTTCAAAGTGCACCCCGGCCGCGCCGGCCTCGATCATGGCCTTCATCAGTTCGAACGCGTTCAGCACGCCGCCGAAACCGGCTTCTGCATCCGCCACGATCGGCGCGAAGAAGTCGATGTCGTCCTTGCCTTCCGACCATTGGATCTGGTCAGCGCGCTGGAACGTGTTGTTGATCTTCTTGACAACCTTGGGCACCGAATCCACCGAGTACAGCGACTGGTCCGGATACATCTCGCCATTGCTGTTGGCATCGCCCGCAACCTGCCAGCCCGACAGATAGATCGCCTTCAGGCCCGCCTTCACCTGCTGCATGGCCTGGTTGCCCGTCAGTGCGCCCAGGGCGTTGACGAAGGGCTCGTTGTTGATCAGGTCCCACAGCTTTTCGGCACCCCGCTTGGCCAGCGTGTGCTCGATCTGCAGCGAACCGCGCAGGCGCACCACGTCTTCAGCCGTATAACCGCGCTTGATGCCCTTCCAACGCGGGTTGGTATCCCATTCCTTCTGCAGCTTTTGCACTTCGAGTTCGCGTGACATCGCACTCTCCTGTTTGATCGCATCCATCAAATAACCGGTAACTCACTCTGCGCCTTGAGCCGCTGGCGCCTTCTTGGGGCGCCGCTGGGTGGCTCAAGTCATATGTCTTATATAAGAGTGTAGAAACGGGCAGTGCAACGCAACAAGGAGAAGATGTTTCCGAGCGCAAGTTTTTACTTCTTAATTTTCAAAGGGTTACGATCAATATTCCACGATACGGAAAGATTTTTTCCATGATGAAAGACAGGGATGGTGCTGTGCGATGCGGAATTTTTGCGGACCAAAACCTCTTTCCGCATTATGAAAAATGACAGATGCCTGCTCGTCACATTGCAGGGGCACAAAAAACGCCGCAGATGCGGCGTTTTTTTGAGCGTCTAGTCACGTCAGGTGCGCGCCAAGCGATGCGCCACCCAATCGCCGCCCGTAATCACAGCACGCCCGGCAATGTGTTTGGGGCTGACCGGATACACAATGCAGTCGACCGGTTCGCTGCCCAGCATGACGGCGTGGTTCTCGCGCAAGAACAGCGCGTCCCCGCCCGGGTAGACCTCTTCGATCTCGTCCAGCACCGGAACGAGCGCCGCGTTGATCCGATACACATCGCCGCGCACGGCGGTGCCTGTCGGGTCCAGCACGAGGCCGGGGTACGCACCAAAGTCGTACAGGCGGCCGTGCAACATGGCCGTACCGAGCAGCTCCGGCTCGGGAATGCCGCGCTTTGCAGCAGCAACCCGCAGGTCGTTCGCCTCACCGGCACGCAGCGTGCCGTAGACGAACACATGGATGGCATTGGCGTGGTTCATTCGAGCATGTCCTGCGAAACCAGCACGCCGTCTTCATCGGCATAGACCCACTCGCCGGACTGGATGTACGCACCCGGCATCTGCACGCCCACCTCGCGCTGCCCGGCGTTCTTCTTGATGCTCTTGCGCGGATGCACCGCCAGGGCGTGGATGCCGACGTTGCATTCGGCCAACTCGCGCGTGTCGCGCACGCAACCGTTGAGCAGAATGCCCTCCCAACCGTTCTCTTCGGCCAGCTTGCCGAGGTTGCCGCCGACCAGCGCGCAGCGCAGCGAGCCGCCGCCGTCGATCACCAGCACGCGGCCAGCGCCCTGCTCTTCCAGCGCGGCGCGTACCAGGCCGTTGTCCTCAAACACCTTGAGCGTGGAAGCCGGGCCGGCAAACGCGGCGCGCTTGCCAAAGCTGCGGAAGACCGGCGCGAGCACGCGCAGGCTTCCGTACACCAGCTTGTCTTCGTGCATGTCGCACAGGTCGGTTACAGGAATCATCGTCATGGCAATGAGTGGATGGCGTTGGCGAAAACGAAAAATGAAAGCGGAATCAACTGCGTGACTGCGCGCGCAACGAATCGATCGTCGCGCGCGGGCTGATGATGTTTGGATCGGTCTGCACTTCGATGACGGTGGCAACGCTTGCCGCCAGCGCGGCTTCCATCGCCGACTGAAACCCTTCGAGCGAGCGCACCGTGTGCCCCTCAGCGCCGTAGGCTCTCGCCAGCGCGGCGAAGTCCGGGTTGCGCAGCTCCGTACCGCTGACGTGCTCGGGATACTCGCGCTCCTGGTGCATGCGGATGGTGCCGTACATGCCGTTGTTGACCACGATAAAGATCACCGGCGCGTTGTACTGCATGGCGGTCGCCAGCTCCTGGCCGTTCATCAGGAAGCAGCCGTCGCCGGCCATGCAGATGACGGGCGTGTCGGGGCAGACGATCTTGGCCGCCACCGCAGCCGGCGCTCCGTAACCCATCGCCCCGCTGGTTGGCGCAAGCTGCGTACGCGAGCCTGCCGCCAGCGGGCCATATTGGTAGAAGCGATGCAGCCACGTGGCGTAGTTGCCTGCGCCGTTGGTCAGGATGCTGTTCTGCGGCAGGCGCTCGCGCAGCCACTGCATGGCGCGGGCCATGTCGATGCCCTTGCCACCGAACGGCGGCGGCGCGATGTTGGCGCGGTAGTCGGCGTTGGCGGCCTCTGTCCAGGCGGACCAACGCGGCGGCGCATCCGGCGACACGCCATCCAGCGCCTCGGCAATCGCCGGCATCGACGCGTGGATCATCAGATCGGCCTGGTAGACACGCCCCAACTCTTCTGCGCCGGCATGCACGTGAACGAGCGTCTGCTTGGGCCGCGGCACATCGAACAACGTATAACCGGAGGTCGTCATCTCGCCCAGGCGTGTGCCGATGGCGAGCACCACATCAGCGTCTTTCACGCGCGCCGCGAGCTTCGGGTTGATGGCGATGCCGACATCGCCGGCGTAATTCGGGTGGCGGTTGTCGAACAGGTCTTGCCGGCGGAACACGCAGCCCGCGGGCAGATTCCATCGCTCGGCAAAGGCTTGCATGCGGGCGGCCGCTTGCGGCGTCCAGCCGGAGCCGCCGAGCAGCAGCATCGGGCGCTCGGCGTTCTGCAACAGCGTCTTCAGTTGCGCAAGGTCATGCGGGGCCGGCCACGCCATCGCGCGAGGCATCGGCGGTACATCGGCCACGGTGGCGACCTCGGTCAGCATGTCTTCGGGCAGCGCCAGCACAACCGGGCCGGGCCGGCCTGCGGTGGCAGTCTGGAAGGCGCGTGCGATGTATTCGGGGAGGCGCTCGACGCTGTCGATCTGCGCGACCCACTTGGCCATCTGGCCGAACATGCGGCGGTAGTCGATTTCCTGAAACGCTTCGCGGTCGACGAAATCGCGGCCGACCTGCCCGATGAAGAGGATCAGCGGCGTGGAGTCTTGAAATGCGGTGTGCACGCCAATGCTGGCGTTGGTGGCGCCCGGCCCGCGCGTGCAGAAGACGATGCCGGGACGGCCGGTGAGTTTGCCGTAGGCGTCGGCCATGTTGGCGGCGCCGCCCTCTTGCCGGCAGACGATGAAGCGTGCGCGGTCGCGGCGCTGGTAGAAGCCTTCGAGGACGGAGAGGTAGCTCTCGCCGGGCACGCCGAACGCCAAATCGACGCCGTGGCCCACCAGCGCATCGACAAGAATCTGGCCGCCGTGGCGTGGCTCGGCAACGTTGCTGGCGGGGCGTGCGGCGGGTGTCTCCATGGCGGGTGCTCTCGTTCTCGATCCGTTGACGACACGAAGGATCATAGCGGAGCCGCCGCCGCGGCGACTACATCTGCCGGAACAAATGCGCGTATTGCCGCGCGACGGGCAGCGTCTCGGTGCGCCCGCGTATCTTCAGCCCCAGACGACCTAGCGACAGATGCACGGCGCTCGACACATGCGCCACGTTGACCACCGTACCGCGATGCACCTGCCAGAAGTGCTCGGGGTCGAGCTGGGTCAGCAGCTCGCGCAGGCTGGTGCGGATGAGCGATTCGCCACTGCCGGCCACCACGTTGACGTATTTGTCGGTCGCTTCCAGATAGATCACGTCGTCCACGGGGATGAAGCGCACCTCCTGCCCGACCAGCGCCTTGATAAAGCGCAGATACCCACCCTGCGGTGTGGCTCGCGTTTGGGCCGCGCCCTGCAGCCCGGCAAGGCGCTCGACGAGTTCAGCCAGCGTCTGCGCCGGGTCCGTGGCGGCGGTGGCGTTGCCGTTCGGGCGCGCGCCGAGCCGGTCCTTCAGCCGCTTGACGGTCTCGGCCAGGCGCTCGGTCTGCACGGGTTTGAGCACGTAGTCGACCGCGGCCTGCTCGAAGGCGTCGAGCGCGAACTGGTCATAGGCCGTGACGAACACCACGAGCGGCCGGTCTTCCCGGGCCGACAGCTCACGCGCCACGTCGATGCCCGACAACCCCGGCATGCGGATGTCGAGGAAGACCACATCGGGCACCTCCCCGTCGGCCGCATCGTCAATCACGTCGAGCACGGATTGGCCGTCGTGCACGGCCGGCAGCAGCGTGGCATCAGGCCACAGCGCCGTCAGCTCGGCGACGAGGTTCTCAGCCAGCGCCGGTTCATCGTCGGCAATCAGCAAGCGGGGGGAAGCAGGCATCGATCAGGTTCCGGCAGATGCGCGCGCAGAGAGCGCGCCGGTGGCAGTGGCATTGGCCGTGGCGGCGGAGCGAGAGAAGCGGCAGCGCCATTCCGGCGCGTCGGCTTGAGACGGTGCAGGCGCCGTTTCATGCGCCAGCGGTAATTCGACGATGATCGTCACGCCGTGCGGCACGGTCTCGGCGATCGTCAGGCGCGCGTCGCCATCAAACAGGCGCGACAGACGTTCACGCACGTGCGTGAGCCCCAGCCCCGAGCCCGTGGCACCGTCGTTGCCGAAGCCGACACCCGTGTCGCGCACTTCCAGCACGAGACGCTCGCCGTCATGGCCGGCAGCCAGGCGCGCAGACAGGGCAATCTCGCCGCCCTCGCGCGCGGGCTCGATGCCGTGCACCACGGCGTTTTCCACCAGCGGCTGAATCAGCATGGGCGGGATGACGATGTTGGCGATGGCATCGTCCAACGCCAATGAAAAACGCAGCCGATTGCCGAAGCGCAGCGCCTGGATGTCGAGATACGCGCGCAGCAGCGCAAATTCCTGCGCCAGCGTGCACTGCTCGGCGCGCGCGTGCGAAAGCGAACTGCGTAGAAAGCCGATCAAATGCTGCAGCAGACGCCGCGCGCCGGCCGGGTCGCGCGCAATCAGCACATCGACGTGCGCCAGCGAGTTGAAGAGGAAGTGCGGTTCGATCTGCGCCTGCAGCGCCATCAGTTGCGCCCGCACGACCTGCTTCTCGGCCTCTTCGCGCTCAAGCGCATCGAGCGCGGCCTGGCGCTGCAATGCCGCGAGCTTGCCGCGCGACCAGTAGAAATACGTTGCGCCAAGCGCGGCCAGCATGGCGATGATGAAACTCATGCGCAGGCTGTCCGCGCGCCAGGGTTCCGGGTTGACGCTATTCAGGCACAGGATGGTGCGCGCCGCCCATTGCCCGAACGGCACGCCAATCAGCACGGCGCCCACCACAATCCACGGGAAGACCTTCTTGTTGGGCGGGCCGTCGCCCCACAGCACGTGTCGCGGGATATCGATCAGCGCAAACATCGACACGCCGATCGCTTGGCTGAACACGAAATCTTTCCAGAACGATTCTTCCGGCCGAATGCCGAAGGCCAACACCGCCGCGATCAGCGTATTGATGATGGCGATGATGAGCAGCCCCTTCCCCGCCCGCACGACGAAGCGCAGGCAATCCGCAAGCGAAGGGAACGACACATTGGCGAACATGCGGGCGATCTTACCGGAGGCTTCCCCGGCGTTGAAGCTTGGGGTTTCCCGCATCACTGGCGGCCGGCTTGCTCGCGCAAACGGGCGAGTTCCTGCTCGACCATGCGCTGGTAACCGTTGCCCTGGCTCCAGGCTAGGCTCAGGCCGTGTGCGGCCAGACCCATCCCCCACCCCAGCAGCGGCCAGACAAACCAGAACTGGCCGCGCGACAGCGCAATCACGGCCAGCCCGGCGTTAATCGCCAAAAACGACAGCAGGTGAATCCGGAACCCCAGGCGCGCGCCGGCGCGGTGGCGAGCCCGGCGCAGCAAGGCGGCGTCGGATTCGGTCGATGGGGAGGCTTGGGTATAGGGCACGGCGGACATGGCGGTCTCTAGTGGAACCGAGGATGTCCGCAGTATAGGAATGGCGCCCAGGCAGGCGCCATGCCGATGCGACGAATGGTGCGATTGGACGGATGAACGGTGCGCAACCGGCTCCGCCCCGGGGGACGATTACGCCGCCAGCGCTTCCCGCGCGGATTGCGTCACCACCGTGGAAGCCACCGCTTCGGCCACCGTTTCGCGCGACAGATGCGGCGCGAACATCCCGATGAAGTCATGCGCATAGCCGCGTAGATACGCGCCACGGCGCACCGCCACACGCGTGGTGTTCGGCTCGAACAGGTGATCGGCCCCGATGCAGACGAGGTTGTCGTCCTTGCGGCCGTCATACGCCATCGACGCGATGATGCCCACGCCCACATCCAGCGCCACGTAGGTCTTGATCACGTCCGCATCCATGGCGGTCAGCACGATCTCAGGGTGCAGGCCCGCGCTGGCAAATGCCGCGTCGATGTTGCGTCGGCCCGTGAAGCCCGCGTCGTACGTGATGAGCGGATACTGCGCCACGTCTTCCAACGTCGGGAGCGGATTCTTCGTCAGCGGATGGTCCGGGCTGACCACCAGCACGTGACGCCAGCGGTACGCCTCGAACGACGTCAGCCCCGGCTCGTTGGCCACGGCTTCGGTGGCGATACCGATATCGGCCTGCCCCGTCAGCAGCAGCTCGACGATGTGCGAGGGCGACGCCTCCTGCAGCGCCAGCGTAACGTGCGGGTATTCCTTGCGGAACGACTGCACCACCTTCGGCAGCGCATAGCGCGCCTGGGTGTGCGTGGTCGCCACGGTCAGGCGGCCGGATTGTCGGCCGGAGAACTCCTCGCCGGCCTGGCGCAGGTTTTCGGCTTCGAGCAGCAGCCGTTCGACAATGCGGACGATCTCGCGGCCCGGTTCGGTCAGGCCCGTCAGGCGCTTGCCGTACCGCTCGAAAATCTCCACGCCAAGCTCATCCTCCAGCTCGCGAATCTGCCGCGACACGCCGGGCTGCGACGTGTACAGCGCGTTGGCGACTTCGGTCAGGTTGAACTGGCGGCGCACCGCCTCGCGGATGGAACGCAGTTGCTGGAAGTTCATGGCTCGTGTCCTCTCGTATTGGTTGTCGTCGGAGCGTCGTGTTACACGGCGGCTTGCGCGACGGGCCGTGCATTGCCTTGCGCGAACACGCGGATCGCGCGCGGGCGCACCACCAGCGTTTCGCCTTCACGGAAACCCTCGGCGCGGAAGCGCTCGATGGGCAGGGAGACTTCGATGATGTCGTCGGTGTCTTCGCGCTCCAGCTCAAGCTGCGCGATGGCGCCCAGCGTGAGCGCGCGGCGCAGCGTCACGGGAATGCCCTCGGCGCCCGGCGCATAGCGCTCGAGGTCGATTTCATGCGGGCGCACGAAGGCCACCGCCTGATCGGCGCGGGACGAATCCACACCGCCCGACGGCACGGCGATGGCCGAATCGCCCACGTGCAGCACGCTGCCGCCCTCGCCCTCTTCCAGGCGGCCGTGGAACAGGTTCACGTTGCCGAGGAAGCCGTACACGAACGGCGTGGCCGGCGTGTTGTAGACCGCATCGGGGCTGCCGACCTGCTCCACCTGGCCGCGGTTCATCAGCACAACGTTGTCTGCCACTTCCAGCGCCTCTTCCTGGTCGTGCGTAACGAACAGGCTCGTGACATGCAGATCGTCGTGCAGGCGACGCAGCCAGCGGCGCAGCTCCTTGCGCACCTTGGCATCGAGCGCGCCGAAGGGCTCGTCGAGCAGCAGCACGCGCGGCTCCACCGCCAGCGCGCGTGCCAGGGCAATCCGCTGACGCTGCCCGCCAGACAGCTGCGGCGGGTAACGATCGGCCAGCCAATCCAGCTGCACGAGTTCCAGCAGCTCCTTCACCTTGGCGCGGATCTGCGCTTCGCTCGGCCGCTGCGCACGGGGTTTCACGCGCAGGCCGAACGCCACGTTCTCGAACACCGTCATGTGCTTGAACAGCGCGTAATGCTGGAACACGAAGCCGACCTGGCGCTCGCGCACATGCTGGTCCGATGCGTCTTCGCCGTTGAGGTGAATCGTGCCCGAATCGGCATGCTCCAACCCGGCGATGATGCGCAGCAGCGTGGTCTTGCCGCAGCCCGACGGGCCCAGCAGCGCAGTCAGTTCGCCCTGCTTGAAGTCGAGCGAAACATCGTTGAGGGCAACGAAGTTGCCAAAGCGCTTGGTGATGTGTTGAACCTGGATGCTCATGCTGCGCTCCCTTCCAGCGGAGATTGCACGGAAATGTGCGAGTTCGAATGGGATGTCGGTTGTTCCACGCGCTGGCCCGGACCTTCGCCCACGCCGGCATCAGCATCAGCCAGTTCCCGACGGCTGCGCCATTCGACCAGCGTCTTCAGCGCCAGGGTGACAAGCGCCAGCAATGTCAGCAGCGACGCCACGGCAAACGCGGCCGCAAAGTTGTATTCGTTGTAGAGAATTTCCACGTGCAGCGGCATCGTGTTCGTCAGCCCGCGAATGTGGCCCGACACCACCGACACCGCGCCAAACTCGCCCATCGCCCGCGCGTTGCACAGGATCACGCCATACAACAGGCCCCACTTGATGTTCGGCAGCGTTACGCGAAAGAACGTCTGCCAGCCCGAGGCGCCGAGCACGATGGCGGCCTCTTCCTCTTCGCTGCCTTGCGCCTGCATGAGCGGAATCAGCTCGCGCGCCACGAACGGAAACGTGACGAACACCGTCGCCAGCACAATGCCCGGCACCGCAAAAATGATCTTGAAATCATGATCGGAGAGATACGGCCCGAACCAGCCCTGCGCACCGAACAGCAGCACGTAGATCAGGCCGGCAATGACGGGCGACACCGAAAACGGCAAGTCGATCAACGTCAGCAGCAGGTTCTTGCCGCGAAACTCGAACTTGGCAATCGCCCATGCCGCCGCCACGCCAAACACCACGTTCAGCGGCACGGCAATCGCTGCGGTGGTCAGCGTCAGATAGATCGCCGAAAGCGCATCGGGCTCGATCAGCGCCTGGAGATACACGTCGACGCCCTTCTTGAACGCCTCGACAAACACGCTCGCCAGCGGCACGAACAGGAACAACGCCAGGAACACGAACGAAACGAGGATCAGCGTTGCGCGCACCCAGGCGGATTCTGCGGTGGCGCCCCGGCGGCCACCAGCGGGCGCCTGACCAAGTTGACGGGAAACAGTACCGGCCATGTCAGGCTCCAGCTGCCGCGTTGGCGGTCGGGGGTTCGGGGGCGCGCTCGATGGCGTCATTGCGATTGCCGCGGCGGCGCGTCCACGCTTGCAGCAGATTGATCACCAGCAGCAGCGTGAACGAGATACCGAGCATGACGACGGCAATGGCCGTGGCGCCCGCGTAATCGAATTGCTCCAGCTTGGAATAGATCATCAGCGGCGTGATCTCGGAAACCATCGGCATGTTGCCGGCGATGAAGATGACCGAGCCGTATTCGCCGGTGGCGCGCGCAAAGGCCAGCGCGAAACCGGTCAGCAATGCGGGCAGCAAGGTCGGCAGGATCACGCGAGTGAAGGTCTGCCAGCGCGTGGCGCCCAGGCTGGCTGCCGCCTCTTCCAGTTCGGCCTCCAGATCTTCCAGCACCGGCTGCACCGTGCGCACGACAAACGGCAGGCCGATGAACGTCAGCGCCACCACGATGCCCAGCGGCGTGAACGCAACCTTCAGCCCCAGCGGTTCCAGCCGCGAGCCGATCCAGCCATTCGGCGCATACAACGCGGTGAGCGCAATACCGGCCACCGCGGTCGGCAGCGCAAACGGCAGGTCGACCAGCGCATCGATCAACCGCTTGCCCGGAAAGCGATAGCGCACCAGCACCCACGCCACGATCAGCCCGAACACGAGGTTGATCACCGCGGCGATCAGCGAAGCCCCGAACGTCAGCTTGTATGACGCCACCACGCGCGGCGCGGTGACGGTCGTCCAGAACGCATCCCACGTCATGGTGAACGTCTTGAGGACCGTTGCCGACAGCGGGATCAGGACGATCAGCGCCAGGTACAGCAGCGAAAACCCCAGCGCCAGCCCGAAGCCGGGCAGCACATTGGCGGGCTTACGCCGCTTGGAGGAAAAAAACGCGGAAGGCAGGCTCATCAGCGCACCGATAAAAATGGCCGCAGAGCAAAACACTGCGGCCGATATGCAGATGAACCGATTGTGGCGGACTGTTCTTATGACGAAAACGAATATTTGCGCATGTGCATCATCGTTTTAGATATAAGGGGTGCTCGGTAAGACATCCCACTGCGCTTGCCAGTCGGCGCCGTCGCGGGTGGTGTCTTGTGCACTTGCGCGGCCGATCAGGCGATCGAGCAAGGCCAGGCCGGCGTCCCATTCACCGAGGTTGGAATCGGCGTTGATATGGCCGGCTTCGCCGGCATCCACGAATTCGGTGCCCCAACGCCCGGCCCAGTCGATGGCGCTGCCTTGCGGCATCCACGGGTCATTGCGGCTGGCGACAAGCGTGGCCGGGAACGGCAGCGTGCGCCCGGGAAGCAGATCCCGCACGCCGAACTTGTCCGGATCGGCCGGCGCGACGAGCAACACCGCCGCCACCGCCTCCTTGGTCTGGACCGCCCAATGCAATGACGCCAGGCAGCCGAAGCTATGCGCCACCAGGATGACCGGGCGCCTGCTGCGCGTGGGCGGACGCTCGGCAAGCGCCGCATGCACCGCTTCACCCACACGGGCCGACCAGCGCGGCAGGTCAGGCGTCGACCAATCCGTCTGCTCCACGCGGCGCCACGCCGGGAAGCGCTGCTCCCAGCGTGTCTGCCAGTGGCCGGGGCCGCTGCCATGCAAGCCGGGAACGGTCAGGATGACGGCGTCTGCCGGCCACTGCCAGGCGGGTGCGTCCGATGCGGTTGCGGGTGCGCTGCGTGCCATGTCGTGCTCATTGAGTCAGAGAAAGGCCGGCCGCGGATTGCTGCTGTTGCACCAACGGCGCCTGCGCCATGGGCACCACCTGTGGCGCGGGCGCAGGGTCCGGCTCAGCTTCCGCGCCGGGCAGGATGCTGCCCTGCACATACGTGATACCGGCGGCCCGGGCCAGTTCCAGGTCGCTCGGGCGCTCGCAGCGCCGCAAGGCCAGCGTCACGCCTAGCTCGCGTGCCGAATCGGCCAGCGACACCACGTTCCGCGTACGCCAATCGCGCCGCGCATCGAGCTTCAGATAGGCGGGCTTGGCATGCACGAGCAGCGCGCCAGCCTCCGCCGGGTCCGACGCCTGCACGGCGACGGCAAAACCGTTGCGCCGGTAGTTGTCCACCACGAACAGCAGCAGCCCCAGATCGTCATTCGCCGTCGACGGCACCTGGATGACGAACTGCTCGGGATGCAGCCCCAGCGCCGTCACCGCACGGTGGAACGCCTTGCCGTGGTCGGCCGCCACCGCTGCCAACAACCGGCCATGCACATTGACGACCAGCCGCCCCGCATCGGTGCGCGAAAAATAGTTGAGCGTATGCACCAGCCGGCACAGGCGGTCCAGTTCAACCAGCGTGTTGTCATCCGACGCCAGCGAAAACACCTTCCACGGGTTCAGGCCCAGCTCGCCGTCGCGCGTCCACGTGCGCATCAGCGCTTCGTGGCCGGCGGGCGTCAGCGCGCCATCGGCGGCAAGCTGCCAGACCGGCTCAAACAGGCTGGTGAGCGCGCAGTGGAAGAACTGACCTTGCACGCGGCCGGTGGCGTCACGCCACAAGTGACGATCTGGCGCGGGCGCGTTCGGCAATGTGCCGAGAAATTGTGCGACTGCTGTGGTGTGCATCAGGCTCATGGGTGAGGCTCCTTGTTGGGTCGCCGTCTCCTCCCCGTCCTTACAGTTTGGCGATCGAGACTTCAGTCGCCTTCACCAGCGCAACCACTTCGCTGCCGATCTTCAGGCCAAGGCTGTCGACCGAGCGCGTCGTAATGACCGAAGTGACGATGCCGGCCGGCGTCTCCACGTCGATCTCCGAGAGCACGTCGCCCCGGATGATCTCCTTGATCTGCCCACGGAACTGGTTGCGTACGTTAATCGCTTGAATGCTCATGATGTTCCTTCTTAGGTGACAACGGCACTACGTGCCAATGAATGTTTTCAGGAGAAAGGTTTGCAGCGCCTTACACGGCCCAGCGCACCGCAGTGGCAGACACGTCGAAGGGTGATGCCCACGCCGTGTGCGGGCGCACATCGGTCACTTCGTTCGGATCGGTCTTGCGCTGCATCACGCGGTTGAGGATCGCTTCTTCCAGCCGGGCAAACGCGGGCGAACCACGATGGCGCGGACGCGGCAGGTCGATGCGCTCGTCCAGCGCAATGCGGCCGTCTTCGATCAGCACCACGCGGTCGGCCAGCGCCACCGCCTCGGCCACATCGTGCGTGACGAGCACGGCCGTAAAGCCCAGGCGTTGCCACAGGCCTTCGATGAGGTTCTGCATATCGATGCGGGTCAGCGCGTCGAGCGCGCCCAGCGGCTCGTCCAGCAGCAGCAGGCGCGGCCGATGCACCAGTGCACGCGCCAATGCCACGCGCTGGCGCTGCCCGCCCGACAGGCGTGCCGGCCATTCACCTGCCCGCTCGGCCAGACCCACTTGCGCGAGCACTTCAGCGGCCTGCGCGCGCTGTGTTTTCGGCAGGCCGAGCGCGACGTTGTCGAGCACCTTCTTCCACGGCAGCAGGCGCGCATCCTGGAACATCACGCGGGCATCGTCGTGCAGGCCGTCTTCGGCGTCGCCATCGCGACGCAGGTGGCCATCGTCGATGCCTTCCAGCCCGGCGATGAGCCGCAGCAGCGTGCTCTTGCCGCAGCCGCTGCGCCCGACGATGACGACAAACTCGCCCGGGGTGATGTCCAGATCGATACCGTGCAGCACCTCACGGTCGCCATAGCGTTTGACGACGTGCTCGATGTGCAAGGCGGTGCCGGCCAGCGCGGCGTGTTCAGTGGCGTTGCTTTGCATGCGTCTCTCCAATTCAGCCTCAGGCCGCTGCTTGATAGCCAGGGTGCCAACGCAGCCAGAAGCGCTCCAGCGCACGCGACAGCAGATCGGCCAGCTTGCCCAGCAGCGCGTACAGCAGGATGCCCAGCAGCACCACGTCGGTCTGCAGGAACTCGCGCGCATTCATCGTCATGTACCCGATGCCGGCCTGCGCAGACACCGTCTCCGCCACGATCAGCGTCACCCACATCAGGCCGAGCGAAAACCGCACGCCCACCAGGATCTGCGGCAGCGCCCCCGGCAGGATCACCTCGCGATACAGCTGCGCACGCGAGAGCCCGTAGCTGCGGGCCATCTCCACCAGGGCCGGATCGACCGAGCGGATGCCGTGATACGTGTTCAGGTAGATCGGGAAGAACACGCCCAGCGATACCAGGAACAGCTTGGCCGATTCATCGATGCCGAACCACAGGATCACGAGCGGAATCAGCGCCAGCACGGGGATGTTGCGGACCATCTGCAGCGTGGTGTCGAGCAGGGTCTCGGCAGTGCGGAAGGTACCGGTCAGCAAGCCCAGCGCCAGCCCCAGCGAACCACCGATCGCAAAGCCCAGCAGCGCGCGCCACGTGCTCACGGCCACATGCGTCCACAGCTCACCCGAGCGCGCCAGCGCCACGGCGGATTTCGCCACGTCCAGCGGTGCCGGCAGGATGCGGTTCGACAGCCAGCCCCACTGTGCCGAGGCCTGCCACAGCACCAGCAGCACAAGCGGCACGATCCACGGCGCCAGGCGTTGCTGGGCGGTGCGCAGGAAGGCGTTTGCGTTTGCCTTAGCCTTCGGTTTCGATGTTGATTTGGATTTCGACTCGGATGCCATCGCCCTGCTCCTCTCGGCTCAGCTTGCCGCCACGCGCGGCACGATGCCGGTGGCAATCACTTCGCCAAACGGGCCGTTCAGCACGTTGCCCGGCAGCTTGTCGCGCACCGAGCGCGGCAACAGCGGGAACACCAGTTCAGCAAAACGGTAGGCCTCTTCCAGATGCGGATAACCGGACAGCACGAACGTATCGATGCCCAGCTCGGCGTATTCCTGCATGCGCGCGGCCACGGTTTGCGGATCGCCCACCAGCGCCGTGCCGGCACCACCGCGCACCAGACCCACGCCGGCCCACAGGTTCGGGCTGATCTCCAGATCGGCACGCGTGCGCTTGACGCCATTGGCATGCAGCGCGGCCATGCGCTGCTGGCCGGCTGAATCCATCTTGCGGAAAGCCTCCTGCGCACGTGCGACGGTGTCGTCGTCGAGCTTGCTGATGAGCTTGTCTGCAGCAGCCCAGGCTTCATCGTCCGTCTCGCGCACGATCACGTGCAGGCGGATACCGAAGCGCACGGTGCGGCCATGCTTGGCAGCGCGCGCCCGCACGTCGGCCAGCTTCTCGGCCACGGCGGCAGGCGGTTCGCCCCAGGTGAGATACGTGTCGACCTGCTCGGCTGCCAGTTCGTGCGCCGCTTCCGACGACCCACCGAAATACACCGGCGGATGCGGCCGCTGCACGGGCGGATACAGCACCTTCGCGCCCTTCACGCTGAGATGCTTGCCGGTGTAATCCAGCGCGGCGCCTTCGTGGCTGGCCGCCAGCGTTTCGCGCCAGATGCGGATGAATTCTTCCGAGGCTTCGTAGCGTTGCGCGTGGTCCAGGAACAGGCCATCGCCGGCCAGCTCCGACGGGTCACCACCGGTGACGAGGTTCACCAGCAAGCGGCCGTTCGACAGACGGTCGTACGTGGCGGCCATGCGGGCGGCCAGCGTCGGCGCCATCAGCCCAGGGCGCACCGCCACCAGGAAACGCAGGCGCTTGGTGACGGGAATCAGGCTCGCGGCCACGATCCACGGGTCTTCGCACGAGCGGCCGGTCGGAATCAGCACGCCCTCGTAGCCGAGCGTATCGGCGGCCACGGCCACCTGCTGCAGATAGGTTTGATCGACCTGGCGAGCGCCCTCGGCAGTGCCGAGATAACGGCTGTCGCCGTGCGTCGGGATGAACCAGAAAACTTGCATGACAGCTCCTTGGACTGTGTTGTTCTCAGATCAACGCAACAACTCAAGCGCGGGCGATGGCCAGTTGCGCCGGGGTCGGGTGCCAGACCAGTTCGATCGGCTTGACCGGGCGCGGAATCAGCCCCAGCCCGTGGAAGGCATCGGCCACGCGCTGCTGCTCGGCCACCGCTTCGGGCGTGACCGGCCGCACGGGCGAAGGCGGCCGGCGCGACAGGAACAGATGCACCGTCGCCAGCGACAGCCCGGAGAAATCTGCAATGCGCTGCGCGGCTTCCTTGCGGTTCTCCTGCACGAGGCGATCGGCGCGCGACAGCTCTGCAAAGATGGCGGCGATGGTGTCGCCGTGCTTTTCCGTAAAGGCCGTCGGCGCGAAGTAGAACGAGTTGTTGGACGACAGCGTGCGCCCGGTGGCCAGCACGCGCGGCTTGATCGCCAGTTCCGTGGCGGCGTAGTACGGATCCCAGATGCCCCAGGCGTCGACGCTGCCGCGCTCGAAGGCGGCGCGCGCATCGGCCGGCGTCAGGTACACGGGTTGGATGTCGGCAAAGCTCAGGCCGCCCTTCTGCAGGCCCCGCACGATCAGGAAATGCGCGCTCGAACCCTTCTGCAGCGCCACGCGCTTGCCCTTCAGGTCGGCCAGCGTCTTGAGCGTCGAATCCTGCTGCACGAGGATGGCCGAGCTGTCCGGCTTGGGCGGCTCCACGCCGACGTAGCGCAAATCCTTGCCGGCAGCCTGCGCGAACACCGGCGGCGTATCGCCCGTGATGGCGAGGTCGAGACTGCCCGCAGACAGCGCTTCGAGCTGCTGCGGCCCGGCCGGAAACTCCAGCCAGCTGATCTTGGTGCCCGGAAAGCGCTGCTCCAGTGCCCGGTTTTCTTTCACGATGACCAGGTTGACCGCGCTCTTCTGGAAACCGATGCGCAGTTGCGCGGGCGGCGTCACCTTGGGCAAGCCTGCCGCGGCCGGGGCGGCGGTTGCGGCATTGGCAGCGTGCGCGACCGGCCCGAGCGTGGCCAGCGAGGCGCCTGCCACGGTGGCGCTCAGCAAGCGGCGGCGTTGGATGTCGATCGTCATGGCAATCAGCGCGCGGCCTGTTGGGTGGTCGGCTGCCACGCAGCATCGGCCACCTTGACGGGACGCGGGATCAGCTTGAGTGCGTGGAACGTATCGGCAATGCGTTGCTGGTCGGCCAGCGCCTCGGCCCCGACCGGCTGGATGCCGTAGGCAATGCGCGACACCGAACGCGCCACCACGGCCGGCTCCAGGCCGAGCTGCGGGCCGAGAATGGTCGTCACATCCTTCGGGTTGGCCGCGGCCCAGGTGTCGGTCTTCTTCAGTTCATCCAGCACGATGTTCAGCACATCGGGCCGTGCGCCCGCATAGCCCTTCGAGGCCAGGAAGTACTGCGAGTTGTTGACCACGCCCGTGCCGTCGGCCAGCACACGCGCGCCCAGCTGCTGTTCAGCCGCGGCAAAGAACGGATCCCAGATCACCCAGGCGTCGACGGCGCCGCGCTCGAAGGCGGCGCGCGCATCGGCGGGCGTGAGGTACACGGGCTGGATATCGCTGTAAGGCACGTTGGCCTTTTCCAGCAGCTTCACCAGCAGGTAATGCACGTTCGAGCCCTTGTTGAAGGCGACGCGCTTGCCTTTGAGATCGGCCACGCTCTTGAGCGGCGAAGTCTTCGGCACGATGATCGCCTCGCCGGTGGGCGCAGGCGGTTGGTTGCCGACATAGACGAGATTCGCGCCGGCAGCCAGCGCGAAGATCGGCGGCGCTTCACCCGTGGTGCCGAAATCGATGGCGCCCACGTTCAGGCCTTCCAGCAGCTGCGGGCCCGCCGGAAACTCGGTCCACTTCACTTCGATGCCCTGCGCGGCAAGGCGCTTTTCCAGCGTGCCGCGTGCCTTGAGCACCGTCAGCGTGCCGTATTTCTGATAGCCGATGCGCAGTTGCTTGGCAGCGGTCGGGGGCGGCGCATCGCTGTTGGCAAATGCGGCGGGCGCGCCGAGCGTGGCAAGCAGCGTGGCGGCAATGGTCAAAGTCCTGCGCAGGGGCGAGTGGTTTTTCATGGCAAGTCCGGTCGATGCGGGGTGTATGGGCGGCACGGTCCGCGCGCAGCGGCTGCGCGGCGTGACAACAACGGGAAAGCAGTGAGCGGCGTGTGTAACGGCGGCGCGGTCAGCGCATCACGCCAGACATCGCATTCGTTCTTCGTCGGCGGCCTGGAACGTGGCACGCACCGCGCTGCGGCTCGAAACGATGACCTGCGCCACGGCCGGATGCCGTGCCAGCGCCAGTGCCTGGTGCACGCGCTCCACGCCGTCATCCAGGCGCTGCTGCAGCGCTGGGTCGACGCTCACGCCGTCGTCTGCCACAACGATCTGCGAGTCGACTGCAAAGATGCCGGGCAGGATCGAACGCGCCGCCAGCGCCGTCAGCACGGGGCGCAGCGCATAGTCGATCGCCAGCGTATGGGCGAGGCTGCCGCCGGTGGCAATGGGCAGCACGACCTTGTCGCGCAGGCCGCTCTGCGGCAGCAGATCGAGAAATGTCTTGAGCAGCCCGCTGTAGGCCGCCTTGTAGACCGGCGTGGCGAGAATCACCACGCCTGCCGCTTCCACCCGCGCCACCGCATCGGCGATGGCGGGGTCCGACACCTGCGCGCCGAGCAGCGCGTCGGCCGGAAGGCTGCGCAGGTCCAGGTGGTCCGCCTGCTCGCCGGCGCGTTCGAGCTGCGCACGCACGTGGCCCAGCAGGCGCGCAGATCGCGATTGCGCCGAAGGGCTGCCGGAAATCGTCAGGATTTGCATGATGCGGATCACCCGATGTCGTTACGTCGTGTGGGCCTTACTTGCCCGGTTGATAGAGCTGGTCAAACTGCCCGCCGTCGGCAAAGTGCGTCTTCTGCGCCTTCTGCCAGCCGCCGAACGTGTCGTCGATGGTCACAAGCTTCACCTTCGGGAATTCGCTCTCGTGCTTCTTCGCCACGGCCGGGTCGGTCGGGCGATAGAAATTCTTCGCACCGATCTCCTGCCCTTGCGGCGTGTACAGGAACTTGAGATACGCCTCCGCGGCCTTGCGCGTGCCCTTCTTGTCGGCCACCTTGTCCACCACCGCCACCGGCGGCTCGGCCAGGATGGAAATCGACGGCACCACCACGTCAAACTTGTCCTTGCCTTCCACGCGCGCCGCCAGCAGCGCCTCGTCTTCCCACGCGATCAGCACGTCGCCGATACCGCGCTCGGTAAAGGTGGTGGTCGCACCGCGCGCGCCCGAATCGAGCACCGGCACGTTCTTGTAGAGCTTCTGCACGAAATCCTTGGCGGTGGCGTCCGAACCGCCCGGCTGCTTCAGCGCATAGGCCCAGGCGGCGAGGTAATTCCAGCGTGCACCGCCGGAGGTCTTCGGGTTCGGCGTGATGACGGCGATGCCCGGCTTGACCAGGTCATTCCAGTCCTTGATGCCCTTCGGGTTGCCCTTGCGCACCAGGAAGACGATGGTCGACGTGTACGGCGAGGCGTTGTGCGGCAGGCGCTTCTGCCAGTCCTTGCCGGTCAGGCCCTTCTCGGCGATCGCGTCGATGTCGTAGCCCAGCGCCAGCGTCACCACATCGGCATCCAGCCCGTCGATCACGGAGCGCGCCTGCTTGCCCGAACCGCCATGCGAAGCGCGCAGGGTGATGTCCTCACCCGTTTCGGCCTTCCACTTCTTGGCAAATTCAGTGTTGATTTCCTTGTACAGCTCGCGCGTCGGGTCGTACGACACGTTCAGCAGTGTCGTTGCCGCATGCGCACCCACGGTTCCCCCCGCCACGATGGCAGCCGCGATGGTATTGAACAAAAACTTGCGAATCATCTTGCAGCTCCGTTTCTGATCTCTGATGGATTTGGAATAGGAGCAAGACTACCGAGCGGGTCTTGTACGGGGAACGAATGGTTTCAGGGAATGTTCATCGTTTTTTGCATAAAGGCGCGGTTGGGGGCTGCGCGGATGCAAAGCAAAGGGCCGTGAGCGGGCGTGCGGGCGTGGTGCTTGAGGGTCAAACCCTCGGCGTTGGATGTCGGAGACTCGAGCTTGGGCCTTGGACAGCGGGACTCCAGGGGTTTTGGGTGGAGGTCGGGCCTTGGAGAGACGTTGGGTCGACTGTTTTTGGGTGGCGCTTGGGGGTTGGAGGGTGGAACTTGAGGGTTTTAGGGTGACGTTTGGGTGTTGGAGGGTGGAACTTGAGGGTTTTAGGGTGACGTTTGGGTGTTGGAGGGTGGAACTTGAGGGTTTTAGGGTGACGCTTGAGTGTTGGAGGGTCGAGATTGAAGGTTTGGGGGTGGAGGTTGGGTCTTTGGGGGTGGAGCTTGAGGGTTTTAGGGTGGAGTTCGGGGCTTGGAGGGTGGGACTTGAGGGTTTTAGGGTGGGGCTTGGGTCTTAGACGGTGGGGCTTGAGGGTTTTGGGGTCGCGGGGGGAGTGTCAGGATTTCGGTGTTCAAAAGGGGCTTCCTTGCCCCGGGCGGTTTTTTGTTGGTGGTGCATCCCTTGTTTCATCCCCTGCCGGGGCTGACTCACTTGTAGTGGTCCAATTTCCTCGGACAAGTCGATAGGCGGACAATGAGCCACGACGAGGAAAAAGCAATGGCAAGAGAGAGACGGCAGTTTGACGCGAGCTTCAAGTTGGA
>NZ_CAUDLI010000014.1:0-149024 GCF_958439105.1 Ralstonia flatus | reverse complement strand
GAATGGAAGCAGGCCATGAACCAGTTCGCTATCCTCTATGCGGATCGATTCGTTCGACCGTCCGTGTGATTCTCAACCCCCGCCTCGAACACGGAAATACTGACACTCCCCTTAGCCCCTGCACTTTGAGTGTTGGAGAGTGAAGCTCCAGTGTTTAACACTGACGCTCCAGTGTCTGACGGTGAAGCTCCAGTGTTTGACACTGACGCTCCGGTGTCTGAGGGTGAAGCTCCAGTGTTTGACACTGACGCTCCAGTGTCTGAGGGTGAAGCTCCAGTATTTGACACTGACGCTCCAGTGTCTGAGGGTGAAGCTCCAGTGTTTGACACTGACGCTCCAGTGTCTGAGGGTGAAGCTCCAGTGTTTAACACTGACGCTTCACTGTCTGAGGGTGAAGCTCCAGTGTTTGACAGTGACGCTTCAGTGTTTGAGGGAGGAGCGTGCCCTTCCGACCGTCGTGGCTAGCGAATCAATAATCCACTTTTGCCGTTGCCCGAATCGCTATAATTTCCCCCGCTGCCGCACCAACGGCAGCCGGGTCTGGCGATCCGTGGTTTTTCCAAGAGGGGCTGATGTCATGCACGGTCAGCCCCGAGCACTCGCTCGCGCGTTTTATGGCGGGCCGGGTGGGGAGACCTTCGGGTCTGCCGGTTTTCTTGGAGCCGGTTCGCCAGCCTCGCCGTCGGGCCCGCCACCTCGTCTGGCGACGAATGACGGGCCTCTTAACCATCCAAGAGGCTGTCATGACTGCAAATCACAGCGGGCATCGCCCCGCGTCTTACCCTTCTCCACCTGCAGCACTCCCCCACGCGTCTACGTCGTCCAACGCAAGCGGACTCACCAAAAATCGCGTCTACCTGAACGGCGCACTCGAAGCGCGGGCGTATCTCAAACTAATGAAGATGCACCGGCCCGGTCTGAAAGCCATGCGCGTGGTGGCACGGGCAGTAGTGGCGGCGCTGAGCTTGACTGCGGCGACGTCCTCTTCTGCCGTAGATACTTACGGAAAAGATTTCTACCCTTTTCCAACGGCACTCTCACTGCCACGACGTGTCCCGGCTAACACTGTCGTGGCCAGAGCATATTTAACGCCTCAACAGCTATGTGGTGAGGCCAGCTGTAGGCTCGTGTACTTTCTGCCCAATAACATCTTTCCTGACGGTACAGGCCTGGGTTCGGCAGGGCCAACCGTTGCCACAGAAATCAGAAGTTTGGACATGCGGGTCCTTGTAAACGGGTTGCCGCAGAAGCGATTGGGTGAAGAAAACACACCACCGCAATTTACCTCGCAAATCGAAATTCAATTGCTGAGGAACAATTCCACGGAATTAGTGAATGCGGCCTCCAGTGACAGGGTTGCCTTCTGGTTTTTCACAAAAACATTGGCAGGAAACGATCGGATCAAGAACTACATCCACTTTAACTCGACGCTGACTGGAATCGAAGGAACCTGCACGGTGCCAAGTCAGGCGGTAGAACTGCCGTCCACGCGGGCGGGCAGCTTGAAGGGCGTCGGAACGACAGCCGGCGAGCGTAGTTTTCGGATCAACATCAACGACTGCCCAAAGGGATACAACAAGATTTTCTACAGGCTCAAACCGGCAGGCGACACGATTGAGACTTCGGCAGGTGTATTGCCGCTTTCGCCCGAGTCCACCGCTAAAGGCGTGAAGATCAGGGTAACTGACAGTGCCGGGGCGGCTGTTGTATTCGATACGTCCACCAGAATCGATGACTACAACAAGGACACCGGCGGTTCGTTCTCGATCCCGATGCGTGTGTCGTACATTCAGACCGCGGCCAACGTCACGCCTGGCACTGTGAATGGCGCCATGTCGGTGTTGATGGAGTATCAGTGACGAGCGGCGGCGCGGAAGCGCTCGACTGTAAGCGCCGCCAAAAACCGATCGACGAATCGCCCGCAGATGACGGCGCAAGCCAGGGTGAGGAAGCGAGATGAGTATCCAGAGAGCGCTCGAGCCGAATGCGCAACTTGCAGAAGGAGACGCCATCTCGCTTCCCCATCTAGCCGCCATAGAGCGGCGTGGCTACAGCCAATAACAACAGCTTGACGCATTCCCGTGGCGGGCGGGAATGCCAGGTTTTTCGAGACCCTCCAGGCAATTCGCACGCCCGCCGTCACAACGGCGCTATTGGCGTTCCAACCTCCCTAGCTCTTCAAGCACAATTTCCCGAAACTGGTCGAAGATCACCCAGTTCTTGTACTCGGGGTCCCAGTGCCCCCGACCCCGACAAATCGGTTCAACAACGCTGCGAACTGCCTCGTTATAGCGATGTGCCACCGCCATGTTGTTGATCGGTAAATTCCGTGCGTGAACACGTACCCCTAGAATCAAAAACATCCATTGCCCATTCCCTTGCAACATGTCGACCTCCGTGTGAATGACGAGGTCAGGCTAGGAGCGGCCGGGCGAAAAAAACACTCTCCAACCATGAACGAAACACTGGTGCAGGGAAATTCCAGCTTTGAAATCAACGAGTTGGAGGCGGGGCGGGCACAGCAGGTCGCCGCGCTCCGAGCCTTCCTGGCATTCCACCAGCAGTTCGATCGCGAGACCAAAGCGCTCGCCGTGGCTCGGGCTCTCGCGCAAGCATCGTTGGAACGGCTCGAAAAGGGGCAGCCGATTGCCAAGTACAACTCGGCGAACATCGCCGACTTAGTCGACCAGAAGGTCGGACCACATGGCGCAACGGCATGGTTGTCGAAAATTTGGAAGGCGCTGGAGCAGTCCCTTGCAGAACGCCGGACGGGCATTCAAGACGTAGCACGGCAAGCGGGCGCCAATATCTACGCGTGGCCAAAAAAGACGCCGGGGGCAGGAGGGGCGGGCAATAGCTCGGAATACAGCATTGAGTTCTTATCTCTGCCGCAAAGCGACAACCCTGTCGTAACGCCCCAGCCGGGGGAGGTTACCTACGTTCAAGAGCTAACGTTGAAGCCGGCGTTCTGGGCGCGTCCGCTGTTCAAGAAAGGGTTCCCCTTAAAGGGGCGGAGGCGCACAAGCTTCATCGCTTTCGGTGTTGTCGTGCTCCTAGCCGTCGGCGGCGCACTGCTGCTGACTTGGCTCGCCCTGAACAACCCGAGGGTGTCTTCGTCCACCAAAGACGTCGCTGTCTGGGTGCTGTTCGCCTTGATGATGTCTTGGGTCGGCTACTCGGTACTGAAACCCTTCTCCGACTTGGCAGACCTTCGCCTCATCATGGCGCCGGATGTGATGGTCGGCTTCACCGAACTGAATGTTCAACTTGAACTAGCCCGAGAGCGCCCCGCCGATGAGGAGCCGTATCGCGTGCTGCGGCTGGTGCGCTACTCGGCCAAATGCGCCGTCTGCGGTGAAACGGTCCACTTGGCCGACGGTAAAAGAGAGTTTCCTGGCAGGCTGGTGGGCCGGTGTTCAGAACAGCCCCGGGAGCATGTCTACTCCTTTGATCGACACACCAGAATCGGTAAGCCTCTTCGCTAGTTGTTGCGCGCTACAGGCTCTGTTCGCACATGACCCCTTCACTAAAAGAAGAAAGCCCACTCGGCACCTATTCCGACCGCAACGGCAACTTCCGGTCGGAATACCAAATCGGCACCCGGCTGGTTTGGGTCGTCTGCCGGCATCACATCGCTTGCCAACAGTGTGCGGACAAAGCAGACGCGTTGTTGCCCGACATATGGGCTGTAATGCCAGACGCCGTCGCCATGGCCGAGGACTACTCACGAAACGTCATTCCGGAATTCTGGCGCCAGCACGACATGTCGCAACGCGAAGGTGCGCGCCTGGCTGTATGGGGCATCACCATCATCCCAAGCACTGGAGAGGCCACATTCGATATCTCCATGAACTACGACTTTGACTTTGACTCGCCGACGTTCTCGAAAGAAGATGTCCGGAAAGAGACGCCCATCTTGCTTCCCGAGCTACCGGACCCGCATTACGTCTTTGTCACCCGCAGCAGCAGCGGGCTGCTCAGTGTGATGTCTTTGGATCCCTGATCGCCAGATCAACCTTCAAAGGCGCGAAGTGCTCCCTGTGGTCGCGCAGAGCGCGCACGACGACAGTAGGCGGCAGGCAGCGCCGCCGCCATCCCCAAGTCGCGGGGTGGGGGCGCACGCACAGGGTGGGGACGGCCGGCCCGAGGTGGCCCAAGCGCGAAGCCCCGCGCTCGGATGACGTTTTCACCGATGTCACTGCCGAAATTGCGCTGCAAAGCCTCAATTAATCTGAATTCAATATCGCCGAATTCAGATGTAAATATCCTTGAACGTCGCGCATTTGCATCGAATTTACGGTTGTTTATTCTCGTCAAGGCCGTTTCGATTATCATCCGCGCAAACAGCAAAAAGGCAATCGCTCTGCGCCAGACAGGGTGAGGCCGGTCGGGGTTTCGTTCCCATTCAAACGGGGCAGGGAGTGCTTTCGCATGAGACGAGATCTCAGGCGTGCTGCCGCACGTCGCCACTGTGTTGGGCATTCGTTCCAGCACTCCTCTAGTCAGCGTCACGCGCTGACCGCCCCATCGCCTGAATCGGAACGGCCCACGCTGTAGCAAGCGCACGCCTGTTGTCTGTCGTCGCCCCTTTTTTCAGCCTGCTTTGCGCACCTTTAAACGTGCGCAGCGCGCTGTTGTCGTCTGCCGTGTCAGTAGAGAAACATCATGAACGCCAAGTGTTATCGAACTGTCTTCAACGCCGTGCGCGGCATGCTGGTTGCCGTGGAGGAAACGGCCTCAAGCACCGGTAAGGGGCGCAACGCGGGCGCATGTGTTCAGGGCGCAGTTGGTGTGGCCGTTTCGGTGGCGCGCTTTACTGTGCTGCCAGTGGTCTTTGGCGCTTGGTGCGCGTTAGGGGTGCCTGCGGCCGTGCATGCGCAGGTGGTGGCCGCTCCGGGCTCGGGCGCACAAGTTCTGCAGACGGCAAACGGTTTGCAGCAGGTGAACATCGCGCGCCCGAACGGAAGCGGCGTCTCGTTGAATACGTACTCGCAGTTCAACGTACCTGCGGCCGGGAACATCCTCAACAACAGTTCGACCATTACGCAGACCCAGCAGGCGGGCTATATCAACGGTAACCCGAACCTGTTGCCTGGCGGCAGCGCTCGCATCATCGTCAATCAGGTCACCAGCACGTCGCCGACTACCATCCAGGGCTACACCGAGGTGGCCGGGCAGCGCGCGGAGGTGGTCATCGCCAACCCGAATGGCATCACGGTAAGCGGGGGCGGCTTTATTAACACGAGCCGGGCCACCCTAACCACTGGGATTCCCGTCTTCGGGGGCAGCGGCAGCCTGGACGCATATCGCGTCACGGGCGGACAAATCACCATCCAGGGCGGGGGCCTGAACGCGGCCAATGTCGACCAGGTGGACTTGATTGCCCGCGCCGTACAGGCCAATGCGGCGGTCTACGCAAACCAATTGAATGTGATTGCGGGCGCCAACCAGGTCGACCGCAATACGCTGGCCGCTACACCCATCGCGGGCGATGGCGGCGCACCGTCCGTCGGCATCGATGTCAGCGCGCTGGGCGGTATGTACGCGAACAAGATTCTGCTCGCGTCGACTGAGAATGGCGTCGGCGTGTCCCTCAAGGGTGTGACGGCCGCGCAGGCCGGCGATTTGACGCTCACGTCTGCGGGCCAGTTGATTCTGGCGGGCACGACCAGTGCCACAGGCAACCTCAACGCCAGCGCGCGCGGCGATGTGACGAACTCGGGTGTGACCTACGGTAGCGGCCCTGTCTCGCTGTCCACCGATGGAACGTTGACCAACGCCGGTGCGCTCGCCTCGCAGCAAGGTCTGTCCGTCAACGCGGGCGCCGTGAACTCCACCGGCAGCCTGGGCGCCGGCGTTGCGCAAAGCGGCACTGTCGCGCAAGCCGCTGACTTGAAGGTCACCACAACTGGCGCTCTGTCTGCCACAGGCACCAATGCGGCCGGCGGTAATGCGACATTCCAAGGCGCAGGCGTGAGCTTGGCACGCAGCCAGACCTCGGTGAACGGCAATCTGGTGCTCAATTCTTCCGGCAATGTCGATCTGACCGGCGCATCGACCCATGCGGGCGGCACCGTGAATGCCAACGCAGCAGGTGCCTTCGTCAACGATGCCGGCCGCCTGAGCGGCAATGGCCCCGTGCAGGTCACAGCCGGCAGCGTGTCCAATGCCGGTGGGCAGATCGTCAGCCAGGCCGCTGTGGGCGTGCAGTCCACCGGTGCGGTAAACAACACCCAGGGTACGGTTCAAGCCGCAGGCGCACTTGCGGTTTCGGGTTCCACGATTGACAACACCGCTGGCCGTCTCGTTTCTCTGAACGCAGATGGCCTCACGGTCAATGCCGCCACGTCGATTACCAATGCGGCCGGCACAACGGCCGATGGCGCGCAGGGCGGCGTGATTGGCGGCAACGGCGCCGCCACCATCACCACGCACACGCTGACGAACCGTGGTCAGATCAGCGCGGCAACCGATGCCGCGCTCAACGCTGCTACGCTCGACAACAGCAACGGCAGCATGAAGGCTGGCCGCACACTCGCAGCCAATGTGACAGGCGCCGTGATCAACCAGCATGGCACGCTGTCGGCCGATACGACCAACGTGTCCGCAGGGTCGATCGACAACTCGGCAGGAACGATCGAAGGCAACCAGCTCGGCCTCACCACAACGGGCAACCTCAGCAACCGAGACGGTACGATCAACCAGGTCGGCCAGACCGATACCACGCTGCAGGTCGGCGGCGCGTTTGACAACTCCGGCGGCACGATTGCTGCCAATGCGCAGAATCTGAACGTCAATGCGCAGTCCCTCATCAATGATGGCGGCAAGCTGCAGCATGCCGGCACTGGCGCGCTCGCCGTGGACGCCGCCGGTGCGCTGTCCAATGTGGGCGGCCAGGTGCGAACCAATGGCGCGTTGTCGGCCAATGCCGGCTCGGTGGACAACACCGGTGGATCGACCAGTGCACAAGGCGCACAGACGTTGGCCGTTGCAGGCGCATTGAACAACACCAACGGTACGGTGCATGCGGGTGATTCGCTCAAGGTGCAAGCCGGTGGGGCGGTCACGAATGTCGGGGGCAATATCGAGGCCAACAGTGCGCACAGCACGTTGTCCGTATCGTCGGCGTCGCTGGACAACACATCCGGCCGCGTGGTGAACGTCGGGGATGGTGTGACCATAGTGGCGGTGCAGCAGACCTTGCTCAACGCCAATCCGACGAACGTCCCTGGGCAAGGCCTGATTGGTGGGAACGGCGCCCTCAATATCACGGCAGGAGCCCTGCAAAATCATGGCACGCTCAGCGCCAAGGGTGACCAGACCCTGAACGCACAATCGTTCGACAACAGCAACGGCACGGCACTGGCCAGTGGCGCACTCTCGGCAACAATTGCCGGTACCGTCAACAACAACCAAGGTACGCTCTCAGCAGACAGCACGACGCTGACTGCAGCTTCGGTCGACAACACAACAGGCAAGATCGAAGGTAATCAACTTGCGCTGACGACCACCGGTAATCTGGTGAACCGAGGCGGGTCGATCAACCAGTACAGCCAAGCTGACACGAATATCAAGGTTGGCGGAGCGCTCGACAGTACCAACGGGCTGATTGCCGCCAACGCGCTGAACCTGTCGGTGAGCGCCCAAGCGATCACCAATGACGGCGGCAAACTCTTGCATGCCGGTACCGGAACCTTCACGCTGGACAGCCAAGGCACCCTGAGTAATGTCGCGGGTCAGGTGCAGACGAACGGCATCTTGTCAGCGACGGCCACTTCGGTAGACAACAGTAGTGGTCTCCTTGCCGCGCAAGGCGCTCAGACAGTCACGACGCAAGGAGCGCTGAACAACACTAGTGGGACGATGCGCTCGGGCGACGCGCTCAAGGTGCAAGCCGGCGATGCGTTGACAAATGTCGGTGGCAATATTGAAGCCAATGGTGCGCACAGCACCTTGTCGGTCTCCGGGCGCACGCTGGATAACACCTCAGGCCGCGTCGTGAACGTGGGCGATGGCTCTGCCACGGTTTCCATCCAACAAACGCTCCTGAATGCCAATCCGACGAATGCGCCTGGGCAGGGCCTGATTGGTAGCAACGGTGCGTTAGGCGTGACTGTCGGCGCCCTCCAGAATCATGGGACGCTGAGCGCCAAGGGCGATCAGACGATCACTGCCCAGTCGTTTGACAACAGCAGCGGCGCGGTCGCAGCCGGCACGTTGACGGCCAACATCGCTGGGGCTTTGGGCAATCAGCAGGGCACGCTCTCTGCCAACAGCACGGCACTGACCGTAGGCTCACTGGACAACACCTCAGGCAAGATCGAGGGTAACCAGCTTGGCATCACGACCACCGGCAATCTCGTCAACCGTGGTGGATCGATCAACCAGTACAGCCAGGCCGATACGACGCTCACGGTTGGAGGCGCGCTCGACAGCACCAATGGATTGATCGCTGCCAACGCAAACAACCTGGCGATCACCGCCCAAACCGCCACCAATGACGGCGGGAAGCTTCTGCACGCGGGCGCCGGCACGCTAACGCTGAACAGTCAGGGGGCGATGAGCAACATCGCTGGGCAGGTTCAGACCAACGGGGCGCTTTCTGCTCAGGCCGGCACCCTCGACAACACCAACGGACTAATCGCCGCACAAGGTACCGAAGCGGTCACCACACAGGGGGCACTGAATAACACCAACGGAACACTGCACGCTAGCAACAATGTGCAGGTCCAGGCTGGTGGCGCGTTGACCAACGTCGGCGGCAACATCGAGGCCAATAACTCGCACAGCACATTGTCTGTTTCGGCGGCCTCGCTAGACAATACCTCGGGCCGCGTGGTGAACGTGGGCGATGGTGCGACCACAGTATCTGTGCAACAGACTTTGCTCAACGCCAATCCCAATAATTTGGCAGGACGGGGTCTGATTGGGGGGAACGGCAGCCTCGGCGTGACGGCCGGTGCGTTGAATAACCACAGCAGCCTGTCGGCCAAGGGCGACGCATCGCTCACCGCGCAGGTGTTCGACAACAGCAATGGCGCTGCGACGGCCGGTGGCGCACTCACCGCCAATGTCACGGGGGCGCTCACGAATCAAGTCGGCTTGCTGTCTTCCAACGTCACCACAGTCTCAGCCGGCTCGCTGGACAACTCTTCCGGTCGGGTCGAGGGCAACCAGCTTGGCATCACGACGACTGGCGACCTCGTCAACCGGGGCGGTGCCATCGCGCAATACAGCCAGACCGACACGACCCTCCAAGTGGGCGGCACGCTCGACGACTCAAACGGTGCCATCACAGCCAACGCTAAGAACTTCACCGTCAATGCAGGGGCGGTCACCAATGATGGCGGCAAGTTGCTGCACTCCGGAACGGGCGCGCTGACTCTCACCAGCACCGGTGTGCTATCGAATGTTGGTGGCCAGATTCAAACCAATGGCAACTTGACCACACAGTCGTCCGCTCTGGACAACACGCACGGCAACGCGTCCGCGCTCGGCGTCACGTCAATCAGTACGACCAGCAATCTCATCAACAAGCAAGGTACCGTCTACGGTCAGGCAGGCCTGACCCTCAACGCCGGTGGGCAGCTTGACAACAGCCAGGGCTCCGCACAGACCGCCGGCAACCTGTCGGCCACGGCGGCGGGCGCCCTTCAGAACGGCCACGGCGTCATCGCCGCCAACGGCGCTCACGGCACGGCAACCGTTGCGGGCGCGAGCATCGACAATACGTCGGGGCGTGTGGTCAATGCGGGTGACGGCGCCACCACTGTTACCGCCACCACGAGCCTCAAGAACGATAGCGGTGCGCTTGGCGGCAATGGAGACGTGACGCTCAACGCGCAGACATTGAGCAACACGGGTGGCGGCACAGTAGCTTCCGGGGGTGCGCTGGCCCTGAACACCGCATCACAGATCGACAACCGCGGCGGCTTGATTTACGGCGCGAAGGACCTCACGCTGAACCAGACCGGCGCGACGCTGGCCAACGATGGCGGCTCCCTGCAAGGTGGCCAGGACGCCAAGATCAACGTTGCATCGATCACGAACGGCGGCGGGAACGTGCGCGCCAACCGCGACGTCTCGGTCCAGGGCGGTGTGTCAGGTAGCGGTGAAATGACTGCCGGGCGCAATCTCACTCTGCAAGTTACCGGCGACTACACGAACGGCGCAAACAACCACCTGCGCGCGGACGGCAACATGTCGCTGTCGGCCAGCGGGACGTTCACCAACAGTGCGACGCTGGGTGCCGCGGGCAATACATCCGTGTCGGCCGCCAACGTCGTCAACACGGCGTCGGGCGACATCACCGGCGCCAACACCACTGTTACTGCGTCCAACACGATCAGCAACGCCGGTCGTATCGAGGGCGATACCGTTCAGACGAATAGCGCGACGCTTGCAAACACCGGTACCGTCATCGGCAGGGCGGTGCAGACGCAAGCAAACGACATCACAAACGCAGGTGCCGCCGCTCTGATCGCCGCTGCGCAGGACCTCAAGATCTACGCCAACAACTCGGTCTCGAACCTGGACGGCGCCACAATCTATAGCGCTGGCAATCTTCAAATTGCCAAGGACGGCGCGCGCGATCCGAACACGGGCATGCTGATCCACCAAGTTGGCACGCTCACCAACCGCTCGGCCGACATCGAGGCGGACGGCGATATCGACATCGCCGCCAAGGTGGTCAACAACACGCGTACCAGCATCGTGACGGCACCAGGTACGCCGACGACGGTAAGTCAGACGCTCGCCACTTGGTATGCAGGCTTCACCGGCCTGGATATGCAGTACCACCAGAGCATCACCTTCCCGAGCTGGAGCTGGAGCGGCCAGAACGCACCGATTAGCGCCAGCCTTACCTATGCGCTGATGCAGCCGATCACGGTGACGGTGGACAAGTCCACCGTCACCTCGCTGAACACGACCGGCAAGACTCTGTCCTTTACGACGTCGCCCACGGAGCAGTACCGCAACCCCTACAACCCAAGCTGCGATACCAGCGACCCGGCGTGCACCTATCAGCCGATCCTCACGCGCTCCATCACCAGCAACCCGACGCAGTACTACCAGTCAATCACCGACAACGGCAGTACGTATTCCATCACCTTCTGGCCGGACTGGGACCCGAGCAAGAACATCCGCCCCGACCAAGTGCGCGTGCGCTTGGACCTTGGGTCCGACAGCCACGACTACAACGAAACGCAACGCACTACCACCACGACAACCACCACGGACCAGCTCGTGTCGGCCAGCGCTGCGGCCCGGATTCGGGCCTCGGGCAATATTCGTATCAACAGCGATGGCGGGTCGATCCTCAATGAGTCGTCCACCATGGCGGCTGGTGGCAACCTGGTGCGCTCCGCTGCTGGCGGTGCCGTCACCGATCGCGGCACGGTGCTGCAGCAAAGCACGACAACGGCCGAGACATCGACGTTCTACTGGCACCAGAAGACGGGTGGCGATCAGGACACGCAGGTTGTGCCCTACCCGACCGCACCGGTGGCCTCCACCACGGTCGATGCTTTGCCTGCCATCGCTTCGGCCAATCAGGCTGTACAGACCAACGCGCAGACCATCAACGTCACCACAGTCAACCGCTTGGGCCAGACGGTCACGGGAAGCGGCGGGTTGGCAGGAGGGGGGGCGAGTGCAACCGCGGTTGGCAGTGCCGGCAATGGCGCTGCAGGTGGCAGCACGGTGACGGGCAGTGCGGGCAGTACAGTCGGTAGCGCAGGCACGGGCGCAGCAAATGCCGGCACCGTCGCCGGCAACGGGGGCAGCACAGTGGGCAGCGCGGGCAGCGGTGCGCAAAATGCGGGCGCTTTGAGTGGCACCGCGACTAACGCCGTGGGTGCCGCTTCGGGCAGCACACATGCGCAGCAGACGCTGGGCACCGCCTCCGGCGGCATCCCAAACCTGACGCTGCCGATCAACGGTCTGTTCCACTTTCAGACCGCGCCAGGGGCCACTTACCTCGTGGCGACCGACACGCGCTTCACGCAATACAACAAGTTCATTTCCAGCGACTACATGCTGGGTCAACTGGGCCTGAATCCACAGACGACAGAAAAGCGTCTGGGTGACGGCTTCTATGAAGAAAAGCTTGTGCGCGACCAAGTCACGCAGCTCACGGGCCGCACGTTCCTGGCCGGCTACAGTGACCAACTCACCGAATACCAGGCGCTGATGGATTCGGGCGTGAAATACGCCAAGAGCTTTAACCTTGCTCCTGGCATTGGGCTCACCGACGCGCAGATGGCCCAACTCACCACGGACATAGTGTGGCTGGTTTCGCAGGATGTGACGCTGCCGGATGGGTCACGCCAGACGGTGCTCGTGCCTAAGCTATATCTGGCCCAGGCCAACACAGTCGATCTGAATTCGACCGGCGCACTGGTGACAGGCAAAACAGTGAGCTTGGCTGCCACGGGTGACTTGAACAACAGCGGTCGTATCGTTGGTGACGTGGCAACTCAGGTGCTGGGCAACAACATCGTCAACCAGGGCACGATCGGCGGGGCAGGCAGCGCGACGAGCGTGCAGGCGCTACAGGACGTGCGCAACCTGGGCGGCACCATCACCGGCCAGGATGTGGGCGTGGTCGCTGGTCGCGATGTCATCAATTCGTCGCAGCTCATCTCGAACCTGAACACGGTCGGGCCGAACCAATACACGGCCGGCGCAACGGGCATTGGTGCGGTGGGTACGATCTCCGCGACGAACAACGCCACGGTGGCTGCCGGTCGTGACATCAACATGCAGGCCGGTGCAGTCGCGGCAGGTAACACGGCTACCCTTGCGGCCGGCCGGGACCTGAACCTGAGCACTGTGCAGACCGGTACCACCCAGGACGCCGAGTCGCGTGGCGGGCTGAGCTACTCGCACGACAAGACCACAACGAACGTGGGCAGCACTGTTGCGGCTGGCCAGAACGTGGTGGCGGTGGCGGGGCGTGATGCGACATTGGTTTCCTCCACCGTACAGGCTGGCAACAACGCCAGCGTGGTGGCGGGTCGCAATGTGACAGAGACGGCGGCGCTGGACTCGCATACGCACAGCGAAGGGTCGCTTGGAGCGGACGCAAACTACAAGAAATCGTCTTATGACGAGACGGCCAGCGGCAGTGCCATCCAGGCGGGCAACAACGCGACCTTGGGCGCAGGGCAAACGCAAGCGGTGAATCAGGTTCTGCAAGCCACCGGAATTGCGACGGTGGCAAACCAAGGGCCTGGCAACGTGTCGGTGTTGGGCTCGTCCGTTACGACCGGCAATGGCGCAGCCAAGCTGGTGGGCACGGGCGACGTAACCATTGGCGCGGTGACGGAGAAGCACACGTCCAACTCCTGGTCGGAAAACAAGCACTCCGGCTTCCTGTCATCCGAGCAGACCACCAAGGTGCAAAACACCAGCAGCACCAATGCGGTGGGCTCTTCCATCTCGGGGGACTCCGTAACGGCAGCGGCGGGTCACGACCTCACGGTGCAGGGCTCGACCGTGGCGGCCACCAACGACGTGAACCTGCAGGCCGGCAACAACCTCACGGTAACGACGGCGCAGAACACCAGCTCCAGCTACAACTTCGAGCAGACCACCAAGTCGGGCTTCGGGGCGATGGGTGGCTTGTCTTACGGCAAGCGTGACCAGAAGGACACGATGAACGACAACGCCGTGACGCAGACCGCCAGCATGGTCGGCAGCACAGGCGGCAACGTCAACATGACCGCGGGCAATGCCCTGACGGTGACGGGCAGCCAGGTCATCGCGGCCAAGGACATCACCGGCACCGGTGCCGATGTGACGATCCAGGCCGCGCAGGGCAGCACGCACCATGACGAGACGCACGAGGTCAAACAGAGCGGTGTGTCGGTGGGCGTGGTCGGCGGTGCGATTGGCGCGGCGGTAGGCGCGGTGCAGATGGGCCAGAATGCTGCGGCCAGCCAGAGCGGTCGTGCAGCCGCGCTGTGGGGCATCGCCGGCGCCCGGAGTGTCTACGACACAGGGAGCGCGCTCGCCTCCTCCGGTGGCGACCTCACCAAGGGTGCGGCTGTCAGCGTGTCGTTTGGCACCAGTCAGAGCAAGCAGACGATGACGGACGACGCGACCCAGCATACGGGCTCGTCCATTACGGCAGGCGGCAAAGCCACCTTCACGGCCTCGGGCTCCGATGCCAACGGCAACAAGACTGCCGGCGACGTGAACATCGTGGGTTCGGATGTGAACGCCAAGCAGGTGGCGCTCTCGGCCAAGCGGGACGTGAACATCGTGTCGGCCACCGATACGGACGAGAGCCACAGCCGCAACGAATCGAGTAGCGCGAGCATTGGGGTGCAGGTGGGCAGTTCTGGTTTTGCGGTCTCTGCCTCGGCCTCCAAGGCCAAGGGCAACGCCGACAGCACGAGCGCTACGCAACTGAACAGCCACGTCAACGGCAGCGGTTCCGTGTCGATCGTGTCCGGTAACGACACCAACGTGTTGGGAGGTGTTGTAAGCGGCGGCAAGGTGTCGGCCGACGTGGGCGGCAACCTGAACCTGGCCAGCCGCCAGGACACCGCGCAATCGAACGCCAAGCAGGACAGCATCGGTGGCGGGTTCACGATCGGCACCGGCGGCGGATCGGCCAGTTTCTCGGCAAGCCACGGCAGCGCCAACGGAACGTATGCCAACGTGACGGAGCAGTCCGGCGTCAAGGCAGGCGACGGCGGCTTCGACATCAACGTGAAGGGCAACACGGACCTCAAGGGCGCGGTGATTGCCAGCACCGCCACCTCGGACAAGAACAAGCTCACCACGGGGACGCTCACCTGGAGCGATGTGCAGAACCACTCCGACTACAGCGCGGATTCGTTCGGCATCTCGGGTGGGATGGCCAGCGGCAACCCGGTGGGGCAGTCGGGTAAGGGCCAGGAGTCAGGCAAGAACACCGGTGGCCTGAGCCCGATGATTCCTCAGAGCGAGAGCGGCAGCCAGAGCGGTGTGGCGCAGGCTGCCGTCTCGCAGGGCTCCATCACCATCACCAACAAGGATGCGCAGAAGCAGGACGTGGCGACGCTCAACCGCGACACGTCCAACACCAACACCACCGTTGGCAAGAATCCGGACCTGAATAACATCCTGTCGCAGCAGAGCGACATGATGGCGGCGGCACAGGCCGCGGGCGAAGCCGTGGCTAAGACAGTTGGGGATATAGCGGGCAAGAAGGAGAAGGAAGCGCAGGCACGTCTGGCGGTCGCGGATACTGCCTATAAACAAGACCCGTCGGACGCCAACAAGGCGGCACTCGATGCCGCGCAGGCCGATGCAAAGGGCTGGGCTGAGGGCGGTGACTACCGCGCTGCTCTGCACATGGCAGGGGGTGCGCTCATCGCAGGCCTGGGTGGAGGTAACGCCTTGGCTGGCGCCGTTGGCGCGGGTGTGTCGTCCAAACTGGCACCGCAGTTGCAGGAGCTTGGCAAGACGGTCGCTGGCGGCGTGAACACAGGCAACGCTGATCTGAACGAAACCATCGGGAACTTGGCCGCGAACATTGCGGCAGGCGGCATTGGCGTTGCAGTGGGTGGCGGCTCTGGTGCAGCTACGGCCGCGAACGTTGACCGCTTCAACCGGCAATTGCATGAAGACAAGAGTCCGGCCAAGGACGAAAAGAAAGTCCTTGCACAGTTGCAGGAAGGGCAGTCGCCGCAGGAACAGCAGCGGCTTGCGGATGCAGCGTGTGCGCTTGTCCGCTGCGCGGACCAGATGTCGGATGCGAATCCGGCGAAGGCCGATGCACTGGCCTCACAACAGCGAGGCGCGCAATACACTGATGAACAGCGACAATTGAAGGCGACTGGGCTGTTTGCCTACGGCCTGGGTGATGCGGTCGGCGATTTGCAGAGCCGCGAGCTAGATTGGGCCAAACAGCAGGTTCTGAGTGCTGCACGTGGTGCGGTGAACATGGGCAATCAGTTCGTTAATCTGATAAAGGCGAACAATGGGCAGACGCCACAGACCGAGCCGAATCCTCTGGTGCAGGCGAACTACGGAAATCCGCCGAACACGGGTGCGGCACCTGTAACGCCAGGCTTCGTTGTTTGTGAGCCACCGATATGTACGGTCGTTCCCGCTTCGCCTGGCACCAGGTTGCCCAGCAACGCTATTGCGTCTCATGGAAGCGATAACGATTCATCGAGTGGGGCACTTAATTCGACAGGCAGCGGCACCTCAAATGGCACGGCGAACGCCGCAACCGCTCCCAGGCTTGCGGACGATCTAGCCTCGAAGATGTCGAAGCCAGTCGTGACCGATGGGAAGCTTGCTGGTCTAATGGATGACTTGTATCGGGATGGCGCAAAGATTGGCTCTGGAAGTACGGCGGACGCAGTGAGATATGAGAATGCGACCGGTGAAGCCGTTGGTGGCGTATTTCACTCGCAGAAGGCTCAAGATTATTCAATCGCATTGCAACGATGGCTTGAAATGAACCCGTCTGCGTCCTTTAGCGACCGGTCTGCAGCGCAAAATGTTCTGCGAGATCTACAGAATGCACTTAGAGGAAAGTAATGAGCACGTCGCAGGAATTTGTTAACGAGTTAGTCCAGATGGATTTCGCACTCGAAGCGAAAAAACAAGTTGTGGAAGATTGGGGGGGCGATGTCCCAGAAAGTCTCCTTTTCTCAGCATTGGGAAAGGCTATTGCAAACAACTTGCGCCAGTTGCCTCCTGATCAACAAGCGCAAATTTTTTCCCATATTGAGACGGGGATGCAGTCGACCAATGCCAACCTTAAAACGCTTGTTGCAACGGGTCTTTTGGAATCGCTCACGTCGCAGGCAACAAAAACACCCGAGTTGAAAACACTGATAAACGCGTATCTCGGTGTGGAATCAAGGAGGTATTTGGTTGCATTGCAACGCTGGCATGACGGGGTGTAAATGAATCGATTGCGATCTGTAAAAGTTGCGATCGTCGCCATTTTTCTACCGGCACTCGCCGCCGCTCAAACACCGAGCCAATCGACGGCTACGGTCAACACCGAACAGGAGCAGCGCCTGCGCCAGCAGCAAGAAGCCCGCGAACGCGAGCAGGCGCTGCAAGCTCCGACTGTCCGCGCACAGCAAGCCGAGCCGGTGGAGTTCCCTGAGTTGCCGACCGAGACGCCCTGCTTTCGCATCGAGCGCTTTGCGCTGGAGGCGTCGCCCGACCTGCCGGAGGCGACACGCACACACGGCGCGTCTGCACTGCCGCAAGACCCGTTCGCATTCGCCCGCGCCTGGCTCGACCACTACCGTGGCCAGTGCGTCGGCAAGCAAGGCGTGCAGATACTTTCCAAGGGCGTCTCGCAAGCCATCCTCGCGCGCGGCTACGTCACCACGCGCGTGCTTGTGCCGCAGCAAGACCTGTCGGGCGGCAGTCTGCGCTTTGCGCTCATCCCCGGCACCATCGGCCAACTGCGCTTTGCCGACCCAAGCGTGCGCGGTACCTGGAAGTCCGCCTTTCCAGCGCGCTCCGGTGACCTGCTGAACCTACGCGACCTGGAGCAAGGCTTGGAGCAAATGAAGCGCGTGGCCAGCCAGGACGTTGACATGCAGATCGAGCCGACGCAGGCGCCTGGTGTGAGCGATGTGGTGATATCGGTCAAACGCACCAAGCCGTGGAGCGTGGTCGCGTCCGTCGACAATTCCGGCACGCGTGCCACCGGGAAGGTGCAGGGCAACGTGAGCCTGTCGATCGACAATCCCACGGGCCTGAACGACCTCTTCAACGTCGGCTATACCAAGGACCTGGACTACAGCAACGACGGACACGGTACGCGGGGCTGGAACGCGTTCTATTCGGTGCCTTGGGGATATTGGACCGGCACGCTGTCCGCCTATGCCAGCGACTACTTCCAGCAGATCGCAGGCGTGAATCAGACCTTCGTGTCTGCCGGCAAGTCGCAAACCATCGATCTAAAGCTGCAACGCGTCATCGAGCGCAGCCAGAACGATGTGCTCGGCGTGCAGTTCCGTCTCTCCCGGCGCTTCGGCAAGAGCTTCATCGAGGACACAGAGATTCCCCAGCAGCGGCGCAACAACACGATCGCCGAGGTGGGGCTCACAGACCGCCATTACTTTGGCGCGGCGCAGCTCGATGCCAACCTGGCATATCGCCAAGGCATCGGCGCGTTGGGCGCCCAGGACGACACGCTTGCGGATGGCGGCGGCCCGACCTGGCGCTACCACATGGTGGTGGCCGATGCGAACCTGTCCGTACCGTTCAAGATCGCATCGCAGAACCTGCGCTACGTCACCACCTTCCGGGGTCAATACACGCGTGACCACCTGTATTCGCTCGACGCGATGACGATCGGCAGCCGCTACACGGTACGTGGCTTTGATGGCGAGAACTTGCTCGCAGGGGATTACGGCTTTTACTGGCGCAACGAGCTGCAGGCGCCGATTGGCAACACGGGCCTGTCGGTCTACGGCGGCGTCGATTATGGCCACGTCTATGGTCCTTCCACCGTCAACATCATTGGTCGGCAACTCGCCGGTGCGGTGATCGGGTTGCGCGGCGGCTGGGCGACGCGCTTTGGCTCGCTTTCGTATGACCTGTTCGCCGGCACACCGATCTACAAGCCGGAGGGCTTCACCACCGCGCGCATCACCACCGGCTTTCAGGTCACGTACCAGTATTGATACCGTCCCCATCGCGGCGCGTTGGACGTTGTAGACCACAGAAATTGTCCGTCTTCTAAACGTCCTTCGCCTCGGCATCGTTGCCCGGCTCCGATGCACTGCGCCGCCTCCATGACGCGGTGGGGGCGCGGTTCCAGCGGGATAGGCATCCAGAGCCGATCCTGATGACACGGGGGCAATCTCCTTTTACTCAACCGGATCAAGAATCAAGATCATGATTAAGAACTCTATTCTTGTTCTCGCCGCATCACTCGCCTGTGCCAACGCTACTGCAGCCGAATCGCCGCGTTGCCAGAGTCAGACGGCGGAGAACATCACATTTGAGATGTGCTTGGTGCCGAATGGCGCGTTCCAACATGACCTCTACACGCTGAAAGCCGACAAGGTGTTGATTGTTGCGCTGGTGGATGACTACGCGGAATCCGTTCGACTGGAACACAAAGTGCCCGAAGGGCTGTCGATTGAGTTCCCGTTATCAAAGCAAGGTGGTAACCCAGTGAGGATCACTGGCGGATGTGTGCCAGAAAGCAAGGATGGCGCTGAGGTTGCGCGTGTCTGCAACTTCCATTGGGGCAATG
This sequence comes from Ralstonia flatus, assembly GCF_958439105.1. Taxonomy (NCBI): domain Bacteria; kingdom Pseudomonadati; phylum Pseudomonadota; class Betaproteobacteria; order Burkholderiales; family Burkholderiaceae; genus Ralstonia; species Ralstonia flatus. The sequence goes on along the minus strand of NZ_CAUDLI010000014.1, from coordinate 129,784 downwards.
TCCAGGTCATCAAAGACGTGCGCTTTGAGTTCAACTAGAAGCATAAAGGGAACCCAAAATGAAAGCGGAGAAATACATCGCCACTATCTGCGTGGCAAGCGCGCTCAGTGCTTGTAGCTCGCTCGGTACGCAGTTCAAAAGCGCAGAAGAAGCGGCTGACGGCCCGCGTGCTCGCCTTCGAGTGAGCGGCAATGTGCTCGTCAAAGCCGTGCCGAACAAGGATTGCATCGATTGGAGCGCTCCAGGTGCCGGGACTGTGTTGGGTGGAATCGTCGGGGCAAGCGGCTATCGTGGGCGATCGCTCGGGATGCCAGGCGCAGAGAAGCTTGGTCGAGCGCCAATGGGCGAGCTGTATGTTGCCGCAGAACAACCGTTCACCTTGGTGTTGCTGACAACGCCAGAAAGCCGCCAACAGTGCTCTGTCGCAGCGACCTTCGTTCCGAAGGCCGATGTCGACTACGAAGCTCGCTTGGTCCTTGAGAAGGGCGCGTGCGTTGCAAGCGTGTCGAACGTGAGCGGTGAACCGGTTCGCCTTACCCGAGCTCAGGCATGCCAATGAACATCCTTGAGATCGCGCTGACACGTGATGAATCGACGTGGAGCGGCAATGACGATCAGCGCGCCGTCTCGAAAGACGGCATTCAAGAGAACTTGATATTGGTTACTGGCGCAACAAGGGGCAGGCGCCCATCGATAACACGGGCCTGTCGATCTACGGCGGCGTGGATTACGGCCACGTCTATGGTCCTTCCACCGTCAACATCATTGGTCGGCAACTCGCCGGTGCGGTGATCGGGTTGCGCGGCGGCTGGGCGACGCGCTTTGGCTCGCTTTCCTACGACCTGTTTGCCGGCACGCCCATCTACAAGCCGGCCGGCTTCACCACAGCCAACATCACGACGGGCTTCCAAGTCACGTATCAATACTAAGTCGAGCGCCTGGGGAATCAGATGTACCGTGATATCAAGGTCAAGAGAATTAGCGCCGGTTCAATGCTCAAACTCATTGCGATCGGCTTGTACCTGTCGATCGTGCCGCTCAGCTTGCTGGTCGGGGTCCTCTCGCTGTTCGGTATTGGCCGGGTGATGTGGAATGGCAGGCCGCTCTATGGCCTCACAGCATTAATCGCAAGTCCATTCGTAGGTGTGTTTCTGGCGACAATGCTCACTGCCATCGTCTGGGCAGGTTGCTCTTTCGGTCTCTGGGTTTTTTCCAAGTATCGACCGATCGTTTTGGAGCTTCAGGAGGCCGACCTGCCGGGCTCAGAGAGATAGCCCCTCGGCAAAGCTGCACAACACGATCACGATTTCATTCGTTGTGTAGACGCGGCCGGCTACAACAGCTGCCGCGTCGCTGCCCAGCATTCTCGCCGCCAGCGAACGAGCTAACGCCCGTGACGCCCATCAATCCGATACCCCGGCTCCCACGTCACCTTCGCGGGCGCCAGCTCCTGTTCGATCGACGCCTTGTGCTTCTCGCCCAGGTAGTCATCCTCAATCAAAAACGTGATGGCTGCCGGAAACAATTCCCGCAGCCGTTGGCACGCATGCGTTTCTGAGAACCACGCTTCCGCCTCATCGGCGTCGATCGCAAGCTTGATGACATCCTCAGCAACGGGCGCTGACTGCGCGATGCCCCGATGCGGCTCCAGGCTGTAGGGGTAGAAGGTCGGAGTTGTCGCCATGTGCCTGAGTTGTCTACGTCGTCCATCGAGGTCACGTTTCTGGTGAAGCAATATAGCGGCGCCGTTCTACCGCGGGTGCAACGCTAGTTGGAGCGCGCCGCTCCCTCATCGCCCACACGTCCCAAACCGGTGCACCCCGCACCAACTCCAAGCGCCCAATCGCCCGCGCCCCCAGCCCACGCCTCACCCAAGGGCACAGCCCAGGCAGCCAACCCCCCGCAATACCGCGCAACACGCAGCGCTATGCTGCATGGCACAAAACTCGCATAAGCCGTGGGCGACCGGTCAGACCACGACCGTGTCTTTCTCCAATCCCGGCCCATGCACAGCATTCCATCCTCCGTCGCGCAAGCACTCCAGCAACGCATTCTGAGTGGCGAGTACCCCAGTGGCAGCCGCCTGCCGCCGCAGCGTGAGCTGGCGGAAACGCTGGGCGTGAGCCGCGCGTCGTTGCGCGAGGCGCTGACGGTGCTCGAAACGCTGGGCCTGGTGGACATCCTCCCCAGTCGTGGCGTGGTGGTGCGCGGCCAGAAGTTTGGCGCGGAAGGGGCGAGTGCCGAGCGCATGCATCGGCCGTTTGCCACGCCGGCGCTGGGCACGCTGTCGCCGCGTCAGTTGATTGAGTTGCGCCTCGTGCTGGAGCCCGGCTGGACGGCGCTGGCCGCCGCGCGCATGCATGCCGCCGGCCTGCGCCATCTGCAATGGTTGCAGCAGCAATTGGCCCACGCGCTGGAGCGCAATGATTTGCTGAGCGCGGCAGAGGCGGATCTGCACTTCCACCTGCTGCTCGCGCAGCTGTCTGGCAACCCGGGGTTGATGGCGATGGCGGGCCAGTTGGAACACGCCATCGGCCACAGCCTGCGCCTGCCCTTTGCCCGCAACGGTGCAGACGATCACCCCGCGCACGAGCACAACGCCATCGTGCAGGCCATTGCCGCGGGCGATGCCGCCGCCAGCGCAGAGGCCATGCGCGCGCACCTGTTGTCGGCCGCGCGCCGCAGCGGCATCGATCTGAACGCGCCGCAGCCTGCACCCCACCTTGCGCCCGAGCGCATGCAGTACGAACCGGTTTCGTTTCGCCTCGTCTCCATGTCTGAATCCGAAGGAGTTTTTGAATGACCCGCATCACTGCCCGCCACGCTTCGCGCCCCATCTCGCGTCGCTTCTTCTTCCACGCCGTCATGGCGGCCAGCGCTGTTGCGGCATTGCTGCCCGGCCGCCCGGCACATGCCGATGCGCTGGCCAACATCCAGAAAGCCGGCGTGATCCGCGTGGCCATCCCGAACGACTTCCCGCCGTTCGGCTCGCTCGGTCCGGACCTGAAGCTGCAGGGCTATGACATCGACATGGCCAACCTCGTCGCCAAGGAACTCGGCGTCAAGGCCGAGCTGGTGCCCGTGACCAGCACCAACCGCATTCCGTTCCTGACCACGGGCAAGGTGGATGTCGTCATCTCCAGCCTGGGTAAGAACGCCGAGCGCGCCAAGGTGATCGACTTCACGCAGGCGTATGCGCCCTTCCCCAAGAGCGTGTATGGCCCGAAAGACATGACAATCAAGGCACCGGCGGATCTGGCCGGCAAGACGATCGGCGTCACGCGCGGCTCGACTGAAGATCTGGCGCTCTCGGCCGTGGCACCCGCGTCGGCCACCATCAAGCGCTATGAAGACAACAACGCTACCGCGCAGAGCTACCTGATCGGCCAGGTGCAGCTGGTAACGGTGGGCAACATCGTCGCCAACGCGGTGAACGAGCGCACGAAGCTGCGCCAGCTCGACCTGAAGTTCCCCGTGGAAGACACGCCTTGCTATGTGGGTGTGGCCAAGGGCGAGCCCGCGCTGCTCGACAAGGTGAACACCGTCATCACCAAGCTGAAGACGGATGGCCGCCTGAACGATCTGTCGCAGCGCTGGATCAAGATGCCGCTGCCCACCAAGCTGTAAGAACCTGCTCACGATCCTACTGCGCGACCCGATCTTGACACTGCGATGCTCGCCGTACCCACGTACGGCTGCGCTTCTCGCGCCAACCTCGGGCCGCTCGCTACGGATCGTGAACAGGTTCTACGCACGTTCGCAACACAAGTCCGCCGGACCTCTTCATGGCCTATCAATTCGACTTTGGCGCTGTCCTCAGTTACAGCGGCCAGCTCGCGCAGGGCGCGGCATTCACGCTCGCGCTTACGGCGGCGGGCGCGGTGCTCGGTGGCGCCATCGGCATTGCCGGGGGCGTGTGCCGCGCCTGGCGCATCGCTCCGTTCAATGCGCTGTTCAAGGTGTATGTGGAGGGCATCCGCAACACGCCGTTCCTCGTGCAGTTGATGTTCGTGTTCTTCGGCTTGCCCTCGCTGGGCGTGCAGATCAATGAATGGCAGGCGGCGCTGCTCACGGCGGTGGTCAACCTGGGCGCGTACATCACCGAGATCGTGCGTGCAGGCATTCAAGAAACACCGCGCGGCCAGCTGGAAGCGGCCAACGCGCTGGCGATGAGCCGCTGGGCCATCTTCCGGCACGTGGTGCTGCGCCCCGCGCTGCAGAAGGTGTGGCCCGCGCTCAGCAGCCAGATCGTGATCGTGATGCTGGGCACGTCGGTCGTCTCGCAGATTGCCGCGCAGGATCTGACCTTTGGGGCCAACTTCATCCAGTCGCGCAACTTCCGCGCGTTTGAAACCTACCTGGTGGTGACGGCGCTGTACTTTGCGCTGGCGCTGTTGCTGCGTCAGTTGCTGGCCTGGATCGGGCAGCGCTTTGTCGTGGGGCGCCGCGCGCCTGCGGCGTCCGCTGCTCCGCTTGCTGCCACCGCCACCGCAGCCGCCTCCGTTGGAGACGCAGCATGATCGCCGACATCCCTCTGTTGCCCATTCTCCTCAAGCTGGGGGAGGGGCTGCTTGCCACGCTCATGCTGTCGCTCATGGCCTTTGCGCTGGGCGGCACGGCGGGCCTGGTGGTGCTGTTTGCCCGCGTGGGCCGCAACGCCACGCTGCAGCGCGTGAGCAAGGCCTACATCCAGCTCTTCCAGAACACGCCGCTGCTCATGCAGATGTTCATCGTGTTCTTTGGGGCATCCATGGCGGGGTTCGAGATGTCGCCGTGGACGGCCGCCGCCATCGGCCTGACGCTGTACACCAGCGCCTATCTGGCCGAGGTGTGGCGCGGCTGTGTCGAGGCCATTCCGCGCGGCCAGTGGGAAGCGTCTTCCAGCCTGGCGATGGGCTACTTCCAGCAGATGCGGCACGTGGTGCTGCCGCAGGCGGTGCGCCTGTCGATTGCGCCCACGGTCGGGTTCTCCGTGCAGATCGTCAAGGGCACGGCGGTGGCGTCCATCATCGGGTTTGAAGACCTGTCCAAGCTGGGTTCGGTGCTGGCCAATGCCACCTTCCAGCCATTCCTCATCTACGGGCTGGTGGCCCTTGCGTACTTCGCGCTGTGCTGGCCGCTGTCTCTTTACGCCTCTCATCTGGAAAAGAAGCTCTATGCCGCTCGTTGATCTCTGCGCCGTACACAAGCATTACGGCAACAACCATGTGCTCAAGGGCGTCGACCTGCGCGTGGAAAGCGGCCAGGTGGTCGCCATCATCGGGCGCAGCGGCTCGGGCAAGAGCACGCTGCTGCGGTCCATCAACGGGCTGGAAGCCATCGACGACGGGCAGATCGTGGTCGACAACGCGGTGCTCAAGGGCTCGCAGGCCACGCCCGCGCAACTGCGCGCGCTGCGCCTGAACGTGGGCATGGTGTTCCAGCAGTTCAACCTGTTTCCGCACCTCACAGCGGGCGAGAACGTGGCCCTGTCGCCCGTGGTGGTCAAGGGCATGAAGAAGGCCGATGCCAACGACCTCGCGCGCCAGATGCTCGTCAAGGTGGGCCTGGCCGATAAGTTTGATGCCTACCCCGACCAGCTCAGCGGCGGTCAGCAGCAGCGCGTGGCCATTGCGCGCGCGCTCGCCATGCAGCCGAAGGTGCTGCTGTGCGACGAGATCACCTCCGCACTCGATCCCGAACTGGTGAACGAAGTGCTGGCCGTGGTGAAGCAGCTCGCCGCCGAAGGCATGACGCTGATCATGGTCACGCACGAAATGCGCTTCGCCCGTGACGTGGGCGATCAGCTCGTCTTCATGCACCAGGGGCTGATCCATGAAAGCGGCCCCGCCAAGGAGGTGTTTGCCAGCCCCAAGACGGCGGAGCTGGCGGCGTTCATTGGCGCGGTGCAGTGAGCGGGCTGGGCATCGGCAGGCGTCCGGGCAACCCTGCCTCTGCGATAATCCGCGCACGTCCCTGCAACGCATTCGCGTCTCCCCATGGTTGTCCGCCCCCATCTGCACTGGTTCCGCATGCTGCTCGCATGGCGCGGATCGGTGTTGCCGCAGCTTCTGCCCCGCCTGTTCCTGATCTTTCTCGTGTCGTTGGTGGCCATCGCAGTGCATGCGCATCTGCTGCCCATCTCGGTCAACCTGAGCACGACGCCGTTCTCGCTCGTCGGCATTGCGCTGGCGGTGTTCCTGGGCTTTCGTAACAACGCCAGCTACGACCGCTACTGGGAGGCCCGCAAGCTCTGGGGCCAGTTGCTCAACACGGCGCGTTCGCTCACGCGTCAGGCGCTGACGTTGCCGCGCGGTGATGGCCTGCATGACACCCGCGGTGCCGCAGCCGATGCCGACGTGCGCGAGTTCGCGCAGGTACTGAGTGCGCTGCCGCACGCGCTGCGTCACCAGTTGCGCCATACCGACGCGCGCGAAGACCTCGCGGCCCGCCTGCCCGCACCGTTGCTCGAACGCGTGATGGCTGCGCGCTACCGGCCCATCGCCATCGTGCAGTGGCTGGGTGAATGGGTGCAGCGCCGCACGCAAGCCGGTGCGCTCGATGCGTATGCCGCCCTGGCGTTTGACCGGAACCTCAACGAGCTGTCGAACAGCATCGGCGGGTGTGAGCGCATTGCCGGCACGCCGCTGCCGTTCGCGTACTCGGTCATGATCCATCGCACGGTGTACTTCTTCTGCGCGGCGCTGCCGTTCGGGCTGGTGGAGAGCATCGGCAGCTTCACGCCCGTGTTTGCGGTGTTCGTGGCGTACACCTTCATGGCGCACGAGGCCATCGCTTCGCAGCTTGAAGACCCGTTCGGCACCGAAGACAACGACCTCGCGCTCAACGCGCTGTCCGCCACGATTGAAGACGCGGTGCGCGACATCATGGGCGAACCGAGTCTGGGCGGTCATCAAGGGCCGCAGGATTTCATCTTGCATTGATGCATGCAGCGGCATCGCACGATCCCAGCCCGTGCTGGCGCGCGTTTGTAAGTACGGATCGCTGACGCCGCGGAGCGAACATTGCAAAAAGCCCCTCGCCATCGCGAGGGGCTTTGCCTTCCTGCAGACCAATTCAGCTCAACTCAACCACGACCTCACGGCACCGCCACGATCGCCATCCCGCGCGGGATGTTGCCGGTAGCGGCCGACCCGCTTGCCACGGCGGTCAGCTTGCCGGTGGCGCTGTCGATGGCGTACGCGCTGACGGTGTTGTCCACAGCGCTGACCACGTAGGCGAAGGTGCCGGCGGGGTTGACGAGCACGGTCACGGGCGCATTGCCGGTGGGCGTGGTGGCGACAGCAGTCAGAGCGCCGTTGGACGGGTTGATGCTGAAGACGCTCACGGTGTTGTCCAGCACGTTGGTCACGTACATGAAGCTGCCCGACGGTGCGATGGCGATGTAGTACGGGTTGGTGCCTGCCGCCACGGGCGTGCCCGATGCGGTGAGCGCGCCGGTGTTGCTGATGCTGTAGACGCTGATGGTGTTGTCTGCGGCGTTGGTCACATAGGCATAGGTGCCCGCCGAGTTGACCGCAATGAACTGCGGCGTGTTGCCCGTGTTGACCGTGGTACCCACTTGCGTGAGCGCGCCCGTACTGTTGTTGACGGCAAACGCCATGGCCGTGCCGGGCGTGGCGCCGCTGTTGGCGTTCACCACATAGGCGAAGGTGCCGGCGCTGTTGACGGTGACCGTGTACGGGTTGGCCCCGGCGGTGATGGGCGAGAGCGCGGTAAGCGCACCCGTGCCGGTGTTGATCGAGAACGCCGAGAGCTTGTTGTCACCATAGTTGGCCGTGTACGCAAACTTGCCGTTGGGCGTGCGCGCAATGCTGTACGGCTGCACACCCGTGGGGGTGGCGGATCCCACGACCGTCAGCAGGCCGGTATCGGCATTGATCGACAGCGTGGTGATGGTGTTCGCGTTGGCGTTGGCCACGTAGACGAACTTGCCTGCCGGGTCGATGGTCAGCGACAGCGGCCCCGCGCCCACCGTGACTGCCGTACCGATGGCCGTGGGCAGGCCGGTGGTGGCATTCAATGTAAAGGCGGAGATGGTGCCGTCATTCGAGTTGACCGCATAGCCGAACAGGGGCTTGGGCGTGCAGGCCACCGCAATGGTGGTCACGTTGCTGGTGCCCACGGTGCCGCTGCCGTTGGTGACGGTGCAGGTCTCGCCTGAAGGCCGCGTGCCAACCGTTGCTGCATAGGGTTTGCCCTGCGCGAGCTTGGTCGGGAAGTTGAAGCTGCCGTTGGCGCTGACGACCACGGCATCGCCGCCGTTGTCCAGCAGCGTGACGGTCTTGCCGCTGGTCAGCCCGCTGACGGTGCCGCCCACGGAATAGGTTGCCGGGGCTGGCGCAGGTGCGGGCGCAGGCGCAGGTGATGGCGAAGGCGAAGGCGTTGGTGCGGGCGTGGGGGCTGGCGTGTTGTTGTTCGTGGGCGGGGTGGTGGTACCGGCGTCGTCGCCGCCACCGCAGGCACTGAGCCCCAGCGACAGCGCGGCGGCCATCACCAGCGCGGCGCCGTGCATGCCGCGTGCGTGGCGCGGGCCGTCGGGCGGAATCGGTGCCGGCGTGGGTTGTGTGTGTGCGCTGCTGCGTTGCGCTTGCGCGATCAAAAGCTCGGCCATGGCTTCCCCCCGTTCCGGTTGTCGCGGTTTGTAGATTTATTGACTCGCGTTTCCCGAAGCATAGGTACCTGGGCACATGCCGACATAGGCCAATTGACGGACAAAGCCCTCGGCCTCATGGACGGAGGCGGCACTGTAGGCCATGCGTGTGTGATTGGCGCGATACTGGCGGCTGTCGTTTGCTTCTCGCCTACAGGCCGATCCCCTTGCCAGCCATGTCCAACGTCAACGCCAACCCAAACTCCGATAACACCGTCGTGATCCGCCAGTTGTCTTCGGCCGATGCAAACGATGTCGCCGACTACCGCACCATCCGGCTCGCCGCGCTCAAGGATGCGCCCGACGCCTTCGGCTCAACCTACGAGGCTGAGGTCGGGCTCTCGACGGAAGCGTTTGCCGAGCGCCTGGCGACCACCATCGTGCTGGGCGCCTATGCGGGAACCGGTAGCGACGCACGCATCGTCGGCATGGTCGGCTTCAAGCAGCAAACGATAGCGAAGCTCGCGCACAAGGGTTTTCTGTGGGGCTTTTACGTAGCGCCGGCAGCGCGCGGGCGCGGCGTGGGCGTGGCGCTGGTGGAGCGCATCGTGGCGGCGGCTGCGGGGTTGGTCCAGCAGCTCACGCTGTCGGTGGTGCGCGGCAACGATGCGGCGCTCGCGCTGTATGAGCGCTGCGGGTTTCAAACCTACGGCGTGGAACCGCGCGCGCTCAAGTCCACCACGGGCTATGCAGACGAAGTGCTGATGGTGCGCTTCCTGCACGGATAAGCCCCCGTAGGTGCAGCGCCTACGCGGGCACGCAGGCGCTGCTGTACAGCGATCGTCGTATTGGCGCAGACCTTGTTACGCCGCTGCAACATACGGCGCATTGAGCGGCACCGGGTTGCGCAGGCTCACGTTCAGCAGGTTCCAGCTGTTGATGGTGACAATCACAAAGCTCAGCTCGGCGATCTCTTCATCGCTGAAGTGTTGGCGCAGCCGGGCAAATTCTTCGTCGCTGGCATCGCTGTGCGGGGTGTTGGTGACCAGCTCCGCCCAGCGCAGGGCGGCGCGCTCGCGCTCGGTAAAGAACGGGGCCTCGCGCCAGCCGGCCACGGCGTTCAGGTGGCGTGGGTCTTCGCCCATCTTGATCAGGTCGTTCCAGTGCATGTCGATGCAGAAGGCGCAACCGTTGATTTGCGAGACGCGCAGCAGCACGAGGTCGACCAGCCGTGCGCCCAGCAGGTCGCGGCGCAGGCCGTTCGACAGGTTCAGCAGGTGGTTGAACGCCTTCGGTGCGAGTTGGAAGTAGGCAATGCGTGGGGCTTGCGACATGAGTGGCTCCTGAGGGGTTGGGTGGATGAAGGAGCCGAGGCCGGTGACCGGTGGGCCGGTGCTTGCCTTGCGTCGCTCCATACCCTCAAGACGCGCCACGCGGCCGGGTTGTGACAGCCGGGCCAAAGAAACTTCGCGTTCTTTATGCGCCGATGCCGATGTGCGCCAGCTTGTCCGGATTGCGCACCACGTAGATGGCGACGATGCGGCCGTTCGCGATGACGAACGACTGGGCCGATTCCAGCGTGCCATCCACATAGCGCAGCAGGCCGGGTTCGCCGTTCACGCGGGCGTACACGTAGCGGACGTCGCCCATGGCGCGCACCAGCTCGCAGTAGATCTTGGTGATCTGGCCGGCGTCTTGAATGATGCGCGTGAACGACGGCACCTTGCCGCCGCCGTCGCCCACGAGTTGCGCGTCGTCTGCCAGCAGCGCGCGGATGGCGTCGCGCTGGCCCGTGCGCGAGGCTTCGGCAAAGCGCTCCAGCAAATCCCGATGCGCATCGGGCGCGACATCGAAACGCGGGCGCTCCTGCTGCACGCGCTCGGTCGCGCGGTGCACCAGTTGCCGGCACGCGGCCTCGGTCTTGCCCAGCAGGGCGGCAATCTCCGAATAGTCTTGCTCGAACACCTGGCGCATCAGAAACGCCGCGCGCTCTTCGGGCGACAGGCGTTCGAGCACCCACAGCAGGGCCATCGACAAATCGCCCGCCAGTTCCACGGCGGTTTCGGGCGTGGGCGCGTGGCTTTCGGGTTCAACCAGCGGTTCGGGCAGCCACCAGCCGACGTAGGCTTCGCGCTCGGTCTTGGCGGCGCGCAGGCGGTCGATCGACAGGCGCGTGACCACCGTCACGAGCCACGCCTCGGCCGACTGCAGCGCGGTCTGGTCGGTCTGGTGCCAGCGCATCCAGGCGTCCTGCAGCACGTCTTCCGCGTCGGCCCGGCTGCCGAGCATGCGGTAGGCAATCGCAAAGAGCCGAGGCCGCGCGGCGGTGAAGGCCGTGTCTTCGCGGTCAGTGCTGGGGGCGCGGTCGGCGCGGCGCTGGGTCATGGCGGCGGTGTCGTCTAGGGAAGATGCTCCCTAGACGGGCGGGCGTGGTCGGTTGTGACAGGGGGCTGCGATTATGCGGCGTTCGTCACATGCTTCGTTGTCGCGTTCACGCCGGTGCCAAGCCATGGCGCCAGCGCAGCATGCAGCAGCGTCAGGTCGACCGGTTTGGCGAGCACGCACGCGCCCGGAATGGGCTCGCCAATCTCGGCTTGGGTGCCGTACCCGGTCATCAGCAGCACGTCCATGTCCGGGTACTGCCGCTGCAGTGTGCGGGCGAGTTCGGCGCCGGATTGGCCCGGCAGGGTGAGGTCGGTCAGCAGGACCTGTACGGGCTGCGTGCGGGCGATGGCGAGGGCGTCTTCCGCGCTGGCGGCGGCCAGGCATTGCAGGCCGAACGTGGTGAGCACTTCCTGCATGGCCTCGCGGGAGCCCGCGTCATCTTCCACCAGCAGCACCGTGGGCGGTGGTGACGTGTCGGCAACCGCAGTTGCAGCCTCGTCGATGGATGCCGTCGATGTTGGGTGCACCTGCCCCTGCGCCTGCCCTGTGCGGCTGTTGTTGAGCACGTTGCGCACCATGCGCGCGAGGTCATCGCGCCGGTAGGGTTTGTCGAGCAGCGTCACGCCCGGCGGCAGCCTGCCGTCGCGCAGGATCTCGTCACGCGTATAGCCGGAGACGAGCAGCACCGGCAGCGGCGGCACGCGTTGCGCGGCGCGGATCGACAGTTCGCCGCCCTTGATGGGCCCCGGCATGATCACGTCGGTAAACAACAGATCGATGGGCGTGCCGCTGTTCATGAGTTCCAGCGCGGCTTCGCCGTTGGCGGCGGTCAGCACGCGGTAGCCGAGCTGCGTCAGCATGTCGACGGCTGTCAGGCGCACGTCGGTGTCGTCTTCCACGACCAGGATGGTCTCGCGCCCGCCCATGGGCGTGACGACGGTGTCGCGCAGGTCGAGGGCATCGTCCGGGGCGGCCTCCGTGCTGCGCGGGAAGTAGAGCTGCACGGTGGTGCCCCGCCCGACCGCGCTGTCGATGGCGATATGCCCGCCGCTCTGCTTGACGAAGCCGAACACCATGCTTAAACCCAGACCCGTGCCATGGCCGTCGGGCTTGGTGGTGAAGAACGGTTCGAAGACGTGTTCGACCACTTCGGGCGGCATGCCGACACCGGTGTCGGTGACGGAGAAGACGAGGTAGTCGCCGGGGGTAAGCTGGCCGCGCCCTTGCGCCTGCGCCTGCGCGCTGTCGAGCGTGACGTTGTTGGCGGCGATGGTCAGCACGCCGCCGCCGCGCATGGCGTCGCGTGCGTTGATGGCGAGGTTCAGCAGCGCGTTCTCGAGCTGGTTGCGGTCGGCCTGTACGTGCCACAGGTCTTCGGCCAGATGCGTTTCTACCTTGACGGCTTCGCCGAGTGCACGGTGCAGCATCTCGCTCATGCCCTGGACGAGCTTCGTCGGGTTGACGATCGCAGGCGAGAGCGGCTGGCGCCGCGCGAAGGCCAACAATTGTGCAGCCAGCGTGGCACCGCGCTGCACAGCGCGCGTGGCAGCGGCCACCCGGTGCTGCACGCGCGCGTTGCCCGGTGCTTCCACTGTCAGCATCTGCAGGTTGCCGGCAATCACCTGCAACACGTTGTTGAAGTCGTGCGCGACGCCGCCGGTCAGGTTGCCGATGGCTTCCATCTTCTGGGCCTGGCGCAATTGCGCCTCCACTTCGGCGCGGGCCGACAGCGCATCGGCCACGCGTTGCTCCAGCGTTTCGGTCAACTGGCGCAGCGCCTGTTCGGCGGCCTGACGTTCGCGTTCGGTGAGCACGCGCTCGGTGGTTTCCACCACGATGGCGAGCACGCCGGCCGGGCTGCCGTGGTCGTCGGGCAGCGGGCTGTAGTAGAGATCCATCCACACGTCTTCGGGGCGGCCGTTGCGCAGCAGGACGAGTTCCTTGTCGCGGTACGACAGCGTGCCGCCACCTAGGCAGACATCCATGACGTGGCGGTTGAAGTCCGCCACTTCGGGCCAGCCGAGTTCAACGGGGCACCCGAGAAGATACGGATGACGCCCGCCGGCAAACTCGGCGTAGGCGTCGTTGTAGACCATGTAGCCGTGGCGGCCCCACAGCATGACGAGCGGCACCGGAGATGCCAGCACCATTTGCACGGCGGCACGCAGGCTGGGTGGCCAGTCCTCGATCGGGCCCAGCTCCGTGGACGCCCAATCGAATGCCAGCACGCGCTGCGCCATCTCGCCGCTCCAGCCGAGGCAGTCATGGTCGTGCGCGAGAAACGGCATAAGGTCTCCTGTCCGGCGGGCAGCAACATTGGCCCGTGTCGTGCATTCTAGGAAATCGGGAGGCCGGCGGTGTCGGCATCAGGGGGCTCAAATTGGGGCGGCAAATCGGGGTGGAAAATCGGGTGCCTTAAAGCGGATGCCGCACACGCAGAAAACGTGCCCGAGGCGCGGGCACGCTTTGCGCTGGCTGTCTATCATGTGCATCCGCGCCCGCGTGGGCCAAGGCATTGCACACCCCAGGTTTTTTACCCATCACACTCACACCAGCCAGGAGATTCCATGAAGTTGATCGGCATGCTTGATTCCCCGTACGTGCGCCGCACGGCCATTTCGCTCAAGCTGCTCGGGGTGCCGTTCGAGCACGCGTCGATCTCGGTCTTCCGGCATTTCGATCAGTTCAGCGCTATCAACCCCGTGGTCAAGGCGCCCACGCTGGTGTGCGACGACGGCACCGTGCTGATCGATTCCACGCTCATCATCGATTACGCAGAAACGCTGGCGGGCCGCAGCCTGATGCCCGCCGCCATTGCCGAGCGCCAGCACGCCCTGCGCGTGATCGGCCTGGCGCTGGCCGCGTGCGAAAAGGCCGTGCAGATCGTCTACGAACACAACCTGCGCCCGAGCGAGAAAGTGCACGGGCCGTGGGTCGAGCGCGTGCACACCCAGTTGCTGGCGGCGGTGGAAGCGCTGGAGGCGGAGTGGAAGGACGCGCCGTTGCCCGTCGACCAGAACGAGCTGACGCAGGCCGGCGTGACGGTGGCCGTGGCCTGGGCCTTCATCCAGTTGATGGTGCCGGACCGCGTGCCGGCGGCGGACTATCCGCGCCTGGTGGCGTACTCGGTGGCAGCGGAACAGCTGAGTGCATTCCGCGAGTTGCCGATGGATGCGGTTTGACGGCGGTTCTGTTCAGGCCGCCTGCGGCGCGATGTTCGCCTGACGATACAGCCCGCCCACCAAGTCGGATTCGGTAACGATGCCGGCCAGCCGGCCGTCGGCATCCAGCACCGGAATGTGGTGGTGGCCGGCGCTGGCAAACATCGGCACCAGGTTCGACATGGGCGCACTGGCCGCGATGGTCTGCACGCGCGTCTTCATGTGGTCGGCGACGCGCGGCGGTGTGAGCGCGCCGATGCTGAACCAGCGGCGCAGCGTCTGGCGTAGGTCTGCGGGCGCCAGGCCGAGCAGGTCGGCGCGCGTGACGATGCCCACCACGCGCCTGTCTTCGTCCACCACCGGTAATGCCTTGAAGCCATGCTGACGCAGCAGTTGCAGCGCGCGCGGGATCGATGTGCCGGCCAAGACCGTGACCACCGGCGTGGTCATGATGTCGGCGCACGTGAGTGCGTGGAACGTGCGCGTGTAGGCCTGCAGCTGCATCTCGCGCAGCACGGCTTCGATGTCTTCCGGGTCGATGTCGAGCAGTTCGCTCTGGCGGCGCAGCGCAGCGACGATGTCGGCGCGGCTGAAGCCGGCTGCGGTGGGCGGACGCTCAGCGGCGGGCAGGCGTTGCGCGTGCGGATAGCGGTGGCCCGTGGCCGCGTGGTACACCAGCGCGCCCACCAGCAGCAGCGCTGACTGGATCAGGATCGGCTCCAGCACGAAGCGATAGCCCAGCGCATGCACGGCCGGGCCGCCAATCACGGCGGTGAGCGCCACCGCGCCCGAAGGCGGGTGCACGCAGCGCAGGGCAAACATGCCGGCAATCGCTGCCGAGACGGCCAGCGCCGATGCAATCACCGGGTCATTGAGCAACAGCGCGCACGTGACGCCCACGGTGGCCGCCACCAGGTTGCCGCCGATGATCGACCACGGCTGCGCGAGCGGGCTGGCCGGCACCGCAAACAGCAGCACGGCCGAGGCGCCCATCGGCGCGACCAGCAGCGGGATCAGCGTGGCCGCGCCCGGCACCATCTTCATCATCGTGCCGGTAAACAGGATGCCGATGAGGGCGCCGACGGCGGAACGCACGCGTTCGCTCCAGCGCACGGTTACGGGCGCGGGAATGAAGCTGTGGAGCCAGCGGCGCAGGGCGGGATGCAGCGGTGAAGCGGACATGGTCGACAGACGGCGATTGCCCGGACCAGGCTTCACCAGAGGTCAAAGAATGCGGTCGGCGATTATATCACTCTGTGACATAACTCACTCGCAGCGCTGTCATGACGCGAGATGCCCCAACGTAGGGCGAAGATCACGCGGATTTGTCAACGAAACGTCACCGTTATTTCATGGCGGGTGCCGAGACTGCGGGGCTTTCCAGCGCTCTCTGCGGGTTGCAAGCCCGCCGCACCATGTCCTTCACTGTCCGCCCCGCGTTTGTCCGTCCGCGTCTTTGCTCCAGCCTCGTTGCACTTTTCGGCGCCCTCGCGCTCACCGCGTGCGGCGGCGGCGATGACAACACCAGCAGCACGCCCGTTGCCACCACGCAGGCCATTCCGGCGCCGCCGGCAGACCCCGGCTTTGTCGACACGGCGGCCGTGGCCACCGGCGTGCCCGCCTTCGTCGACAACATCGCCACCAACCAGCGCGGCGATGCGCGCTACGCCACGCTGGGCACCAACGCCGGTGTGCGCCTGTTCACGCGCTTTCTCGACCTCTGGCAGCCGCTGACGGAGATCGTCGATGCGGGCGTGAACGCGCCGGCCAACGGGTCGTTCCCGGCGGTGGTCGCCTCCACGTGGACGGGCCTGCCCAACGACGGCACGGCCGGCGGCACGCAGCTCAATCTGCCGGTCTTGAACGCAAACGTTCAATACGTGGTGAACGCCACCACCAACCGCACGCAGGCGCAGGCCGATGCGGCGTACTTTGACGACCGCCGCGGCAAGGGCTACAGCGTGACCGACGGCATGGGGCCGCTCACCGCCGCGTGGCGCACGCTCGCGCAGCAGACGACGTCCATTACCACCGTGCCGGCCGATGCCACCACCGTGCTCTACAACGACAGCGGCAACAACACGGGCGTGGGCACCTCGGGCGGCAACACCGCCTTCGGCAAGGTGGTCGACCTGATCAACACGGTCGGCAACAACGCTTCTACCGAGCCGGCCAAGCGCTTCTACAAATATGCGCGACCGTACCGCTGGAGCAGCAGCGTGGCGGTCGTGCCGACGCTGGTGCCGGCCGAGAGCCCGACCCCCGCCACCGACGGCGGCTTCATCAGCGGCCACTCGGCCGAGGCGACGCGCGATGCCGTGGCCATGGCATACCTGGTGCCCGAGCGCTTCCAGCAGATGCTGTCGCGTGGTCTGGAGCTGGGCGAGAACCGCATCCTGGCCGGCATGCATTCGCCGCTGGACGTGATGTCGGGCCGCATGATCGGCATTGCCGCCGCCGCGGCCAACCTCGTCGACCCGGCCAACGCCACGCTGAAGGCAGCGGCCTTCGCGCAGGCGCACACCGCGCTGATGGCGCAGACCGGCACGGATGCGACGACGTTCCCGGTGCTGGCCCAGTCCGGCACGCCGGCCACCGACCGCTTTGCCGACTACGCCACCAATCAGGCCAATTTCACGCGCCGCATGACGTTTGGCTTTACGCAGATCGGCGCGACGACGCTGGCGCCGGTGGTGCCGAAGGGCGCCGAGGTGCTGCTGGAAACGCGCTTCCCGTACCTGAGCGCCGATCAGCGCCGCGTGGTGCTGAAGACGACGGAACTGGCGTCCGGCTACCCCGTGCTCGACGACGCCGAAGGCTGGGGCCGCCTCAACCTGTTCGCGGCGGCCGACGGCTACGGCGCGTTCAACGGCAACGTGATCGTGTCGATGGATGCAACGCAGGGCGGCTTCAACGCGGCCGATACGTGGCGCAATGCCATCTCGGGCGCGGGCAAGCTCACGCTGCAAGGCACCGGCCGGCTGCGTCTGGCAGGCGCCAACACGTACACCGGCGGCACGCAGGTCGCAGGCGGTGTGCTCGAAGCCGATTCGGCCAACGCATTCGGCACGGGCGACGTGTATGTCGGCGCCGGCACGCTGGCGGTCAACGCGCCGGCGGCGGTGGCGATTGCGGGCAAGTTCACGCAACTGCAGGGCACCACGCTCGACCTCGCCATCGGCCCGAACGGTCAGGGCAAGCTGAGCGTGGCCGGCCTCACCACGATTGCCGGCGGCACGCTGCACGTGAAGTTCGTGAACGGCTACGCGCCCAAGGTGGGCGACACCATCGCCGTGGTGGATGGTGCCGGCAGCAACCGCCAGTTCGCGTCGGTGGTGGTGGACGGCTTCAAGGCCACGGCCATCTACACGGCCACCGGCATCCAGATCCACCTGGACGCCTGATCGTCTGATCGCCTGAAGGCTCACCTGAGCGGCAGGAGTACGTCCGTCACAGCTTCGTGCTCGGGCACGTCGGGGTAGAAGAGCACGCGCTGGAACAGCAACGGCGCGTCGCGCAACTCCTCGCCGCTGGCGGGCAGCCAATCGGCATAGAGGTACGACACGCTCTGGGCGAGCGTGTCGTCGGAGCCCGTGTGGCGCAGCACGGCGTAGCGCCCGCCTGCCAGCGTCTTGCCGGTGATGCCCGCCGCATTGGCGGCGATCGGTGCCTGCGTCGCCGCGCAGATGTCCATGCGGAACGCTTCGGGCGGCACGTCGTCGGGGTTGTCGTAGACGACGTTATACGTGGCCGAAACGCTCGGGTGCAGCCGATGCTCGCGGCGCCAGGCGATGAACGCGCGAAGGGTCTCGCCCAGGCGTGCTGGGTCGCCGCGGTGCTCGATGGCGGCGACTGCAACGGCCTCGCGCTCGACGATCTCAACGGATTGGGTGTGCGGTTGTGCGGGCATGTGTTGGCTCCTGAGGGCGCGCAGCGCCTGCAGATCGGTCGCCCAGGACGCCCACTGCGGCGCGGCCCGGAAGGCTGACGGCGATTGGCCCGCCTGCCTGCGGAACGCCCGCGCAAATGCCTCCGGCCCTTCGTACCCGCACGCCAGCGCGATGTCGGTGATGCGCACGTCGTCACGATAGGCGAGTTGATGGGCGGCACGCTTCAGCCGCAGCAACTGCACATAGCGCCCGACGTTCATGCCGAACAGCAACGAGAACTGACGGTGGAAGTGGTAGCTCGAAAACGCCGCCACGTCCGCCAGTCCGTCCACGTCGAGCGTGTCGTCCAGATGCGCGTCGATGTGGGCCAGCACGGCGCGGAAGCGGGCGAGGTAGCGGTCGGTGGCGGTGGTCAATGCGGTGGCTCCTGGGTGGCGATACGGTATCGCCGGCGGGTTGGAGGCGCCTGATCGAAATTGCGCAATCGCCTGCCGTAATGTTTGGCCCGTGCCGCCTGCCATGGGGCGAGGCTGGGCACATGCGGCGCATATCGGCGCTGCCTTGCCGTCCCTAGAGTGGGTCTTGCCGCGAGGGCAGTTCCTTGCGGTGCGCCGGCACACAGCCGGTGGCTCACGCTCATGGATGACGAGGCCACATCATGGCAGAACAGACGCTGTACACATCGCACAACAACTATTCGAGCCTGCAGACGCAGGGCGGCGGCACCGACACCGAACGCCGCCTCGGCTGGTGCGCAGCCGCCAGCGCGCTCTGGTGCAAGAACACGCTGGACGCGTCGATCGCGCCCAAGGATTCCGACCCGAGCAAGCTGCGCGCCGGCATCTTGCAGGTCAAATATCGTTGGGATCCGAATGGCAATGGGCAGGATGTGCTGACCTTGCTGAGCAACGTGGGCCTGAAGGGTACGCGCGTGGCGGACGATGTCGCGCTGGGCACCATGCTCGACACGGTGGTCGGTACGCCAGGCGTGTATTGGATTGCGGATGAAACGCACGCAATGGCAGTCGACACGCGCGCCGGCCGGCAATTGTTCTACGACATCGAGAACGGGCTGTTCCAGTACGCGAGCAGCGCCGAATTGCGTCAGGGCATTCAGTCGCGCTACAGCAAATCGCAGGAGTGGACGGCTTTCCGCGTCACCCATCAGTGAGCGAGCGCGGCACAGTACCCAACAAAAAACCGCCCCGAAGGGCGGTTTCTCTTTGGTGCCAGTGCTGGCTCAGGCAAACGCCTTGGTCGGCTCGCCAGCCAGGCCGGCTGCTTCGCGCAGCAGCAGAGCCTTGTCGGTGGCTTCCCAGCTGAACTCCGGCTCTTCGCGGCCGAAGTGGCCGTACGCGGCAGTCTTTTCGTAGACCGGGCGCAGCAGGTCCAGCATCTGCACGATGCCCTTCGGACGCAGGTCGAAATGCTCGTGCACGAGCTTGGCGATCTGGTCGTCCGGGATCACGCCCGTGCCTTCCGTGTACACAGTGATGTTGATCGGGCGGGCCACGCCGATCGCGTAGCTGACCTGCACCTGGCATTGGCGCGCCAGACCGGCGGCCACCACGTTCTTGGCGACATAGCGCGCGGCGTACGCGGCCGAGCGGTCCACCTTCGACGGGTCCTTGCCCGAGAACGCGCCGCCGCCGTGCGGGGCTGCGCCGCCGTACGTGTCGACGATGATCTTGCGGCCGGTCAGGCCGCAGTCGCCTTGCGGGCCGCCGATGACGAAGCGGCCGGTCGGGTTCACCAGGTACTTGGTGTCGGCCAGCATGTGCGACGGCAGCACCGGCTTGATGATCTCTTCGATCACGGCTTCGCGGATGGCCTCTTGCGACATTTCCGGCGCGTGCTGGGTGGACAGCACCACGGTATCCACGCTGTGCGGCTTGCCGTCCACATAACGCACCGTCACCTGCGACTTGGCGTCCGGGCGCAGCCAGGGCAGGCGGCCGTCGCGGCGCAGTTGCGACTGGCGCTCGACCAGGCGGTGTGCGTAGTAGATCGGGAAGGGCATCAGCTCGGGCGTTTCATCGCACGCGTAGCCGAACATCAGGCCCTGGTCGCCTGCGCCCTGGTTCAGGTAGTCGTCCGATGCGCGGTCGACGCCCTGCGCGATGTCCGGCGATTGCTTGTCGTAAGCGACGAGGACGGCACAGCCCTTGTAGTCGATGCCGTAGTCGGTGTTGTCGTAGCCGATGCGCTTGATGGTTTCGCGCGCGACCTGGATGTAATCGACGTTGGCCGACGTGGTGATTTCACCCGCGAGCACCACCAGGCCAGTGTTGCACAGCGTTTCTGCAGCGACGCGCGCATATTTGTCCTGGGCGAGGATGGCGTCCAGGATGGCGTCGGAAATCTGGTCGGCGACCTTGTCGGGATGGCCCTCGGAGACCGACTCCGAGGTGAAGAGGAAGTCGTTTGACACGGCTGTTAGCTCCAGATTGGCTATCACGTTGCCAATCCGTTAAGCCACGGCCGGCGACGCTTTAGCGGTATTTAGCAACCTTGCCGAGGTTTGTGGCCAAGCAAGGATTCGCCCCGCAAGTTGTCAGTTAACTCGGCGAATCGCGCTATTATACGCGGCACTTTTCGGGGCCGCAGCACGGCCTGCCAAGACCCTGCTCTCCTGTCGACTGCGACCAACACATTGCAGCGTACGCACGCATGACCTTCCTCTACTGGCTGTTTTCACGCCTGCCCCTGTCAGTGCTGCAGGCGCTGGGCGGCTGGCTGGGAGCGTTGGCCGCCCAGGTGCCCGGCCGCTATCACGACCGGCTCATCGCCAACTTCCGCCACGCCTATCCCGACGTCACGCCCGCCATGCTCAAAGAGGCCGGGCGCTCCGCCGGCCGCATGGTGTTCGAGATGCCGTACTTCTGGGTGCGCAAGAACGGGGCGCAGGTTGCGCCGCACCTGTTCGACGTTTGCCGTACCGCCATCGAGCGGGCAATGGCCGACGGGCGCGGCCTGATCTTCCTCACGCCGCATCTGGGCTGCTTCGAGGTGCTGCCACAGGCCTATGCAAGGGAGCGCCCCGTCACATCGCTGTTCAAGCCGCCGCGCAAGGAAAGCCTGCGCGCCTGGATCGAACACATGCGTACGGGGCCGAACATGCACATGGCCCCCGCAGACCCGCGCGGCGTGCGCATGCTGGTGCGCGCACTCAAGCGCGGCGAGGCCATCGGCATCCTGCCCGACCAGACGCCCACCGGCGGTGAAGGCGTATGGGCGCCGTTCTTCGGCAAGCCGGCCTATACGATGACGCTGGTGCACCGCTTGCATCGGCTCACAGGTGCGCCCGTCGTGGCATTGTTTGCCGAGCGGCTGCCACGCGGTACGGGCTACCGGCTGCACGTGGAGGAGATCGGCGACCTGCCCGAAGACGCCACGCAAGCCGCCACCCGAATCAACGCCGCCATCGAGCGGTTGATTGCCGTGGCGCCGACGCAATATCTCTGGGGCTATAACCGCTACAAGCATCCCAAGGGCGCGGACGCTCCGCCCGCTGCCTGACACTGCTGCCTTTATGGAACGTTTCTCTGCCAAACTCGGACTCGGCTTCTTGTGGCTGCTGTCCCTCCTGCCGTACGGTTTTGTCGCGCGTTTTGGCGAAGGACTGGGCGGTCTGCTGTACCGCATTCCCAACGGCCGCCGCCGCGTGGTCCTGGCCAATTTGCGCGCGTGCTTTCCCGAGAAATCGGAAGCCGAGCGCGAAGCCATGGCGCACGACGTATTCCGCAAGGTCTTCCGCAGCTTTGCCGAGCGCTCGTTTGCGTGGTTCGCATCGGAAAAGCGCCTGATGCGCGTGGTGAAGATCGACGACCAGGCCAACCTGCCTGCGCTGCACGGCCAGCCGCACATTCTCGTCACGCTGCATCTGTCGGGCGTGGAGATCGGCGCCCTGGCGCTGACGGACTACCTGCGCAAGAACGTCGGCAACGCGGGCTGTTCGCTGTACACGCACATGGCCAACCCGGCGCTCGATGCCGCCGTGAAGGCGCTGCGCAGCCGCTTTGGCGCGACCATGCTGGAGCGCAGCGAGAACATCCGCCAGATCATGCGCACCATCAAGCGCGGCGAGGCGCTGCAGCTCATCTCGGACATGGATTTCGGCGAGCGCGACTCCGAATTCGTGCCGTTCTTCGGCGTGCCGGCGCTCACGCTCAACGCCATTCCGCGCATGGCGTCGATGACCGGCGCCAAGGTCGTGCCGATGTACACCGAGATCCTGCCCAACTACGAGGGCTATGCGCTGCGCATCCTGCCCGCGTGGGAGAACTACCCCACCGGCGACCTGACCGCCGACACGCGCCGCATGAACGCCTTCTTTGAAGACGCGATCCGCCCGCGCATCACCGAGTATTACTGGGTGCACAAGCGCTTCAAGCACCGCCCCGAGGGCATGCCGGGCATTTATTGATGCCCGCGGCCGGCCCCGGGGCAACCGCGGCCGGCTCGCTTTAGAATGGGCGTTTTCCGAACGTTCATTGCCGCCTCTGTGCGGCCCGCCATGAAACTGCACTTCACCAAGATGCACGGCGCGGGCAACGACTTTGTCGTGCTCGACGGCATCCAGACCCCCATCGACTTCACGCCCGAGCAATGGGCCGCCATTGCCGACCGCCACTTCGGCGTGGGGGCGGACCAGCTCCTGCTGGTCGAGCGTTCAACGCGGCCCGACGTCGATTTCCGCTACCGCATCTTCAACCACGACGGCGGCGAGGTGGAGCACTGCGGCAACGGCGCACGCTGCTTCGTCAAGTTCGTCACTGACCGCGGTCTGACCGACAAACGGACCGTGCGCGTGGAAGTCATGAACGGCATCGCCACGTTGACGATGCAGGACGACGGCCAGGTCACGGTCGACATGGGCGCACCGGTGTTCGAGGCGGCGCGCCTGCCGTTCCTGCCCGACGGCCTGCCCACCCGCCTTGAGGGCGACGACACGCAGCACGCGCTGCAGATCAACGGCCGCACTGCATGGCTGTCGACCGTGTCGATGGGCAATCCGCACGCCGTGCAGATCGTCGACGATACGGAAGCCTTTCCCGTGCTGGAAGACGGCCCGCTGATCGAATCGCATGCCGTGTTTCCGCGCCGCGTGAATGCGGGCTTCATGCAGATCGTCGATCGCCATTCCGTGCGTCTGCGCGTGTACGAGCGCGGCGCGGGCGAGACGCTCGCGTGCGGCACCGGCGCCTGCGCAGCGGTGGTGGCCGGCATCCGCCGCGGCCTGCTGGATTCGCCCGTCAAGGTGACCACGCATGGCGGCGACCTGACCATCGCCTGGGCCGGCGTCGGCCAGCCGGTCATGATGACGGGCCCCGCCACGACCGTCTTTGAAGGCACGCTGGACCTGGATGCACTCAAGCTGACTGCCGCAGCGCATTGACACCGCGCGGCCGCCTGCCGCAACGTCAGAACAACAAGGAGATACCGTGGGCACGAACGGCAAGAACCTGATTGACGACTACCGTTTCGACGGCAGCAACAAGTTCAAGATCGCGAAGGTGGATGCCTCCAGCAAGCCGTTCTCCACCGGCAACAAGGCTGACGACAACGCGCGCCTGGCCGAAGTCTCGGCCAAGCTCGACGCGCTGCAGGACGTGCTCTACGCCGAGCACCGGCGCAAGGTGCTGGTGATCCTGCAGGGCATGGACACCTCCGGCAAGGACGGCACCGTGCGCGGCGTCTTCCGCGCGATGGACCCGCTGGGCCTGCGCGTGGTCGGCTTCAAGGCGCCGACGCCGCAGGAACTCGCACACGATTACCTCTGGCGCGTGCATGCCCAGACGCCCGCGCGCGGCGAGATCGTCATCTTCAACCGCAGCCACTACGAAGACGTGCTGATCACGCGCGTGCATGGCGATATCGACGTGGCCGAATGCAAACGCCGTTATGGGCACATCAACGCGTTCGAGCAGATGCTGAGCGACACCGGCACGACCATCGTCAAATGCTTCCTGCATATCTCGAAAGACGAGCAGCGCCAGCGCCTGCAGGAGCGCGTCGACGATCCGCACAAACACTGGAAATTCGACCCAGCCGATATTGCAGAGCGGGAGTTCTGGGAGGCCTATATGGAAGCCTACGAGGCCGCCATCAACGCCACCGCGACGCCCGACGCCCCTTGGTATGTCGTGCCCGCGGATTCCAAGACCCACCGGAACGTGATGGTGGCGGAGATTTTGTTGCGGGTGCTGGAAGGGATGAAGCCGCAGTATCCGGAGGGGAATCCGGCGTTTGAGGCGTTGAGGATTGAGTAGTTTTTTTGGGGTTTGTTTTGGCCTTGGTGGTCCATCTCCCTTTCGTTCCCTGCCGGGACCGACCTACTTTTCTTTGTCTTGCCAAAGAAAAGTAGGCAAAAGAAAGGCGCGCCCGAGATGGCGAAAGACTCCTTGAATTTGCGTAACCGGGCGGAGGTGGGGAAAACTCGCTTCGCTCAGACAGTTCCCCACCTTTTTTCCGCCCGCTTACGAAAATTCAAGGCGCCATCAAGGGCTCAACGTCAAAAGAGAAAGGCCAACCCATCGCGCGGTTGGCCTTTGTCGTTTGGGCTTGCGCCCCGAGGGTGTGGCTTTGTCCTTTGACTTTCCTGCCCTAGATGGCGCCTTGAATTTCTGTAAGCGGGCGGAAAAAAGAAGGAGGCCTGTTTGAGCGCAGCGAGTTTGCCTCCTTCTCCGCACGGTTACAGAAATTCAAGGAGTCTTTCGCCATCTCGGGCGCGCATTTCTTTGCTTACTTTCTTTGGGCAAGACCAAAGAAAGTGAGTCGCCCCCGGCAGGGGGTGAAACAAGGGATGAACCAAAAAAACAAAACCCCAGCGAACAACATCCACCGGGGTTTTTTAACGCAGCAAAAAGAATCAGATCGCACTAACGCCGTACTTATCCCGATAGGCCGCAGCCTTTTCACGATACCCAGCCAGCGCCGGGTCACCAGCGTTATCCAGATACCCCAGCAAATCATCCAGATTAGCAATCGACACAACCGGCATCCCGTACTGAGCCTGCACATCCTGCACCGCAGAGCGCTCGCCAATATCCACCGCATTGCCGCTGCGTTCCATCCGATCCATCAGAATCAGCACGGC
The DNA here is from genome assembly GCF_958439105.1 of Ralstonia flatus. Lineage (NCBI taxonomy): Bacteria > Pseudomonadati > Pseudomonadota > Betaproteobacteria > Burkholderiales > Burkholderiaceae > Ralstonia > Ralstonia flatus. The sequence goes on along the minus strand of NZ_CAUDLI010000014.1, from coordinate 104,656 downwards.
AGCCGGCGTCGCGCCAGCAGCGCGAATCATCTCCACCGACTCGCGCACCGAGGTGCCGGCAGAGATCACGTCATCGACGATCACCACGCGGCCCTGCAGCTTCGCGCCGACGAGGCTGCCGCCTTCGCCGTGGTCCTTGGCTTCCTTGCGGTTGTACGCGAAGCCCACATTGCGGCCCAGGCCCGCCAGCGCCACGGCGGTGGCCGATGCCAGGGTGATGCCCTTGTAGGCCGGCCCGAACAGCATGTCGAACTCGACACCGGAGTCCAGCAGGGTTTTCGCATAGAATTGCGCGACTTGGCCCAGCAGTGCGCCGTCAGCAAACTTGCCGGCGTTGAAGAAATAGGGCGACGTCCGCCCCGCCTTGGTCACGAATTCCCCGAACGACAGCACGCCGGCTTCCACCGCAAAGCGGATGAAGGATTGGCGCAACTCGCTGTTTTGGCTCATCTTTTTTCTCTGGTCCGCAAAAAAGTCCCGCCATGTTACGCATCATTTCCGCCAACCTCAACGGCGTTCGCTCCGCTGCCAGCAAAGGCTTTTTTGAATGGATGGGCAAGCAGGACGCCGATTTCGTCTGCGTGCAGGAACTGAAATGCGCGCAAGACGACATGACGCCTGAATTCCTGGCGCCGCACGGTTACCACGGCGTGTTCCAGCACGCGGTGAAAAAGGGCTACAGCGGCGCGGGCATCTACACGCGCCACAAGCCCGACGAGGTCATCATCGGCTTCGACAACGGCGAGTTCGACGCCGAAGGCCGCTACGTCGAGGCCCGCTACGGCAAGCTGTCGATCATCTCGGTCTACGTGCCGTCGGGTTCCAGCGGCGAAGAGCGCCAGCAGGCCAAGTTCCGCTTCATGGACCTGTTCATGGAGCACCTTAAGGACCTGCGCCACGAAAAGGGCCGCGAGGTCGTGCTGTGCGGCGACGTCAACATCGTCCACAAGGAAATCGACATCAAGAACTGGAAGGGCAACCAGAAGAACTCCGGCTGCCTGCCCGAAGAGCGCGCGTGGCTGACCAAGCTGTTCGACGAGGTCGGCTATGTGGATGTGTTCCGCACGCTCGACCAGCGCCCTGAGCAGTACACCTGGTGGAGCAACCGCGGCCAGGCGTATGCAAAGAACGTCGGGTGGCGTATCGATTACCAGATCGCGACGCCGGGCATTGCCGCCACGGCGCGCCGCACGTCGATCTTCAAGGACATCAAGTTCAGCGACCACGCGCCGCTGACGATCGATTACGACACGAAGCCGCACTGGTAAGCGGCATCAAAGTCACTTCATAGCGCTGCCGCGGAAATGTCTTCGTCAGCCGCTACAATGCAAACCTCACGCGCCGGCACCGCTTGCCGGCGTTGTCTTTGGCCCCCAGTTTTTTAGCGAGATCACCATGGCATTCAAGGTTTTCGTCGACGGTCAGGAAGGCACCACCGGCCTTCGCCTGCTCGATTATCTGTCGCAGCGCGACGATATCGAGCTGCTGCGCATCGCCGAAGACAAGCGCAAGGATTCAGCCGAGCGCGCCAAATTCCTGAATGCCGCCGATGTCGCATTCCTGTGCCTGCCGGATGTCGCCTCGCGCGAGGCCGTCTCGCTGGTCAACAACCCGAACACCTGCATCATCGACGCCAGCACCGCGTTCCGCACGTCGGACGACTGGGTCTACGGCCTGCCCGAACTGGCCCAGGGCCAGCGCGAGCGCCTGCGCAACACCAAGCGCATCGCCGTGCCGGGCTGCCACGCCAGCGCCTTCGTGCTGCTGATGCGCCCGCTGGTGGATGCGGGCATCGTCCCGGCCGACTATCCGGTCACGGCGTTCTCGCTCACCGGCTACAGCGGCGGCGGCAAGGCCATGATCGCCGACTACCTGGCCGCCAATAATGCGAAGCTCGACAGCCCGCGTCCGTACGCGCTGGCCTTGGCGCACAAGCACCTGCCGGAGATGCGCGTGCAGAGCCGCCTGAGCCTCGCGCCGATCTTCACGCCCGTCGTCGGCAACTTCCTCAAGGGTCTGGCCGTGACGATCGGCCTGCACCCGCAGCACCTGGCGCGCAAGGTGAGCCCGACGGACATCGCCCGTGTGCTGGCCGATTACTACCAGGGCGAGCAGTTCATCCGCGTGGCGCCGGCTGACAACGTTGCGACGCTCGACAACGGCTTCTTCGACGTGCAGGGCGCCAACGACACCAACCGCGCCGACCTGTTCGTGTTTGGTTCGGACGAGCGCATGGTCGTCACCGCGCGTCTGGACAACCTGGGCAAGGGCGCGGCCGGTGCGGCGGTGCAATGCATGAACGTGCACCTGGGCGTGGATGAAGCGACGAGCCTGCATGTGGAAGCGCCGATTCCCGCAGCCGGCGCCGAGCACGCCGTGCGCGAAGCAGCGCCGGGCTTCGCAAGCTGATCGCCGCCTGAGCGGAAACGAAAAACGCGCCCGAAGGCGCGTTTTTCTTTGGGCGCGGCTTACTTGGTTTGCGCGCCGGCCGGGATGTTGAACAACATGCCGCCGCCGTTGCCGCCCGCCATCACACTCGGCGTCACGCCGTTCCACTTCTCGATGGCGGCACGTTCGAGCTTCAGGCGCTCCCACGCCAGCAGGCGGTCATCCAGTGACGAGGCGAGCGCACGGTTGGCAGCGGCTTCGCCTTCGGCAATCGCCACGCGCTTCTTGGCCTCGGCCTGGGCGGAGCGCACTTCGTTCTCGGTGCGGATAGCGTCCTGGATGGCCTTGGTCTTGGCGCTCACCGCATCGAGCAGCGCACGCGGCGGGCGCAATGAGCCGACGATGCCGAACTGTTTGATCGACACGCCCAGCGGCGCGAGCCGCGCGTCGAGCTCCTTGGTGAGCCGCGCGACGAACTCCTCCTTCTTGCCGCCATTCACATCGTCGAAGTTGTATTCCGAGCCGATGGCGACGATCACGTTGCGCGCGGTGTCGCGCAGGTAGCCGTGCGTGAAGGTCTCGATGCGATCGGCGCGGAAGTTGGTGTAGAACGCCGGCACTTTCTCCCGATCGAGCTGGTACGAGACGGCCACGTCCACGTTCACCGGCACGGCGTCCTTGGTGTTGAACGTCAGCTCTTCGTTGAGCGCCCGGCCTTCATTCACGTCTTGCGTCCAGATCACGCGCTGCACGTAGGTCGGGTATTGGATGATCGCGGTCTGCACAGGGTTGTAGAACACGAACCCGGTGACGACGTTTTCATGCGTGATGCCGCGATCGACGAGCCGGTTGATCTTGATGCCTGTGTAGCCGGGCGGAATGATCTGCCAGTTCAGCAGGAAAGTCCGCCCGATCACGAGCGCCACGACGGCGCCGAAGACGAGCGCGAGCAGTTTGACCGGCAGCTTGCTTGCCGTGACTTGAGGCATGAGGGTTCCCCTTGCTTGTTGGTTTGCTTCTGAGGTGTGGCTGGCGGGGCGGGCGCTGCTTACGCAGCGGCCTGCTTGCTGGCGCAGGAATCGTCAGCGATTCCCGTCAGGGATGGCCGCGCCCGGTGGGCGGGTGGTGGCAAGCGCGCTTGCCAATGGTGATGAGGCGGTGAGCTTCAATACGGCCGAGATGGCGCATTGCGATGCCCGGATGTTGCGATGCACAAAGTATAGGTCGGCGCCGGATTTTTGCTGCCCTCCGGAAGCACTAGAGCGCCGCTTCGAACGGTGGGGGGGGCAGGGAAGCGAGTCACGCGTCGCCGGGATTGATGCGCGCCGGGTTCCAGCCCAGCGCGTTGTACACGTGATACCGCGCAATGCCGATCCACTCGTGCAGCGCGAAATCGGTCAGCGCAAAGTTGTATGCCATCGGCAAGGGCGATGCCGTGGCCTGCAGATCGTCTGCGCGCACCGGAATTGGCGCCATGCCGAAGTGCGTGAAATACAGCAGGCTGCGCCGCAGATGGATGGCCGACGACACGAGCACCGTGCGGTCCGGCGCGTATTGCGACAGCACCGTGCGCGAGAACTGCGCGTTCTGCCACGTATTCATGCTTCGGGGTTCTATGAGCACGTCGTCCTTGGCCACACCCAGCCTGACAAGTTCGCGCTGATACACCGTTGCTTCCGGTGAGCCATGGTGGCGTGCATCGCCGCCGCTGACGAGGATCTTGCAATCGCCATCCGACTTGCGGCACGCCTGGTACAGCTGCGTGGTTTCCACCAGCCGCGGATACGAGAACAGCCCCGGCTCGACGGCATCGCCCACGCGGAACGTGCCCGCGCCCAGCAGCACGATGGCGTTGCGCGTGCCCCATTGGATCTGCGGCTCGTTCTCGAAGGGTTTTTCCAGCGAATCCAGTAGCCAGGCCGGCACCGGCCCACAGCCGATCGCGATCACCAGCACACCACAGAACACCGCCAGCCCGCGCGCAGGCCGACGTCGGCCGCGTGCTGCACACACCGCTGCCACGATCACCAGCACACACAGGATGGTCAGGCTCACACGCTCCTCCAGGTTGGCGCCCCACGCGCACACGTGAGCCGCCATCGTAAAGAGGAATGGCCTCGGGCGCGACCCGTCTCTTTACGGGGTTGTTGCGGCAACCCGCACTAGAGCGACAGCCCTTGCGACGCGCGAAAGTCGTCCGCTTGCTCGACCTTCAGCCCTGCGCGCTCGGCGTGGGCAAGTCCGGTTTGCAGCAAATCCGCACGGATGGGAAACGCAAAGTACTCGTCGCCGCCGGTATCGACGTGCAGCAATTCGTAGCCATGCGGACGCAGCCACGCGCCGAAATCGAGCAGCCCCTCTGCAACGGTGCGCTCCGCTTCAGCGCGGGTCCATTCCCAGCGCGCCCCGATGCCCAGCGTGTCGAGCAGCTTCTCGGTCTGCCATTCGATTTCATCCCAGGCTTTCCAATCGACCCAGATGGCCAGCGTCCACGGCGCGCCGTCACCGAGGTTTCGGGCAATCGACCACGTCAACAGCCCGGCGATATCGTCGCCCGGGAGGTCGCCGGTCCGCACGGACGCGGCCAACTGGTCTGCCTCGGCCTGCCCACACGGGGCCGCCACAAGGCGCACGAAGTCGGCCAGGGCATCGATCGCGTCCGCGCTGGGAGAAAAGTCGTCCCGCAGGATGTCGTCATCGCGCAGCGGGTCTTCCGATGTCGGTGTCGGCGCGGGTCGGCCGAACAGGTTTTTGAATCGCTTCAGCATGAACGTGTTCTCCTGTCGGTCGAACTCAATCGCCTGCGCCGCCGATCTTCCCTAGCAACTCTCGCAACATCGCCCGCTCCGCCTGACTCAACGCCGCAAGCATCCGCTCTTCGGTCTGCACATGCGAGGCGACCAGCCCGTCGACCAGCGTGAAGCCTTCGTCGGTCAGCACGATCTGCAGCCCGCGCCGGTCGTCCGGATCGGTCTTGCGGGCGATCAGGCCGCGCTTTTCCAGCCGGTCGAGCCGATTCGTCATGGCGGACGTCGACAGCATCATGTCCTTGGCCAGCGCGGAAGGCGACAGCGCCTGATCGCGACCGTTGCGGCGCAGCGTCAACAGCACGTCAAAACCCGCCATGTCGAGATCGGCTCCGGCCACGTTGGCGACCACGCCGCTGCGCAACCGCTCGCCGGCGCGCCAGACATCGCCGCAGACGGCCATCGGGCTGGGGTCGATGTCCGGGCGCTCGCGCCGCCATTGCGCGAGGATGTTGTCCATCGGCCCGCCCTGCGGGGATGCGGAATCACCTTGACCCATAAAAATCCTCGTCCTAGTATTTCGACATCGAATTACTTGATGTCGAGGCTCCGCGAAATCGTATCGGTTTTGCGCTGCGCCGACAATGCGTGCCATCACGGGCGACGCCAGGGCAAAGCCAGGCGCTTGGTAGCGCCTTTCTTGCCACAAGGAAGCGAAGACGAGGCATTAGTGCGCTCATTTATTTCGATATCAAATAACGTGACATGGAGATTCATCATGCAGTTCAGCCGTCTGACGTTGATGCTGGCCACCGCTGCGGCGCCGGTGCTGTGGGGCACGACCTATCTCGTTTTCACGCAGACGCTGCCCGTCGGCCATCCGTTGCTGGTCGGGGCGCTGCGGGCGTTGCCGGCGGGCGTGCTGCTGATGCTGCTCGGCCCCGGCCTGCCGCCGCGTAGCAAGCTGCTGCCGCTGCTGTTTCTGGGGCTGGCGAATATCGGCGTGTTCTTCGCGCTGCTGTTCGTGGCGGCGCAGCGCCTGCCGGGCGGCGTGGCGGCAACGATCATGTCGGCCCAACCGCTGGTGGTCGCGCTGCTGGCGTGGCCGCTGCTTGCCCGCAAGCCGCGTCCCGCACAACTGGCCGCGGCGCTGGCCGGCTCGTTGGGAGTGGGGCTGCTGATTCTCGGCCCAGCCGCCAAGCTCGATGCAATCGGCGTGGCGGCTGCGCTGGCTGCGGCGTTCTCGATGGCGATCGGCACGGTGCTCATCGAACGATGGGGCCGCATCGGGACGCCGTTGGCAGTGGCCGCCTGGCAGCTCGCGCTCGGCGGCCTGGTCCTGCTGCCGGTGGCGTTGTTCGTGGAAGGCTTGCCGCCCGCGCTCACGGCGCGTAACGCGGTGGGCTTTGCGTACCTCATCGTCATCGGCACGGCGTTGGGCTACTGGCTGTGGGTGCGCGGTATCGGCGTGCTGGGCGCAGACGTGACGTTTCTGTCGCTGCTCAGCCCGCTGACGGCGACGGTACTCGGCGCGCTCGTCCTGGGCGAATGGTTCAGCCCGATGCAGACGGGCGGCGCGGTGCTGATCCTGGGCGCGACGGTGGCGGGGATGGCGTTGTCGCGGCGCGCGAACACGGCCGTACAAACAACAAGCCCCGCGAGGCCGGTAAAGGCTGCGGGGCTGGTTGAGCGGTGAAGCTGCGCGGTATTACTGGACCGACATCATTGACTGCGAGAAGGTCTTCACGTAATTCGCCGGGGCCGGACCCTGGTACGTGTTGGCGTTGTCGCACTTCACGGTGCGCTGGCCGGCAACGTCCCACCAGCAGCGCATGTCGATGGCGTAGGCTGCGTTGCCGGCGGGGCCATTCTGAAGCTGACCGTCGTTGGATTTCGTAATGGTTTCGATATGGTGAATGCGCAGCGTGTTGAACGTGCCGGCATCGGTGGTGACCGGTTCATACGCTTCCACGGTCGAGGTCATGCTGACCGTTTCCGTATAGCCGGCCGTACAGGTGTACAGCCAACCCGACGTCCACGTCTTGCCAACCGACAGCGGGAAGTTCAGCAGATTGCGCTTGGGGTTGTACGTGCACGAGGCGCCGTTCGGGAACGTGCGCTTGAGGCGGTTGCCGTCGGCGTCTTGCGTAAACGTGTCATCCGTCACGCTGTTCAGGGTGGAGGCCACGGTCGTGATGCCCGTGTTGGCGTCGACGCCTGTCGTCGTGTTCACGCGCGTCTTTTGCGCGGTCGAGCCGTCCACGTAGTTGCTCGTTTCTTTCCACGTGATGACGCGACCCACTTGCGCCGTGCCTGCCGTGTACTCATGCGGCGTCACCGTGACCGTCACCTTGGCCGACTTGCTCGCGTCCTTGGCTGACGTCACGGTCACCGTGAACGTGCCGCCCGGCGGGCTCTTCAGGCCTGCGGTCCAGCTTTGCGTACTGGCACCTTTGACGGAGACCTCGGTGTTGCTCGTCGCATCGCCGGATTTCCAAGTGACGTCGGTGCTGCTGTCCAGGCGCAGGTCCTGCCCCGACTTGACCGTCAGCGTGGCATTTTGGCTCCCTGCGCTAAACGTTTGCACCTTGGTTCCGCCGACGGTTGCGCTGACCGAAAAGCTGTTCGGGTCGGCCAAACCACCGTTGCCGCTATCGCCACCGCCACCGCATGCGCTCAGTGCGCAGGCGAATGCAATTCCCGTAAATCCTTTGCCCCATGCCTTCATTGTTGTACGTATCCCTGTATTCGCGATTTTCGTGGAAATCTGTGCGTAGAAATACTGCGGGGCGCAGCGTACAAGGCGGGCAAAGTTGTTTTCTTAGGGTTTGCTTAAGGAGGGGTGGCTCCCTACCAAATGGTGGCCGGACTGACGATGAATCCCGCTGCAAAAGTAAAAACTCCGTAAATCGTTGGGATTTGCGGAGCAGAAAGATGTTGTCTCGAAGACCATCTATGGAGGCGGCTCTAGACCGCATATCGATGGAGTGGGGCGGCGAATCAGGTGGAAAGCGCGCTTGTTCAACGCCGATTATTACGGTCGTACCATCGGCCGCATCGGCGCCTCGTCGCCATTATCAACAGGCGCGGCGCCAAGATATTGCATGTTCGACCGATATTCCGGCAGTTTCGCCATCGTCATATGTCGAGCGTCGGCAAACAGCGTGAGCGTTTCGGGCAAATGGCGTGACAGCACAGCCATGCGCGTGCGCCCCGAGGGGTGCGTCGACAGAAACTGCTTTTGCTCCGTCCCGCCGATCGAACCCATTTTCTGCCACAGCGTGAGCGCGGCGCGCGGGTCGTAGCCGGCGCGGGAGGCGATGTCCATGCCGACCAGGTCGGCCTCGGTTTCCTCCGCACGCGAGAAGGCCAGCAGGTGCATCTTGGCGCCTTCACCCAGGTCCGTGTCGCCCCGGTTGCCGAAGCCGAACAGCTGCGAGATGACGTTGGCGCCCAGGTTGGTGATCTCGCGCTGGCCGGCGCGGGCGCGGGCGTGCTCGCGCAGCGCGTGGGCGATCTCGTGGCCCAGCGCCATGGCGAGTTCGTCGTCCGTCAGCTTGAACTGTTCGAGCAGCCCCGAAAACACGGCGATCTTGCCGCCGGGCATGCAGAACGCATTCACCTGCGACGAGCCGATCAGGTTGATCTCCCACTGCCAGTGCGCGGCGTCGGGGTTCCAGCGCGGTGCCTGCGGTGTGAGGCGCCTGACGATGCTGCGGATGCGGATGAGGTCGGGCACGTTGTCGGGCGCCAGCGCGCCTTCGTGGGCCGCGTTGTCGACGATGCCCTGGTACTCGGCCAGCGCCCGCTTGTCGATTTCCTCCGCCGGAATGACGAGGCGGATGTTGGGCGATGTGGTGGTCGGCGCTTCGAGCTTCACGCCGTCGGCGGGCACGGGCAGCGGGCCGTCCATGGCGGTGGCCCACGCAGATAGCGCGAGGCCGATGGCGGTCAGCAGGGAGCGTGTGGCGCGGGGCATATGGGTGAGGGGCCGAATCCGTGCGACATAATATCGGCCAACGCACCGTGCCACGCTACGTGGCAACCCGCATTCGCACTCGCCTCCGGCCCGCCGCATGACCTTCCACGATTACCTCGATATTTTCCGCAACCGCCGCATCGGCGCGATGCTGCTGCTGGGCTTTGCCTCCGGCCTGCCGCTGGCGCTCACCTCCGGCACGCTGCAGGCGTGGATGACGGTGGAAGGGCTGGATATCCGCACCATCGGGCTGTTCTCGCTGGTGGGGCAGGCGTACATCTTCAAATTCCTCTGGGCGCCGCTGATGGACCGCTTCACGCCGCCCCTCATGGGACGCCGGCGCGGCTGGCTGGTGCTGACGCAGGCGGGGCTGGTGGCGTCGATTGCCGCCATGGCGTTCACGCCGCCGCACGCCGCGCTCTGGGCACTGGCCGGGCTGGCGGTGCTGGTGGCGTTTTTGTCTGCGTCGCAAGACATCGTCTTCGATGCCTACAGCACCGATGTGCTGCATTCGAGCGAGCGCGGCGTCGGCGCAGCCGTGAAGGTGCTCGGCTATCGGCTGGCCATGCTGGTGTCGGGCGGCCTGGCGCTGTATCTGGCCGATCGCGTGATGGGCTGGAGCAACATGTATCTGCTGATGGCCGGCCTGATGGCGCTGGGTATCTTCACGACGCTGTGGTCGCCCGAGCCGGAGGTGTCGGCGCACCCGCCGCGCAGCCTGCAGGAGGCGGTGGTCGGCCCGCTGCAGGACTTTTTCTCGCGCCGTGGCGCCTGGGCGCTGCTGGCGCTGATCGTGCTCTACAAACTGGGCGATGCGTTTGCGGGCAGCCTGTCGACCACCTTCCTGATTCGCGGCGTCGGCTTTTCCGCCGGTGAGGTCGGCATCGTCAACAAGACGCTCGGCTTGGCCGCCACCATCGTGGGCGCACTGTATGGCGGCACGCTGATGGTCCGCTTGGGGCTGGTGCGCGCGCTGCTGATTTTTGGCGTGCTGCAGGCGGTGTCGAACCTGGGCTACTGGGTGCTGGCCGTGACGCCGCAGCATCTGTGGACGATGGCGGTGGCCATCGGCATCGAGAACATCTGCGGGGGCATGGGCACGGCGGCCTTTGTGGCGCTGCTGATGGCGCTGTGCAACCGGTCGTTCTCGGCGACGCAGTATGCGTTGCTGTCGGCGCTGGCTTCCATCGGCCGCGTGTACGTCGGGCCCACCTCGGGCTACCTCGTTGAAGCCTACGGCTGGCCCGCGTTCTATCTGATGACCGTGGTGTTTGCCTTCCCGGGCCTGGCGCTGCTGTGGTGGATGCGCGGCACGATCGGCCGCTACGAAGCCGAGCAGAACGAACGCGCCTTGGAAGCGAAAGCAGCCAAGGCCGCGTCAGCTTGATCGACTAACCCAAGCGGTTCGAGCGGTCTGCATCCGCAAAGCCGGCCAGCGGCAGCGCTGCATCGATGCCCTTGCCCAGCGCGATGGCCTTGAACAGCTCGCCCATTTCCGCTTCCGACAGCAGCTTCTGCACGGCATTGGCCGCCGGCAGAAACTGCATCGGATCGGACGGATCGAGCGTCATCAGCAGCTCCCCCACGCCAGCGCTTAACAGAAAGCGCGCCTGGCTTGTGTAGCCGAGCAGTTCCAGCCCGGCTTCCTGCCCCGCCTCGGCAATCCCTGAAAAATCGACGTGCGCGGTGATGTCCTGCAGGCCGGGCAGCCAGAACGGATCGTCGTGCGCGTACTGGCGGTAGTGGCACATGAGCGTGCCGTTGGCGCGCTGCGCGTGGTAGTACTCCGCAGCGGGGAAACCGTAGTCGATCAGCAGCAGCAAGCCGCGCTCAAGTGCCGCGCCGGCGCTGCGGATGAAGCCCTCGGCGGCTTCGTGTGATTCGGTGACGAGATCGTGCGTGCCCGGCAGTGCGGCCAGCTTGGCGGGCACGTCCCGGGTGTCAACAAGCCGGTCTTCCCATTGCAGGCCGTTGTCGGCATCGAGCATCACGCCGCGCTGGTGCCACACGCCGCCGCGGCGCGCCCAGAGCGACACGGGCATCGCATCGAGCACTTCGTTGCCAACCATCACGCCGGTGAACGGTGCGGGCAACGTGTCGTGCCACCGCGCGAGCGCGCCCAGCTCGGGGCCGAGCGCAGTCAGGCGCTCCTGCTGGCGCTGGCGCAGCTCGCCAGAGAGTTCGACGATGCCGTAGCTGTCGGGCCGTGCGCCCAGCGCATCCAGTTCGGTGAGGATGTCGGCGGCCAGCTTGCCGGTGCCGGCGCCAAATTCCAGCACGTGGCGCTGGCCTTCGGGCAATGCCTGCAGCACCTGCGCGATCTGGTGCGCCACGGTGCGCCCGAAGAACGGCGTCAGTTCGGGCGCGGTGATGAAGTCGCCGCCGTCTTCCACGCGGCGGCCGAACTTGGCCGCGCCGCCGCTGTAGTAGCCCAGGCCGGGCGCGTAGAGCGCCAGTTCCATGTAGCGGTCGAACGGAAGCCAGCCGCCGGCGCCCGCAATGGCGTCGGCGATCACGGCGAACAGGTGCGCGGACTGCGCCTGCGCCGCCTCGTTGGGAAGCGGTAAACTCACGGTTTTGCTCATCGCCGGATTGTAAACAATGGCGCAGACGCCCAACCAGTCCACTGCGGAATCGGCCGCAGAATCCGCTACACCGCGGCGCATCGCCCTCGTTACCGGCGCAGGCCGCCGCGTGGGGCGCGTCATTGCCCTGGCGTTGGCCCGCCACGGGTGGGATGTTGCCGTGCATTGCCACCGCTCGCGCGCCGAGGCCGATGCCGTGGCCGCCGAGATCACCGCCATGGGCCGCCGCGCCGCCGTGCTGCAGGCCGACCTGTCGGACGAAGCCGCTGCCGGTCGCCTGATTGCGGATTGCAGCGCTGCACTGGGTACGCCCACCTGCCTGGTCAACAACGCGTCTTTGTTCCAGTACGACGTGGCGACGAGCTTCAGCTATGCGTCGCTCGATACGCACATGCGCACCAACGTGGCGGCGCCGCTGCTGCTGTCGCGCGAGCTGCACCGTGCGTTGACGGCCGATGGTGCCGAGCGCCGCGGCGTCGTCATCAACCTGCTCGACCAGAAGCTCGACAATCTGAACCCGGATTTCCTCTCTTACACATTGTCGAAGGCGGCGCTGTCGACGGCCACGATGCAGCTTGCGCAGGCCCTGGCGCCCGCGCTGCGCGTGGTGGGCGTGGCGCCGGGCATCACGATGGTGTCGGGCGACCAGTCGCAGGGCGGGTTTGCACGCGCGCACCAGATGACGCCGCTGGGCCAGTCGTCCACGCCGGAAGACATCGCCGAGGCGGTGTGTTACCTCGCCACCGCCCGCGCCGTGACCGGCACCACGCTGTTCGTCGACGGAGGCCAGCACCTGATGCCGCTGGCCCGCGACGTGATGTTCCTGACTGAATAAACCACTCCCCCCGGACGCTCCCATGCTTTCCCTGCTATCCCACCCGCGCCTGTCGCACTGCCGCCGCATGTTCCTGCGCAACTACGAAGTGCAGATCAACATCGGCGTGCATGAATTCGAGAAGAAGGGCGAGCAGCGCGTCCTGATCAACATCGAGCTGTACGTGCCGCTGGAGCATTCGTCGCCGACGGAAGACAAGCTGCATGAAGTGGTGGATTACGACTTCATGCGCGACACCGTGGCGCGGCGTATGGCGCAAGGTCATATTCACCTGCAGGAAACGCTGTGCGATGACGTGCTGACGGCGATGCTCAAGCACCCGCATGTGCTGGCTGCGCGGGTGTCGACGGAGAAGCCGGATGTGTATCCGGATTGCGAATCCGTGGGTGTTGAGGTGTTTCGGATTAAAGAGTCGGGCTGAGGGCTTTTTTTGATGCTCGTGGAGCGTCCCTTGTTTCACCCCCTGCCGGGGGCGACTCACTTTCTTTGTCTTGCCAAAGAAAGTAAGCAAAGAAAGGCGCGCCCGATGTGGCGAAAGACTCCTTGAATTTATGTCGCAAGGAGGGGAAGGGAAAAACTCGCTGCGCTCAGACAGTTTCCCTTCCTTTTTCCTCCTTGCAACAGAAATTCAAGGCGCCGCATAGGGCAGGGTACGGCCACACCGTCTGTACGCCGGCGTTGGCGGTGCGTTTTTTTTGATGGCGGTTCAAGCCGCTGTCGCGTATTCGCGGCGCTGGGCGTGCAACGCGCCTGCTACGCTGGCCAGCAGGTCCAGGGCCAGATGCGCTGTGATCCCGCCCTTGTCGTGGCGCGGGTTGTATTCCACCAGTTCGAATGCGGCGAAACGTGCGTCGCGTGCGCAGGCGGCGAGTGCCTGGGCCATGCCGTGTGCCGTGAGTCCATCTGTTTCGGGCGTGCCCACCCCAGGTGCGACGGCGGGGTCGAAGGCATCCAGATCGAGAGTCACGCCAAAGGCCGCGGTGCCCGATTTGACCTGGCGGATGGCGTCGGCCATGACGGCGCGCAGGCCGTTGCGTGCGACTTCTGCGGCGTCGATGACGCGCACGCCAAGCAGATCCAGCAACGCGCGTTCGGCGGGCTCGTAGCTGCGCGCGCCGATTACCACGACGTGTTCCGGCAACAGCTTCGGCGCGGCATCACCGATTTGCGTGAGGGCCGCCGCGCCGTGGCCGAGCAGTGCCGCCAGCGGCATGCCGTGGATGGCGCCGGAATCGCTCGTCTGCGGTGTGTGGCTGTCGAGATGGGCGTCGATCCAGATCAGGCCGAGCGGACCCTTCGGCCGCAAGGCGTTCGCCACGCCGGACCACGTGCCGATGGCGCACGAGTGATCGCCGCCGATGATCACAGGCACATGCCCCTGATGCACGCTGTGCGCGGTTGCATCGCCAAGCGCGCGCGAGAAGCCGGCCACGCCCGGGAGGGCAGCCAGACGCGCTGAGCGGCTGTGCCCGGCCGACGTGGCCAGTTCGATGTCGTGCACGAGCGCAGCGTGCGTGTCCGGCGTCTGCAATCGCGCCAGCGCGCCGGCTTCCAGCAGCGCACGCGGGCCGTCCTTGCAGCCGTCGTCTTGTGCGCCGCAGCCGATGGCCGCGCCGATCAGATCGATGATGGTCATGTCACTCCCCTTGCAAGTTCTTCCGTCACGCCACCTTGCGGCGCGGCCACCCTGCCAGCGTCTGGCGGATGGCCTCCAGCGCCAGTGCCAGTTCCGCCTCGCCAATCACCAGCGGCGGTGTCAGGCGGACCACGTTGCCGTTGGTGTCCTTGGTCAGCACGCCGCGCTCCGCCAGCGCGAAGGCGAAGTCGTGTGCGTCGATGTCGGCGTCGAGCTGCAGGCCGATCAACAAGCCGCGTCCGCGCACCTGCCGCACGCCGTGGCCGACCAGCGTTTTCAGTTCATCGATGAACGCTGCGCCCACGCGCGCGGCACGCTGTGGCAGTTGTTCTTCCATCAGCAAGGCGAGTGCCGCCCGGCCGATGAGCGCCGCGAGCGGGTTGCCGCCAAACGTGGAGCCGTGGTCCCCCGGCTGGAACACGCCAATGACCGCCTCGCGCCCTGCGATGGCTGACACGGGCACCATGCCGCCACCGAGCGCCTTGCCCAGCACCACCAGGTCGGCGTCAACGCCTTCATGCCAGCTCGCGAGCACATCGCCGGTGCGGCCGAGGCCTGTCTGCACCTCGTCGCAGATCAGCAGCACGTTGTGCCGGGTGGCGAGTTCACGCGCGAGTTTCAAGTAGCCAGGAGGCGGTTCGACGATGCCGCCTTCGCCTTGCACAGGTTCCATGAGGATGGCGCCGGTATTGGGCCCGATGGCGGCACGCAGCGCATCGGCGTCGCCAAACGGAATGCGCCGGAAGCCCGCCGCGAACGGGCCGAATCCGTAGCGATATTGATCGTGCGAGGAGAACCCGACGATCGTCGTCGTGCGGCCGTGGAAATTGTTCTCGAAGACGATGATCTCGGCCGCCTCGGGCGCCAGGCCCTTCACGTCGCGTGCCCATTTGCGGGCCGCTTTGATGGCGGTTTCGACGGCCTCGGCGCCGGTGTTCATGGGCAGCGCGCGGTCCATGCGCGTGATGCGGCAGACGTCGGCCAGGAAGGGGCCCAGTTCGACGTTGTGGAATGCGCGCGACGTGAGCGTCAGGCGGCCCGCCTGCTCCGTCAGGGCCGCGACGAGTTTCGGATGCGAATGCCCGAAGCTGACCGCCGAGTACGCCGACATCATGTCGAGGTAGCGCCGACCGTCCGTATCGAACAGCCACACGCCTTCGCCGCGTTCCAGCATGACCGGCAAGGGCGCGTAGTTGCGTGCGCCGTAACGGTCTTCCAATGCATAGCTCGGATGTTGCATTGCGGTCGTCATGATGGCCTCCTGCCTGGATCGGTCGTTCACTTGCGGCGGATTGTGCGATCTGACAGACTTGAAATCAAATCGAATGTTTTTCGTTTTTCGATCCAAAAATTTGATGAATTGAGGCGCCATGTCGCACTCGCCGCTGCGTTATCTGCATAGCTTCCTGACCGTCGCCAACGAGGGCAGCTTCGTGCGTGCCGCAGACCGCCTGGCCGTGTCGCAACCGGCGCTGTCGTACCAGATGCGACAACTGGAGCAGTGGCTCGGCGTGCCCTTGTTCGAGCGTTCGGGGCGCAAGCTCGTGCTCACGCGCGCCGGCACGTCGGTGCGTGCGTGGTGCCGCGATGCGTTTGCCGGGCTGGATGAACTGCGCGCCGCCTTGCACAGCGGCGAGATGGAGCGCGTGTCGCTCAAGCTGGCGAGCGGCTCCAGCTTCGGGCGCTATGTGCTGATGCCGGCGCTCCTGACGCCGTCGCCCGAATCGGATGCGCCGCTGTTGGACGACGTGCGCCTGGAACTCGCCTTCGGCAGCGACGAAGAGGTCTTCAGCCACGTCGAATCCGGCCGCGCCGATCTCGGTTTCGTCTACACGCCGCGTACGTCGCGCCTGTTTGAGCACCACGCTGTCTATACCGAGGAATTTGTGCTCGCCTGCAGCGCCCGTGCACTGCGTGAACACGCTGCGCCACGCACGCTGGCTGATTGCGCGGCGCTGCCCTTCGTCACCTACGACGAATCCGACGCGGTCTACGGGCTGTGGTTCAAGGCGCTGTTCCGGCGCATGCCGGAGACGACAGTCAGCGCGCATCACGTGTCCGACCTGGAAGAGGTGAGCACCTTGGTGGAGGCTGGCATGGGCTGGTCGGTGCTGCCGCTGCATGCTATTCAGGAGGCGGTGGAGCGCGGGCGCCTGCACGTTGTGCGCCCGATCGCAACGCGACGCTGCCTGAACACCGTGTTTGCCGTACGCCGCACATCGAGCTTCCCAAGCGAAGCGCAAGACCGTTTGCTGGTGCGGCTTGCGCAGCTCGATGCAGCGGCGCGCGGTTAGCCGCGCGGCCGTCCCATTCCTGACCGATCTGCGAGACGCCAATTGCCTCCTTGAAATTAATTAATTCGACAATTAATATTCGCGGCATGGCAACCCGCAAACCTTCCCCTCGCGGCCCCGGCCGCCCCCGCCGCCAGGATGGCGCAACGCAGGACGACCTCCGGGACCGCCTGCTCGACATTGCCGTCACGTTATTTGCGCGCGACGGCGTCGGCCCGACCACGCTTGCCGCCATCGCCCGCGAAGCCGGCGTGACGGCGCCGATGGTGCATTACCACTTCAAGACGCGCGATCAATTGCTCGACGCGGTGGTGGAAGGGCGCATCCGCCCGTTGATCGATCAGGTGACGGGCCCGGCACTGGCGATCATCGCTGACGACGCGCATCTGCCCGACCTTGCGCAGACGGTGGCCGGCGTGGCGCAGCGCATGGTGGCGGTGGCGACGGCCACGCCATGGTTTCCGACGCTGTGGATTCGCGAGATCGCCAGCGAGGGCGGGCAGTTGCGCGAGCGTGTGTTTGCACGCATCGCGCTGGAGCGCGCCACGTTGCTGGTCGACCGCATTGCGCGCGCGCAGGCCGCCGGCGCGGTGAACGCGTCTTTGCAGCCGCCGCTGGTGATGGTGTCGTTGATCGGCCTGGCGATGCTGCCGCTGGCGACGCGCGCGCTGTGGGGCCGCCTGCCGCTGGCGGATCGGGTCAGCGACGAGGACATCGGTCGGCATGTGGCCGCGCTGCTGCTGCATGGCATCGGCCCAGTCGCCACACCCGAGCAAGCGGACGGGAAATCAGCCAAGCGGAAATCGAAATCGAAGCCCAACTCCAAGTCCAAGCCAAAGAACAAGGGGCGCGAGTAGGGCGTACACGGCAGGTCAATCGCATCAATCGCATCAATCGAATCCCGCGGAGGGCGGTATGCGGCAAGCGTTGTGCATCGGTAGGGCAGGGTCTTTGGCGGCGGTATCGGCCGCAGCCATCGTGCTGGCGGGCTGCGCCAAACACGACGACCGCACCTACCAGGGCTATGTGGAAGGCGAGTTCGTCTACGTGGCCTCGCCGGTGGGCGGGCGGCTCGAACATCTCGGCGTGCAGCGCGGGCAGACCGTCAACGCGGGCGCGCCGCTCTTCGTACTGGAATCGGTGGACGAGACCGCGGCCCGCCAGCAGGCTGCCGCGCAACTGCAAGGCGCCGAAGCGCAACTCGCCGATCTGAACGTCGGCAAGCGTGTGCCGGAAGTGGATGCGGTGCGCGCGCAACTGGCACAGGCGGTGGCGGCGGACAAGCTCTCGTCGACGCAGCTCGCGCGTGACGAAGCGCAGTTCCGCGCAGGTGGCATCGCGCAATCGCAGCTCGATGCAAGCCGCTCGACCGCGCAGACCAATGCGCAGCGCGTGCGTGAATTGACCAACCAGCTGCGCATCGCCCAGTTGCCGGCGCGCAATGACCAGATTCGCGCGCAATCCGCGCAGGTGGAAGCCGCGCGTGCGGCGGTGGCGCAAGCACAGTGGCGGCTCGATCAGAAAGCGCAGAAGGCTACGCAGGGCGGTCTCGTGTTCGACACGCTGTATCGCGAAGGCGAGTGGGTCGGCGCCGGCAGCCCCGTGGTGCGAATGCTGCCGCCGGCCAACGTGAAAGTGCGCTTCTTCGTGCCGCAAGGCGTGGTCGGCGCGCTCAAGCCCGGGCAAGCCGCGCGCCTGCACTGCGATGGCTGCGCGGCGGATATCAACGCCACCGTCACCTACATCGCGACCGAAGCCGAATACACGCCGCCCGTCATCTACAGCAACGCGACGCGCGAGAAGCTGGTCTTCATGGTGGAGGCGCGGCCGGCCGCGGCCGATGGTCCGAAGCTGCGCCCGGGCCAGCCCGTGGAGGTGACGCTGCCATGAGTGCTGCCAGCCACGACGGTCAACCGCACACACGTACCGGCGACTACGCCATCGACGTGCATGGCCTGAACAAGCACTTCGGCGACAAGCACGTTGTGAAAGACCTCTCCATGCAGGTCGCGCGCGGCGAGATCTTCGGCTTTCTCGGCCCCAACGGCAGCGGCAAGACCACGTCGATCCGCATGATGTGCGGGCTGCTGACGCCCGACAGCGGCAGCGGCTCGTGCCTCGGGTACGACATCCTTAAAGAGTCTGCGCAGATCAAGCGGCGCGTCGGCTACATGACGCAGCGGTTCTCGTATTGGGATGATCTTTCGATTCGCGAGAATCTGGACTTCGTCGCGCGCCTGTACGAGATGCCGAATCGGCGCGAGGTGGTGGACCACGCCCTGGAGCATCTTGGGCTGGCCTCGCGCGCCAAGCAACTGGCGGGCTCGCTGTCGGGCGGCTGGAAGCAACGCCTGGCGCTGGCCGCGTGCATGCTCCACAAGCCCGAGCTGCTGCTGCTCGATGAACCCACCGCCGGCGTCGACCCGAAAGCGCGGCGCGACTTCTGGGAAGAACTGCACCGGCTGGCGGCGGAAGGCATCTCGGTGCTCGTCAGCACGCACTACATGGACGAAGCCGAGCGCTGCCACAAGCTCGCCTACATCGCGTATGGCGAACTGCTCGCGCACGGCACCGCCGATGAGGTGATCGCCGCACAGCATCTGTCGACGTGGTCGGTTTCGGGCGGCAATCTGGTGGAACTGGGCCGCAAGCTGGAAGGGCAGCCCGGCGTGGATCAGACCGTCGCGTTTGGTTCGGTGCTGCACGTGACCGGCGCCGATGCCCATGCGCTGGAGGGCACGCTGCGCAAGCTCGCCGGAGAATCCGGCACGCGCGCCGAGCCGATCGACACGGGCCTCGAAGACGTGTTCATCCACATGATGAAGCGCTCCTCCGACAACTACGGGGCGCAGCCATGAAGGCGGACGGCAATCGCTTTTCGTTGGTGCGCTGGTGGAGCGTGGTGCTCAAGGAATTCCTGCAACTGCGCCGCGACCGCGTGACGTTCGCCATGATGATCGGCATTCCGATCATGCAGCTGTTCCTGTTCGGCTTTGCCATCAACGCCGACCCGAAGCACCTGCTGACCGGCGTGATTGCCGCAGACCAGAGCGAGTTCACGCGCAGCTTCCTGGCCAGCATGCGCAACTCCGACTACTTCGACCTGGCGACCACGCTGGTCGACGAAGCAGCGGGGCGCGAAGCGCTGGCCAAGGGGCAGTTGCAGTTTGTCGTGACGATCCCGCCGGATTTCACGCGCCGGCTCGTGCGCGGAGAGAAACCCTCGCTGCTCGTGGAAGCCGATGCCACCGACCCTGCCGCTACCGGCCTGGCCGTGGCGTCGCTCTCGCAACTCGTGCAAGGCGTCGTCAACAAGGACATGAAGGGTGCGCTGTCGCCGCTGGCCGGAGGTGCGGGCGCGGGCCCGAGCGGTGCCGCGCCGCCATTCGATGTGCGCATCCACAAGCTCTACAACCCGGAAGGCATCACGCAGTACAACATCATCCCCGGCCTGATGGGCACCATCCTGACGATGACCATGGTGATGATGACGGGCCTGGCCATGACGCGCGAGCGCGAGCGCGGCACGATGGAAAACCTGCTCGCCACGCCGGTGCATCCGCTGGAGGTGATGACGGGCAAGATCGTCCCGTACATCTTCATCGGGCTGGTGCAGGTGACGATCATTCTGTTGATGGCGTTCTTCGTTTTCCACGTGCCGTTTGTCGGCAGCGTGTGGATGGTCTACGTGTCGGCGCTGCTGTTTATCGTGGCGAGCCTGACGGTAGGGATCACGCTGTCGTCGCTGGCGCAGAACCAGCTGCAGGCGACGCAGCTGACGTTCTTCTACTTCCTGCCGAACATCCTGCTCTCGGGCTTCATGTTTCCGTTCGTGGGCATGCCCAAGTGGGCGCAGGTGATCGGCAACCTGCTGCCCATGACGTACTTCAACCGGCTGACGCGCGGCATCTTGCTCAAGGGCAATGGCTGGCTTGAGCTGTGGCCGAGCATCTGGCCGTTGATGGTGTTTACGGTGGTGGTGTTGGGGGTGGCGTTGCGGTTTTATCGCAAGACGTTGGATTGAGGTGGCTATGTGGATGGTGCGGATTTCGTGGGGGGAGGGGCGTGATGTTGATGGTGCATCCCTTGTTTCGTCCCCTGGCGGGGCCGACTTACTTTCTTTGTCTTGCCAAAGAAAGGTAAGCAAAGAAAGGCGCGCCCGAGATGGCGAATTCCCCTTGAATTTATGTAACCGGGCGGAGACGGGGAAAACTCGCTTCGCTCAGACAGTTCCCCGTCTTGTTTCCGCCCGCTTACAGAAATTCAAGGCGCCATCTAGGGCAGGGTACGGCCAAACCATCGGTGGGCACCTGTTGGCGGTGGGGCGAGCGGTGGTGGGTGGCGAGCGGTTGCTTGGCGTTGTGATTGTTGCCGCGTTATCTCTGAGCGGCTGTGCCGTTGGTCCCGATTTCAAGGCACCCGCGGGGCCGGCGGCTACCGGCTATTCCGCGCAGCCTGTTTCGCGCGAAACCGCATCCGCGCCCGTGGTTGGCGGCGAAGCGCAGCATCTTGTCGATGCCAATGTGCCGGCGGATTGGTGGCGCTTGTTCCGATCGCTGGCGCTGGATGCGTTGGTGGACGAGGCGTTGCGCGCGAGCCCGTCCGTCGCGCAGGCAGAGGCGCGTTTGCGTCAAGCGCAGGCCGAAGCGCAGGCGCAGTTCGGCTATGCGTTGCCGTCGGTGGATGGCACCGTGTCAGCGGTGCGTCAGCAGATCAACCCGGAGGCGTTCGGTTTCAACACGCCCAAGCCGGGGCCGTTCACGCTGTATTCGGCGTCGCTGTCGGTGTCGTATGCGCTGGATATTTTTGGCGGCGTGCGCAGGGCGCTGGAAGCATCGCAAGCGCAGGTCGATACGCAGCGTTATGAACTGGAAGCGGCGCGGCTGTCTCTGGCGGGCAATGTGGTGACGACCGTGGTGCGGATTGCCGCGCTGGATGCGCAGATCGCGACCACGCAGCGATTGGCGGCCGAGCAGCGCAAGCAGTTGGAGATAACCGAGCGGAGGTTGAGCGTGGGCGGCGTCGCGCAGGTCGATGCGTTCTCGCAGCGCACGCTCGTCGCGCAGACCGACGCCACGTTGCCGCCGCTCGTGCAACAGGCTGCGCAGCAGCGGCACCGTCTATCGGTATTGCTGGGCCGCGAGCCCGGCGCTGGGTTGCCGGACTTGCCGTCGCTCGACGCGCTGCATCTGCCCGACCCGCTGCCGGTGTCGCTGCCATCCACGCTCGCGCAGCGCCGCCCCGACATCCGCGCTGCCGAAGCGATGTGGCACGAAGCCAGCGCCAACGTGGGCGTGGCCACCGCCAACCTGTTCCCACGCATCACGTTGTCCGCAGGCCTGGGTTCGGAAACCACCAGCTTCCGCAACCTCCTCGGCGCCGGGTCGAGCATCTGGAACCTGGGCGCCGGGCTCACGCAGCCAATCTTCCACGGGGGCTCCCTGCGCGCCAAAAAACGCGAAGCCGAAGCCGCCTACGATGCAGCCGGCGCCGCCTACAAACAAGCCGTATTGCAAGGTCTGCAAGAGGTGGCCGACGCCCTGCACGCCGTCAACAACGACGCCCAAACGCTACAGGCCCGAGCGCTCGCAACCGACCAGGCGCAACAGACCCTGCGCGCCGCCCAAGCTCGCCACGCCGCCGGCGGCATCAGCACGCTAACGTTGCTGGACGCCCAACGCCAGGTCGATGAGGCCACGCTGCAGCAGGTGCAGAGCCAAGCCGACAGGTTGCTAGACTCCGCCGCGCTCATGCAGGCATTGGGTGGCGGTTGGCAATAGGCAAATGACAAGCAGCGATCCAGAGTGGCGCCGCTGGCAGTAGACGGTTTGCTTTTCCTTGCCCTAGATGGCGCCTTGGATTTTTGTTGCGGGGAGGATCAAGGAAGGAGCCTTGTCTGAGCGCAGCGAGTTTGGCTCCTTCCCCTCCCCGCGACACAAATCCAAGGAGGGGGTCGCCATCTCGGGCGCGCCTTTCTTTGCTTACTTTCTTTGGCAAGACAAAGAAAGTGAGTCAGCCCCGCCAGGGGATGAAACAGGCGTGAACCCAACGCGCAAAATAAAAACAGTCAGCCAGCCGCCCGCAACAACCGCTGCTGATAAGCCTGCAAATGCGCAAACGCCACCCGCAGCAGCGACACATCAACGCCCAACGCCCGCCCACGGCGCAGCATGTCCCCCACGATGTGATCCGCCTCCACCCGCGCGCCACTCTCCAGATCCCGCAGCATCGATGCCGTCAGCGGTGACCCCGCCTGCGTCAGCACGTTCAGCGCACGCTCGCGCGCCGCCTGCCGATTCGGATACCCCGACGCCGCCGCCACGCGCTCGCACGCGTGGAACATCGCCTCATTCAGCGCCGCGCCCTCATCCGTGGCAACAATCTCGCCCACCGTCGCCCGCATCAGGCACGTCATTGCCGCCAGCGAAGTGAGGAACGTGAATTTCTCCCACATGTCCTGCATGACGTTCTCGGCCAGCACGGAATCAAAGTGGGCCGTGGCAAACACATCGCGAATCGCCTCGGTGCGCTCGCGGGGCGCATGCGGCGTGCGCTCGCCAAAGGTGATCGAATGCGCGGCGGGGCCCTGCCCGTTGCTCAGATGCAGGACCGCACCATCCGGCGCACTCGTCGCACTGATGTGGCACAGCCCACCGAGCACCCGCGATTCACCAAACGCCGCATCCAGACGTTCCAGATGCGCCAGCCCGTTGAGCACCGGCAGTACCACCGTGCGCTCACCGACCACGGGGCGGATGGCCGTGATGGCGTCTTCCAGGTCGTAGGCCTTGCAGCTCAGCAGCACCAGGTCGGCACGGCCCCAAGCCGCCGCCTGGTCTGCCGTGATGGTCTGCACAGGCAATTGCGCATCGCCGTGCGGGCTGCGGATCACGAGACCGTGTTCGCGCAACCGCGCCGCACGCGCAGGGCGCACCAGGAATGTCACGTCCGCGCCCGCCTGGGCGAGCCGCCCGCCGAAATAACCGCCGGTGCCACCGGCGCCAAGCACCAGAATCCGCATTGCTGTCGTCATGGGGTTCGTTTCCATCGAGCCAAAGATAGGCAAACCATTCTAGGCCTGTTCGCGCGACCCTGCAGGCGGCGCCCCGCGCGCGCTAAAATGCTGATTTTCCTCACAATTTGACGCCCGTCCGGCCATTATTCAGCGCTGGCGGGGTCGATAAGCCATGACGTTTTCCAATAATTTCCACCGCCTCGAAACCCGTCTGCAGTCGCAGGTTGGCCGCGCCATCGGCGACTTCAAGATGATCGAAGACGGCGACACCATCCTCGTGTGCCTGTCCGGCGGCAAGGATTCGTACACGATGCTGTCGGTGCTGATGGCGCTGCAGAAGCGCGCGCCGGTCGACTTCAAGCTGATTGCGATGAACCTCGACCAGAAGCAGCCCGGCTTTCCGGAAGAGGTGCTGCCCAACTACCTGAAGAAGCTGGGCGTGGAATATGTGATCGTCGAGGCGGACACCTATTCGATCGTCAAGGAGAAGGTGCCCGAGGGCAAGACGACGTGCTCGCTGTGCTCGCGCCTGCGCCGCGGCGTGATCTACCGCACGGCCAAGGAGCTGGGCGCCAACAAGATCGCGCTGGGCCATCACCGCGACGACATCGTCAACACCTTCTTCCTGAACATGTTCTTCGGCGGCAAGATGAAGTCGATGCCGCCCAAGTTGGCCACCGACAACGGCGACCACATCGTCATCCGGCCGCTCGCCTATTGCGCGGAAAAGGACATCGCTTCCTACGCCCGCGCGATGGAATTCCCGATCATCCCGTGCAACCTCTGCGGCTCGCAGGAAAACCTGCAGCGCAAGAAGGTCAAGGAGATGCTGCTGGAGTGGGAGCGCCAGACGCCGGGCCGCATCGACAACATCTTCGCTTCGCTGCAGAACGTCGTGCCGTCGCACCTGGCCGATACCGATCTGTTCGACTTCAACGGCCTGACCACGGGCCTGGCGAAGATCGGCGAAGACGCGCTGTTCGGCCAGACTGCCTACGACCAGGCCCCGCTGGTGTTTGCCGGCTCGCACGACGACCGCATCGAGTTCGTGCGGTTTGAGCGCAAACCAGGCGACAAGCCCGCCGAGCAAGCCGTGCCCGGGGAGGCCGCGGCAAGCTGAGCGCGACCCGCTTCACACCGGGTGGCACACGGTGCGCACATGCGCGCCACGCGCCATGCCGGGCGTCCGCCATCCGCCCGACCGGCCAGCGGGCTACCCGTCTCGGTCATGGCGCAATTGCAACAATTCCACCGTTTGACCGGTTCAGGGGGAGGGTGGGCCCCATGCTAGAATTTTTCCATCTGTGTCTTATACGCCGCAAAAGCGCCCCGCAGAAGGGTTTGCAGGCGGTCCGGCCATCCTGAGGGGAGGTGGCGGGCGGTGGGTTCCAGGCAGCCAATCCCGGTGCCGGCAACCCGTCGCAGGCTATCGCTTCGAGTCACTCTAGGAACCTCCTTGTGAATATCGTCATCCTGGCTGCAGGCATGGGCAAACGCATGCGCTCCGCCCTGCCGAAAGTGCTGCACCCCCTGGCCGGCAAAGCGCTGCTGGCGCACGTCATTGAAACCGCGCGCACCCTGTCGCCGACGCGGCTGGTTGTGGTTGTCGGTCATGGCGGCGATCGGGTGCGCGAGATGGTTGGCGCGCCCGACATCGCTTTCGCCACGCAAGACAAGCAACTTGGCACGGGCCACGCCGTCATGCAGGCCGTGGACCAGCTCGACGAGAGCGTGCCCACCCTGGTGCTCTACGGCGATGTGCCGCTCACCCGCGCTGAAACGCTGAACGCGCTGGTGGGTGCCGCCGGCAACGACCACCTGGGCGTGCTGACCGTGCATCTAGGCGACCCGACCGGCTACGGCCGCATCGTGCGCGACGCCGCCGGCCGCATCACGCGCATCGTCGAGCAGAAAGACGCCAACGAAACGCAACTCGCCATCCATGAGGTGAACACCGGCATCCTCGTGTGCCCGACGGCCAAGCTCAAGAGCTGGCTTGCCACGCTCTCCAACGACAACGCGCAGGGCGAGTACTACCTGACCGACGTGATCGAGCGCGCCGCCAGCGAAGGCGTGCCCATCACGTCCGCCCATCCGCTGGCCGAGTGGGAAACGCTGGGCGTGAACAGCAAGGTGCAGCTGGCGGAGCTGGAGCGCATTCACCAGCGCAACATCGCACAGCAACTGCTGGAAGACGGCGTGACGCTCGTCGACCCGGCGCGCATCGACGTGCGCGGCAAGCTCACCTGCGGCCGCGACGTGGTGATCGACGTCAACTGCATCTTCGAGGGCGATGTCACGCTGGCTGACGGCGTGCGCATCGGCGCCAATGCGGTGATCCGCGATGCCGCGATCGAGGCCGGCGCCGAGATTCTGCCGTTCTGCCACATTGAGCGCGCCAAGGTTGGCGCCGACTCGCGCATCGGCCCGTACGCGCGCCTGCGACCGGGCACCGAGCTGGCCGAAGACGTGCACATCGGCAACTTTGTCGAGGTCAAGAACAGCCAGATCGCGGCGCACAGCAAGGCCAACCACCTGGCCTACGTGGGCGACGCCACGGTCGGCTCGCGCGTCAACATCGGCGCGGGCACCATCACGTGCAACTACGACGGCGCGAACAAATTCCGCACCGTCATCGAAGACGACGCCTTCATCGGTTCCGACACGCAGCTCGTGGCGCCGGTGCGCGTTGGCAAGGGTGCGACGCTGGGCGCCGGCACCACGCTGACCAAGGATGCGCCCGACGGCAAGCTGACGGTCTCGCGGGCGCGGCAGGTCACCATCGACAGCTGGCAGCGCCCGGTCAAGCAGAAGAAGGAAGGCTGACAGGTTTTCTCCTGCGCCGAACAGCGGATGCCGCTTCGGCACACGAGCATCGATACTGAATTACCGAGTGCGGCGCACATTGAACGTGCGGCCGCACCCCAACTGGAGAAATCAACATGTGCGGTATCGTTGGCGCGGTTTCCACGCGCAATATCGTTCCCGTCCTGATCGAAGGCCTGCGCCGCCTGGAATACCGCGGCTATGACTCATGCGGCGTCGCCGTGCAGCGTGACGGACAGCTAGAGCGCGCACGCACCGTGTCGCGCGTGGCCGATCTCGATGCCCAGGCACAGACCAGCCACCTCGATGGCGCCATCGGCATCGCGCACACCCGCTGGGCCACGCATGGCCGGCCGGATACCGTCAACGCGCACCCGCACTTCTCGGGCGACACCATCGCTCTGGTCCACAACGGCATCATCGAAAACTACGAGGCGCTGCGCGAAGAACTCAAAGCCGTCGGCTACGGCTTTGAATCGCAGACGGATACGGAAGTCGTCGCGCACTTGATCCACCAGGCCTACACGTACCCCAGCAGCGCCACGCGCGGCGACCTGTTCGCCTCGGTGCGTGCCTCGGTCAAGCGCCTGCACGGCGCCTATGCGATTGCCGTGTTTGCACGCGACAACCCCGACGTGGTGGTGGGCGCGCGCGCCGGCTCGCCGCTGGTGGTGGCGATCGGCGAGAACGAATCGTTCCTCGCCTCCGACGCGCTGGCCGTGGCCGGCACCGCCAGCCGCATGGCCTACCTGGAAGAAGGCGACGTGGTGGAACTCACTCGCGACGGCTTCACCGTGGCCGATGCAAACGACAAGATCGTCGAGCGTGAAGTGAAGGAAGTCGGCACCTACGCTGCCGCTGTGGAACTCGGCCCCTTCCGCCACTTCATGCAGAAGGAAATCTTCGAGCAGCCGCGCGCCCTGGGCGACACGCTCGAAGGCGTGCAAGGCTTTGCGCCTGACCTGTTTGGCCCCGAGGCGGCCCAGGTGCTGCCCAAGGTCGACAGCGTGCTGATCCTGGCCTGCGGCACGAGCTACTACTCGGGCTGCACGGCCAAGTACTGGCTTGAATCGATCGCCAAGATCCCGACGCAGGTCGAGGTTGCCAGCGAATACCGCTACCGCGAGACGGTGCCCAACCCGAACGCGCTCGTCGTCGTGATCTCGCAATCGGGCGAAACCGCCGACACGCTGGCCGCACTGCGCCACGCACGCGAACTGGGCCACACGCATACGCTCGCCATCTGCAACGTGGCGACCAGCGCCATGGTGCGCGAGACGCAGCTCAAGTTCCTCACGCGCGCCGGCACCGAGATCGGCGTGGCGTCCACCAAGGCGTTCACCACGCAGCTGGCCGCGCTGTACATGCTGGCGCTGACGTTCGCCAAGCTGCGCGGTCATCTGAATGCCGAGCAGGAAGAAGATGCGCTGCGCCATCTGCGCCACCTGCCGTCGGCGCTGAACGCGGTGCTGGCGCTCGAGCCGCAGATCATCGCGTGGTCGGACGAATTTGCCCGCCGCGAAAACGCACTGTTCCTCGGCCGCGGTCTGCATTACCCGATCGCCCTGGAAGGTGCGCTCAAGCTCAAGGAAATTTCGTACATCCACGCAGAGGCCTACCCGGCCGGCGAACTCAAGCACGGCCCGCTGGCCCTGGTGACTGAGCAGATGCCGGTCGTGACCGTCGCCCCGAACGACGCGCTGCTCGAAAAGCTCAAGTCGAACATCCAGGAAGTGCGCGCGCGCGGGGGCAAGCTGTACGTGTTTGCCGATGCCGATACGCATATCCAGTCGAGCGACGGCATCCAGGTGATCCGCATGCCGGAGCACTACGGCCAGCTCTCGCCGATCCTGCACGTGGTGCCGCTGCAACTGCTGGCGTATCACACGGCACTGGCGCGCGGCACCGACGTCGACAAGCCGCGTAACCTGGCGAAATCGGTGACTGTCGAATAAGTTTCGGCAGGCGCAGAAACAGAAAAGGCCGTCCTTCGGGACGGCCTTTTTTCGTGGTGTGCGCTTCGCCAGACAAGCATTCGCTCCACCGTTGCCTCAAGTATACCGCGGCCCCTGGGGCTTGCGGGAAGCCCCGGCGGCCGCAGTAGCATCGCCCCCCATCTTGAAGCCGACCGAAAGGAGGGTGAGACATGCGTGTGACGCCATCGACGTTTCGAGCACAGGGCAGGGCCGTGGTGATGCAAGCCGGAGGTGCGAAATGAGCGGGCATGCCGTGGTGATTGCCGGCGGTGGGCCGACGGGGCTCATGCTCGCGGCCGAGCTGGCCCTGGCCGGCATCGACGTCGCCATTGTCGAGCGCCGCGCCAACCAGGATGTGGTGGGTGTGCGTGCCCTGGGCCTGCATGCACGGTCGATCGAGGTGCTCGACCAGCGTGGCGTGGCCGAGCGGTTTGTCTCGCAGGGCAAGACCTATCCGGTCGTGCACTTCGGCGAGAACCCGCTGGACATCAGCGACTTCCCGACCCGGCACAACTATGTGCTCGGCCTGTGGCAGCACCACACCGAGCGCCTCCTCGCGCAGTGGGTCGGCGAGCTGGGCGTGCCGTTCTATCGCGCGCGTCAAGTCACCGGCTTCTCGCAGGACGGCAGCGGCGTCGACGTCACGCTGTCCGACGGCGAGGTGCTGCGGGCGCAATACCTCGTGGGCTGCGATGGCGGGCGCAGCGCTGTCCGCAAGGCCGCCGGCATTGAGTTTGCAGGCTGGGACGCCACGACCAGCTGGCTCATCGCCGAGGTACACGCCACGCAGCCGCCGCCCCCCTTCGGCTTCAAATACGATGCCATCGGCCGGCACGCTGTCGCTCCCATGGAAGATGGCAAGTGCGTCCGCGTGGTGCTGACCGAGCGACAACTCGGCACCGACAATGCGCCCACGCTGGCCGACCTGAGCGAGGCGCTGATCGCCGTCTATGGCACCGACTTTGGTGCGCATCGGCCGAACTGGATTTCGCGGTTTTCCGATATGGCCCGCCAGGCGGTGGCCTACCGCGACAAACGTGTGCTCCTGGCAGGCGACGCCGCGCACGTGCATCCGCCCATGGGCGGGCAGGGCCTGAACATGGGCATGCAGGATGCCGTGAACCTGGGTTGGAAGCTGGCCGCCGTCATCAAACGGACGGCGCCCGAAAGCCTGCTCGACAGCTATCACGCCGAGCGCCATCCGGTGGCCGCACGCACGTTGCGCAATACGCTGGCGCAGGTGGTGCTGCTTCGCCAGGACGAGCGCTCCAAGGCGCTGAGCGAGATCACCTCGGAGCTGTTTCGCATGGATGAACCGCGCCGGCGCCTGGTCGGGATGGTCTCGGCGCTCGATGTGCGCTACGACTTTGGCGAAGGGCATCCGCTGCTTGGCCGCCGCATGCCCGATCTCGACCTGGACACCGCCCAAGGCCCGGTGCGCGTTTTCCAGCTGTTGCACGCGGCGGGCGCGGTGCTGATCAACTTCGGCCCGGCGGATGCCATCGACATCGCGCCATGGGCCGATCGCGTGCGGCGGGTGGACGCCCGCCACGCAGGCGCCTGGACGCTGCCCGTGGTGGGCACGGTGCCCGCGCCGTCCGCTGTGCTGGTCCGCCCCGACGGCCACGTGGCGTGGGTCGGTGACGGAACGACCGAGGGGCTGCAGGCGGCGTTGCAGCAGTGGTTCGGCACGGCGACGGCCTGACGCCGCCCGCCGGCAGATACAGCCGGGTGGAGGGCGGCGTCTATCCAGGTGTTTGAAGCGGCCGGAGGGGCAACAGTGGCCGGTATGCTGCATGGCATCGGAATCACCGTCCCTCTGGAGCCTTGGCATGTTCAACGTCCTCAGCAAGATCGTCCTGCTCGCCGTGTATGGCCTCGCGCTGGCCAGCTATGCCAGGCCCCTCCCGCTGTCGGCCGACGCCATCGGCTGGTTGCGCATCGTGGCGCTGGTGCTGCTGGCCGCCCACCTGCTGGAAGTGGTGCTGTGCTTTCGCAAGGTGGCGCTGCACAAGGGCCCGTTGTTCGACAGCGTGCTGCTGACGTTGCTGTTCGGTTTTCTGCACTGGAAGCCGCTGGCGGACGCCGCGCGGCAAGCTCGCTGATTCCGACTGACCGGCCCTACTAGCCGCAGCGGCGGGGCAGACCTACTCTAGTTCCAGTCGTCCCTGGATGGACCAGTTGGGACTCCTTGCTGCAACGCGGCATCGATCATGGACAGAGTGGAACGAACGGCGTTTGTCTTTGCCGGTGGCGGCAGCCTCGGCGCCATCGAGGCCGGCATGCTGCGCGAGCTGGTGGCGTCCGGTGTGGTGCCCGACATGGTGGTGGGTGCCTCGGCCGGCGCCATCAACGCCGCCTTTTTTGCGTGCAATCCGCATGCGGCCGGCACGGCGCAGCTCGAGGCACTGTGGCGCAGCGTGCGGCGCGCCGACGTGATGCCGTGGTCCTGGCGCGCAATGTTCAGCATGCTGGGCATCCTGGGCGGCCGACGTGAGCACCTCGTCGATGCGTCCGGCCTGCAGCGCCTGCTGGCGCGGCATTTTGCGCAGACCCTGCTTGAGTCGGCCACGCTGCCGCTGCATGTGGTGGCCACCGACATGCGCACCGGCGCCGAGGTGGTGCTGTCGTCTGGCGCCATCGTGCCGGCCGTGCTGGCCAGCGCCGCCATTCCAGGCGTGTTTCCGCCCGTGCGTATTGGCGACCGGCTCTTGATCGACGGCGGCGTCGCCAACAACACGCCGATCTCCGCGGCCATCCGGCTGGGCGCCACACGCGTCGTCGTACTGCCGGCAGGGTTTGCGTGTGCGGACCGCCGTGCCCCGCGCAGCGCCATCGAGCACGCGCTGAACGCCTTGTCGCTGCTGGTCGCGCGTCAGCTTGTGCAAGACCTGGAGCGATGGGCCGGGCAGGTGCCCATTACCGTTGTGCCGCCGCTGTGCCCGCTCGATGTGTCGCCCTACGACTACGCCCGCTGTGGCGAATTGATCGACCGCGCCGCTGCTGCCACGGCGGCATGGCTCGCAGCCGATGGTCTGGCGGCTACTGGCATCCCGGGCGCGCTGCGTGAGCATGACCACAACGAAGATCACCCGAACTGCAGCGCAGACCTCCACGGCGTGCACGCAGCTTGATGCGGCAGGGTGCGATTTTCTGTCCGGCATTGAAACTGAATCTGCGCCGCGCGTCTGTTTCGCCCAGCGTTGCGCGCCCATGATGCGGCTATCCAATTCACTGGAATGTCCGCCATGAAAGCCGTTGCCTACTACCAAAGCCTGCCCATCGACCGCCCCGAGGCGCTCGTCGACCTGACCCTGCCCGAACCTACGCCAGGCCCGCGCGACTTGCTTGTGGAAGTGCGCGCCATCTCCGTCAACCCGGTCGATGTGAAGGTGCGCGCCGGCATGCCGCCGGTGGATGGTCAGCCCCGCGTGCTGGGCTGGGATGCTGCCGGCGTGGTGCGCGCTGTCGGCGCCGAGGTGTCGCTCTTCAAGCCGGGTGATGCGGTGTGGTATGCCGGTGCCCTGCAGCGCCCGGGCACCAATAGCGAGCTGCATGTCGTGGACGAACGCGTGGTCGGCGCGATGCCCGCCACGCTCGGGTTTGCGCAGGCAGCGGCGCTGCCGCTCACCGCCATCACCGCCTGGGAATTGCTCTTCGACCGGCTGCAGGTGCCGGAATCTGCGGCGCCCAGCGGCAAGACGTTGTTGATCGTCGGTGCGGCAGGCGGTGTGGGATCGGTGCTTGTACAGCTCGCGCGCCGGTTGACGGGCCTGACCGTGATCGGCACCGCCTCGCGCCCGGAGACGGCCGCCTGGGTGCGGGAGCTGGGCGCCCACCATGTGATCAACCATGCGCAGCCGCTGGCCGCGGAACTGCATCGCATTGGTGTGCCGGCGGTGGATTACATCGCCAGCCTGAACCAGACCGAACACCACTTCGAACAGATCGTCGAGGCGCTCAAGCCGCAAGGCCGCCTTGCCTTGATCGACGACCCGGCGCAGCTCGACGTGCGCAAGCTCAAGGCGAAGAGCCTGTCGCTGCACTGGGAGTTCATGTACACGCGCTCCATGTTCAGCACGGACGACCAGATCGAGCAGCACCGCCTGCTCAACCGCGTGGCCGCTCTCATCGACGAAGGCACGTTGCGCTCCACCATGAACGAGCACTTCGGCACGATCAATGCCGCCAACCTCAAGCGCGCGCATGCCTTGATCGAAAGCAATCAGGCGCGCGGCAAGATCGTGCTGGAAGGGTTTTGACTCAGGCGTCCGCCAGATAACCGGCAATGCGGTCTTGCAGGAAGTCGCGCAGCCGCATCAGCGTGGGCGACAGCGTGAGGCGGTGCGTGCAGATCAAATGCAGCGGCGCTGCCTCGCCGTGCCAGTCGGTGAGTGCGGCTTGCAGCCGGCCGGCGCGCAGATCGGCCAAGACGTCCAGCCGCGACTTGTAAGCGATGCCATGCCCCGCAACGGCCCAGCGGCGCACGAGTTCGCCGTCGTCGGCAATGCGGTTGCCGGTGACGCGCACAACGTGCGCCTGACCGTCGTCGCTCGCGCCGTGAAAGGTCCACTGGTCGTGCGTGGTGTCGGACAGGGCCAGCAACAGGCAATTGTGCTGACGCAGATCGTCCGGCGTCTTCGGCACGCCGTGGCGCGCAAAGTAGGCCGGCGCCGCGCACAGCACGCGGCGGTTGTCCGGCGCCAGCGGCAACGCCACGAGGGACGAGTCCTCGGGCTCGCCATAGCGCACCGCGACATCGACGCGCTGCCGGAACATGTCGACCAGCCGGTCGCCGATGCGCACCTGAAGCGCCACCGCTGGGTGCTCGGTGAGGAAGTCGTCGAGCCAGCCGGTGAGCACGTTGCGGCCGAGGTCTGACGGAATCGACAGCGACACATCGCCGCCGATGGCTTGCCGCCCCAGCGCGAGCGCGTCCTGCCCGGCCTGCAGATCCGCCAGCGCACGGCGCGCATGTTGCAGGTAGCGCTCGCCTTCCTGCGTGAGCGCCAGGCTGCGCGTGGAGCGCGCCAGCAGCCGCACGCCGAGTTCCGCCTCCAACCGCTTGATGGCCGCGCTTGCTGCCGCGGGGGCAATGTTCAACACGCGTGCGGCCGCCGACAGGCTGCCGTTATCCACGGCCAGCACGAGGATGGTGAGGTCGTCCAGGCGGATCATGGCGTGTGGTGTCGAGTGCGAAGGCGTCGAAGGATGGACGGCATCTTACCGAGCGCCTAGCCGGCGCGCACGGTCGCCCAATCCAGTCCGAACCGTGCGAGGTATTTGCGCAGACGGTCGGCGTCATTCACCTTGGCCTTCTCGGTGCGCGACACGTCGAAGAGCCGGCGCCCGGCGTCGGACAGCGATGCCGATTCGCGGCACACGGCAATCACGTTTTCCAGCTGCATGCGGTCGAACAGGTCGATCGATGCCGCCGCGTCGCCGATCAGGTTGGCAAGGCGGTCGCCTTTGCCTGCCGGATCCGGTTCGGCCCACGTGCGTTGCAGACGGGCGATTTCGTCTGCGACATCGGCTTCGGTAATGCGTCCGCCCTCGGCCAGCGTTGCCAGCCGCGTGACGCTGGCCGACAGCTCGCGAAAGTTGCCCGTCCAGCGCGCCTGCGGCGAAGTGACGAACTTCAGGTAGATGCGGCGCGCCTCGGTATGGAAGCGCACTTGCTCACCGTGCTCGCGTGCAAACCGGGCGAGTTCGAAATCGAGGTTCGGTTCCAGATCTTCGGGGCGATCGGCCAGGCCCGGCAGGTCGAAGGTCCACAGATTGATCCGCGCGTATAAGTCTTCGCGAAAGCGCCCCTCGGCCACCCACTGCCGCAGGTCGCGCACGGTGCCCGCGATGAGCTGGAAATCGCTTTCGACTTCGCGGTCGCTGCCGAACGGCAGGAAGCGCTTCTCTTCGATGGCCTTGAGCAGCATGGCTTGTTCGTCCAGGCCCAGTTCGCCAATCTCATCGAGAAACAGCAGGCCGCCATCCGCGCTGCGCAGCAGGCCCGCGCGTTCGGTCTGTGCGCCGGTGAAGGCGCCTTTCACGTGGCCGAAGAGCGCCGACATGGCGCTGTCGCCCCGCAGCGTGGCGCAGTTCACCTCGACAAAGCGGCCTGCCAGCTGGTGCCGCGCCTTCTTCATCTCGTACACCCGCCGCGCGAGGAACGACTTGCCCGCGCCGGTCGGCCCGAACAGCAGCATCGGCGACTTGGAACGCGAAGCCACGCGCTCGATCTGCTCGATCATCCGGTTGAACGCCGGGTTGCGCGTGGCAATGCCGGACTTCAGCAGCGACACCGTGTCTTCGCGCTCGCGTGCAAAGCGCGTGGCGATCTTGTCGTAGCGCGAGAGGTCCAGGTCGATGACGCTGTAGCTGCCGGACGTGTTGCCGAGTTCCTTCTTGCGCGGCGGCGCCGTCTGGATGAGCTGCGCCGGCAGGTAGCGCGCCTCGGCCAGCAGGAACCAGCAGATCTGCGCGACGTGCGTGCCCGTGGTGATGTGGAGGAGGTAGTCCTCTGCCTCGGTGTCGAAGGCATAGCTGCGGGTGAAATCGTGCAGCGTGCTGTAGACCTCTTCGAAGTCCCACGGGTCGCGTAGCGTGACTTCGACGCTGCGCACTTCGGTTTCAGGCGACACAGCGGCGATGTCCGCGCGCAGCCGTTCGAACAGGCCGCGGCTGCGGGCATCGTGCAGCAGCTCCAGGCGGTGGATGACGAGGTCGTCCTGCTGGCACAGGCCGACGGTCGGCCGCCACCGTTCCCAGCGCTGCGCGCCCTTGCCCACGTAGTCGAGCGTGGTACCGACGAAACCGATCGCGACGTTTTTGCGCATCCCGCGTGTTTATCTAAAAAGATAAACAAATATATCGATAGATCGATATTTCGGGAAGTTTCGCGTGCCTACATCTGCGTTGGATGCGTGAAAATTCAACAAAATCAAGATGTTGCGAAGTTGATCGTTCCATGGGGAGTGACCTGGCATACCCATTGCACTAGGGGAAGTGTCCAACTCAGCAGGAGCGCACCATGATCAGCGGTAAACAGAAGCGCGCCGCCATCATGGCGCGGCGCCACGAGCGGCGAGAACAGGCAAAGATTGCCTGCCTGCGGGCACGCGCGCCGGTGTCGCTTCCACCTCCGCCTCCACCGCGAGGTAGCTTGCCGGTGGATGTGTCGCAACTGGCGCCGCACAACAGCTGGGGATCCGGTCTGCCCCGCTTCGCACAACACGGTTACTACGTCGATCAGTGGTACGCCTGCGTCGATTGCGGAAAGCACGAGGTCTGGACCGCCGCACAGCAGAAATGGTGGTATGAAACCGCCAAGGGCTATATCGACTCGATCGCCATCCGCTGCAAACCGTGCCGAGTGGCGCGACGCAGCGGCCGCACGATCAGCAAGAAGAACAACGACAACAACAAAGGAAGCAACGCATCATGAGCAGCTACAACACCCTCCACGTCGACAACGGCGCCGACATCAAGCTGTGGACCAACGGCGTGCCGGTAGAAGACGACGCCCGCAAGCAGTTGATGAACACGGCCAAGATGCCGTTCATCTTCAAGCACCTGGCGGTGATGCCGGACGTGCACCTGGGTAAGGGTTCGACCATCGGCAGCGTGATCCCCACGCAGGGCGCGATCATCCCGGCGGCCGTCGGTGTGGATATCGGCTGCGGCATGATGGCCGCCCGTACGACGCTCACGGCGGCTGATTTGCCGGACAACCTGCACGGCCTGCGCAGCGCCATTGAAGCGGCGGTGCCGCACGGCCGTACGCCGGGCCCGCGCGACAAGGGTGCCTGGAACACGCCGCCGGAAACCGTGGATGCCATGTGGGGTGAACTGGCCGATGGCTTCAAGCGCATCACCGACAAGTACCCGAAGTTGAAGAACACCAACAACTACAAGCACCTGGGAACGCTCGGTACGGGCAACCACTTCATCGAGGTCTGCCTCGATGAAGAGCAGCGCGTCTGGTTCATGCTGCACTCCGGTTCGCGCGGCGTGGGTAACGCCATCGGCAACCTGTTCATCGAACTGGCGCAGGCCGATATGCGACAGCACATCGCCAACCTGCCGGACCGCGACCTGGCGTACTTCGAAGAAGGCAGCGAGCACTTCAACGATTACGTTGAAGCCGTCGGTTGGGCGCAGGATTACGCGCGCCGCAACCGCGCCACGATGATGCAGAACGTGATTGCGGCCGCGCGCAAGGTCATCGCCAAGCCGTTTGCAGCCGACGTGGAAGCGGTGAACTGTCACCACAACTATGTGCAGCGCGAAACCCACTTCGGGCGCGAAGTGCTGGTGACGCGCAAGGGCGCGGTGTCGGCGCAGAAGGGGCAGCTTGGGATCATCCCGGGGTCGATGGGCGCAAAGAGCTTCATCGTGCGCGGGCTCGGTAACGAAGACGCGTTCTGTTCGTGCAGCCACGGCGCAGGCCGCACCATGAGCCGCACGCAGGCCAAGAAGCGCTTCACGGTTGATGACCAGATCCGCGCCACGGCCCACGTGGAGTGCCGCAAGGACGCCGACGTGATCGACGAGATCCCGATGGCCTACAAGGACATCGACCACGTGATGGCTGCGCAGGCGGATCTGGTGGAGATCGTCCACACGCTGCGCCAGGTGGTGTGTGTGAAGGGTTAAGAGCATCGACCATGCTGACGCGTGTCGAGAGCCCTGACATGGAGGCGATGCGCCGGCGCTTGTGGCATGCCGGCTGCGTTTTTGATTTCGTGCTGTATCGCGTTGAAGGGCCGGAAGGGCCGGACGCACCCGGCACTGAGATTCACCGTCAGGCGCTGGCCGGCTTGTTCGCGCAGCTCGAGTGGCCGGCACAAGACGTCCAGTTGGGCCGTGCTTGTCCGAGGCGCCTTGACCCACTGGAAGTCCGTGCGCTGGCAGAAGAAGGCGGACCGTTGGAGCGGGCGTTCCTCGATCCGCCTTACGGCACGAAGCTCGACCGGAAGGACTTCCGGGATTGGCTCGCAACGCTGTGCGTTCTTCCAGATGACGATCTGGAAGCCGTCGACTGGGTGGGTAACCCGGACGACGAGCCCGAGCGCAGCACGTGGAGTGACTACTTTGATGCGGGAAAGGAATGGTGGGGCATCTGGTGCCTGACCGTCTTCAACCCCCGATGCCGCACGCTGTGTGTGCTGGCAGCAAGCACCACCGATTGAGATTGAGACGGGCGAGCACGCTCGCGAAGCCCGTGCGACCTGATGCACATGCGGCGGCGAGGCGCACACCAACAAAGAACAAGAAGAACAGACCATGAACACCCTATTGCAACGACACGCTCGGCACGCACAACGCGCGCAGGCCGATTGCATCGAACTGGACGGCGCACAAGGTGAAGGGGGCGGGCAGATCCTGCGCACGGCGCTCACGCTGTCCATGCTGACCGGCACGCCATTCCGGATCGAGAACATCCGCGCCAAGCGTTCGAAGCCGGGCTTGCTGCGCCAGCATCTGACGGCGGTGCAGGCTGCCGTGCAGATCAGCGGTGCGACGGTAGAGGGCGCAGAAGCAGGCTCGCAGACGCTGCGGTTTGCGCCGGGTGCCATCCGTGGCGGCGATTACCGCTTCGCCATTGGCACCGCCGGCAGTTGCACGCTGGTGCTGCAGACGATCCTCCCAGCGCTTTGGTTTGCCGACGCGCCGAACACCGTGTCAGTCAGCGGCGGCACGCACAACCGCGCCGCACCGCCGGTCGATTTCCTCATCCGGGCATGGCTGCCGCTGGTGGCGCGCATGGGCGTGACGCAGACGCTCGCGCTCAAGCGCCACGGCTTCTATCCCGCAGGCGGCGGCGAGGTGGTCGCGACGGTAACGCCGTGCACGGGTGTGTTGACGCCGCTACACCTGACGGAGCGCGGTGCGCAACGGGCGCTTCGTGCCGAAGGCATCGTTGCCGGCGTGCGCGGCAGCGTGGCGCGGCGCGAGCTGGACACGTTGACGCGTCTCGTGCCGGGCGTCGAGTGCACGGTCCGGGACCTCGGCAACGCGGAAGGCCCCGGCAATGCGCTCGTGCTCGACATCGAGCATGAGCACGTGACCGAAGTCTTCACGGGCTTCGGCGAGCGTGGCGTGACGGCGGAGACGATCGGCAAGGAAGTCGCCGCTGCCGCGCAGCGCTACCTGCACAGCACCGCAGCCGTGGACGAATACCTGGCGGATCAGCTTGTGCTGCCGATGGCGCTCGCAGGCGCCGGTGCTTTCACGGTGGTCACCGCGTCATCGCACCTGCTGACCAACATCGGCGTGATCGAGAAGTTCCTGCCGGTGGCGGTGGCGGTGCGCCCGCTGGAATCCGGCGCCGTCCACGTCGAAGTGGCCTGACTGCACCGACGCCACTTCCGTGTCACTCCTTGTCCTTGTGCACCGGGAACAGCGCCGACAGCACCTGTCGCGCTGTCCCGCGCAGCACGCCGCTCGCGTCCGGGTCGCCGTACGCCAAGGCCGTCGCAAAGTTGCGGGCCTGCTGCAACGTGACGTGCGGCGGCAGCGGCGGTACATCGGGGTCCGTCTTCACCTCCAGCACCACGGGGCGGTCGGCGTCGAGCGCTTCATCCCACGCGCCGGCCAACTGGTCGGGGTTGTCGACGTAGATGCCCTTCAGGCCGATCAACTCGGCAAAGCGGTGATACGGCACGTCAGGGATGTCCTGTGACGCCGGGAACTTCGGGTCGCCTTCCATCACGCGCTGCTCCCAGGTGACTTCGTTCAGATCCTGATTGTTGAGCACCATGCAGATCCACTTGGGAGACTTCCACCGCTTCCAGTATTTCGACACGGTGATGAGTTCGGCCATGTTGTTCATCTGCATGGCGCCGTCGCCCACGAGTGCGATGACAGGGCGATCGGGATGCGCGAACTTGGCGGCAATCGCGTAGGGCACCGCCGCCCCCATCGATGCCAAGCCGCCCGAGAGCGAGCCCATCATGCCGGGCTTGAACTTGAGATCGCGCGCGTACCAGTTGGCGCAGGTGCCGGAATCGCTGGTGACGATCACGTTGCTCGGCAGCTTCGGTGACAACTCCCAGAACACGCGCTGCGGGTTGACGGGGTAGGCCGGCTGCAGCGCACGGTCTTCCAGCGTCTTCCACCAGCTTTCATTCCAACGGGCAATGCGGTCCGGCCAGTAGCGATCGGTCTTGCGCTGCAGCAGCGGCAGCAGCGCACGCAGCGTCTGCGCACTGTCGCCCACGAGGTTGACCTCCATCGGATAGCGCAGCCCGAGCATGCCGGGGTCGAGGTCGATCTGCACACCGCGCGCCTGGCCTTCCTTGGGCAGGAATTCCGCATAGGGGAAGCCGGAGCCCACCATCAGCAGCGTGTCGCAGTGGCTCATCAGCTCCCAACTCGGCTCGGTGCCCAGCAGGCCGATGGCGCCTGTCACATAGGGCAACTCGTCGGGCAGGACGGCCTTGCCGAGCAGCGCCTTGGCCACGCCCGCGCCCAGCGTTTCCGCCACGGCCGCCACTTCTGCGCTGGCCCCGAGTGCGCCCGCGCCGACAAGCATCGCCACCCGGCGGCCGCTGTTGAGGATGTCCGCCGCGCGTTCCAGATCGGCCGCTTGCGGGATCACGCTCGGCGCGCTGTAGCCCACGCCCGAGTGCACCGTGCCATGCGCGCGCGGCGGCTCGGTGTAGGGCATTTCCTGCAAATCGTTGGGCAGCACGAGCGCCGTCACCCGGCGCTGCCCGATGGCGATGCGCACGGCGCGATCCAGCAGATGCCGCACCTGCGCCGGCATGCTGGCCTGGTGGACAAACGCGCCGGCCACGTCGCGGAACATCGCCGCGAGATCCAC
This sequence comes from Ralstonia flatus, assembly GCF_958439105.1. Lineage (NCBI taxonomy): Bacteria > Pseudomonadati > Pseudomonadota > Betaproteobacteria > Burkholderiales > Burkholderiaceae > Ralstonia > Ralstonia flatus. Next base: position 64,551 of record NZ_CAUDLI010000014.1, on the reverse strand, counting down.
CTCCTGCTGGTAATGCCCGCCGACCGCCGTGCGGGCCTGCTGGCCGGTAATCGCCAGCACCGGCATGTGGTCGAGCCGCGCGTCGTACAGCCCCGTGATGAGGTGCGTGGCACCCGGCCCGGACGTTGCCATGCACACGCCCAGCTCGCCCGTGAACTTGGCGTGCGCCGAGGCCATGAAGGCGGCCATCTCTTCATGCCGCACCTGCACGAACTCGATCTTGCCGCCCGCGCGCTGCAGGGCCCCGAACATGCCGTTGATGCCGTCGCCGGGGTAGCCAAAGATGCGCCGCACACCCCAGTCATACAGGCGCGCGACGAGGAAATCGGAGACGGTGGCTCGCATGGTGTCGGTCCGGTATCGGGTGATGGGGCGTCAGCTGGCGGTCTCGGCGAGCAATGCTTCCTTGCGCGCGGTCATGGGTTCCTGCAGCGGGGCGAGGTCCACGTGCTGGCGGATGAGCTTGGGGAAGAGTTCGGTCTCTTCCTCTTCCACGTGGTGCGAGACGTACTCGGCCAGCACGGTGAACTTGGCCGCGAACAGATCGTCGCCGGCCTGCATGCCGCTCAGCTGCTTGATCAGGTCCTTCGCGGTGGCGTGCTCCACCACGGCTTCGTCGACGAGGTCCTTGAAGGCTTCGCCGCCGTTGTCGCGCACGAACGGGTAGAACACCTCTTCCTCAAGTTGCGTATGGACGGTCAACTTTTCACACGCTTCGCGCACGATTTGCTCGCCGGCGGTTTTGTCTTTTTCCTGCTGGAACGCCTTGAACAGTTTTTTCACCTCGCGGTGATCGTCCAGCAGCATCGACAGCACGGCGCGTTGCGCCACAGGGATTTCAGCTTTGTTCATGGGGCTCTCCGGTAAGGGGTTGTTGTTTGAGTCCGCCAAACCGTCGAGCAAGCGGCATGCCGCACGCGAGCCGTTGCGGGCGATGTGCCGCAGGCAAGCTTCGTGCTGGCACAGGTGGTTACGTGCGACAGACGCCGCGCAGATGCGTGGCCGCCGCACATCATCCTGAACGTCAACTGATTGATGGGAGGTAACTGCTATGCAAACCACGACAACGGGCACCACGCTGGGCACCGGTACGGCCACCGGTGTGGGAACCACCGCTGGCGTACGCATGCGCATCATCGGGCGTGCCGAGTCCGATTCGGCGGGTCCGGGCCCGGAGCTGATGGCCGCAGATACGCTGGAGGGCGATCGCGTCGTCAACCTCGCTGGAGAGGACCTCGGCAAGATCACCGACATCATGCTCGACGTGCAGCGCGGCCGGATCGCCTATGCGGTGATGTCGGTGGGCGGCTTCCTGGGCATCGGCGACAAGCTGTTTGCCGTGCCGTGGAGCGCCATGTCGCTCGACGTCGACCGCAAGTGCTTCGTGCTCGACGCTAACAAGGATCGCCTTGAAGCGGCTCCGGGTTTCGACAAGGACAGCTGGCCCACGATGGCTGACCCGACCTGGGCGCAGTCCGTGCATGAGTACTACGGCTCGCGTCCGTACTGGGAAGAGTATTGAGTGCGCCCAGGCACGCGGTTCGCTTGCGTGTCGTCAACCACGCTTGAAACAGGAGGGCGCCATGGAGAAAGGCAAGAAAGAGAAGCATCCGCACGCAGAAAAGCGTGAGGAGCTGGTGGAAAAGGCGGTGGAAGACACCTTCCCCGCCAGTGACCCGCCCGCCACGGGTGGCATCACGCGCGTTGTCGAGAAGGACAAGAACGGCAACGCACACCAGGACAAGCGCACCCACAACGGCAATCACCGGTAGCCGCTAGCCGGCACTGCCGCGCCCGCATCGCCTTTGGCATGCGGGCGTTTTCTTTTTTGAAGCGTGGTTAGCGGTGCGCCAGGATGTTGACCACGTTGCCGAACGGATCGCGCACGTAAAAGCGGCGGACGCCCCACGGCTCATCGACCAGCGGGTAAACGATTTCCAGGCCCAGCGAGACGGCCCGCGCATGCACCGCATCCACATCGTCCACTTCTACCGACAGCGCCGGCACCGGCGTACCGTTTCCACCTTCGCTGGCAATGCTGATTTGCGGCGTCATCGTGTGGGCCGTATCGGCAAAGGTGATGATCCAGCCGTGGTCCATCACCGCTTCCAGGTCGAGCAGTTCGGCATAGAACGCGCGGGCACGTGCCGGATCGGCAGCATGCAGGTTCGGGACGATGCGTCGGACAGCCATGCGGGGCTCCTTTTCGCCTATGCGGTGCCGGCATTTTAGTCACGGCTGTGATGCCCGGTTGGCATGCGCACGCGGCGCACATCACGTAAAGTGGCGGGCACTCGAACTACAGAGACACGCACGCCATGGAATTCCTGCAATCGCTGCTGGCACCCCGCCTGCAAAACGTTGAAACCTCCGCCATCCGTGAGTTGTTCAAGGTGCTCGGCAAGCCGGGCCTGATCTCGTTTGCCGGCGGTTTTCCGGACGCCGCCTTGTTTGACGTGGAAGGCCTGAAGGCCGCCGCCGACAGCGCACTCGCCACCGACGCCGCCCGCGCGCTGCAATACGGCGCCACCGAGGGCTTCGAGCCGCTGCGTGAGGCCATCGTCACGCTGATGAAGTCGCGCGGCGCCAACGTCGCCAACACCGACATCCTCGTCACCACCGGTTCGCAGCAAGGGCTGGATCTGCTGGGCAAGGTGCTGATCGGCGAGGGCGACACGGTGCTGACCGAGGCGCCCACCTTCCTCGCCGCCATTCAGGCGTTCAAGCTGTACGGCGCCAAGGTGGCCGGCGTGCCGACCGATGGCGACGGCCTGGATGTCGACGCGCTGGAAAAGGTGCTTTCGACCGCGCGCCCCAAATTCCTCTACGTGATTCCCAACTTCGGCAACCCGAGCGGCGCGCTGATGAGCCTGGAGCGTCGCAAGCGCCTGCTGGACGTGGCCGTGCGCCACAACCTGCTGATCGTGGAAGACGACCCGTACGGCGATCTGTATTTCGACGCGCCCCCGCCGCCGTCCCTGTACGCGCTGTCGCAGCAGACCGACGGCGCGCAGGGGCGCGTGATCTACCTCGGCAGCTTGTCGAAGGTGGTGGCGCCTGGGCTGCGCGTGGGCTGGATGATCGCCTCGCAGCCGGTGCTGGGCAACGCGGTGATGGTCAAGCAGTTTGCCGATGCGCACACCTCCACGTTTGCGCAGGCCACGGCCGCCGCGTACCTGCGCAGCAATCGCCTGGACACGGTGCTGCCGCGCACGCGTGGGGCCTATGCCGAACGCGCCCACGCCATGGCCAACGGCCTGCGTGCCCTGCTGCCCGACACCGAACTGACCTTCAACCGCCCGCGCGGCGGCATGTTCCTGTGGTGCACCTTGCCGGGCCGCAATGCCGGCGACGTGGCCAAGGTGGCCATCGAGCGCGGTGTGGCGTTCGTGCCGGGCGCGGCGTTCTACCCGGTCGACCCGGATCGCTCGACGCTGCGTCTGTCGTACGCCACCTCGTCGCTGGCGCAGGTGGAAGAGGGTGTGCGCAAGCTCGCGCATGCCATCGGCGAGTTCAAGCTGGGCTGACCTCGCCAGGGCAGGCTGCGGTGGCACAGGCACACACCGACGCGCAGCAAGACCCCGCGCTGCTGCGCCGCCTGCTGCGCGCCAAAGACCGCATGGACGCCGCCTCGCACGAGGCATGGCCCGTCAAGCGGCTGGCCGAGGTGAGCGGCGTGTCGGCGGCGCATTTCGCGCGTTCGTTCAAGCAGGCCTTCGGCATTCCGCCGCACCGCTACCTGCTCACGCGCCGCATCGAGCAGGCCACCACCCTGCTGCGCGACACCGACCTGCCCATCATCGAAATCGCGTATGCCACGGGCTGGGAAAGCCTCGGCACCTTCGGCCGCATCTTTCGCGACATCACCGGGCAGAGCCCGAGCGCGCTTCGCCGTCACGCACAGGCCACCGCACCGCTGCAACAACTCGACCGCGTGCCCGCCTGTGTGCTGAAGGCTGCGCAGCGGCCCGACCTCGTCACAGCAGTTTCGGAGAAGCGCCGCCAGTTGGCAGAGGGTACAAATCCGTCACCCACCCACAACAAGGAGCGGTGATGAGCCAAGGGATCAATGTCGTCGGGCTGTATGTGGATGATCAGGACGCGGCGCTGGCGTTCTATGTCGACAAGCTCGGGTTTCGCGTGCATACCGACGTGCGCAACGGCCCGTATCGGTGGCTGACGGTGCAGCATCCAGAGCAGCCGTCGTTTCAGCTCGGCCTGTTCCAGCCGGGCCCGCCCATTCACGACGAAGCCACCGCGCAGACCTTGCGCGCCATGGTGGCCAAGGGCGCGATGCCGCCGCTGGTGCTGACCGTCGCCGATTGCCGCGCCGCCTATGCGCAACTGCGCGAGCGCGGCGTGGAGTTCACGCAGGAGCCGATCGACCGCTTCGGCAGCGTCGACGCCGGCTTTCGTGACCCGGCCGGCAACGGCTGGAAGATGATCCAGGCCGCCGGAGGTGCCCAGTGAGCGCCCGCCACGCAATCCGCCAGTTTCACCGCTGGGTGTCGATGGCATTCACGCTCACGGTCATCGCCAACTTTGTCGCCCTGGGGCTGGGCAAGGGTGCGCAGCCGCCGGCGTGGATCACCTACGCGCCGCTGCTGCCGCTGGCGCTGCTGCTGTTCACGGGGCTCTACATGTTTGCGCTGCCGTACCTGGATCGGCGAGGCGCGCGGCGCTCGACCGGCGAGCGGGACACGCCCACCGCGGCAGTCTGAGTGCGGCACGTGAGGCTCTGAGGCCCGATTGCGGGGCTCCGGCAGTCGAGCGTGAGTGTCCGAGGCTCGTCCACCAGGCTCAACGCCCGGAACATGACCGTTCGAGGTCGAAAAAATCGGGCTCAGAGGGCCGAGCGCGAGGGGTCGGAGGCCGGACGCCGAGCCTCTGAGGCTCAAGCGTCGACCTCAAAGCCCGGAGCGTGACTGTTTGAGGTCGAAAATGTCGACCTTGAAGCGTGGCGCACGAGGGTTTGAGGGTCGAGCGCCGCAGTCCAAGCTCGGAACGCGAGGGTTTGAGGCTCGATCGCCGCAGTCCAAGCTCGGAGCGCGAGGGTTTGAGGCTCGATCGCCGCAGTCCAAGCTCGGAGCGCGAGGGTTTGACGTCCGTGCGTCGGGCTCCGGACCCGGCGCGTCGCCTTCCGCGCTCCGGCGTTCAGTGTGCGACCGACGTGGCTGCAGGTTCATCGGCCAGCGCCGCCTCATGTCGGCCGCCCCTGCGCCACAACACCACCGCCACCACGTGGCACGCGGCGGCTGCCCACCCCAGCATGCCCGGCCCGCCGTGCGCCAGGGCCAGGGCGCCAACGCTCGACCCCAGCGCAATCCCCACATACACCGCAGATGCATGCAGCGACAGCGTGATCGGTGACACATCGGGCGCGAGGCGGATCAAGCGCGTCGCCTGCGCCGGGCCGAAGCCCCAGCCGGCCATGCCCCACAGCACGACCGCGCCGATGGCGACCGCGCCGGCCACCGTGCCGTGCAGCACCTGCGCCGACAGCGACAGCACGGAGAACGCCAGCACGATGCCCGCGCTGCTGACCGCCAGCACGCGTGCCACACCGGCGCGGTCGGTCATGTGGCCGCCCAGGCCCGTGCCGAGCGCCGCAAAGCTGCCGACCAGGAACAGCACGATGCCCACGTGCTGCGGCGCGAACCCCAGCCCCTGCACAAAGAACGGGGCGACGTAGGTGTAGAACGTAAAGCCGCCTGCGGCCCACAGCGTGGACACCGCCAGCGCGCCCAGCATGCCGGGCCGGCGCGCCACGGAGAGGCGCTGCGCCAGCGTGGTCACGCTGTGCGGCAGCGCACGCGGCAGGCCGAAGGCCAGGCCCGCCGTGGCCAGCGCCGACAGCACACCGCATGCGATGAACGTCGAGCGCCAGTCGCCCTGCGCCGCAATCCACGCGCCCAGCGGCACGCCGAGCGCCACTGCCACCGTGCCGCCGCCCGTGATGATGGCGAGCGCCGAGCCGCTGCGCGAAGCCGGCACCAGCGAGGTCGCCACCGCATTGGCCGTCGGCAGAAACACGCCGGCCGCCAGCGCCAGCAGCACGCGCGCCGCCATCAACTGCCCAAAGCCGTGCGCGGTGGCCGCCAGCAGGTTGCCTGCCGCAAAGATGGCCAGCGCGCCGATCAGCACGCGTCGGCGGTCGACATTGCCGAGCAGCGTCGCCATCACCGGCGAGCCGACGGCATACGTGACGGCAAACACGGTAACGAGCTGCCCGGCCGCCGGCACGCTCACGCCCAGGTCTGCGGCCAGCACCGGTAGCAGGCCGGCGATCATGAAACCTTCAGTGCCGATGGCGAACGCGCCCAGGCACAACCACCACAGCGATGCCGGCATGGTCGGCTCCTGTCAGAAGAGGAAAACGAAGAAGAAAACGGAGAGAGGGCGGAGCGGAGGCTCCGCGAGAATCAGCGCGCGGCGGTGCTGGCGGTCTGACCGAACAGCACGCTGCGCTCGTCGTCGGAGATGTCTTCGCGGCGGCGCGAGTAGGCGCGTTCCACCCCGGCATAGGCGCGCTGCGTGGCCGGCCGTGCGCCAACGGCTTCGAACCAGCGCTGCAGGTGCGGGAAGTCGTTCAGGTCCTGACCATGCCCGGCGTGCGGGACGATCCACGGATAGGCCGCGATGTCGGCGATGGTGTAGTCGTTGTCGGCAATGTATGGGCGATCGGCCAGGCGGCGGTCGAGCACCCCGTACAGGCGGTTGGTCTCTTTGGTGTAGCGGTCGATGGCGTAGGGCACGCGCTCGGGGGCGTACACGTTGAAGTGGCCGATCTGCCCGGCCATCGGGCCGAGGCCGCCCACCTGCCAGAACAGCCACTTGAGCACTTCCATGCGGCCGTGCAGGTCGGCGGGCATCAGCTGGCCGGTCTTCTCGGCCAGGTAAAGCAGCATGGCGCCCGATTCGAACAGCACCACGGGCTCGGCCCCCTCGGCCGGGTCGTGATCGACCATGGCCGGGATCTTGTTGTTGGGCGAGATGGCCAGGAACTCGGGCTTGAACTGGTCACCCCGGCTGATATCGACGGGGATGACGCGGTGCGGCAAGCCGGTTTCGGCAAAGAACAGCGCCATCTTCAGGCCGTTGGGCGTGGCGCAGTAGTAGAGGTCGATCATGGCGGGGCCCTCGTGTTCTGTCATGTTGGTGGACAGAGTAGGTGCGCGAGTGGCCTTTTGTAATGTCCAGAAACTGGAATTTTCAGGTGACCACTTACGGGTTGTGCGCCTCTTCGGGGGCCACTGTTTCGCAGGAGCGTGCGTACCATTCCCAGGCGGCTGTGCCGCACAGCACACCCGTCGCCAGCGCGGATATTGCCAGCGCTGGCAGTTCGCCCGCCACCATCCAGGCGCCGCCCAGCACCACCAGGCCAACCACATGCGCCGGGCGCAGCCGGCCGAAGATCGCCCACTTGAACAGCAGGTTGCCCAGCAGGTACAGCGCCGCGCTGCCCAGCACCGCCAGCGTCGTCCCTTCATGGGCATGGCCCACTGGATGCGCCAGCACGAACTCATCGGCCACCGCCCCGACGATGATGCCGGCCACCAGCACCACGTGGATGTAGGTGTAGGCCAGCCGTGCAAGCCGGCCAGGATCGGCCGAATGCGACATGGTGTGCGCGCCGCGCTCGGCAATCGTGTCGAAGTACAGCCACCACATCGCCAGGCTGCCGATGAACGACAGCGCCATCGCCGCGATGTTTTCTGCGGTCCAGTCGAGCCCGGCAAACGTGGAGCCCGTGACCAGCACCGATTCGCCCAGCGCGATGATGATGAACAGCGAGCAGCGCTCGGCCATGTGGCCGCCTTCCACGTTCCAGTCATTGGTGGTGGAGCGGCCGAGGCCCGGCGTGTAGAAGCCCATCGACGGCCCGACCCATTCGATGGCCAGCGCGACGATCCAGCAGGCCCAGCGCACGGAACCGTCCGACAGCCCGCCCGCCAGCCACAGCACCGCAGAGATGCCGAGCCACGTGGCGATGCGCTGGAAGTTGCGCCGCATGGGCAGCGCCTCGCCGCGCACGGCCCACAGGAAGAACACCGTGCGCCCGAACTGCATGAACACATAGGCGAGCGCAAACGCCAGCCCGCGCGAGCCGAACGCCTGCGGCAGCGATGCCGAGAGCAGCAGCCCGCCCGTCATCAGCACGAGCATCAGCATGCGGATGGCGAGCTTGTCCGGGTCGAGCCAGTTCGTCACCCACGACGTGAAGATCCACACCCACCACACCGCCAGCATCAGCAGCAGCGCCTGCGCGCCGCCTTGGAGCGTGAAGTTGCCGATCAGCAGGTGCGAGAGCTGCGTCACCGCAAACACGAACACCAGATCGAAGAACAGCTCGATGTTGGTGACGCGGTGGTGGCCGTGGGCCCCTTCGGGCGAGGGGCGGAGGTAACTGCGGGGCATCGGGTGTCCTCGGTGCGGCCTTGTGAACGGCGATCAGGCCGACTGCATGCCGAGCGTGAGCGTGCCTGCGCCCACCATCACCGCACCGCCCGTGTAGCCGAAGCGGCGCTGCGCGGCCACGCTGGTCAGCCGCTTGGCGAGCAGCTTGGCGGCCAGCGCGTACATCGACGCGTTGGCGGCGGCCAGGATGACGAAGGTCGGCAGCAGGATCACGCTCTGCGACAGGAAGGTCTGCTCGGCCGACATGAACTGCGGCACGAACGCGACGAAAAAGACGATGCTCTTGGGGTTCAGCGCGGTGACCGTCCAGGCGGACAGGAAGCGGCGGCCGGCCGACTTCTGCTGCACCGGGATGCTGGCCTGGGGCGCATCGTCGCGCAGGCGGCGGGCGCTGATGATGGATTTGATGCCCAGATAGACGAGGTACGACCCGCCGATGAGCTTGAGCGCCGTGAAGGCTGCGGCCGATGCGGCCAGCAGGGCGCCCGCACCGGCAAGGGACACGGCCATGGCGGTGGTGTCGCCTGCCGCCACGCCGGCAACGGTGCTCCACGCCGAGCGGCCACGGTTGGCCAGCGAATCACCAATCACCAAAAGGATGGTCGGGCCGGGGATGAGCAGGATGATGATGCTGGCGCCGATGAAGGCCAGCCAGGTTTGGAGGGTCATGGGGTGGCTCGCTGTGTTGTTGGGGTGAGGGGAGACAGTTATCCATGAAAAAAATGGGGCGTCAAATGGGGTGGGGTTTTTTTGTTTTTGGTTTTTGGGTTGGTGGTCCGCCTTCCTTTCGTACCCTGCCGGGCACGACTCACTTTTCTTTGTCTTGCCAAAGAAAAGTAAGCAAAAGAAAGGCGCGCCCGAGATGGCGACTTCCCCTTGGATTTGTGTCGCGGGGAGGGAGGGGAGGCAAACTCGCTGCGCTCAGACAGCCTCCCCTCTTTTTCCTCCCCGCAACAAAAATCCAAGGCGCCATCAAGGGCTCAACGTCAAAAGAGAAAGGCCAACCCATCGCGCGGTTGGCCTTGTCGTTTGGGCCTGCGCATAGAGGGTTTGGCCTTTGACTTTCCTGCCCTTGATGGCGCCTTGAATTTTCGTAAGCGGGCGGAAAAAAGGTGGGGAACTGTCTGAGCGAAGCGAGTTTTCCCCACCTCCGCCCGGTTACGCAAATTCAAGGGATGGGTCGCCATCTCGGGCGCGCATTTCTTTGCTTACTTTCTTTGGGCAAGACCAAAGAAAGTGAGTCAGCCCCGGCAGGGGATGAAACAAGGGATGCACCACCAAGGCAAAAAACAACCCCAAAAAAACCTACCCATGCCTCCGCGCCGCCAACCCCACCCCACTCACCAACAAAACCCCCGCCGCCACCTCCAACCCATGCGGCAACCGCCCCTCATAAACGAACCCATACACCAACGCAAACACCGTCTCAAACACGATCAACTGCCCCGACAGCGTCAACGGCAACTTGCGGCTGGCCGCATTCCACAGGCTGTTCCCGAGCACAGACGCCCCCAGCGCCACGCCCATATTCACCAGCCAGAACATCGCCCATGCCGATGAGGGCTGCGCAGACGCCGTTGCCATGCCGGGCAGCAAGAACGCCGGCACGGCCAGCGCCAGTGACAGCACCCCGGTCGCGACGCCCGTCAACAGCGACCACTCCCGGCTCGTGAACTGCGGCCGCGCACGCAGGTACCGCGCATTGCACACCGCATACACGGTCCAGCACGCCAGCGCGCCCGCTGCCATTAACAGCCCGATGAAATAGGTTCTGCCGCCGGCATCCGAATGCACGTCGGGCGCATCGAGGTAAATGCACACCACGCCGGCCACGGCCATCAGCAACGGCAGGGCCAGCTGACGCAACGGCAGGCTGCCGCGTTCGGCCGCGCCGGCCAGTGTGACCGTCACGGGCAGCAGCCCGACGATGAGCGACACCGGCGCCACGCCCGCGCGCTGTACGCCACCTGCCACGCACAGGTAGTACAGGATGTTGCCCGGCAGCGATAGCAGCAGCAGCGCCGCCCAGTCGCGCCGGGTCGTCTTGCGCCACAGCGTGCGCCACACCGGCAGCGCCAGCGCGAGCGAGAGCACGCCGTACAGCACGTACCGCGCGGCCGACAGCGCCAGCGGCGAAAACTGCGGCAGCATTTTCGGCGCGACGAAGATGACGCCCCACAGCGCGCCGGCCGCGACGCCGTAGCCGATGCCCATGAGGTGGTCGCGCCGCGCGTCGTGTTGACCGTGATGCAGCTGCGTTGCAGTGGAGGTGTCGCCAACAGCCATGGAGCGCCTGTCCGAAAAAGATCAATCGAACCGGCACTCTGCGCGTGCGCGTGCCGCGCGTCTTGGCGAAGACGGCTGCGCTTTGGCAAAAACGGAAAGGGCCCGGGTTAGCGGCGCACCGCGGCGGGCGTGATGCCGTGCGCGGCCTTGAGGTGGCGCGTGAGGGCGCTTTGGTCGTAGTAGCCGGTGCGTGCGGCAACTTCGGCGATGGGCAGGGCGGTGGTTTCCAGCAGCGTCAATGCATGCCGCAGCCGCACCTGGGCCAGACGCGCATGCAACGTGGTGCCGTAGGCGGCACGGAACAGCGTGGCGAGGCGACGCGCGCTGACGCCCGCTTCTGCGGCTAGCGCATCGACGGTGAGCGGCTCCGCGTAGCGGTGCTCGATGGCGTGCCAGGCGCGCTCCGCACGCGCATCGGGGCGTGCGCGGATCTGCGTGGATTGATTGGCCGGATGCGCGGCCAGTGTTGCCAGCGCGAGTGACGACCACGCAGTGGCCAGCACCGTGTCCACGATGGGCGCATCCTGCAGCCAGGTCGTCAGGGCGCGCAGGCCGGGCGTGAGCGGAAAGAACACGCGGTCGGCCAGGCCGCCCAGGCTGGGCGCGTCCACGGTTTGGCCGGGGATGTCGAAGACGATGAAGCGGTTGGCGCCGGTGGCTTCAAACGCATGCGTGGCGCCCGCCGGGATGAGCGCGGCGTGGTGCGTGTCGACACGGCCGCCGCGGCCGTCGACGTCCATCTCGAGGATGCCGCGTGCGGGCATCACGACCTGCATGAAGTCGTGCGAGTGCGGGGGCGCGGCGAGGCCGTAAGTGCGGAAGTCCAGCATGGTGCCGCCGAGAATAGCACCGGCATCCGCCCAAAAAAATACCCGGCCACAGATCGTCTGCGCCGGGTCTCGGAACTTTCACGGAAAGAGGCTCCGTGAGAAGAGGAACACGCGCATCGTGCGCTGCTTGCATGACAGCAGCATGACGACGGCATGTCAGCTGCGCCCTCATTCCTCCTGGATCGTCACCTTGTTCGGATAGAACGCCAGATAGCCGGCCACTTCGCGCGCGACGGGCTTGGGCTGTTCGTACGTCCAGACGGCGTTGTCGGCGCGCACATCGCCGGCCACGATCGTGTAGTACGACGCATCGCCCTTGTACGGGCAATGGGTGTGATGCTGCGTGCGCTCGAGCAGGTTCATCTGCACATCGTCGCGCGGGATGTACTGCACCGGCGGGTACGACGCCTCGCGCAGCGTGCGCGCCAAGTGCGTGCTGGCGATGGTGAAGCCGTTGAGCGTCACCGTGACGCGGCGCGGGTTCGACTCGACGGTGATCGGGTGATTCGGATCGATATCGGGCATGCGGCACTCCTGCAGTTGGCGAGGGAAGACGCTTTCACTGTAGCAAGCGCCGCGCGCGCCTTCCCCTGACTGCCGGCGCCTGCTTACCAGTGCGTTTCCGATTCCGGCGTGGACGAGACGCGGTGGATGGCCAGGTCGGCGCCCATGAATTCGGCCTCGCGGTCCAGCCGCAGCCCGACGAGCTTGCGCAGCGTGCCGTACACCACCGTGCCGCCGATGAGCGCAATCGCGATGCCTCCGGCCGTGCCCGCCACCTGCGCCCAGAACGACACGCCGCCCAGGCCGCCGAGCGCCTTCAAACCGAAGATGCCGGCCGCGATGCCGCCCCACGCGCCGCACAGGCCGTGCAGCGGCCACACGCCGAGCACGTCGTCGATGCGCCAGACGTTCTGCACGCGCGTAAACATCCACACAAACAGCACGCCTGCAATGCCGCCGACGGCCAGTGCGCCCAGCGGGTGCATCACGTCGGAACCGGCGCACACGGCCACCAGGCCGGCCAGCGGCCCGTTGTACGAAAAGCCCGGATCGTTCTTGCCCATCCACCACGCGGTGAGCGTGCCGCCCACCATCGCCATCAGCGAGTTGATGGCGACCAGGCCGCTCATCTTGTCGAGCGTCTGCGCGCTCATCACGTTGAAGCCGAACCAGCCGACCGCCAGCACCCAGGCGCCGGCCGCCAGGAACGGGATGTTCGACGGCGGATGCGCGGCGATGCGGCCGTCGTCCTTGTAGCGGCCGTGGCGCGCGCCCAGCAGCAGCACCGCAGGCAGCGCGATCCAGCCGCCCACCGCGTGCACGACCACCGAGCCGGCAAAGTCGTGGAACTCCGCGCCTGTCACGCTCTGCAGCCAGTGCTGGATGCCGAAGCGCTGGTTCCAGGCGATGCCCTCGAAGAACGGGTAGACAAAGCCCACCAGCACGAAGGTCGCCGCTAGTTGCGGCTCGAAACGCGAACGCTCTGCAATGCCGCCGGAGATGATGGCCGGGATGGCGGCCGCGAAGGTCAGCAGGAAGAAGAATTTCACCAGCTCGTAGCCGTTCTGCTGGGCGAGCACATCGGCGCCGGTAAAGAAATTGACCCCGTACGCGATCGAATAGCCGATGAAGAAGTACGCGATGGTCGACACGGCAAAGTCGACCAGGATCTTGACGAGTGCATTGACCTGGTTCTTCTTGCGGACGGTGCCCAGCTCAAGGAACGCGAAGCCGGCATGCATGGCCAGCACCATGATCGCGCCCAGCAGGATGAAGAGCGCGTCGCCCCCGGTTTTGATGGAGTTCATTGCGGTTGTCGTGCGGGTTGAGGGTCAGCGCCATCCGGGTGCAGCGTGTGCCCACAAATGACGCAAAAAGCGCCGACAGATGCAAAAGTTGTTCCAACGGTGTGCAAAAACGTGACATGGCGCACCAGGGCCGTGCGAAGGACATCGCCTTCGCGCTGCTCGCCGAAAGCGGCCCGAAATCGGTGCGTATTTGCTTTGAATTGGTGCGGATGGAGGGCGAGATGCGCCGTCGTGGTGCGTACGGCGTGGGTGGCGTTACGGCTTGGCGCCTGACACGCTGAACGATGTCGCCACGCCGTTCCACAGCGGCTCGTACCGCAGCCGCACGGCGCTGGCCTGCTCGGGCGACGTGGCGGGGGACTGCATGTGCAGCATCAGCAGTGCGCCGTCGGTCGGCACCATGAAGACGCGGCCGACCAGCGTGCTGCCGGTGGCGCGCGGGAGATGCGGCCCGGGCGATTCGCCGATGTAGCTGGCCCACACGCCGCTGCGCCCGCCGAAGGATTGCGTGCCCCAGCCTAGTAGCCGGCAGGGCCCCGCCACTGCTTGCTTGACGGCATCGCGCATCCAGCGCGGTTCGCGGTTGTCGGGAACGGCTTCTAGGTCGCCTTCCGCAGGGCGCACGATCAATTCCATGCGCGAGAGCCCCGAGCCGCCCTGGTTGGCCCACGCGCCGATCGCCACGCGCGCCGGGTCGGGTTTGCGCGGCGGCGTGGGCGGCACGCGTTCCCACGAGAACGGCAGCCGCAGGTTGACGCTCGCGCCGCGGGCGTTCGGCCAGTCAGACAACGTCACGGCTTGCGTAAAGCGGCTGCTCAGCTCTTCGGCCGGCCGGTCGTCGTAGACCACCGCCAGCAGCGTTTGCAGCGTGGCGCGGTCCTGGCTGCCTTGCGCGCGCGCCACCACGCGTTCGGCCAGCGAGCGAGCGGTCTGCGGCGTCTGCGTGGAAATGCCCACGCTGGGCTGGTGGACGTCGAGTGCGCGTTCGATCAGCAGTTGGCGCTCGTCGTCGGAGAGCGGAATGCCGGCGATCAGGCGGCGTGTGCGGGCCAGCGCCTGCGGAAAGGTGTTGTCGAACTGGGTACGGGCGCGGATCAGCTCTTCACGCTGATCGGGAAAGCGCTGGATGGCGCGGTCGAGCGCCTGCGATTGCACCGTCAGGAAGCCAAGCACGCTGATCAGCCCGGGGATGGCGCCGGGCGTGTAGTCCCACGCCAGGGCGTGGCCGGACCACGCCAGCAAGGCAATCAGACACCAGCGCATCGTCGTTGCGCGGCTTGGCATTGGACGTTCCCCCTATGGCCGGACCCGTTTCCGACCAAAAACCGACTCTAACGAGTTGTATCGATTGTGTGCAAGCTGGGTGTTGCACCGAGATCGGACCGTTCCGGTCGTCCGCGATTTGCGCAAACCGGCCCGGGTGGCGGCGCGCCTATTTGAGCGGAAGGCTCGAAAGGTCCTCGCCCGTGCGGCCCGTTGACGACCGCGCCAACCCCGAAAATACTGTCTGTTCGACCCGCCGACCGGCACGCGTCGCCTTGTGCGTCGTACAACACATCCAGCGCCGGCACCCCACTTATCGAAGGTGGAGACATGACCGATCTTTCCGCTGCCCGCGCGGCCGACCCCACGCCTGCCAGCGCAGCCGCGCCGGTGCGCAACAAGGTGCGCTTCGTGACGGCCGCATCGTTATTCGACGGGCATGACGCGTCGATCAACATCATGCGGCGCATCCTGCAGTCGATGGGCTGCGAGGTGATCCACCTCGGGCACAACCGCTCGGTGGACGAGGTGGTCAACGCGGCGTTGCAGGAAGACGTGCAGGGCATTGCGGTGTCCAGCTACCAGGGCGGCCACGTCGAATACTTCAAGTACATGATCGACGCGCTGCGCGCCCGCGGCGGCGAGCACATCCAGGTGTTCGGCGGCGGCGGCGGCGTGATCGTGCCGGCGGAGATCCGTGAACTGCAGGACTACGGTGTCGCGCGCATCTACAGCCCCGAAGACGGCCAGCGCATGGGCCTGGCCGGCATGATTGCCGACATGGTGCAGCGCTGCGACATCGATCTTTCCGTCTATGCGCCCGCCACGCTGGAGCCCGTCGCCAACGGCGACCGCCGCGCCCTGGCGCAGCTGATCACGGCACTGGAATCGGGCCGCATCGATCCGGCATTGCGCGACGCCGTACGCGCGGCTGCGGCGGCCACGCCGACGCCGGTGGTCGGCATCACGGGCACCGGCGGCGCAGGTAAGTCGTCGCTCACCGACGAGCTGATCCGCCGCTTCCGGCTCGACCAGAAGGACACATTGCGCATCGCCGTCATCTCGATCGATCCGTCGCGGCGCAAGTCGGGCGGTGCCCTGCTGGGCGACCGCATTCGCATGAACGCGATCAACCATCCGAACATCTTTGTGCGCTCGCTGGCCACGCGCGAGGCGAGCCGCGAAATTTCCGACGCGCTGCCCGACGTGATTGCCGCCTGCCGCGCCGGCGGGTTCGATCTCGTCATCGTCGAGACCTCCGGCATCGGGCAGGGCGACGCGGCGATCGTGCCGCATGTCGATCTGTCGCTGTATGTGATGACGCCCGAATTTGGCGCCGCCAGCCAGCTGGAGAAGATCGACATGCTCGACTTTGCCGATCTGGTGGCGATCAACAAGTTCGACCGCAAGGGCGCGCAGGACGCGTGGCGCGACGTCGCCAAGCAGGTGCAGCGCAACCGCGAGCAATGGCACGCCCGCCCCGAAGACATGCCGGTGTTCGGCACGCAGGCCTCGCACTTCAACGACGACGGCGTGACGGCGCTGTATCACGCGCTGGCCGATCGACTGACCGAGCGCGGCATGGCGCTGGCTGAACGCACGCTGCCGCGCCCGGCCGGCAAATGCTCCACCAGCCACGACGCCATCGTGCCGCCCGCGCGCGTGCGCTATTTGGCGGAGCTGGCCGATACCGTGCGCGGCTACCACCGCCGCGTCGACGCGCAAAGCCGCCTCGCACGCGAGCGCCAGCAACTGCGTGCCAGCCACCGCATGCTGGAGCAAGCGGGCGCCACGGTGCAGACGCTGTCCGCGCTCGACAAGCAGGCGGCCGAGCGCGACGCACAGCTCGGCGCCGCCGAGCGCAAGCTGCTCGCCATGTGGCCGGACCTGCGCCGCGCGTATTCCGGCGACGAATACGTCGTCAAGATTCGCGACAAGGAAATCCGCACGCAGCTCACGCACACCACGCTCTCAGGCACCACCATCCGCAAGGTCGTGCTGCCGCCGTACGAAGACGACGGTGAAGTGCTGCGCTGGCTGATGCGCGAGAACGTGCCGGGCAGCTTTCCGTACACCGCCGGCGTGTTCGCCTTCAAGCGCGAGAACGAAGACCCGACGCGCATGTTCGCGGGCGAGGGCGATGCCTTCCGCACCAACCGTCGCTTCAAGCTCGTCTCGGAAGGCATGGAGGCCAAGCGGCTCTCCACCGCGTTCGACTCCGTCACGCTCTACGGCGAAGACCCAGCTGTGCGCCCAGACATCTACGGCAAGGTCGGCAACTCCGGTGTGTCGATCGCCACGCTCGACGACATGGAAGTGCTGTACGACGGTTTTGACCTGACCAGCCCCGCCACGTCGGTGTCCATGACGATCAACGGGCCCGCGCCGACGATCCTGGCGATGTTCATGAACACCGCCATCGACCAGAATCTCGACAAATTCCGCGCCGACAATGGGCGAGAGCCGACGCAGGACGAAGAGGCAAAGATCCGCGCGTGGGTGCTGCAGAACGTGCGCGGCACGGTGCAGGCGGACATCCTGAAGGAAGACCAGGGGCAGAACACCTGCATCTTCTCGACGGAGTTTTCGCTCAAGGTGATGGGCGATATCCAGGAATATTTCGTGCACCACCAGGTGCGCAATTTCTACTCGGTGTCGATCTCGGGCTACCACATTGCCGAGGCGGGCGCGAACCCGATCTCGCAACTCGCCTTCACGCTGGCCAACGGTTTCACGTATGTGGAGGCGTATCTCGCGCGCGGCATGCACATCGATGACTTTGCGCCGAACCTGTCGTTCTTCTTCTCCAACGGCATGGACCCGGAATACAGCGTGCTCGGCCGCGTCGCGCGTCGCATCTGGGCGGTGACGCTGCGAGACAAGTACGGCGCAAACGAGCGCAGCCAGAAGCTGAAGTACCACGTGCAGACGTCGGGCCGATCATTGCACGCGCAGGAGATTGCCTTCAACGATATCCGCACGACGCTGCAGGCGCTGATCGCCATCTACGACAACTGCAACAGCCTGCACACGAATGCCTACGACGAGGCGATCACCACGCCGACGGCCGAATCGGTGCGGCGCGCGCTGGCCATCCAGCTCATCATCAACCGCGAGTGGGGCTTGGCCAAGTGCGAGAACCCGAACCAGGGCAGCTTCATCATCGAGGAACTGACGGACCTCGTGGAAGAAGCCGTGCTGCAGGAGTTCGAACGCATTGCCGAGCGCGGCGGTGTGCTGGGGGCGATGGAAACCGGCTACCAGCGCGGCAAGATCCAGGAAGAGTCGATGCTGTATGAGCAGCGCAAGCACGATGGCTCGCTGCCGATCATCGGTGTGAATACGTTCCGCAACCCCGACGCCGAGAGCGTGGTGCCGCCGCACATCGAACTGGCACGGTCCAGCGAGGAAGAGAAGCAGAGCCAACTCGCGCGCCTGGAAGCGTTTCATGCGCGGCATGCCCGGGAAGCGCCCGCCATGCTGCAGCGCCTGCAGCGCGCGGTGATTGACGATCAGAACGTGTTTGCCGTGCTGATGGATGCGGTGCGCGTCTGCTCGCTCGGGCAGATCACGCATGCGCTGTTCGAGGTAGGCGGGCAGTACCGGCGCAACATGTAGCCCGCACCCCGTTCAAGCGTGCGTGGCGGGCGCCATCCACGCCGGCAGCGCGCCATGCCCGCCGCGCTGGGCATGCCACACCTGGCGCGCGGCTGCTGTCACGCTGTCGATCAGCGGTACGGGAACGTGGGCTTGCAGCTTCTGCGCGAGGCCCGCCAGCCCGGCGCCGCCCAGCACGATCGCGTCCACGGGCTGGCGCCGCAGGACGGTCGTGCAGGCGCCGATCAAGATCTGTTCTGCGGCATCCGGCTCGGCGTATAGCGCGGCCCCGTCGAGTTCGACGGTATGGATGTCGCGCACGGTGTGGCCGCCCTCCAGCGTGGGCAGCAAGCGCTCCAGGATCGGCCCCCACGCGTGGCCGCCCGTGATGACCGCGCAACTGCCGTACGTTGCCGCTTCCATCAACGCGGCTTCCGCCAGGCCGGTGACGGGGCACGGCGCCACCTCGCGCAGCGCGAAGAGCCCGGGGTCGCCAAAGCAGCCGATGATGGCGGCGTCGATGGCTGGTTGCTCCGCCCGCGTCCATGCGTCGAGCGCGGCGTGCGCGGCCACGGCGTAGCCGACTTCGGTGGCGATGTACGGCGCGCCAAATCGGGCGGTGACGGATTCCACAACAACATCGCCGGGCAATGCGGCCTGCACGAAGCGTGTGATGGTCTGTGTGAGCGCGCTTGTGGTGTTCGGGTTGATCAACAGCAGCCGGCGCGGGCGGGAGGATTCGGTAGCGATGGTCATTGGCACGCGTTCAGTCGACACGCCCGGCGCGCTGGCGGCGGCGCAGTCGAACAATGGCCAGCATCGTCAGCCCCATCACCACGAACGACACCACGGTGGTGAGCGTGCCCAGCGCGTAGATGGACGGCGTCGTGACGGTGGTGGTCAAGCCTTGCAGCTCGAGCGGCAGCGTGTTGACGTCGCCGATGGCCTGCGAGGTGCGCGCAATCTCGTCCCAGCTCAGCGTGAAACCGAACATGCCCACGCCGATGAGCGATGGCGCAATCAGCGGCAGCACGACGTGGCGGAAGGTCTGCCACGGCGTGGCGCCCAGGTCGCGCGCGGCTTCTTCGTAGGCCGGGTTGAAGCGGTTGAAGACGGCGAACATGATGAGCAGGCCGAACGGCAGCGTCCACGTGAGGTGCGCGCCCAGGGCGGAGGTCCACAGGCCAAGCGACGATCCAAAGCTGTCGGCCTGATCGCTCATGCCCATCGCGGTGAGCAGCGCCTTGAGGCCCGTGTCGATGAGCCGGAACTGCAGGCCGATGCCGAGCGACACCACGATCGACGGCATGATCAGGCTGGCCACCGTCACATAGAACAGCACACCGCCGCCGCGCAGCCGCTTGCGAAACGCCAGCGCGGCCAGCAGCGAGAGCCCCATGGTCAGCGCCATCACCACCGCGCCGAGTGCCAGCGAGCGCCGGAACGCCGCGCCGATATCCACCACGCCCAGCCCCTCGGCCAGCTGGCGATACCAATGCAGCGACAGCCCGTTCATCGGGAACGTCAACCCGCCGTCCGGGCCCTGGAAGCTGAGCGCGAAGATCGTCAGCATCGGCCCGTACAGGAACAGCACAAACAGCGCGAAGAGGCATGCCAGCGGCCAGAAGCCGGGGGCGCGTGGTTCACGAAAGCGCGCTTGCATGTCAAAGCTCCTTGCGGATGTCGACCACGCGGGTCAGGCCCCAGATGATCATCAGCACCGTCAGCAGCAGCACCACGGCGTTGGCGGCCGCCAGCGGAAACTGCAGGTACGACGTCTGCACCTGGATCATCTTGCCGACCGAGGCAATCTGCTGACCGCCCATCACGCCGACAGTGACGAAATCGCCCATCACGATGGTCAGGATGAAGATGGAGCCGATCAGGATGCCGCTGCGCGACAGCGGCACGATCACATGCCACAGCGTTTGCCACGCGGTGGCGCCGGCATCGCGCGCGGCTTCGAGCAACGCGCGGTCGATGCGCATCATCGAATTGAAGATCGGCACGATCATGAACATGGTGTAGAGGTGCACGTACGCCAGCAGCACCGAGAAGTTCGAATACAGCAGCCAGTCCTGCGGCTGATCGATCAGGTGCATGGCCTGCAGCGTCTGGTTGACGAGGCCGTTGCGGCCCAGAAGCGGAATCCACGAAATCATGCGGATCACGTTGGACGTCCAGAACGGCACGGTGCAGATCACGAACAGCAGCGTCTGCACGGCAGCCGAGCGCACGTGGAACGCGAGGAAGTACGCCAGCGCAAAACCCAGCACCAGCGTGAGCGCCCAGGTGCCCAGCGCAAAGCGCAGCGTCGACAGATACGTCGACGCGGTCACGCACAGATCGCCGTATTCATTGAGGTGGCCGCAGCCTTCCCACAGCTTGGCGTAGTTGCGCAAGGTGAAGGTCGGCAGCAGCGCGTACTCGTTGAAATCCCAGAAGCTGACCATCGCGACCAGCCCCAGCGGGATGAGGAAGAACACCACGAACACCGCCGCAAACGGCAGCGCTTGCAAGCCCGGACCGACCGGGCGCCGGGCGGCAGCGGGTGCGTCGTTGGCCGGCGCCGACGCTGCCGACGGTGCTGACGATGTGGACGGTGCTGTGGTCGTCATGGTCAGGCGGCGACGAACTCGTTCCACTTGCGGACCATGTACTCGTTCTCGTCCATGACCGCGTTCCAGCAGGCGATGCCGCCCATGCGCTGTTCGTAGCTGCCGCCGTCGCGCACGCTGCCGGCCTTGGCGAGCACATCGCCGTGCGGGCTCTTGATGTCCTTGGCGGCGGGCTTGCCTTCCATCCAGTAGGCCCACTCGTATGGCTCCATCTTGGCCTTGGCCGTTTCGAGCACGGCGCTGTAGTAGCCCTGCCGGTTCAGGTACGCACCGGCCCAGCCGTCGAGGAACCAGTTGATGAATTCATATGCCGCATCGAGCTTCTTGCCCGACACCGTCTTCGGAATGCCAAAGCCGGCAGCCCACGCGCGATAGCCTTCCTTCAGCGGCTGGAACGTGCAGTCGATGCCCTTGCTGCGCACGGCCGTCACCGCCGGGCTCCACATCGACTGGATCACCACCTCGCCCGAAGACATCAGGTTCACGCTTTCGTTGAAGTCTTTCCACAGCGCGCGGAACTGGCCGGCCTTCTTGGCTTCGATCAGCGTCTTGATGGTCAGGTCGATTTCGGCGCGGGTCATGTTGCCCTTGTCGGCGTACTTGTGCAGCCCCTTGGCTTCCACCACCATCGCCGCGTCCATGATGCCGATCGACGGAATGTTCAGGATCGACGCGCGCCCCTTGAATTCCGGGTTCAGCAGCTCGGCCCACGAGTTGATGGGGCGCTTGATGAGGTCGGGGCGAATGCCCAGCGTGTCGGCGTTGTACACGGTCGGGATCAGCGTCATGAACTGCGTGGGCGAGGCCGCGAACGTGGTCGCATTGGCGCCCGGCAGGTACATGACCTTCTTGGGCGCGGTGCCCTGGTCGCCCACCTTCTTGCCGGCCACCTCGCCCTTGGTGAACAGGGACGTGATCTTGTCGGCGTTCTTGATGCGCCGCGCGTCGATGCCCAGCAGGTTGCCGGTCGGCACGATCTTCTTGAGCGAGAAATACTCCGTGTCGATCAGGTCGAAGCTGCTCGGCGCGGTCACGGCGCGCTTGGTGATCTCATCGGTCGTCACCGCCACGTACTGCACGCGGATGCCGGTATCGGCTTCGAACTTCTCGGCGATCAGCTTGTCCTGGTTGACCGCCGTGCCGAGGTAGCGCAGCGTCAGCTTTTCTTGCGCGTGGATCGCGGGTACGACGCCGGTGGCCAGGATGGCGGCCATGCCCTTGAGTGCGGTGCGGCGGCCGGCCTTGAAGTCGTTGGAATCGTCAGACATGTTGCAACCCCTGATGTGAAGGTGAAGGCAGCGCCTGAAGCCGTCAGGCTGCGGATTGGAATGTCGGGTCTCGGGTGTCAGGCTGCGGAGCCGGCCGGCAGACGGTGCGCCTGCGCGGCATCCCACGAAGCCCAGATGGGTTGATGCAGCGCCAGGCGTGGGATGGCGGCGTCGGTCTCGGGCAGGCTCACCGTCACGCGTTGCGAGGGCGAGAGCGCCACGCCTTCCACGCTCACCAGCACGTGCGTGCCCTGGTATTCGATGTCGCAGATGCGGCCTTGCAGGCGCGGGCGGTCTCCGGCGGTGGCCTCATCGGCGTGCAGGGCCATGCGATCGATGCGCACCGCCACGGGCCCATGCGCGTCTTCCAGCAGGTTGTGTCCGCCGATGAAGGTGGCAACAAACGCGCTGGCCGGCTGGTTGTAGATCTCGCGCGGGCTGCCGGCCTGTTCGATGCGGCCGTGGTTCATCACCACCATCTGGTCGGCCAGCGCCATCGCTTCTTCCTGCGAGTGCGTGACATGCACGAAGGTCAACCCCAGCTCCTGCTGCCAGCGCCGCAGCTCGGCGCGCATCTGCGTGCGCAGGAACGGGTCCAGCGCAGAGAGGGGTTCGTCCAGCAGCAGCACGCGCGGCTCCATGATCAGCGCACGTGCCAGCGCCACGCGTTGCTGCTGGCCGCCCGACAACTCGCCCGGCCGGCGCTGCGCCAGGTGGCCCATCGCCACGCGTTCGAGCAACGCCTGCGCGCGTTGGCGGCGTTCGCGTGTGTTGATGCCGCGCATCTTCAGGCTGAAGGCCACGTTGTCGAGCGCGCTCAAATGGGGAAACAGCGCGTAGCTCTGGAACATCATGGCCGTGCCGCGCGACGCCGCCGGCAGGTTGGTGATGTTGCGGTGGCCCAGCAGGATGTCGCCGTCGCTCACATGCTCGTGGCCGGCAATCATGCGCAGCGTTGACGATTTGCCACAGCCCGACGGGCCCAGCAGGCAGCAATAGCTGCCGGCGGGCACGCGCAGGTTGATGGCATCGACCGCCACGGCGTCTTGCGCGTAACGCTTGGTCAGCGCAACGAGTTCGAGGGAGTCGGCAGCGGGAGCAGCGACGGCAGCGGGAGCGGTGGGGGCGCGGGTCATGTCGGGTTGGTGCAATAGGTGTGCCTGTCTGCGCGCGGCAAATTCGCGGCGTGCGCGCCGGGCATGCGTCGTTCTGGTGCGTGTGGCCGCATCTGCGGGCAGCCGCGCCACATACCGGGGCAGGTGGCGGGGCCGGCTTCGCGCGGGTCAGAAGGTGTGACGCACGCCCAGCGCCACCGAGGTCTGGCTTGTGCCCGGCACACCGCCGCCGATGGCGCCCGACGTGGTGTTGACCAGCGCTTCCGTCGCACTCGACGAGTTCTTCAGATACGCCACGTTGGCCACCAGCGTGGTGCGCTTCGACAGGCTGTACAGCCCCAGCAGCCGGTAGACCATTGAGCTGTTCGACAGCGTCGTGTTACGGCGGTACAGCACATCGGCCGAGCCGGTAAAGGCCGTGGTGAAGGCGTAGTCGACGCCGCCTTCCACGGCGTAGGCCTTGCGCGCCGACATGCTGGGAATCGACTGGAACGCGCCCGTGCCGCCCACATCGGCGCGCGCCGCGCCCAGCCGCAGCTTGGGGTAGTCGTACTTTTCGTGCAAAATCTGGCGGTTTCCCCACAAAGCCTTTATCCATAAGGCACCGCGGTCTTTGCTGACAATTGTCTGCTGCCCCCGAGTGACTTCAGGAGTACGATGTTCGCCCGCGATTTCGGATCGCGCCACCTTGACGGGGGCTGAAGATGCCGGGCTTGGAATTTCGCTATGTGGGGAAGGACTCCTTGCCCACGCGGTTGTCAGAGTTCGACGTCGACCGCTACTTCGCGCTGACCGAGAGCGATGTCGTCGCGATCAACCAGAAATTCCGGCGTGACGGCCGCGCCGGGGCCGCCATCCAACTGGTCTTTCTTCGCGCCAGCGGTCATACCCTCGACCAACTCAACACCCTTCCCCGGCAGTTGCTGCGCTATATCGGCGCCAGGCTGGGGGTGTCGACGCCAACCATTGCTTCGCTGCGCACCATTTATCAGCGATACAAGACCCTTTACGAACATCAGGTTTGGGCATGCGACTACCTTGGCCTGACGCGGCTTGATGGCGACCAGTGGGCTGGGCTGGAAGCCTGGATGCGGCAGGATGCCGCCGAATCGCTGACGATCGATGAGTTGCTCCAGCACGCTCACTTCTGGCTGTATGAGCGACGGATTCTGATCCCTTCCACGCGCGCACTGCTGGATATTGCCCGTTCCATTTGGGCCGGCATCGAGCGCGAATTGCTGGCCATGATTGAGGCAGTTGTTCCGCTGACGCAGATCGCACAGGCCGAAGCGGCTGTGTTCGCTCAGCATGCAACATCGGGTACGACCATACTCGAATGGCTCAAGACCCCACCAGCCCGGCACAGCCCGTCAACCATGACCGAGACGCTGGACAAGATCCGCTTCCTGAAGGATCTCGGCGCACATACCTGGGCATTCGATGCTGCCCCCATCGAAAAACAGCGCGCCTACGGCCAGCGCATCCAGGCTCGCCGCCCCGCCAAAGTCCGCGAACTGAAAACCTCGACGCGCACGATCGAACTGGTGTTCTTCCTGCGCGTGACCCTGCTGGAGCTGACGGATGCGATGGCCTACCAATCCGGGCGGCGCGTTTCCGACCTGGTCCGCCGGGCTTACAACAAGACCACGGCCAAGCAAGTGCGCTCGGCTGTTGAATACCGGCAGCAGTTGGTCGACATCAAAGCGCTGGTTGACGATACCCGTCGTTCAGCGGAAGACCGGCTGGCCGACATCGGCAAGTTGCTGGAGGGCTTCTCGGCCAAACCACCCGCGAGCCACGCGGCCAGTGTGCGCGAAACGCTCACCGAAGACCAACACCGTATCCGCAATCTCCTGACTGCTCTGCGCGGATTGGAGTTTGCCAGCAACGGCGCCGATCCTGCTGTGCAGCAGCTAGAGTTCGTCGGCAGCTTGCATGATCGAGGGGCGACGGAGTTGCCGCCCGACTGCCAGGTGCCGGTCAGTGCCAGTTGGCGCGACTTGGTCAACAGCGAAGACCGTCAGCGCGCGATGCGCGCCATGGAAGCCAGCGCGATGCTGGGCTTGCGCAGAGGGCTGCGCCGCGGCACGGTGTGGATCAACCACAGCCTGTCGTTCCGTGAGCGCGATCAGTTGCTGATCCCACCGTCGCAGTGGGGGGGCGAACGTGACCGGTATCTGTCCTCGCTCGGCTTGCCGAGCCAAGCGGACACCTATCTCAACCGGCTGACGGACCACCTGAAAGCGAGTCTCGCCGCACTGAACGAGGCCCGCGAAGCCGGCCACTTCACCATTGATGCAAATGGCGTGCTCCATCAGTCGCCGCTCGAAGCGGCGGACACAGACGGCATACCCACGCGCACCCGTGATCTGCTGTTCAAGGACATCGGCAACGCGCAGTTTGCCGACATGATCCTGGAGATGGATGCGCGTACCAATTTCAGTGAAGTGCTGCTGGCCCGCAAGGCCAGAGACTCGCATGAACTGATCGCGCTCTACGCAGGGCTCATTGCCCACGGCACTGAACTGGATGCCAAGGGAGTGGCGGCCATGATCCCGCAACTGGACCCCGCGCATGTCTCAACCGCGATGCGCGCCCTGGAGATGCCTGGGCGGCTGCGCCGTGCGAACGAGCGGGTGGTGGAATTCCAGCGCACGCACCCGATCACCGAGCTGTGGGGAACGGGGCAACTGGCGTCGAGCGATTCGATGAGCCTGGATACCTCACCCCACCTGTTCTACGCTCGCGCCGACCCACGCCGCCGCACCCATGCTGTCGGGATCTATACGCACGTGCTGGACCAGCACGGGATCGTCTACAACCAGCCCATGGTGCTCAACGAGCGCCAGACTGGCGTTGCGATCGAAGGCGTGATGCGCCACAACGAGACCCGCGCCGACGGCGGGTTGCTCCGTCTTGCCGTGGATACCCATGGATACACGAACGTGGGGATGGCGGTAGCCAAGTTGCTCGGCTTCGATCTGTGTCCCTGGCTGCGCAATCTGTCGGAGCGCAAGCTGTACCTGCCGCGCGGCCTGCAGGTGCCAGACGGTTTGGAGGGTGCCGTCTCGCTCGACATCTCGCCCAAGGCGATCCGTGAAGGCTGGGATGGTTTGCTGCGCCTGGTGGCCTCCATTCACTCTGGGCGCGTGAGCGCCATCGTGGCGCTGCAGCGATTTGGCAGCGCTGCCCAGGGCGACCCGATCCACCGGGCAGCCGATCAACTGGGCAAGCTGTTGCGCACGCTATTCCTGTGCGATTTCTTCAGCAACAGCGAGTTTCGGCGGGAGCTGCGCACGCTGCTCAACCGTGGCGAATCGGTACACCAGCTCCAGCGGGCCATCTACTCCAGCAAAGTCCAGCACGATCGTGGGCGGCGTCAGGACGAGATGATGGCGATTTCCGGATCGCTCACGCTGCTGACGAATCTGGTGATTGGCTGGAACATGCAACGGATGCAAGTCACAGTCGACGCATGGCGCGGTAAGAGGCAACGCGTCGACGATGACTGGCTCCGACGCATGGGGCCGGCACACTTCGCGCATGTGAATTTCCGGGGCATTCTGAGCTTCCCGATCCACCAATACCAGGACGCATTGTTGGAGGCGGCACCTCGGCGACGCGCAAGCCAAGCGTGAAGGACAACTTGGTGCGGGTGCGGCGTCACGTCTCATGCGCCCTAGTCAACCCCAATCGTGCCCGTTAGCGGATCATGCAAGGTCGCTTCGCCAAAGCAATTGAAGAGGTCCGCTTGATCGAACCTGTCAGCCTGCAATGCCCGGCGGGGGTGCGACCGACAGCGCTGTTTCGATTCGATGCTGCGCGAATGGGTCGGCCGCGTCGATATAGCGCATGGCCGAGCGTACGTCCTTCCAGCCGACGTATTCCATCAGCATCTTGAGATCCCACTGGTTCGAGTTCGCCCAGGTTGCAAAGCCGCGTCGCAGCGAGTGACTGCTGTAGCGGTCCGATTGCGGCAGTCCCGCGCGATGGAGCAGCGCGCGCAACAAAGGCACGATGCTGCTGGCCTGCAGTCCATCGGTGGCGATTCGGCTCCAGCGGTCAATCCTGCGGAACACCGGGCCCTCAGTCAGGCCGGACGCCGCCAGCCAGGCCTCGTAGGCGGCGACTGGGCACAAGCGCGACAACGTGGGCGCCTTGTGGGTCGTGCCGACATGGTTGCGGTCCGTCTTGGTGCGCGGCAGGAAAATCGTCATGCCCCGGCCGGGCTCCACCGTGATGTGCTCGATCTGCAGCCGACTCAGTTCGTCCGACCGGAAGCCCCGCCAGAAGCCGATCAGCACCAGCGCCTTGTTGCGGGTATGCACCTGGAGTTGATGGGCGTTGCCCTCAGACGAGGCGGCGGCGATCTGCGCATCCAGCGAGGCAACCAGTTGTTCCAACTGGGCGAGCTGCAACGGCTTGGCGCGCCGCTCTTGCGCGGGGTGCAGTGCCTGGATGCCCTTGAGCACCTTGCGGACATGTGGTGCTCGCGTGGGGTCAGGAAAGCCCTGCGCAACATGCCATTGCGCGATCGCAGCCAACCGTTGTCGCAGTGTATTGATGGAGAGCACCTGCGCGTGCTCGGCCAGATAGCGTGCAATGCTGTCGGCGCTGGCTGGCAGGAAGCCACCCCATTCCTGCTCGAAATGACGGATAGCAGACTGATAGCTGCGCCGCGTGTGATCGCGGGTCGCAGCCTGCAGGTACCTGTCGATATCCGCCATTGAACTCTCAAATCAAGGTGGCAGCGACTACGCTTTGCTCGATGCCTTCTGCGATCGTAGGTTATACGCGATGCTGAGCGCAATGATGAGCAAGATCGCTACCTGTGCGATCACCGTCTGCACGGAGGGATAAATCCCGAGCACGTCGATGCGTGGCATCGAAATCGGCGTGATATGCAGGAAGCCGACCTTCTGCAGCGCCGCCACCCCTTTGCCGATCAACACCACTGCTAGGACACCGACCAGGGCCGAACTGAAGGCGAAGAACTGGCCGATTGGCAGGCGTGCCGAGGAGCGCAACAGAACGACGGCGATGACCGCCAGGATGGCGATCCCCGAGCCCAACCCGGCCAGCAGGTAGATGCCGTTTCCTTCGCTCCACAGCGCGGCGTAGAACAGCACGGTCTCAAACACCTCGCGGTACACCGTCACGAACGACAGCACGAAGAGCATGATCGCCGAACGCTTGTTCAGCGCGGAGGACAGTTTCTGCTTCACGTAGGCCTGCCAGCGACCCGCCAGGCTCTTCTGGTGCATCCACATGCCCACGCCGAGCAGAACCACAGCCGCAAAAATCGCCGAGAAACCTTCGGTCATTTCACGGCTGGCCCCGCTCAAGTCCACCAGGTACGTGGCGATGGCCCACGTCAGCCCACCGGCAGCCAGCGCAGCGATCCAGCCCGCATGGACATACGGAAGCACGTCGGTACGCTCGGCCTTCTTCAGGAACGCCATCATGGCGACCACGACGAGCAGCGCTTCCAGGCCTTCGCGCAGCAGAATCGTCAAAGCGCCCAGGAACGTCGACAGCGGGTCGTTGGTGCCGCCCAGCGCATCCTGGGCTTCAGTCAGCATGGTCTGCAGATGCTGCGCGATTTCCCGTACCTGCTCAGCCTGGCCGGTGGTGATCGCGTTGCGATACAGGCCCATCGTCTTTTCGATGTCCTGGAACAGCGACTGGTTCTTGGCGGCCAGAGCCGGTTCGACCGGCTCGAAGCCGTCGAGGTAGGCGGAGAGCGCCAAGCGTGAGGCGGTCGATTTGTCGCCCTGATCGAAGGCGGCCACGCTTTCCTTGAGCTTGTCCTTGGCGATCGCGAGACTGTCTGCGTTGGAGGCGTTCAGCACATCCGGCGTGCTTCTCAAATAGGCGGTCAATTGCCGCGCGGCATCCGGGTTGATCGTCTTGGCCAGCAACGCTTCGGGCGTCTGGCTGAGCTTGGCGAGCGTCGGCACCGCGCTATGCAGCTCCGGGCGGGACGCCCACAACTTGGCGCCGGCTTGCCGATCCGCATTGGAATACGACAAGGTCGACGCGAAATAGGCGAGCGCCCAACGATCATCGTCGGTGAGTTGCGCGAAGCTGGGCATCGAGGTGCCCTCGACACCGCGCGTGATGATTTGCTGGAGGGCGAACACGCTGCGCTCCTGGGCGCGTTGGTGGTCGGCCAAGGCAATGGGCGGCGGACTCAGTTTGGCGGCCAGTGGGCCATCCGCGTGTCCGGAGCTGCCGTGGCAGGACGCGCACTGGCTTTGATACAGCGTAGCGCCGCGCTTGAGGTCGGGCACCTTACTGGGCGCCATGGGCACCGGATAGGCGGCCAGCAAGCTGTCCGCGAGTTTGTGCGCCTGCTCACCGACGGCGGCAGAAGCGGATTTGTCAGCAATGAGCGTGCGCAATGCCCCGGCATCCTTGAGCAGGGCTTGCGTCTGTGCCCCAGCTGGCAGCTCGGCAATCTGACGCTCCGCCGCATGCGCAAACTCCTGCATTTCGGCGTACTCGTCGGCGTTGGCCACCTGGCCATCCTTGACGGAGCGGCCGTAATCGACCGCCAGATAGTCAAGCAACTGCCAGACTTGCTTGGTCTTGTCTTGGGTCGACAGCGTGTCGGCGTACGCGCTTGAGACCGATGTCAGCAGGTAGAACAGGATGAGGGAAACGACGCGCTGCAATTGCATGAAGAGCCTACCGGCGATGCGGGAGAGATAGCTTTGAATGAGAATGATTGTAATTCATGTTTCGCAACAAGGACATTGACATGTCCCCGCAATCGCGGAGGCAGGTGCCTTCACGGAGGATCAGCGCGAGAAATCGGGATGACGCCTTGTGGGCCGCGTATCAGCCCTGACGGGTGGCGTCGGCGTCGCACATGGAGCCAGCCTCGGACAACCCCTGCAGGATTCCGCAGGCTTCAGCAGCCCGGCCATCGGAGCAGGTTTCGCGCAGAGCGCACAAGTGGCGCTTCAATACCGCCAGCGCTTCGATGCGCCGCTCGACCTCATGGATGTGCTTGTCCAGGAGGATGTTGACCACGCCGCAATCCTCGTCCGGTTGCTCGCGGTAGCGCAGGAGAGCACGCACGTCGTTCAGCGGCATGTCCAGCGACCGGCAGTGGAGGATGAACTGCAACCGTTCAATGTGCCGCTCGCCGTACAGCCGGAAGTTTCCCGAGCTGCGATCTGGCGGCGGCAACAGGCCTTCGCGCTCGTAGTACCGGATGGTTTGAATCGGGCAGGCTGTGCGCTTGGCGAATTCACCGATCTGAATGTTCATGATGTCGGGCCGAAGTCCCTTGACTCTATAGTAACTATAGAGTGTGTACTTGAGTCCAATCCATTTCAAGCGACAAAGGGAGGTGCTGTGAGTGATTGCGGCTCCAAGGGGTGCGGTTGTGCTGCCACCAACGTGGTGACGCCGGCGGACGGCGATGCGGCGGCTGTTGACCTGAAACGATCCCGCTACCGGATCGACAACATGGACTGCCCGACGGAAGAAGCGCTCATTCGCAATAAGCTGGCGGCGCTGCCTGGCGTGGTCAACCTTGAGTTCAACCTGATGCAGCGTTCGCTGGCCGTCCAGCACCGGCTGCCATCCCCGGCGCCGATCGAGCAGGCCTTGGCAGCCGTTGGCATGCGAGCGGTTCGCGCGGATGAAAGCCCCGCCGGACAGAGCACAGTCCTGACCATTCGTCAGATGGACTGCCCGACCGAAGAAACGCTGATTCGCGGCAAGCTGGCGGGCATGGCGGGCGTGTCAGACATGCAGTTCAATCTCGTCCAACGCACACTCGCCGTTCAACACGCTGCCGATGCGCTACCGCAAGTGCTGGCTGCCATTCAATCGCTTGGCTTCGATGCCGAGGTGCGCGACCGCTCTGCCGCAGCACCGCTTCCCGAACAAGACGCCGCGCCCACCAAATGGTGGCCGCTTGCCATTGCCGGCGCGAACGCCGTCCTGGCGGAAGTGGTGTATTGGCTCAACGGTG
Source organism: Ralstonia flatus (assembly GCF_958439105.1). Taxonomy (NCBI): domain Bacteria; kingdom Pseudomonadati; phylum Pseudomonadota; class Betaproteobacteria; order Burkholderiales; family Burkholderiaceae; genus Ralstonia; species Ralstonia flatus. The sequence continues at coordinate 33,355 of NZ_CAUDLI010000014.1, read as the reverse complement.
GCAACCATTGGGTGGTGGTGATCCTGGCGCTGGCCGCGATCCTGACCGGCGGACTCTCAACCTACAAGAAAGGCTGGATCGCGCTCAAGAACCGCAACCTGAACATGAATGCCCTCATGTCGATTGCGGTCACGGGGGCGATGGTGATCGGCCACTGGCCGGAAGCGGCGATGGTGATGGTGCTCTTCGCCTTGGCTGAAGTCATCGAAGCCCGCTCGCTTGACCGCGCGCGCGATGCGATCCGTGGTCTGATGGATCTCGCCCCCGAGACGGCCACGGTTCAGCGCGCCGATGGCAGTTGGACCGAGGTCGATGCCAAATCCGTGGCGGTCGGCAGCCGGGTACGGGTCAAGCCGGGCGAGCGTATTGCGCTCGATGGCACGGTCCTGCAGGGACGCTCGTCCGTTAATCAGGCGCCGATCACGGGTGAGAGTCTGCCGGTCGAGAAGGCGGAAGGCGACCCCGTGTTCGCCGGCACCATCAACGAGTCGGGGTCGTTCGAGTATCGCGTTACCGCGGCGGCAAGCGACTCCACACTGGCTCGTATCATTCACGCAGTGGAGGCCGCTCAAGGCAGTCGAGCGCCCACGCAGCGCTTCGTTGATCAGTTCGCCAGGCTGTACACGCCCATCGTATTCGCGGTCGCGCTGCTGGTAGCGATCATTCCTCCGCTGGTCTTCGGCGCCACCTGGCTGGATTGGATCTACAAGGCGCTGGTGCTGCTGGTGATCGCCTGCCCGTGTGCCCTCGTGATTTCGACGCCCGTGAGCATTGTGAGCGGCCTGGCCGCCGCCGCGCGGCGCGGCATCCTGATCAAAGGCGGGGTCTATCTCGAGGAAGGTCGCAAGCTGACGTGGTTGGCGCTCGATAAAACCGGCACCATCACCCACGGCAAGCCGGCGCTGACCGATGTCGTGGCCTGGGATGGCGCCGACGCTTCGGCCGCCGAGATGCTTGCCGCCAGTCTGGCAGTTCGCTCCGATCACCCCGTCTCCCAGGCGGTAGCCCGCGCGGCGCAGGACCAAGGTCGAGCCCTGCGCGACGTCACCGACTTTGCGGCCTTGCCCGGGCGCGGTGTCCGGGGTTATATCGACGGTGTGCTCTATCACCTGGGCAATCATCGTCTGGTCGAGGAACTGGGCGTGTGCTCACCGGTGCTGGAAGCGAGCCTTGCCGCGCTTGAAACCCAGGGCAAGACCGTTGTGATGCTGATCGGCCCGGACGGCGTACGCGCGCTGTTCGGCGTGGCCGACACCATCAAGGACAGCAGTCGCCAAGCGATCAAGGAGTTGCATGCGCTGGGCATCAAAACCCTGATGTTGAGCGGTGACAACCCGCATACCGCGGAGGCGATCGCGCAGCAGGTCGGTATCGATCGCGCGCGTGGCAACCTGCTGCCCGAAGACAAGCAGCGCGAAATCGAGCAGCTTGCCGGACAAGGGGCCATCGGCATGGTCGGCGATGGCATCAACGACGCGCCTGCACTGGCACGGGCCGATATCGGTTTCGCGATGGGGGCCGCCGGGACGGACACGGCGATCGAAACGGCCGACGTCGCGCTGATGGACGACGATCTGCGCAAGCTCCCGGCGTTCGTACGGCTATCCCGGTCCACTGCCGGGGTGCTGAAGCAGAACATTGCGCTGGCGCTCGGCATCAAGGCCGTATTTCTGGTGCTGACCTTTACCGGCCAGGCCACCATGTGGATGGCGGTGTTTGCCGACATGGGCGCCAGCCTGCTGGTGGTCGGCAACGGGTTGAGGTTGCTGCGCAAATGACTGGTGGGAAGTTCTTCGCTTTGGCCCGGGCTGCGAACAGGGCACCGCATCAACCAGGGGGACAAGCGTTAAGTCCCGCCGCGTTGCCTACAAAGCGATCGGACCTCTTTGATTGAGCCATGGTCATGCTTCATTCATCACGAACAGGCGAGTGGCCACGATGGCTGTTGTTGGCGGGGCTGATCGCGCTGCTCGACCACGTCGTCAAGCTCAGCGTGGCATCCTCCATGCTGCTCGGCACGCGTGTGGAGATCGCACCGTTCTTCAATCTCGTGCATGTGCGCAATCCGGGCGCGGCGTTCAGCTTTCTGGCCGGGGCCGGCGGTTGGCAACGCTATTTCTTTATCGCACTCGCCTTCGCCGCGTCCGCGTGGTTGATCTGGATGCTCCGCCGCAATTTACCACGACTGGAAGCCGCGGCTTATGCGCTGATTCTCGCGGGCACTCTCGGCAACGTAGCGGACCGGGTGGCGCGTGGGCAGGTCGTCGACTATCTCGACTTCTATTGGCGAGCGTGGCACTGGCCCGCATTCAACTTGGCTGACGTAGCGATTTCACTTGGCGCGATCTGTCTCCTGGGCGCCACCAGGATGCAACGCCAGTATGCCCGCTCAGGCATCGAGTCAGGTTGAGTTATACCAAGTGCCACCCTTTATTCCCGTGTCCCAATTTTAAATTGCCGCGAAGAAGCACAAATGAACTTGCTACAGATCCTTGTCCTGGCTGTCGTTCAAGGGGCAGCCGAACTGCTGCCTGTATCGAGCTCGGCCCATGTCATTGTGGCCGAGAAGCTGATGGGGCTGGATCCAACAGCGCCTCAAATGACGCTTTTGCTGGTCATGCTACATACCGGCACGATGTTCGCAGTCATTGCCTATTTCTGGAAATCGTGGCGTGCCACCTATTTCAGTTCAGGACAGGCATTTCGCACTAACGCCCTGTGCATACTGGTTGCAACGCTCGCAACCGGTATCGTGGGTGTGACGCTGCTGCAATTCATTAAGCATGTAGTCGTAGCTGACTCAGCGAATTTCGAGATCGAGCATCTGTTTGGCAACTCGCGCCTGATAGCCGCAGCCTTGGCGGCAGCCGGCCTGCTGATTATTCTGTCCTCCCGTCTCCAGGATCGAGGGATCGATAACCTCAGCTTGCGCCAATCGGCATGGATTGGCGCTGTGCAGGGGCTGTGTCTCCCATTTCGCGGTTTCTCCCGTTCAGGCGCCACTATTTCGGCCGGGCTCGCCTTGGGTGTGGCGCGGCGACGTGCCGAAGAGTTTAGCTTTGCGTTGGCCGTAGTATTGACCCCAGCAGTGATCGTCAAAGAAGCGTATCGACTCTACAAAGAGTACGCAGCTACCACCACAGCGATGCACTCGGATGGATTCTTGCACCTCATGGGGCCGAGCATGATCGGCATGGCGATGAGCTTTTTGGCAGGTTGGGTTGCGCTGCGGTGGCTCTCGCGCTGGCTGGAGCAAGGCCGATGGCATTTCTTCGGCTTTTACTGCTTGCTAGCTTCGCTGTTGGTACTGTGGATCGGCTAACCGTGTTTGTCATGTGCTTCTGTCGAGATGGAGTTCTCTCAGAAAGCTGCGCGATTTGGCCTTTCGTTAAGGGGAGGCCAGCCGGTTGAATGACGTGAATCGACGCCCATTGTTAATCCGACGCGCAATTGTCATCGGGCCACTGATGCTGGCCCTCTTGTTCGCCATCGGATTGTTCATAGTAGCGTGGCAGATTGTCAGTTACGGAGAACAGTCGTTCAATGCTCCCGTGGATGCGGCTATTGTTCTTGGCGCTGCAGTCTGGGGTAATAAGCCGTCTCCCGTTTATCGTGAACGGATTAACGAGGCGATCACGCGCTACCAGAACAAGCAGGTGAGATACCTGGTATTCACCGGCGGAACACCGGGGGCAGATTATCCAAGTGAAGGTAAAGTCGGCCGCGAGTACGCTATCAAGCACGGTGTACCACCTGACGCGATCTTGGCGGAAACCACCTCGCGTACGACTTGGCAAAACCTTGTCAATGCAAAGAAGCTATTAGACCCACTGGGAATCCACACGGTTTTGTTGGTCAGCGATCCGTTACATTTGCGAAGAGCAACTGCAATGGCTAACGATATTGGACTCCAGGCCCTGCCTGGGCCTACCTCATCTAGCCGTTTCGAGTCCTTGAGCACTCGGGCGAACTTTCTGTGGCGCGAAATTTGGCTTTATCTCGACTACCTCATCTTTAAACAGCCATCCTAAAGCCAAAACACATCCCGGACGGGTGCCGTACCTGACTCAGGGGGCCAGACTTCGTTTACTTGGGCGGCGGCACTGGCTGGCCCTAGGCAATGCCGCACAGGCTGGAATCGACCGCGCCCAAGGCAACCTGCTGCCCGCCAACGAGCTGCACGAGGTCGAGCAGCTCGCACGCTCCGGCAAGGTCGGCATGGCGGGGGACGGAATCAACGATGCCCCATATCGGCTTTGTCATGGGCGCGGCGGGCACCGACACGGCCGACGTGGCGCTGATGGATGATGACCTGCGCAACCTTCCGACCTTCGTGTGGCTCTCCCGCGCTAGGCGCAGGTACTCATGTAGAAGATCCCGCTCGCGCTCGGCATCAAGGCCGTGCTTCTGGTGCTTACCTTCACTGGGCAGGCGACTATGTGGATGGCCGTGTTCGCCGACATGGGGGCAAGCCTGCTGGTCGGACTCGCGCGCATCTTCGGTCAGGCGCAGTTCGTTTGGCTCACCCCTCGATCAGCCTAGGGCCCCGACCACACCGGAATACAGACCAAATCCCGCGGTTAGGACAATGATGGTCACCACCAAAGCAGCATAGCCGCCCTTGAGGCTATGGGGCTCAGGCAGTGCACGGCGCGCCAGCACATACAGGAAGCCAAGGACGATGGGTAGGAGCAACGCGTTCATCACCTGCACGCCAACGCTCAATTTGACCAAATCCACGCCCGAGGCGACCAAGATACCGCCGAGGGCAAGGGCCAACGTATACACACCATAGAACCATGGCGCCTCGCGCGGATGGTGTTCCAGCGAATGCTTGAACCCCATGACCTCGCCGAGAGCCCGAGCGGCTGTAAGCGTCACAACGATGGTGGCGACCAAGGCAGCGCCGATCATGCCAAGAGCGAACATAAATGTCCCAGTGCGCTCGCCCAAGAACGGAGTGATTGCCTGCGCAATCTGCTGCACCGTATCGAGCGATTGCCCGTTACCTGCGCGGCCAATCGTTGCCGCAGTTGCGACCAGCACTGCCCCCATAATCAATTGCGTTACAACGGCACCCACTGCGGTGTCCCACCGCGCTGCCGGCAGATCATCGATCGTCAATCCTTTTTCCACCACTGCGGACTGCTGGTAGAACACCATCCAGGGCATGATCACTGCCCCGATATTGGCGGCGATCAGGTACAGGTACTTGGTGTCGTGTAACGGCATGCTCATCGCGCCGGAGACCAACTGGTGTGCTTCGGGCTGCGCCTTCCAGGCCACCAGCAGAAACACGAACTCGAACATCCCGACGGCAAGCGCAATCCGCTCCACGGTCAGGTAGGAGCCGGTGTATGCCATTGCGACAAGCCCGACCACCACGACGGCCATGCTTTGCCAAGCGGGGATGCCAACGAGGGCACCGACCCCAGCGATGCCGCTGAGCTCGGACACGAGCGCGCCAACGCAGGCAAGCAGCAGAGTTCCAACTGAGATTCGCGCCCAAACCGGCCCGAAGTGCTGCTGAATCCCGCGCCCGTGCCCCTGGCCCGTCACGATGCCAAGTCGCACCGTAAGCTCCTGCACGACGAAGAGAATCGGGATGAGGATCGCTTGAAGCAATAGCAGGCTGTACCCCCATTGCGCACCACTCTGCGCGGCCGTGATGATGCTGCCGGCGTCGGTGTCGGCCAGCATGACCACCAGGCCAGGCCCAGCGACGGCAGCAAAGCGAGCCCATCGGGACCGAAAGAGGGGAGCTGCGGTTGTGCTGCTTGTGTTCATGTGTGCGTTTTGTTAATGAGAGTTATTCGCATTCATTATGCCATGCACGACCCGAAGGGAGAATCACTCCTTCCGCCTATGTGAACGTCGGCCTGGATTCGCGAAAAATCCGCCACATCTCAACTTAAGCTACTGATTTGAAAAGATGACCAATGGTCGAGTCGAGCGGCGGAGGACGCCGCTACGGATTCGGCACCCAGGAAACGGATTCTTCGTTCGCTGATCTCGGCGTCGAAAGGCTGCCGTGCCAATCATGGCTGGCACGGATTCTTGGACGAAACGACGGTGCCGGTATCCCTCCCTCGACACATTTGCACACTTGAGCTTCTAAGCGTGCTCAGTTGACCGACATCAAGTCGAATAAAGCCAGGACGAACATTATGAAAACAGGCTGGGTGCAGAGATTTCGGCCTGTTCATCATCGTTCGGTGTCAGGAGACACATCATGAAAAAAATCGTTGTTGCTGTCATCGCTGGCCTTGCTCTAGGCAGCCAGTTGGTGCCAGTAAGCGCCGTCGCGCAGAGTACGCCAACCAAGAAAAGCGCCCCCGCTGCGGCGCCCAACACTGCTGAATTCGACAAGCAACTGGCGCAGGTCCAGGAGCAGATGAAGGTGATGCAGGCGCAAATGGACCAGATTCGCCAAACACAGGACCCTCAGGAGCGGCAGCGGCTGTTGCAACAGCACTGGGCCACGATGCAGAGCGCGATGACCGCGATGCACGGTATGTGGGGGCCGGGCATGATGGGATACGGCATGATGGGCCCCGGAATGATGGGAATGGGCGGCCGGGGATGTTGTGGCGGCGGTTGGGGGCACATGGGCGGTTACTACTCCAACCTGACGCCCGAGCAGCTTCGGCAACGCCAGTACATGACCGATCAGTACCTGAATATGCAGCAGCAGATGATGAACAACATGATGTGGAACCAGCAATACTGGATGGGGCCACCAGCACCGGCGAAGTGAGTCATTTCAACCCGGACGCATGTGGCGGCGCACGACTGAAGGGCCGCGCACCACCGACGGCTTGCTCTTACTTGCTCCGCAAATCGATCACGGTCGGCTGACCGTCGACCATATCAAAGACAGCCCACACCGCTTGGCCCTCCTTGAAGTGCTGCAGTGATGCCTTGTCCTTGACGGCAAACGTCATCGTCATGGCGCCCATACCGAGGTTGTCGATGGGGCCGTGCTTGAGCGTGATCTTGCCGGTGTCGAGGTACACCTTGCGGACCTCCGCCGCGACGGGCTTGGATGCCTGCTTGGCTTGACCTGCCGGCTTCATGTCCATGCCCTCCATCGACGTAGCCGCAAAGGCGGCGGGCGCCGACGCCAGCGTCAGAGCGAATACAACAGCGGAACCGTATTTCATCGTGAGACCTCGTCATGAGAGGGTGGTTGGGGAATGGATTGCCCCCTGCCGCGCTTGCGTAGCAGCAGGTAAACAGCAGGAACGACAAACAGGGATAGCAAGGGGGCGGTGAGCATGCCGCCGACCATCGGGGCGGCAATGCGCTGCATGATCTCGGAACCGGTACCGTGCGCCCACATGATCGGAATCAGACCGGCTAGGATGACGGCGACCGTCATGGCCTTCGGGCGCACCCGCAGCACCGCGCCCTCTTGAATGGCTTCCAGCAGCGCAGGTGTGGTGTTCTGGCCAGCCTCCTGCCGCTCCGACCAAGCCTGCTTGAGGTAGAGCAGCATGATCACGCCGAACTCGGCCGCCACGCCGGCCAGCGCGATGAAGCCAACGATCCCGGCCACCGACAGGTTGTAGCCCAGTAGATAGAGCAGCCAGAAGCCGCCAATCAGCGCCAACGGCAGTGTGCCCATGATGAGCAGCGCCTCGTCGATGCGGCCGAACACGAGGTACAGCAGCACGAAGATGATCAGTAGGGTGAACGGCACCACCACCTTCAGCTTGGCGCTGGCACGCTCGAGATATTCGAACTGACCGGACCAGCTCAGCGCGTAGCCAGCCGGCATGGGCACCGCCTTGGCCACGGCCGCTTGCATGTCCTGTACCGCCGAGCGCAAATCGCGTCCGCGGATGTCCACGTACACCCAGCCGGACAAGCGGGCGTTCTCGCTGCGCAACATCGGCGGCCCCTGCACGACCTGGATACGAGCGACGTCAGACAGCGTGATCTGCTGGCCGCGGTCGGTGACGATCGGCAGGCTGCGCAGTTGCTCGACCGAGTCGCGGTAGTCCCGTGGGTAACGCATGTTGATCGGGAACCGGGCCAGGCCATCGACCACTTCGCCCACGTTGTCTCCGCCGACGGCTGACGACACGATGCTCTGTACGTCTTCGATATTGAGCCCATACCGTCCCGCAGCCATTCGGTCGATATCGACGTCGACGTAGCGCCCGCCGGACAGGCGTTCGGCCAGCGCGGACGTGACCCCCGGTACGGTCTTGACTGCCTCCTCGATCCGCGTGGTCAGTTGGTCGATCTCCTTCAAGTCTGCGCCCGCCACCTTGATGCCGACCGGGCTCTTGATGCCGGTAGCGAGCATGTCGATTCGGTTGCGGATCGGTGGCACCCAGATGTTGGACAGTCCCGGCACCTTGACCACGCGGTCCAGTTCTTCCACAAGCTTGTCGGTCGTCATGCCGGGCCGCCATTGGTCGTGCGGCTTGAACTGGATGGTGGTCTCGAACATCTCGATGGGGGCCGGATCGGTGGCGGTGTCGGCGCGGCCGGCCTTGCCGAACACGCTGGCGACCTCCGGCACGGTCTTGATCAGGCGATCGGTCTGTTGCAGCAGTTGGGCGGCCTTGCCCGCTGACAACCCCGGCAGCGCCGACGGCATGTACAACAGGTCGCCCTCGTCCAGCGGCGGCATGAATTCACCGCCCGTGCGCAGGATCGGCCAGGCCGTGGCTGCAAGCAGCACAGCGGCGATGACAACCGTCGTCTTGGGATACGCCAGCACTCTGGCCAACACCGGTTGATAAAGCCGGATCAGCCAGCGGCTGAGCGGATTCGATTGCTCGGTCGGGATGCGCCCGCGGATCAGGTAGCCCATCAGCACCGGCACCAGCGTCACGGACAGCCCTGCGGCAGCGGCCATCGAGTAGGTCTTGGTGAAAGCCAGTGGCGAGAACAACCGTCCTTCCTGTGCCTCCAGCGTGAACACCGGAATGAACGACAGCGTGATGATCAGCAGCGAAAAGAACAGCGCCGGACCCACTTCCGCCGCCGATTCGCCGATCACGCTCCAGCGCTCGTGCCCCGTCAGGTTGCGGCCGGGATTGTCCGCATGCCAATGCTCCAGGTGCTTGTGCGCGTTTTCGATCATGACCACGGCCGCGTCGACCATGGCGCCGACGGCGATGGCGATGCCGCCCAGCGACATGATGTTGGCATTGACGCCCTGATAGCGCATCACCAGGAAGGCGGCGAGCACGCCCAGCGGCAGCGAAACGATCGCGACCAGCGCCGAGCGCAAGTGGAACAGGAACACCAGGCACACCAGCGCGACGACGATGAATTCCTCGAGCAGCTTGTGCGTCAGGTTCTCCACCGCGCGGTTGATCAGCGCGGAACGGTCGTAGGTCGGCACGATCTCGACACCGGCTGGCAGGCTCTTCTGCAGCGTGGCGAGCTTGGCCTTGACGGCTTCGATGGTTTCCAGCGCGTTCTTGCCGGAGCGCATCACGATGACACCGCCGGCGACTTCACCCTGGCCGTCGAGATCGGCAATGCCGCGTCGCATCTCTGGGCCGAGTTGGAGCGTGGCGACGTCGCCCAGCCGCACAGGAATGCCGGCATCGCTGGTCACCAGCGGAATCTGCCGGAAGTCGTCGAGCGTCTTCAGGTAGCCACTGGCACGGACCATGTACTCTGCCTCGCCCAGTTCCAGCACCGAACCACCGGTCTCCTGGTTGGCCGCCTTGAGCGCCGCCAGTACTTTGGCTTGGGACAGGTTGTAGGCGCGTAACCGATCCGGCATGAGGACGACCTGGAACTGCTTGACCATCCCGCCGAGCGAAGCCACCTCGGCCACATTGGGCAGCGACTTGAGCTCGAAGCGCAGGAACCAGTCCTGCAGCGCGCGCAGTTGGCTGAGGTCGTGCTGGCCGCTCTTGTCCACCAGCGCGTACTCGTAGATCCAACCCACGCCGGTTGCGTCGGGGCCCAGTGCGGGCTTGGCGGCGGCAGGCAGGCGGGACTGCACCTGGTTCAGGTATTCCAGCACGCGCGAGCGTGCCCAATACAGGTCGGTGCCATCCTCAAACAGCACGTAGACGAAGGAGTCACCGAAGAACGAATAGCCGCGCACGGTCTTGGCGCCCGGCACCGACAGCATGGTGGTGGTCAGCGGATAGGTGACCTGGTTCTCCACGATCTGCGGCGCCTGGCCGGGAAACGGTGTGCGGATGATGACCTGCACGTCCGACAGGTCGGGCAGCGCATCGAGCGGCGTGCTACGCACGGCCCACAATCCCCACGCGGTCAGCATCAGCGTCGCCAGCAGGATCAGGAAGCGGTTGCGGATGGACGCCAGAATTAGCCGGGCGATCATGGCTTGCCTCCCTGATCCGTGCTGGCGGACGCGACGGAGGAGAGGACCGCCATGCCGTCCTTGTCCAGGTGGAAGCGGAACCGCACCCGGTCGCCCGGCTTCAGGCCCTTCGGCAGGCCTGCCGACGGCGCCCCGAATTCCATCGTCATGGCACCCCACTGAATCGATGGAATCGGCCCATGCGAGATCGTTAGGCCTTCACCCGTGACGGCCTCGATGCGGCCGACGCCTTCGTGCTCGGTGGTGGCTGCTGCGGGCGCGGAGGCCGCAGCCGGTGCCGCCATGCGCTCGGTGGTGCCGCGCAGGCTGGCTTCCGAATCGATCAGGAACTGGCCGGAGGTGACCACTTTCTGGCCAGCCTTGAGGCCCGCTAGGATTTCGACCATGCCGGCGGCCTCGCGCCCGGTCTTGATCTCGGTGGCCACAAAGCCCGCCTGGCCACCATCGACCATGACAATGCTGCGCTGACCGGTACGGATGACGGCCTCCAACGGGAGGGTCAACACATCCTGCTGCTCACCGCTGTCAAAGCGGACCGTAGCAAACATGCCCGGCAACAGGTGCCGGCCCTTGTTGGGCAGGATGATGCGCACCTTGATGGTCCGCGTCGCCGGGTTGACGTCGGGCAACACAGTGTCGACCTTGCCGACCAGGGGCTCGGCTGCCCCGGTCGGCAGCACCTTGACCGCCAGGCCCGGCGAGATGGTGCGAGCCTGGCCTTCCGGCACCTCGGCAACCACCCAGACCTGGCTCAAGTCGGCCAAGCGGAACAGCGTCATGCCGGGGGAGACCGTCATCCCGTCCCGCACCGCGACCTCGGTCACGATGCCATCGATTGGGCTTGCGATACCTACACTGGGCTGCAGCCGTCCGGATGCCTCGACCGCGCTGACCTGACCCGGCGTCATGCCGGCTTGCAGCATGCGCGCCTTGGCCGCGCTGGCGAGATCGGCCTGACCGTGTGCCGACTGGTGCAACACGGCCAGATACTCTTCCTGGGCCGCCACCCAGTCCGGCGAATACAGCGTCACCAGTGCCTGCCCACGCCGCACGGGGTCGAGGGTTGCCCTGACCGCAACGTGCTGGACGAAGGCGTTCGTGCGCGCCTGGATCACTTGCACGCTGCGTTCGTCGATGGCGATGTTGCCGGGCGCCTCCAGCACCGCGCTCAACCGGCCGGCCTTGACCTCGGCCGTGCGGATGCCGAGGTTTTGCGCGACACGGCTATCAACCGTGATGCCGCTGGCACCGCTATCCCCCTCGGCGTAGACGGGCACCAGTTGCATGTCCATGAAGGGGGATTTGCCTGGCTTGTCGAAGCGCTGCCCCGGCACCATAGGGTCGTGCCAGTACAGCACCTTCTTACCGGTCTTGGGATCGATGTCGCCGGCCCCGAGGCTGGAGGCCGGGCTGGCCGGCATCGACGATGGTGTCGACCGGCCCCCCTGGTTGACGCCGACCCGGTAGGCGCCGTAGATGGCGGTCCCGACAAGAACGAGCCCCGCGGCCGTTGCAATGACCTGTTTTTTCATTTGCGTTCCTTGATGGCGGACTCGGTCTGCGCGGTGGGCAGCGGAACCAGGAAGGTCAGGTCCGCCCACAGCTTGGCCGTCTTGGCTTCCAACGCGAGCCGTTCTAATTCCGTATCGATGGCTCGGTGATTGGCCTCGGCCACGGCCAGCAGCGATCCGGTATTGGCCCGGTAGGCGGTCAGGGCCGCTTCCGCCTGCGTGCTGGCGAGCGGCAGAGTCTTCTCGTCGTAGCGCTTGAGCCGCTCGAGATTGCGCTGCAGCTCGGCGAGCTTGGCGCCGACCATGGCCTGGGTATCGCGCCGGAGGATTTCGGACTTGGCGCGAGCTGCCTGGGCTTGCGCCAGCCTGGCCGCCACTTCGCGGTCCTGCCGGTTGCCTTGGTCCCAAGGCAGCGGAAAACTGACGTTCACGGAGCCCATGTTCGAGAATGCGGAGCCGCGCTGGCTGTACATCAACTCGACAGTGACATCCGGCTTCTTTGCTTGCGCAGCGGCCCGGATCTCGCTCTCGGCCAGCCCCACCTCGCGCTGCGCGGCGGTGATCTCGGGCACGGCATCCAGGTCCCCGCGCACCAACCGCTCGACCGGCGGGGGGGCATCGAGATGTGGGGGTTCGGAGAGCGGGCGGTTGGCGGCCGGGCCAACCCAGCGCTCCAGCGCGACGGTGCTGGTCGCCACGGCAGCGCGGTTTTCGTCCAGGCGATCGTGCAGCTTCTGGATTTCCAGCTCCATCGCCAGCACGTCGGCGCGCGTGCCCCGTCCACTGCGATACGCGGCAGTCGCCGCCTGCAACGCGAGTTCCAACGGGTGGTCATGGTGGCCTAGCAACGTGCCGGTCTGTTCGGCATACCAGCGGTCCAGCCACGCACCGACGGCGTTGCGCTGCACGTTGGCGAGGCCAACGGCGCGCTGTGCTTCAGCAGATGCCGCCTCAGCCTCGAAGCGTGCAGCCTTGGCGCGGCGTTTGTCCCCACGTGTGAACTCCTGCATCACGCTGATGGAGCGCATGGTCATGAAGTCCCGGCTGATCGAAAACTGGTCGGGGCCGTTGACCGGCACGTTGTTGAGTCCGAACTTGAGTATGGGGTCCGGCAGTTGGCCCGCGGCGACCGCCATCTGCGTCGCAGCTTCGATGGTCCCTCGAGAGGACTCCGCATCGCTGGCATGCGCAGTGGCGAGCGCGACAGTTTCCTCAACGGAAAGCGGAGGGACGGATTGCGAGGTCGCGGCATGCGACATCGCGATGCCGAAAGCAGGCGCGCAAAGCAACGCCAGCGTCAGGCGACGAGGAAAAAGCATAAAGCCTCCAAGAACGACGACAGCTCCCCCAGTCTAGAGAGGGGAAACATTGGATGACGTCGGTCTGGAGGCTACGTTTGGAAACTGCAGTAGAGAATGGCCAGCGGAGGCGGGGGAGCGCGCGCTGTTACCTCGGCACGCAGCACAGCACGGACATCGGCATGGACCACGGGCGTCGGCGCGATGACGCCGGCCAGCACCGGCAAAAACACCGGCAGTTGCGGTGCGACATGGTCGGCGCTCTTGGAGTCGGCCTGGCAGTGGGCTAGGCAAAGCGCGCCGTTGTCCTTGTCCTGGCTGCTACCGTGATCGGCCATGTCAGCGCACGATTCGGTCAGAGTTGCCTTTGCCTCGCCACCGCCCATCTGGTACTGGCTGCCGGCACAGGCGTAAGCCGTCGCTGCCAGTTGAACTGTCAGAAAAACCAGCAGGAGGATGCCGGCGAAGAAAGGATGCCGGCGTGGCGTGTGACGCAAGGGTTCTTTGCAGTGGCAGGATTTTCGCAAGGATACCGTTTTTTGCTCGCGATGCAACTGCGCGGAAAGCGGGATCAACCGCCCGTATCGCCATCGGGCAAAAGCACGATGGCACCGTCCTTGACCTTCCCATTTGGGAAGGGTGTAGCGTGAAACCGTGAAGATTTGGGTACGTGTCGGTCCCGCGGAAGATGTTACGAGCACGGGATACCGAAGGTGCTATGCGCACACGAAGCGAGGAGCACGCCATGAATATCGGACAAGCCGCGAGCGTCTCCGGCGTCTCGGCCAAAATGATCCGCTACTACGAAAGTATTGGCTTGGTCGCTTCGGCTGACCGGAGTGAGGGGAACTACCGGATGTATCGTGAAAACGACATCCACACCCTGCGCTTCATCGGGCGTGCGCGGGCGTTGGGTTTCTCCATGGTGCAGATTCGAGAGCTGCTTGGGTTGTGGCAAAACAAGCGGCGCGCGAGCGCGGCGGTCAAGGCCATCGCGTTGCAGCGCATTCAGGAACTGGACGCCCGGATTGCCGCGCTCAGCGGCATGCGGGACACCCTGCGGTATCTGGCGCAGCATTGTGATGGCAACGATCGCCCCGACTGCCCGATCCTGGAGGCCATCGGCAGCGCTGCCCCACGGCAGTTGCCCGCACCACAGGCCACAAGGCATTGAGGCGCCGCGAAAATGAGCGACCAACAACAGCATCCGCATATGTCATCCCCTGCGCCCGGGCACGACGGCGAGCCGGAGCGTGCCCAAGGTGGGGGCCACCAACATGCCACGGCGACCCGACTGACACTCGTGACCGCCACTGAGGAACGGGACCCGGTGTGCGGGATGACGGTCAAGCCCAATACGCCGTACCAGTCAAGCTACGCGGGGACCCGATACAGCTTCTGCGGCGCAGCATGCCAGCAGAAGTTCGAGGCGGACCCCACGCGGTACACGCATCCTCATGTCGCCTCCGCTGCTGACACTGCCAACGCGGCGCCGGACACCGTCTACACCTGCCCCATGCACCCCGAGATCCGTCAGGACCATCCGGGGAGTTGCCCAAAGTGCGGCATGGCGCTTGAGCCGGCGATGCCGAGTCTGGAAGCGGATGAGAATCCCGAACTCGCCGCGTTCCGCCGACGCTTCTGGTGGACTTTGCCGCTGACGATCGCCGTCGTAGCGCTGGTGATGCTGGGGGGGCGTGTCAAGGGAGTGGCTCCGGCGGCGCAAGGCTGGGTAGAGCTTGCCTTGTCCACGCCCGTGGTCTTGTGGGCCGGCTTCCCCATCTATGCCCGATGCCTGCAGTCGTTCCGCAACCGCAGCCCGAACATGTGGACGCTGATTGGCCTGGGCACCGGCGCGGCCTTCATATACAGCGTTGCGGCCACTGTTGCGCCCGAGCTGTTTCCCCGCAGCTTTGTAGTGCATGGCCGCATTGCGGTCTACTTCGAAGCCGCTGCCGTCATCATTTCACTGACGCTGCTCGGCCAGATTTTCGAATTGAAGGCACGTTCGCAGACTTCGGCCGCCATCAAGTCGCTGCTTGGCCTGGCACCCAAAACGGCACGTCGCATCAAGCCGGATGGCAGCGAGGAGGATATTCCGCTCACGCACGTGCATGTCGGCGACTTGCTGCGAATTCGACCGGGCGAGAAGGTGCCAACCGATGGCGTCGTGACCGAAGGAGCAAGCGCCATCAACGAATCGATGATCACCGGTGAGCCATTGCCCGTTTCCAAGCGCCCTGGCGACCACGTGATCGGTGCCACGCTCAATACGTCGGGTAGCCTGGTAATGCGCTCGGAAAAAGTCGGTGCCCAAACGGTGCTGTCGCAGATCGTGCAGATGGTGGCCCAGGCCCAGCGCTCGAAGGCGCCCATGCAGCGCATGGCGGACCAGGTGGCCGGCGTGTTCGTGCTGGTGGTGGTGGCCATCGCCGTGCTTGCTTTCTTTGGTTGGGGATTCTTCGGTCCCGAGCCGAGCTGGGTCTTTGGGCTGGTCCATGCGGTGGCCGTGCTGATCATCGCCTGTCCATGTGCGCTGGGGCTGGCGACTCCGATGTCGATCATGGTGGCCAGCGGCAAGGCGGCAACCCAGGGCATTCTGTTCCGCGATGCGGCGGCCATCGAGCAGTTCCGCAAGGTCGACACCCTGATCGTCGACAAGACCGGCACACTGACCGAGGGCCATCCGGCTTTCGAGCAGGCGCTAGGCGTCGGCCCATTCACTGAGATCGAAGTGATCCGACTAGCAGCGAGTCTAGACCAGGGCAGCGAACACCCGCTGGCGGCCACCATTGTCACAGCGGCGCGCGAGCGCAGCCTGGCTTTGGGGAAAGTGGAGCAATTCACAGCAGATGCAGGCATGGGCGTGCGGGGTCAGGTCGACGGCGACCAGCTCATCCTCGGCAACGCTGCCCTGATGCGGCAGGAACATGTAAGTACCGAACCGTTGGCGCTGCAGGCCGATGCCTTGCGCCAGCGCGGCGCCAGCGTCATGTACTTGGCCGTTGACCGGAAGTTGGCGGGGCTGCTTGCGGTCTCGGACCCGATCAAGGCCAACACGCCCGAAGCGCTAGCGGCGCTCAAAGCGGCCGGGATTCGCGTGGTGATGGCCAGCGGCGACAGCATCGCCACAGCGCGAGCCGTGGGCGGCCGTCTTGGCATTGAGGAGTTTCACGGCGAGGTCAAACCGGCTGACAAGCTGGCGCTGGTCGCAAAACTTCAAGCCGAAGGCCACGTGGTGGCAATGGCCGGCGACGGCATCAACGATGCGCCAGCCCTGGCCAAAGCCGATGTCGGCATCGCTATGGGAACCGGTACCGATGTGGCGATGCACAGCGCCCAGGTGACGCTGGTCAAGGGCGACCTGCGCGGTCTTGCGCGCGCGCGGGAACTGTCGCAAGCCACCATTGCCAATATGAAACAGAACCTGGGATTTGCGTTCGTCTACAACGCGCTGGGCATCCCGCTGGCCGCTGGCCTGCTGTATCCATTCACGGGGTGGCTGCTGTCGCCGATGATCGCGGCATTGGCCATGAGCCTGAGTTCGGTGTCAGTGATTGCCAATGCGCTGCGGTTGCGCGCGCAGGTGCCTTAGGCGCTGCATTTTGGATGAAGATCATGCCCACCGCCTATGGTCCCCCATTCGTGCCCGCCTTGTGGTCAAGTTTTGGCGGGCCTAGACTGAACGCACCTGTTTGCAGGGATACATGAAGCATCACCATCACCCCCTCGCTCGGTTGCTTGCGCTAGCGTTGCTCGCGACGGTGTTGTTCACGCGCGTGGCGATTGCGGGATACGTTTGCCCGCCCGGGTCAGGGACCATGGTGGATGCCTCGGCGATGGCCGTTTCCGTCGTGAACTGCCAGGACATGGACGAGGCGCAGCCTGCGCTTTGCGCGGACCATCGGCACGATGGGCGCCATTGGGCGGATGCCAACGGCCATGCTCACGATCTTGGCATGTTGCCCGCTGCCATCGGGCTCATACACGTTCTACCTCCAACGCCTCATGCCGGACCGGTTACCCGGACGGCCCATCGGCCCGTTGCAGTGCCTGGGCCCATCTACCTCGCAACAGCACGCTTGCGAATCTGATCGATCCCCATCCGCGGGCAGTCCGTCGCCGCGAGCCTTGATTTCAGTCGCCTCCCGGCGGGATGTCTGCGGATTCCCGTTTGGATCGGGCCCGAAGGAAACCTTGTGTGGGGAAGACCAACGTGAACTCCGTTCTCAGAATCGCCGTATCTATTTTGTTCGGTGTCGCCGCTAGCGCCGCCTTCGCGGGTCCCAACTGGGACGCCATCAACAGTGCGCGCGCGGCTGCGAAGCATTCTGCCGCCGCTTCCGGTACCGCATCGAGCAAAGAGGCGATGCAGAAGCAGTGCGCTGAAATGATGAAATCGACGGATGCCCGCCCGGCAGACGGCGGCAGCCCGAAGGGCTTACCCGAAGCGAAATGAGCGTGTGTGCCGCGGCCGATGATCGAAGCGCCCGCGTCAGCGTGATGCGGGTGCCGAGAGACCAGTCGCTCGGTCGATGACACACGAAATCAGGTGAGCGCTATCCAACTCAATCGAATAGGGAGATTGACATGAAGACGCAATCAGTCGTGGCCGCTGCGCTAGCGCTTGCCCTGCTTGGGGCTGGTGGCTGGAGCATGGCAGCCAGCCCCAGCCGTGGCACCGACGGCACCAAGCCGGGTTCGCAAGACCCCATGCACTCCATGATGATGGATCACATGATGGGCGGCGGCGACGGAATGATGGGCGGCTGTCCGATGATGGGGCAGTTGCCACCCGGCAACGAGAAGCTCTCGATGCAGATGCATGGAGAAATGATGCAGGCGATGGGAGAGATCCTGCGCAAGTATGCGGACAATATCCAGACACCCTCGTCGAAATGACGGTGGCCGGCCGTATCGAGAACCACCGAGTACCACAGGAGTACCGCTATGAAATGCAATACGAGAACCATGGCCGCTGTGGGCGCTGCCCTGGTGGCGATCTTGGCAGTCGCCTATACCGTTTTCCCGTCAGTTCGTGCCTTCGTGCTGGGCATTGGCCCCTACCTGTTGATTCTGGTCTGCCCGCTATCGATGTGGCTGATGATGAAAGGCATGCAAGGTCAAGACGACCAGCGGCGTTCGACAACCGACGACACGCCTGAGCGGAAGCAGCCGTTTCGGATCGAAAAGTGAATCGTGGCGCGGTGCAGGCACGTATCACAGATGCGAGCACCGCCACGAGCACGCCAAGGACAGGAGGTGGCGTGATGGGCGAACTATCGACATGGAAGGTGGTCTGGATCGTCCTGGCCGTCGTCGGCGCCATCGCGATCCTCGGGGGATTGGGCATGCTGGCGATGCACCGTTGCATGACAGGCAGTTGGACGTGCTGCCAACAGACTAGCCATACCGTTGGTTGGGTTGGGCCGACTGCGTTGGAAGCTGGAAGCTCACAGGACTCGAGGACACGCGACGTTCAGCACGCGTGATAGCGCCGCTGATGGCTTCCTGGACGTGCAGGACTTGAAGACATCGAGAGCGTAACGAAAACTGGCGCAGCAGCCGGGGTATCAAGGAGACGGTCATGAGCATCAAATGGGTGATTGCCATTGTTCCCACCGAACTGCTGGAGCAGCTAGAAAGGAAGCTTGCGACCGTCCACGCCCCGGACCTGACGATCACAAGGGTCAAGGGGTATGGCGAGTACAAGAATTTCTTTTCCAGCGACCTGACCAGCGTGCATACCAAGGTTGAAATTTTCGCGGACGAGGCCGACGTCGAGGCCATCACCAACGCCATCGTCGAGGTCGGAAAGTCGACGGTGCCGGGTGCCGGGATCGTGGCGGCTGTTCCCGTCGAGAAGCTCTTGCACCTTCACATCGAGTCCAAGTGATGTGACAGGCAGTACTCACGTGCGCAGCCCCCAGCCTGCGGTACTCCACCACACGTCCAGGCACGTTCACCATTGCAAAACGTTTATACCAAGATGACATTTCTGTCATCTTTGGTTGCGGCGATGCTTTCCGGTCTACGCTGGTGCCGAAATCTGGAGCCTCCGGACAACCGGTGGCTCCAACCGTTCGAATCGCACTCAGGGCGCCATGCCGAACTATCGTGTCAGCTTTCAAGAACCATCAAATCATGCACGGTCCCCGCTCGTTGGCGTGGCGGACAAGTGCACTTGCGACGTTGGGAACGATGGCAGCAGTAGTCGTCCAATCGGTCTTTGCGGGCTCAGGACAGATCGCAGCGACCCCAAGTCTCACCTGGGCTCTCATCTGGGCGCTGATCCTGCCGCTGATTGTGGGTATGTGCACCCATCGTCTGGTCTCGCGCAGCCTGTCGCCAATGCGGTGCCTCGCAGCCAAGGGCGATCAGACAGCCTTTGGGATTGTTCATCTTTCGCTGTCGGGAAGCATACCGACCGAAGTTCAACCGTTGGTCGATGCCTTGCGCGACGTTTCGTCGAAGCACGAAGAGACCGTGGCGGCTGTGCGCTCGATTTACACCGATCTCAATCACGACTTGCGCACTCCGCTGCATACTCTCGCCTTGCAAACAGAAGTGACATTGATTGCCCCTCGCAGCGCCGAAGAATATGAGGCCTTGTTGCGCTCGAACCTGGAGGAGTTTGCGCGGCTAGCGACTGCTACCGACAGGACGCTGCAGGCGCTACGCGAGCTCGCGCTGCGGCGCCATGAATCGTGACGATGCGACTCGCGCGCACGGACACCGGAGCCAAGCGCCGCTCGGCGCTCTACATGACAAGATTGTAATAAGGTCGTCATGAGCGTGCGGGTGCCGTCTCCGTAGACTGCTCACACGGTCAACCACGGTGGTTGACCACTGACACGGAGAACAAAGCCATGAAGACCACGTCCAAGATTGCAGTTGCCGGCATCCTGCTGTTTGCTTCGACGATGCCTTCGTTTGCGGCCGGCATCGGCACCCAGGTGAACTCGGTTCTCGAGAACGCTCGCGCCCAGGGCCCGCGCGACCCGTACACCGATGGTGGCCGTGCGCAGTCGCGTGATCCGTACACCGACGGCCAGAGTGTCACGCAGCGGGACGTCTATACCGGCGGCGCGAACGTTGCACAACGCGACGTCTACACCAACGGGCTGTAACTCAGTCATTGGAATTGACGATCGCTGATGCTTTCAAAGGCCGGCGACTCGCCAATCGCAGCGGGTCCCGCAGGGCAGCCCCTGGTCCTCCATACTGAAGCGCTACAAAACTACGGATGTAAACGCATGAGTCTGCTCAAGCGATTGTTCGGCGGTCACCACGGTGGCCACCGCCCGAACGGCGGTCACCACGGCAGACGCCATGGTGACGCTCACGACCGCGCCCAGGCGGGGATCCCCTCGAATCCTTGGCCCACCACTTGTCTCGGGTGTGGCTCGATTGCATCGCAGCGGGCGCGGTTTTGTCCGCAGTGCGAAAAATCACTTACCGGGGTGGTGTGTGGTCAATGCGGGAGCACGGCCCAGCCGGGCGCGAAATTTTGTGCCGAATGCGGCACCGCGCTGTAGCGCCGACCTCGTCGTGCACTGCGCGGCTCTCTCCGACAAGCAGGCCTTTTGGTCTCGGTCGTAGCCGCCGGATTCGCTCCCGGATGCAGTCTTGTGTTGGGCGCGCGCGCCGCTAGACCTCGCCCTGTCATCATCCGTATCCCGCTCTTCGAGTAAACTGACGCGCAAATTCGTAAAGCGGTGCCATTTGCGCGCGCCAGCCAACACTTCTTCAGCCATTCATGCGGCGGTTCTGCTTGATCCTGCTTTTGTTGATCCTGCCATTCCAGTTCAACTGGGCGGTAGCGGCCGCCTATTGCCAGCATGAAGAGGCCAGCCAATCCAAGTGGCATTTCGGCCACCACGAGCACCACCATCAATCCAGCACAAAAGCGGGGCATGACAAGAAGGCCGTGATCGATACGGACTGCGGCGTATGTCATCTGGTCTCCGCCGCAATGGCCTGCGGTCAGCCACTTCGCCTCGACACGGTCGATCGCGCCCAGACGCCGCCCGTTTCACATGCGTTGAAATTGACCTCATCTAGCACCCGCGCACCGGATCGCCCCCAATGGCGCCGTCTCACATAGACGGCGAGACCCACTGAACCTGCGTCTCGCCGAATTCCCACGGTTTGTATCCTGGTGCAATTCGATGCGACGACTATTTTTGCCGCTTGGGCTAGCGGCTGTTGTGATCAGCCCATCTTTTGCTGCGAATTCCAACGCGGCACCCCTTGTTTCTTCCGGCACAGTACTGGAGGCTCCTGGTCCTTTGACGCTTGAGCGCGCCATGGAATTGGCGAGTGCAGGTAACTTCACGCTTTTTGCTGCGCAGAAAGAAGTCGATGCCAATGAAGGTGCGGTCATGCAGGCACGCACCATTCCCAACCCCGAAGTGGCCGCGACCATGGAGGACACGCGCTCGGAGTCGCGCACGACGACCGGACAGCTCAATATTCCTGTGGAGCTGGGCGGCAAGCGTTCGGCGCGTATCGTCGCGGCCGAAAAAGGCCGGGAACTCGCGCAAGCGCAACTGGCGACAACGCGGGCCGAACTGCGATCCAACGTGATTCGCGGCTTCTTTGAAGTGCTGGTTGCCCAGGAACGGGTCAAGCTCGCGCAGGCCTCGGCGGACTTGGCCGCCAAGGGCGCGCAGGCAGCAACGCGCAGAGTGGCAGCGGGCAAGATCTCGCCGGTCGAAGAAACCAAGGCAAAGGTCGAGCAAGCCAACGCCGAACTCGAACTCGACAACGCCAACGCCGAACTGCGTTCCGCACGGGCCTCGCTTGCAGCGCTCTGGGGCAACGCCACGCCGCAGTTCTCCGCGGCGCAGGGTAGCCTCGACGCGCTGCCGTCACGGCCCGGTCTCACGGAGCTGCTGACCGAGCTCGACCACTCGCCGCTCGTATTGGCCGACCAGGTCGAGCTGGATCGCCGGCAAGCCCTGGTGGGCGTGGAGCGCAGCCGCCAATACCCCGATGTGACCGTCAGCGTGGGCGCCAAGCGCGACAACAGCGCGAATCGCAACATGGCGGTGCTAGGCGTGTCGATTCCGCTGCCCTTGTTCGATCGCAATCAGGGCAACCTGTACGAGGCCATCCGGCGTGCCGACAAGGCGCAGGACGAGGTGCTGGCGAACCGCATCCGGCTCTCCAATGAGATGCAGCAAGCGTCGAACGAATTGACGGTCTCTCGTCGCTCCGCGCAGACGCTCAAAGAGACGATCCTGCCGGCCGCCGAGCAAGCCTATAGCGCAGCGGCACGGGGCTTCGAAGCCGGGAAGTTCAATTTTCTGGACGTGCTGGACGCACAAAGAACGTTGTTCCAAGCACGCATCCGTTATCTCGACGTGTTGGCGAAGGTCTATCAATCCGCGACGACCGTCGACCGCCTGCTAGGCCGCTAACTCAGAATCCGAACCATGTCTATTACGAATAAGCAGAAGACTGCGATCGCGGCTCTAGTGGCTGCGGGCCTGATCGCCACCGGCACCGTTCTATTTTTGGGGCGCTCGACAGAGGGCAATGAGTCCGCTCGCGAGGCGGCCGAACACGCAGAATCCGCCGGTCACCAGGACCGCGAACACCACGGCGAGCCGTCGCAAGGCAAGCATGAAGACGCGGTAGCACATGGCGACCAGGAGCACCATGACGCGCCGAAGAAGGGCCCACACGGCGGTAATGTCTACGCTGCTGGCGACGCTACCGTCGAGTTCGGCATGGCCGAGGACGGTGGGGAGCCCAAGCTAAAGCTGTGGGTCGTCCGAGACGGCAAGCCCTTGGTTGCCAATATCTCGGCCAGTGGCGCCATCAAGAGAGTAACCGGCGAATCGATGCCGATCGGCTTCAAGATCACGAAAGACAGCCTGGAGAGCGAGGCCGCCATTGCCGAGCCCCACGTTTTTGGCGCGACCGCGTCCGTCATGTTGCCGGGCGTTCAGAAACCGATGACGGTTGCCTTCTCCAAGGAGGAAGGCAAGATCGAATTGACAGTCGACCAGATCGCCAAAGCCGGCGTGGGTGTGGAAGTCGCAGGCGCTGCAGCGGTCCAGTCGGGCGTGCAATTCCCGGGAGAAATCCGCTTCAATGAAGACCGCACGGCCCATGTGGTACCGCGTCTTGCGGGGGTCGTCGAGCGTGTCCCCGCCAATATCGGCGAGCAGGTCAAGAGCGGACAGGTATTGGCGGTCATTGCGAGCACCGCCCTGTCCGAGCAAAGAAGCGAACTGCTTGCGGCCCAGAAGCGCTTGAGCCTGGCTCAGACGACCTACGCGCGCGAGAAGCGCCTGTGGGAAGAGAAGATCTCCGCGGAGCAGGATTACCTGCAGGCCCAGACGGCACTGCAGGAGGCGCAAATCGCCGTGCAGAACGCGCAGCAAAAACTGGTTGCGATCGGGGCCGCACCGGCCACGACGGCCCTGAACCGATTCGAGCTGCGCGCACCATTCGACGGCATGGTGGTGGAAAAGCATCTGGCAATCGGTGAAGCCGTCAAGGAGGATGCGAACGTCTTCACGATTTCCGATCTGTCCTCCGTGTGGGCGGAGTTCGTGGTGGCGGCCAAGGATCTGGGCAATGTTCGCGTCGGTCAGCAGGTCACGATCGGCTCGACCGCCTTCGACAGCAAGGCGACCGGCTCGGTGTCCTATGTGGGCTCACTGCTTGGTGAGCAGACGCGCACGGCAAAGGCCCGCGTCACGCTGGCGAACCCCGGCATGGCTTGGCGTCCTGGCCTGTTCGTGACGGTGCAGGTCTTGGGGCCAGCCGTTCAAGTCCCTGTTGCAGTCAGGGCGGATGCGATCCAGGAAGTTAATGGCAAGCCGGCAGTGTTCGTTGCGGTGCCGGGCGGTTTCGTCGCCCAGCCAGTCAAGACCGGGCGTTCTACTGGCAAAGTGGTGGAGATCACGGAAGGCCTGAGCGCCGGCGCGCGCTATGCCACCGCGAACAGCTTCGTCCTGAAAGCCGAACTCGGCAAGGCTAGCGCCGAGCATGAGCACTGACACGGAGACGGGCATGTTCGAACGCATCATCCGGTTTGCCATTGAGCAACGTTGGCTTATCATCCTCGCCGTGCTCGGGATGGCAGCGCTCGGCGTCTACAACTACGGGAAGCTTCCCATCGACGCGGTGCCTGACATCACCAACGTCCAGGTGCAGATCAATACCGCGGCGCCCGGGTATTCTCCGCTGGAGACCGAGCAGCGGATCACCTACCCCATCGAGACCGTGATGGCAGGCTTGCCGGGGCTCGAGCAGACGCGCTCGCTGTCCCGGTACGGCCTGTCCCAGGTGACAGTGATCTTCAAGGACGGCACGGACATCTATTTCGCTCGCCAACTGGTGAACCAGCGGATCCAGGAGGCCAAGGAACGGCTGCCCGGCGGGGTCACACCCGCCATGGGTCCAATCTCCACGGGGCTGGGGGAAATCTACCTGTGGACCGTCGAAGCGGAAGACGGCGCTCGCAAGCCCGACGGGGCAGCCTACACGCCCACCGATCTGCGGGAAATTCAGGATTGGGTGGTCAAGCCGCAACTGCGCAACGTGACCGGCGTGACCGAAATCAATTCGATTGGTGGTTACGCCAAGGAGTACTTGGTTGCGCCCAGCCTGGAACGGCTGGCTTCCTACGGGCTGACGCTCACGGATCTGGTGAGCGCACTCGACAAGAACAACAGCAATGTCGGCGCCGGCTACATCGAGCGCCGCGGCGAGCAGTACCTCGTACGCGCCCCTGGACAGGTCAAATCGCTCGACGATATACGCGACGTCATCGTGGGCACGGCGCAAGGGCAGCCCATTCGCATCCGCGACGTCGCCGATGTTGACATCGGACGGGAGCTGCGCACCGGTGCCGCCACGGAGAACGGCAAGGAGGTCGTGCTGGGTACAGTGTTCATGCTGATCGGCGAGAACAGTCGGGCGGTATCCCAGGCCGTCGACAAGAAAATGGCGGAGATCAATCGTACGCTCCCCGCCGGCGTCAAGGCCGTGACCGTGTATGACCGGACCGTGCTGGTCGACAAGGCGATTGCTACGGTCAAGAAGAATCTGCTCGAAGGCGCGACTCTCGTTATCGCCATTCTTTTCCTGTTCCTGGGCAACATCCGCGCCGCTGTCATCACGGCGATGGTCATCCCGCTGGCGATGCTGTTCACGTTCACCGGCATGGTCAGCTACAAGATCAGCGCAAACCTGATGAGTCTGGGGGCGCTGGATTTCGGCATCATCATTGACGGCGCGGTGGTGATCGTCGAGAACTGCGTGCGTCGCCTGGCGCACGCGCAGGAGCACCACAAGCGAGAGCTGACCCGCAGCGAGCGTTTCCACGAGGTGTTCGCGGCCGCGCGGGAAGCGCGGCGACCGCTGCTCTTCGGCCAACTCATCATCATGATCGTGTACTTGCCGATCTTTGCCTTGACGGGAGTGGAGGGCAAGATGTTCCACCCCATGGCGTTCACGGTGGTACTGGCGTTGCTTGCTGCCATGGTGCTGTCCATGACGTTCGTGCCGGCGGCGGTCGCCCTGTTTATCGGGCGCAAGGTGGCGGAGAAGGAAAACCGGCTGATGGAGTGGGCCAAGCATCGCTATCAGCCGATGCTCGAAGCGTCCCTGGCCAACACGCCCGTCGTACTGACTTTCGCGTGCATTGCGATCGTCTTCTGCCTGGCCGTGGCGTCCCGGTTGGGAAGCGAGTTCGTGCCGAATTTGAACGAGGGCGACATCGCGATCCAGTCGCTGCGCATTCCCGGGACGAGCCTGTCTCAATCGCTGGAGATGCAAAAGCAGGTCGAGTCGACGCTCAAGGCCAAGTTCCCCGAGATCGAGCGCATCTTCGCCCGTACCGGGACGGCGGAAATCGCCTCCGACCCGATGCCGCCCAACATCTCGGACGGCTACATCATGCTCAAGCCGCAGGCGCAGTGGCCCAAGCCAAAGAAGACAAAAGAGGAGCTGCTCAGTGCGATTCAGGCGGAAGCTGAGAGGATTCCCGGCAACAACTACGAGTTCTCGCAGCCGATCCAGCTGCGCTTCAACGAGTTGATCTCCGGCGTTCGCTCCGATGTGGCGATCAAGATTTTCGGCGACGACAACGATGTGCTCAATGAAACAGCCGGCAAGGTTGCGGCGGTATTGCAAGGCATACAGGGTGCTACGGAAGTCAAAATCGAACAGACCACTGGGCTTCCCATGCTGTCGGTCAACATCGATCGCCAAAAGGCGGCCCGGTATGGATTGAACATGAGCGATGTGCAGGACGCGGTTGCGATTGCGATCGGCGGGAAGGAGGCAGGCACGTTCTTCCAGGGCGACCGACGGTTCTACATTCTGGTGCGCCTGCCCGATGCCGTACGGGGTGACTTGGAGGCGCTGCGCCGCTTGCCGGTGCCACTGCCCAAAAACGGTGCCGGCGAGTCGAAGACGACCTATATCCCCTTGAGTGAAGTGGCCTCGCTCGACTTGGCCCCCGGGCCAAATCAGGTGTCGCGTGAGAATGGCAAGCGCCGCATCGTCATCAGCGCCAACGTGCGAGGCCGGGACATTGGGTCGTTCGTGCCGGAGGCCGAGGCCGCAATTGAGCGGCAGGTCAAGATTCCCACTGGGTACTGGATTACCTGGGGCGGTACGTTCGAGCAATTGCAGTCTGCAACGACGCGGCTGCAGATCGTGGTGCCGGTTGCGCTGCTGCTCGTGTTTGTCCTGCTCTTTGCGATGTTCAACAACGTGAAGGACGGGCTTCTCGTGTTCACCGGCATTCCGTTTGCGTTGACTGGCGGTATTCTCGCGTTGTGGTTGCGAGGCATACCGCTCTCCATTTCGGCGGCGGTCGGCTTTATCGCGCTCTCTGGTGTCGCGGTGCTCAACGGTCTGGTGATGCTGTCGTTCATCCGGTCGCTGCGCGAAGAAGGTCAATCGCTCGATACCGCGATCCGCACCGGGGCCCTTACGCGCTTGCGGCCCGTTTTGATGACGGCGTTGGTCGCCTCGCTTGGCTTCGTCCCCATGGCCATTGCCACAGGAACGGGAGCCGAGGTGCAGCGGCCGCTTGCCACCGTGGTCATTGGCGGGATCCTTTCATCGACGGCACTGACCCTGCTGGTATTGCCGGTCCTCTATCGCCTGGCGCACCGCAAGGACGAAGCCGAGGACGTGGAGCGGACGGGCGAGATGGCACCGCGGTCCGCCTGACGGAGATGGAGTTGACGGCGCGGGTACAGAAGGTCCGCGCCGCTTACGCAAGGAGCTTTCGCCATGGGCGCAGGACATGACCACAGCCATGCAACCGGGAACGAGCGTGCATTGAAAATCGCGCTCGCGCTGACCAGCACGTTTCTGCTCGCCGAGTTGATCGGCGGCATTTTGACCAAGAGCTTGGCGCTGATCTCCGATGCCGCGCATATGTTCACGGATGCCGCGGCACTGGCCATTGCGCTCGCAGCGATCCAGATCGGCAAGCGGCCGGCAGACAAGCAGCGGACGTTCGGGTACTACCGTTTTGAGATTCTGGCGGCGGCCTTCAATGCGCTGTTGCTGTTTGGGGTAGCGCTGTACATCCTCTACGAGGCATATCAGCGCTTGCGCGCGCCTGCCGAAGTGCAATCGTTGGGCATGCTGGGGATCGCCACCATCGGCCTCGTCGTCAACATCGTCAGCATGCGAGTTCTCGCAGGCGGCCGAGAACAGAGCCTCAACATCAAGGGGGCCTACCTGGAGGTCTGGAGCGATCTGCTGGGCTCGATCGGCGTCATTTTTGCGGCGATCGTTATCCGGTTCACCGGTTGGACCTGGGTCGATTCGGCTATCGCCGTGCTGATTGGGCTGTGGGTGCTGCCTCGCACCTGGATCCTGCTCAAATCCAGCATCAACATTCTGCTTGAAGGCGTGCCAGAGGATATCGACTTACCATCCGTGGAGCAGGCGCTGTTGACAATTCCCGGCGTTCGCAGCATGCACGACCTGCATGTGTGGTCCTTGACGAGCGGCAAGACCAGCTTGACGGTGCACTTGGTCAACGAACCCGCCGTCAATCCCGAACGCGACATTCTGCCGGTCGCCCGAGACCGGCTTGCCGAACGCTTCGGCATCACGCATATCACCATCCAGTTCGAACTGCGGCCGTGCGCGCAGGCGGATGCCGTGACGCATTTCCGGCCCAGCGAGCCTATTGCTGCTGCGACGAGCGGCCAACCCGACGAACGCCACGGTCATCAAGGACACTCTCATTGAAAATACTGGTCATCGAGGACGAGGCTCGAACCGCGGAATACCTGCTCAAGGGCCTGACTGAATCCGGATTTGTTGTCGATATTGCCGCAAACGGCATGGACGGGGCGCATCTCGCCAGCGAGGTGCGGTACGACCTGATCCTGCTGGATGTCATGCTGCCGGGTGCAGACGGCTGGAGCGTGATCAAGATGATCCGGCAGAAGAGTGATGTCCCGGTTCTGTTTCTGACGGCGCGGGATGACGTGGCCGATCGGGTACGTGGTTTCGAACTCGGCGCCGACGACTACTTGGTGAAGCCGTTCGCGTTTGCCGAACTGCTCGCCAGAATTCGCCGCTGCCTGCGGCAAAGCAGCGGTCGCGAATCCGAGCATCTGAGCGTCGGCGATCTCGATATCGATGTCCTTGGCCGCAAAGTCGTACGCGCCGGCGTCAAGGTGGAGTTGACCAGCCAGGAGTTCGTCCTGCTCCATCTGTTGGCTCGCCGCAGTGGGGAGGTGCTTTCCCGCACGTCCATCGCCTCGCACGTCTGGGATGTCAACTTCGATACCGACACGAACGTCGTGGACGTGGCGATACGCCGTCTTCGCGCCAAGCTCGATGAGCCGTTCGATACCAAACTGATCCATACCGTCCGGGGCATGGGTTATGTCCTTGATCCTCATCGCGGAAAATGAGACGTGGCGCGTTCACTGATCGGTCGGCTGACCTCGCTATTCTCGATCCTGGTCACGTTTGCGCTGGCTAGCATGGGGGCCTACGCCTACTACGCCCTGGATACTCAACTACGCTCGCGGGACGTAGAAATCATCGAGGCCAAGCTGACGCAGGTGAGCCACCTGGTCCGAGACGCTGGCAGCCTTGAGCAGACCGAGAAATTCGAACACAGCTTGTTCGATCTGGTCAGGGGATACGATGGTTTGGCGTTGAGACTCCGAACACCGCAAGGCAGGCTCGTCTATCGAACGGCTGACGGCCTGCGATCGGATTTCGATCTGGCTGCCACTGGGTCCGGAATTCATGACGACGGCACATGGATCATGGGGAAGCGTATCGTCGAGGCGAGTGATGGCGTACCGTTCGCCACAGTATCGGTGGCCAAGAACGGAAACGATCGGCGCCAGGTGGTGATCCGGCTGGGCAATAGCATCGTCGTCGGCATTCTGGTGGGCGCGGTTCTCACTGCGCTTCTTGGTGCCTTGATCACCCGGCGTGAACTCAGGCCAGCACAGGCACTGATTCAGCAAGTGCACCGGATTAACGTCGAACGACTCAGCTACCGCGTCGACGCCCCCAGTACGCCAACGGAAGTCCACGAAATTGGCGTCGCATTCAATGCCATGCTGGAGCGACTGGAGTCGGGCTATGAGCGGTTGTATCGTTTTTCCGCCGATCTCGCGCACGACCTGCGCACGCCATTGAATAACCTGATCGGCCACACCGAGGTGGCGCTCTCGCGTGAACGAGAAGTAGCCGACTACGTGACCCTGCTGGAGGACAACTTGGCGGAATATCAGCGCCTCTCGCGCATGATCGACTCCATGCTCTTCCTGGCGCGCGCCGATGCGGCAACGGTCGAACTGGACCGTGTGCCAATCGAGCTCGGCACCGAATTGTCCAAGCTGGCGAGTTACTTTGCCGTACTGGGTGAAGACAAGGGCGTGAAGATTGAGGTCTCGGCGTCCGGCAGTGTGAGTGCCGACCTGACCATGTTCCGGCGCGCCGTCGGCAACCTGCTCTCGAACGCGGTCCGCCATGCTGACAATGGCTCGGTCGTGAGCTTGAACTGTCAGCGTGACGAAGACTCTGTCACAGTGCACGTATTGAATCAGGGCGTCCCGATACCTGACAAGGATAGGGAACGCGTTTTTGATCGGTTCTATCGTGGCGACCAAGCGCGTTCCCACTCTGATCAGTCGACCGGTTTAGGGCTCGCCATCGTGAGATCTATCATGGAGTTGCATGCGGGCACTGCATCGGTCGCGACATTCCCTGGCAGCGTCACCCGGTTCTCACTCCGGTTTCCGTTCGTCGATTAGCGAGCTGGGTGCGCGTATAGCGAGGCTTGGCGTCTCGCATTTGACAAGCATGCGAGCCGGCCCGACAGATGCAAGACCAGCGGAGATTGGCTGCTGGGGCACCACCATACGTTGCCGTGGAAAGGTGAACGTTTTTGGGGTGTGGCACTTGGCATCTCGCCTAACGACGAACCGCGGCTACGCAAGGTGAGTTTTCGCGTTGCCGGCCGCAACGTACTGTCGCCTTCCGCCGTGAGACAGGTGAGCGCGGCCAGCATTTCGAGAATCGCGCTTTTCTGGAGTTTCGTACCGAAGGTTTGGACTGGAGCCCTATGTGAGAGGTTTCACACGTGATAATCCGCCATTATCGTGTGTGAAAAATTACCAGAATTCTGTAGCTTGACGCCTCAATTTGGTACGTATATACATGGTACGTATTACGGTATCAAATTGTAGGAGCACCATGGCCCGTGCAGGACTGAGCCGCTTGGACGTGAAGCGCGCCCGCGATTCGCTGGCTGCCCAAGGGCAGCACCCCTCGATCGATGCGATACGTATCGCGCTAGGCAACACCGGCTCGAAGACGACCATCCACCGCTACCTGAAGGAACTGGAAGAGGAGGACGGCACGGCGCTGACGCGCACCGGTTCGCTCTCCGACGCCATCCAGGATCTGGTGGCCCGGCTGGCGGCGCGCCTGCACGAAGAGGCGCAGGCGACAATTGATCAGCAAATCACCGCCGCGGCCGCGCAGCGCCAACAGGCCCAGGCGGAGGCCGACAAGCTGTCCGCAGATCTCGCCGCGCTGCGCGCCGAGTTGGCGCAGGCTCACGCCAACATTGCCAACGTGCGGGCCGCGCACAGTGACACGCAGACGGCGCTGCAGCAGCGCACCATCGAGGCTGGGCGCTCGGCACAGCAGGTTCAGGACCTCACGGCCCGGCTGGCCGAGCATGAAGGCTTCCGCCGCTCGCTGGAGGAGAAGCTGCAGCATGCCCACCAGGCACTGGACCACTTCCGCAACGCTAGCAAAGAGCAACGGGATCAGGACGCGCGCCGGCACGAGCAGCAGGTCCAACAACTGCAGGCGGAAATCCGGCAGGCCAATCAGGCACTGATCATCAAGCAGGGAGAGATCACGCAGTTGAACAAGGATGGCGCGAGGCTGGTCGCCGAAGCCGGGGCCGCGGCGAAGCGTGTCCGTGAGTCGGAGGCACGTGGCGAACAGACTCTGACGGCGCTGAACCAGGCGCGCGCAGACTTGGCCCGAGCAGAAGCGGAACGGGACGCGCTGCGCACAACGGTGCAGACGCAGACGGACGGGTTCGCGGCCGTGCGTGCGGAACGTGAGCAGATGGCAGCAGAGTTGGCCAAACTGGCGGCACGCCTGGAAGCCCAGCAGACGCTACTGACCGACTACCGGGCGCAGCTCGGCTTGGCTGGGCCGGCGACCTGAAACGCTAAGATTTTGCGCGCGAAGGATGCTCCTTGACGGTCCGTCCGTCGCAATTGACCACTCACGCCCGAATCGACCAAAGAAGAAACCAAGCGAGATACAGCAGGCCGATTGCGATAAGGAAGGCGGCAACCCCAAGGTAGTAGCGGCTGCCATAATGTGGCTCGGCTGAACGATACGCGCGATGCGAATGCTGAATGTGCGGCTTCATGATGTGCGGGGGAGGTGCACGGGTGATGGTTGAAGAATAGGTCATTCTTCCCATGCAAGTTCTGCGCCCACGTGTGGCCGCGCTGGAGTTCGCCTGACAATGAAAAAGGCCTCTAGGCAAAGGGGAATACTGCGCGGCTCGGTCGTATGACGGCGACCCCGTTGATGTCGAAGTGATAGGCTTGACCATTCGATTCGAAGGACAGGCAGCGTGGTGTCCAGCCCAAGGCCAGCAGTTGCCGCACCTCGACGCCATCGACGGTGAGGCCGCCCGGCGCGACGGTAATGCTCTCGCAGTCAAGGCGCAACGAGGCAGCCCCCTCTGCAAGGCGAGCTTCTTCGATCAGGATTGTCCTCGGGAAGCGGATAGGCATGACCGACCGACTCGAATCAAGTGCCGCAGTAGCGTTCGAGCAAAGCTGCTTCCGTTTCATGCACTTCAACCGGAAAGCTCGTAGCGCCGGCAAACACTATGTAGCGCGCACGATGCTGGCCGTTTCGGAAGGAGGCGACACCTTCCTTGTCCAAGCCAATTAGACCGAGCAGTGTGCGCCTGTTTCGCACCCTGAAAGTGACATAGGGCATCTCAGGGATTCTTGCTTGGCTAGGATCGAGGAACTCACAGATGCCGCGGACCTTGCCCGGATACCAGTCCTCCACCCTTGGCAGCACGTAGTCCGTGGTGTCGCGATCTGCACAGGAGAGCAATTTCTTGGCATCGACCATCACGACCCGGTGGCGCGAATCGTCGGATACAAACGCACGCTTCAGGCGCGTGAACGCATACGGCTCATGGTTGCGAAGCCGGACATTCCAAATCTCGATGTCGCTGCAATGCGCCTGATCGACTTCCACCCCATTCCCCGAAAGATGAATTTTTGCCCAGCAATTATGCCAACGGGTGATGAAAAAGTGGTTCTGCTCCCACCGAACGCACCTCGGCATAGCGGGCCCAGCAGCGTAACGGGCAACTTGCTGGACGGCGCGGCCAGCGTCAATATTCGGCAAAAACGGCATATTCACTGCGCAGTGAACATGCTGCCCGCCGCAGCCGCGCCCAACTGGCCAGAGCCGTGAAACCGTAAGAAATCGCACGAAAAGGACGGCTTGTTCGAAATCATCAAATCCGTAACCCGCTGAATAAAAAGAGGATTCCGGACGAAGCCGTAAGAAAATGCACGAAGTCGGGTAGCCGCACCGCATTGCTGCGACGCGGCCCCCTAAGAACCGTACGTGCGAGTTTCCCCGCATACGGCTCAAGCCTTTCAAAGCCCCGTTGCCGGAGCCGGTTT
>NZ_CAUDLI010000013.1:0-167422 GCF_958439105.1 Ralstonia flatus | reverse complement strand
ATGTCTGGGATGTCTGGGATGTCTGGGATGTCTGGGATGTCTGGGATGTCTGGGATGTCTGGGATGTCTGGGATGTCTGGGATGTCTGGGATGTCTGGGATGTCTGGGATGGACCATGGCGCCATGGTCATGGACCACAGCCAGCATGGAACGATGCAGGGCAACGTCGCAAACTCCTTGAAGGTGCCGAGCAAGAAGGCCCGTCATGCGCGAACAGAGTACGGTCCAAGCACCGACATGCATGTCGATATGGCGCGGACAAACCTCGACGATCCCGGCATTGGGCTGCGCAACAATGGGCGACGCGTGCTGGTCCTGCAGGACATGCATACGATCGGCGGCCCCATGGACGCCCGCAGCCCGCAGCGCGAGGTGGAGTTGCATTTGACCGGCAACATGGAGCGCTACGCATGGTCGCTCGACGGCGTTGAGTTCGGCAAATCAACCCCCGTCCATTTCCGCTATGGGGAGCGTCTTCGCGTCATCCTTCACAACGATACGATGATGACGCACCCGATGCACATGCATGGGATGTGGAGCGAACTCGAGGCGCCGGACGGTACATTCTTGGCGCGCAGGCACACGATTCCGGTGCAGCCCGCGCAGCGCGTTAGCTTCCTTGTCACGGCTGACGCTCTGGGACGATGGGCTTGGCATTGCCATCTCATGCTGCATATGGATGCAGGTATGTTCCGTGAAGTGATCGTCGCCTAAGCCCGGATCGACAAGTCAAATGACCACGCATAAGCACGTTAAGACAGCATTGGCAGTTGCCTTGGCCGTTGTCGGCATCAACGCCGCGTCGGCACAGGAATCTACAGCTACCTACGACGCCATGGCGCCAAGCTCGGGCGCCAGCACTCGGCCGACTGCCCATGGCTCGATGCAGGGCATGGACCATGGCTCGAAGCAGGGCATGGACCATGGCTCGATGCAGGGTATGGACCATGGCTCGATGCAGGGCATGGACCATGGCTCGATGCAGGGCATGGACCATGGCTCGATGCAGGGCATGGACCATGGCTCGAAGCAGGGCATGGACCATGGCTCGAAGCAGGGCATGGACCATGGCTCGATGCAGGGTATGGACCATGGCTCGATGCAGGGTATGGACCATGGCTCGATGCAGGGTATGGACCAGGGCTCAATGCAGGGTATGGACCAGGGCTCAATGCAGGGTATGGACCAGGGCTCAATGCAGGGTATGGATCAGGGCTCAATGCAGGGTATGGATCATGGTTCGATGCAAATGCAAGGCGGCTCACCGCCTCCTGATGCGCGGGATCCGAATGCATACTCGGGTGGATATCAGTTGGGTGTCGGAAAGTTCGCGCTGGGCAATACCCGCCAGCTCATGATGGCCGATGAGCACAATTTTGGATCGTTCTTGATTGATCGCCTGGAGTGGGTACGCGGCCCCAACTCCAACGCCGCTTCTTACGAAGCGCAAGCGTGGTACGGAAGCACTTACGACAAGGTCGTGCTGAAGGCGGAAGGCGATGTGAAAAAAGGTCGACTCGAGGAGGCGCGTACCGAGTTGCTATGGGGGCATGCGATCACGACGTTCTGGGACACCCAGCTTGGGATTCGCAATGACGTTGGCTCGGGGCGTCCAGCGCGGAACTGGGCGGCTTTCGGTGTGCAAGGTCTGGCGCCATACTGGTTCAACATCCAGGCCACTGCATACGTTGGTAACAGTGGTCGTACCGCCCTGCGGTTGTCCACGGAGTATGAGTTGCTGCTGACTCAGCGCCTTATCCTACAACCGCGCGTGGAGGCGAACCTCTACGGAAAGAATGATCCGGCTTTGGAGATCGGCAGCGGCCTGTCCAGCGCTAGCGTCGGATTGCGTTTGCGTTACGAGTTCAGTCGGCAATTCGCGCCTTACATCGGCGTCGAGCGGTATCAGACTTTTGGCAACACCGCCAACATGATTCGGGCAGATGGCGGCCGAAGCGGTGAGACCCGATTTGTGGCAGGCCTGCGTGTTTGGTACTAGCCATTCTCTATTTACACCACCAGGAGGTATTGACATGTTGACCCCTCGTTACATCGCAAGCATCGCTGTCGCGGCATCGGCCATTTTCGCCAGCACGGCCGCATTCGCGCATCCTAAGCTGCTGTCTTCGACGCCTGCTGACAAAGCGGAAGTCGCCGCGCCGGCAAAGATCGAGCTTAAGTTCTCGGAAAATCTCTCGACGCAATTCTCGGGGGCTAATCTCGTTATGACGGAGATGCCTGGCATGTCCAGTCACGACGCCATGAAAGTCGCCGCGAAGGTCGCCGCCGACGATGACCCCAAGACGATGGTCATCACGCCCGCACAGCCGCTGATGACGGGAACCTACAAGGTCGAATGGCGTGCTGTCTCGTCGGATACGCACCCGATGACGGGAAACTTCTCGTTCAAGGTGAAGTAAAGTTATGGCAGACGACTGGCTCAATATCGCCCTGCGCTTTGCGCTGTACGTGGATCTGACGATCCTGTTTGGAGTCTCGCTGTTCGGTGCTTACGCCTTGCGCCCCGATCATCGGAGCTCAGCGATTGCGCGCCGGTATGTCTGCGCCATTGGCGTCGCCGCAGCTTCCGGTATTGTGCTGTCTCTCTGGAGTATCGTAGTGACGGCCAAAGCGATGACCGGAGCCGCCGAATACGCGGAGTTGAGCAGCCACGTCTTCGGCATGATGCTGAGTAGCACTGCGGTTGGCATTGGGTGGTTGGTTCGTATCGCAGCCCTGGCGGCTTGTTTAATCATCGTCATGTGTGTGCGTAGGATGCCAACTCTGCACTTTGATATCTTTGCTGTTCTGGGGGCGGTAGCGCTGGCAACAGTGGCCTGGGCAGGGCATGGCGCGATGCACGACGGTTCGCGTGGATACGTCCACATCACGGCCGACATCGCCCACTTGTTAGCCGCGGGTGCATGGGTTGGATCGCTGACAGCGTTTGTGTTGCTTGCGCGGGCGCAGCAGGCGGCTTCATTGGAGTCGGTGGAAATCCTCAACCACACGTCCAACGGCTTCGCCCGTCTTGGGACATTGATTGTCGCCACGCTGCTCGCAACGGGCGTCGTCAACTATCTGTTGATCGTGGGCCCAACAATCGACGGGTTGGCCACTTCGGCATACGGCGTCCTGTTGTTGGCCAAGTTGGCACTGTTTGGGCTTATGCTCGGGCTGGCGGCAGCCAACCGTTACCTGTTGAGTCCGCAACTTGAAATCGCAATGCGCAGCGGCGACCACGCTGGCGCAGTCATGACACTGCGCCGCAGCCTGCTCACGGAGGCCAGCCTCGCCGTCGTGATACTTGCTTTGGTTGCGTGGCTCGGGGTGCTTTCTCCGCCTGGGACCTAATTCCGTCATTTTCGTGTAGCCATTCAACGCTCCATGACAACGCCATTGAACTCGCAGTCTATATCCGCGTCTAGGCGATCTCTGATGGTCGGCCTGGCTCTCTTGCCTGCCATAGCTTTGGCGCAGAAGTCTGAGCCAAAGCCTACATTCCAAGTTTGGAAGACGCCGGGTTGTGGATGCTGCAAGGATTGGTTGTCCCACCTGCGGGACAACGGATTCGATGTAGTCACACACGACGTCGAAGACACCGTCGAGGCTCGACGCAAGACAGGCATTCCCGATCGCTACGCCTCGTGCCATACGGCAGCCGTGCAGGGCTATGCCGTGGAAGGCCATGTGCCTGCGCGCGAGATCAAGCGCCTATTGCGGGAACGCCCTAAGGCAATCGGGCTGGCGGTCCCCAGCATGCCCATCGGTGCGCCTGGCATGGACGGTCCGGCGTACGGTAATCGACGTATGCCGTACAACGTATTACTGATCGGTTTGGATGGGACATCCACTGTGTTCCAAGCGTACAGCTGAACGAATAGAAGACGTTGGCCGTGAAAACGATGGGTTCACCATGTATGTGGCCAACAAATCTGGCGATACACCGACGCAATCACTGGTTGGCTCACCAGGAGCGGTCATGAGGAACATGTCGGTGGCCGACCTGCCTGCCGATGTACTCGCGGCAATGGCTCTCGTCTTCGTCACATGGATTGTTCTCCTAGTGGGTTTCGCTTGGTACCTGCGCCGCAAACATGGCGTAAGACGGCACGCAGACGCGCGTGCCGCTATTCATGGCCGCCGTAGTAAGAAACCACGTCGACGCGCTTTGCGACGAAGCTCTGGGAACCCATGATCTGCCGCAGGTTCCAGGGTGCCTTGTGTCACGCACCGCTAGGAATTCGCCGTGTTTCTCGCCGCTGACTACAGCGTTCGAGCGATAGCTTCGATCGGCTTGATCCCCACGCCAAAACGCGCAATGCTATCTCGGTGTTCGGTGAGACTGGTATAGGGAACATAGCGAATGCCTAGTTCTGCAACCCTGCGGAAAGCGGGACGTGCGAGTTGGGCGCGCACGTCCGCCTCTCTGGCATCTGGAGCCACCAGGAATAGGTGTTTCCTTGTCGCTTGATCTGTGCCCAAAGCCAGATCTAGCAGTCGTACGATGCCCGAGTAGATGGATGTGGTGTGTTCGACCTCGAAGGCAGCTTCCACTTCCAGCGAGACAGCGTTCAGCCAGACGACATCGATGAGAGGCACGGTGTCAGCGCCTGAAACCAAAAGTGAATTCGGCAATGTTGCCAGGCAGCCCTCGCTGAGCACGCCGCCATTGTAGGGGCGGCTGCGGTCGTTGGTCGCCACCCAGACCGCGAAGCCCAATGCCTTGCCAAGATCGCGCAACCAGCCTTGCACCTCTGTATGAGAGGCATCGTCGGTTCGGCCTGCTTGAAGTTGCTTGGCGAAGGAGGCTGCTTCCTCGCGGGCCTTAGCCAGATCCTTCTCCCACTCAGCAATCGTGGTAGCGCCACCCTCTTGCGGCGGAGCTGGATAGCGCTCCATTCCGATATCGAACAGCAGTCCGGCAATCGCACCCAGGTCATTGGACAGCAGGTCGCGGTAGCGTCCATTCAGGGACAGCACGCCCTCGCGCATGGCCAAGTAGTGGTCCCATTTGCCGAGCTTGACACGAGAGCCCGTCAGCGCGTTGTATCCATTGACGATCGCAGTGTTGAAGGGAACCGCCAAAGTTGGGTGGATGAAATACAGCAGGTTGGCAACGGCTGGGCCCAGCCCCTTGATGCCGTGCCGGTTCAACTGCTGAATCGCTTGAACTACCTCTTGCTCGGTATCGCAGCAATTGCACGTATGCAGCAGTCTGGCGAACGCTCGCTGATGATCTGCGTTCTCGTAGATGTCCGGAATACGCAACTTGGGTTTCCAGAGGAATGCGTGGTCCGCCCCCTTGAAGATTTGGCGCTGCTCGGCAATCGCGGAGACCACGGTTTCGAGAGAGGATCCGCGATAGGCGTTGCCAAATGTCCCAGCCTGGATCTCGTTGACCACCGTACTAATGCCACGCCGGATGGAGCGGAAATTCTTGAGGCGCTCGGGCCAGAGAAACCACGTCTGGAAAGTTCCGTCTCTGTCAGGCTTCCATCGCTCAATGAGCGTTCTTGTTAAATCGGTCATGCAAAATCCACTATTTTTATCGTGGCACTGTCCGATCGGGACAGTGTATGTACTTTCCGGCACCGTTTCAATGCTGATTCGACAGAGTTAAAGCGACCTATTCACCGCCAATCTCCGCGTGCCATCCACGAAAAAAAGGTGCCAGGATTGCGACAAACGCAGTGCTTGTTAACAAAACTGTAATCGCAGCGACAGGGTGCTGTCGTCGTCTACAACGTAGAATTTAGCAGCATGGATGCATTCTCAGCATTTGTGCGGAGCACGTCATGAACCTCATGCGGGCCCTCCAAAGCGCCCTCATGCTCTTGCTGCTAGGTTTCGCGTCTGGGTGTACATCCGTCGCTACGACGCCAGCGCAGTTTGGGCATCCAGTCGCAATTGCACATGCGAGCCGAACAATTATTTTGACTCCACGCATCAGATACGTGCATGTGTACACTGGTGAAACAGTTGCTTTCCGGATTGGGGAAAAGGAAATTGGCTGGATGTTCACGGCCCCAACAATCGGAGGTGGCCAACCAATCGATATGGGCTCGATCTTTCCTGATATTCCTGAGGCAAAGGGCATCGCGATTTTTATTGAGCGGAGCAATCTTTACAGGGCAGGATAATCGGTCGCGATGGGAAAGGCGAAGCGCCGCAAGATGGCGCGCGGCTACAACCTCCGCTTCATGTGGTTCACATTCTTGGGATGACATGCCGATTTTAGCTTGACGAGAGCGAGACCTCGATTGACGAGTATCGAATGTTGTCGCTTTCCCCTACTTGACCACAATCTTTCCGATCATTCCGGCTTCGTAATGCCCTGGTACAAGGCAAGCAAAATCAACCATGCCGGGTTCATCGAATCGCCAAATGAGTGCTCCTTGTTGGCCAGGCTCGAGCGCGAGATGCTTTCCAATAGTGTGGTGGCTCATCTCCGGCATCTTGCGCATCATCTCGGCATGCTCCTTTAAGTCGGCAGCGGTGCCGATCACCAGTTCATGGTGTACTTTGCCAATGTTCTCGACAACGAAGCGCACAGTCTCCCCCACTTTGACGGTGAGCGTGGTCGGTTGGAAACGCATGTCATCGCTCATAGTCACATTGATGGTACGCGTCACCTTTTGAGGATCTCCAGGCTGGCCTGCCTTCGGCGCGGGTTCGCTGGAATTGGAACCGAGACCTTCGAGTTGATTCGCCGCACCAAAGGCGGCTAGGGGCGCAAAACTCAGTGCTAGGATGGAGCGAGAAAACCTGTTCATGAGCCTCTCCCTTTTGGAAAGCGGTTGAAATACTTGGTGCGGCTCGACGTTGCCGCGGGGTGGGCGGAAGCCGTTCGCCAAAACGGGGCCCGCCTCTACCGAATCGCGTTGGCTTGGCGACAAAAACTCGGCCCGTGGCATCAATGATAGATCTTGGAACACTCGCCCGTCGATCGGCAGTTACCCATCAGCAGGGGCAACATCAATTGCAATGAGACGCGTGCTGGTTGAAGCTCGCCAGTTGCGCTGGGAGAAAATCCGCTCGAGAAAGAGGGGGCACAGCGAAGACCAAGCTTTCTTTCGGACGGGGCGGCTAGGCGTGCAGATCCCGGTCTTCAAGCTTGATCGTCGGTGATGAGCTGAAGCGGAGCGCGTAATGTCAATCAGATATCCCGTGATTACTGAAGGCGGGTACGTTTTGCGGGCGTGCAGCGCGCTGGCACTGGCGGCGATGGTCAGTGGCTGCACAACTGCTTACGAAGGCAAATATGAGTACGCCGAAGGCTGGCGGCTAGGCGTGATCGTAAGAACCGGCACGCTCGCCGACATGGCCCCTGTGGAGGCAATGTGCTCGCTTGCAGACCAGAGCAGCACGGCACGCTTTGCCTATGTGCAGTTCATCTTTGGGCCGACCCACGGCAAGTTTCTTTACAGCGGACCACACCAACGCCATGTCATCGTGCCGCTGCCGCAAGGGGGTGGGCTGCACGAAGGCGCGCGCGTCTACATAAATCTCCAGGATTGCAACCAAGCGGCTGTTCCCGCATCCGCAACTACTCCATAGGCTGCGCGCTCACGGGGTAGCGTCGTCAGTCCGAGTTGGGCCGGGTGAATCCTCAAGAGCCTGCCTCCTTTGCCGCCGCCGCGAGAATACGTCTAGCGTGCGCCATAAACGCCTGTGCCGGTAGCGAAAGAGGCACACTGGCCGCCTGCAACGCCAGCGTCCGGAAACGGATCTTCTTGTCCAAGGGGCGAAACGCCGCGCCTCGCGCGTCCAGCTCGCTCAATGCGAGCGGGTTCACAAGGCCAATGCCGACGCCATTCTTCGCCAGCGACGCGACGGTGATCGAGTAGGGGGTCTCGCAGGCCAAGCGCAACGTCCGTCCGTCCACTGCCAGCAACTCGTCGAGTTGACGGCGCGTCGTATCCCGGCGTGACAGGGCGATGAACGGGTGATCGCATAGATCGGAGAGCTTCACGCGTCGTTGGCGTGCCAATGGATGGTTGACCGGCATCGCGACCACCGCGTTGGTTGTCACGATGGGTGTGGCGGTCAATCCTTCGAGTTCGACCTCATCAGCGGCGAAGCCGATATCGCACTGGCCTCGCGCGACCTGATCACGCACCTGCACGGAGCTGCCAATCTCGAATCGGACCAGCACATCAGGAAAGTCCTTGCGCAAGGCGGCAATGATTCTTGGCATCAGACCCAGGCCGAGAGCAGGCAAACAAGCCACGGCAATGCTTCCGCCTGATCCAGAGCGCAGTTGAGTCGCGTACTGCTGCAGATGATCCAGGCCGGCATAGGCACGCTCAATTTCCGCAAACCACAGCTTCGCTTCCGGCGTCGCTCGCAACCGCGAACGCTCTCGCTCAAACAAGCGCATCTGCAGGCTTGCTTCGAGCTGGGCGAGCAACCGGCTGACCGCGGGTTGCGAGGTATGCATGTACTGAGCCGCGCGGGCAGTCGTGCCCGTCAACATGATCGCGCGGAACGCCTCTATCTGTCTGTGGTTCATATCGATTTTGAATTGACTTGAGTCAACTTGGCATTGGAAAGAATAGACCGAGTGCAGGATACTCGCCAGTCATCAGGAAGACACCATGCCACCGAATACAACACCCAACTTCATGACCTCGTCGCCACGCTTCAGTGCGCTCAC
This sequence comes from Ralstonia flatus, assembly GCF_958439105.1. Taxonomy (NCBI): domain Bacteria; kingdom Pseudomonadati; phylum Pseudomonadota; class Betaproteobacteria; order Burkholderiales; family Burkholderiaceae; genus Ralstonia; species Ralstonia flatus. Next base: position 158,763 of record NZ_CAUDLI010000013.1, on the reverse strand, counting down.
TGTGCCGGTGCACCGAGCTTCGACACTGGTTTTTGACACGACGGCCCAGTTCCTTGCGCGTAAAGGCCAGTTGTTCGACGGCTACTCATACGGGTTGTATGGGACGCCGACAACCCGCGCCCTGGAGACGGAAGTTGCTTCCATCGAAGGTGGATCCCGCACCGTGCTGGTGCCCTCCGGGCTGGCCGCGCTGACCCATCCCATGCTTGCTCTCCTGTCTGCTGGCGACCACGTCCTGGTGGCCGACTGCGTGTATGGGCCGACGCGCGAGTTCTGCAACAGCGTCCTCAGGAAAATCGGTGTTGCCGTCACCTACTTTGCCGCCGATGCCGCGACGATCGACGCGCACCTGCAAAGCAACACGCGACTCGTGCTGCTCGAATCGCCCGGCTCATTCACGATGGAGATCCAGGAGATCGCCGCCATCTCCCGCGAGGCTCACACTGCCGGCGCGCTGGTCATGCTGGACAACGCATGGGGCTTCGGCAACTCCGCCATGTTCGAGCATGGCGTGGACATCGTCTGCACCGCATTGTCGAAGTACGCGGCGGGCCACTCGGATGTCTGTTTGGGTTCCATTACCGTGCGTAGCGAACGCTTGTTCCGCCAGATCAAGACGTTTGTATCGGGTGTTGGCACCGGGGTTTCGTCGGATGACGCATTCCTCGTGCTGCGCGGCCTGCGCACCCTTTCCGTTCGCTTGGCCGAACACGCGCAACGAGGGCTGGACCTGACGCAGTGGCTGCGTGGCCGCCGCGAGGTCGCCTCGCTGGTCCATCCCGCTCACCCGGAAGATCCACAGCATCAACGCTTCAAGCGGTACTTCAGCTCCGGCAACGGCTTGCTGACCATTCTCTTGCACAGCCAGGATCTTGAACGCATCAGCGCCATGCTCGATGGCTTAAAGCATTTTCGGATCGGTGCCAGTTGGGGCGGCACGGACAGCCTGATTGCCATTGCAGACCTCACCGCCTCTCGCATCGTGCAGCCATGGCCTCCAGGACGCTATGCGCTGCGACTGCATATCGGGCTTGAACCGTTGGAACCCCTGTATGCAGACCTAGAGGCCGGGTTTACCAGGTTGAATGGGCAAGCGTAGACATCATTGAATCCAAGCAGAACACACTCATGGAGAAGACATCGTGATTCGACTACTCGCATTTGCCGCGCTCGCCACTGTGCTCGGCAGCGCAACCGCGCAGGAGACCGGGACGCTGGCGAAGATCAAGCAAACCGGCGTGATGACCTTGGGCGCGCGCGAAGCTTCCATTCCATTCAACTACCTCGATGACCATCAACGGCAGGCGGGGTACGCATGGGAGCTTTCCACCCGGATTGCCGACGCGGTGAAGAGGCAACTCAAGTTGCCCAAGCTCGAGATCAAGGAAATCAATCTCACCCCGCAGACCCGCGTGGCGCTGGTGGCCAATCAAACCGTGGATCTCGAGTGCAGCTCCACCACCAACAATCTGGAGCGCCAAAAGCAGGTCGCGTTCTCAAACACGTTCTTTATCGTTGGTGCGCGATTGCTCGTGCGCAAGAACTCCGGAATCCAGCATTGGGCAGACCTGATTGGCAAGAACGTGGTGGTCAGCGCCGGCACCACCGGTGAGCGCTTGCTCCGCAAGCTCAACGTCGAGAACAGGTGGGGCATCAACATCATTCTCGCCAAGGACATCAACGAGAACTTCCTGACCGTCGAGACTGGCCGGGCGGTGGCATCAATGCAGGACGACATCATCCTTTACAGCAACATCGCCCGCGCGAAAGACCCGTCGATGTGGGAAGTCGTTGGCATGCCGCAACAGCGCGAAGCGTACGGCTGCATGCTGCGAAAGGACGACCCAGCGTTCAAGAAGCTGGTGGACGACACTATCGCCGCCATGATGAAGAGCGGCGAAATGGAAGCGCTGTACAAGCGCTATTTCCAATCCACCATCGCAGTCAAGGGAGGCTTGCGCATTGATCGCCCGCTATCGCCCGAGATGCTGGACCTCTTCAAGCATCCGAATGACAAGGCGTTCCAGTAAATCACCCGCAACACGCATGCATTGATCAATGAACTACTCCTGGGATTGGCTCATTTACTTCAAGCCATCGGTGACGGGCGAAGGGCTGTATGGAGCGATGCTCCTGACAGGCCTGGGTTGGACCCTGCTGATCTCGCTGTTGTCCTGGACGTTGGCGCTGGCCTTGGGCACCCTCTTCGGTGTCGCCCGCACGCTGCCGCAGCGCTGGGTTCGATGGCCAAGCGCTGCGTATGTGCATTGCTTTCGCAACACGCCGCTGCTGGTCCAGCTCTTCCTGTGGTTCTACGTACTTCCCGAGCTGCTACCCGTCGACTGGGGCAATGCCATCAAGCAGATGAATCCGACGCTGAATCAGTTTCTGACCGTTGTCCTGTGTCTGACGCTCTATTCCGCAGCCAAATGCGCCGAGCAGATTCGGGCAGGAATTGAATCGATCGCTGCGGGCCAGCGGGCCGCAGGGTTGGCGCTGGGGCTTTCCACCGGCGGCATCTACCGCCACGTCATTCTGCCGCAGGCCTTCCGCATCATCATTCCGCCTCTGACCTCTGACTTCATGAATGTGTTCAAGAACTCGGCGGTTGCGCTCACCATCGGGCTCATGGAGTTGACCGGCCAGAGCCGCCAACTGAGCGAATTCAGTGCACAGCCATTCGAGTCGTTTCTGGCCGCCACCGTCATCTATATGTTGGTCACGCTGCTGGTGGTCTGGCTGATGCACGTGATCGAAGCGCGCTCGCGCCTTCCTGGCATGGTCGGTTCGCACTGAGGTCACGATGAGCTATCAATTCGACTGGTCCTCCATTCCGCGTGCGTGGCCTTACCTTGTAGAAGGGCTCGCGACGACGGGCGGCTTGGTTGCCGCCTCCATCACAGCAGGCATTGCTCTGGGCACCGTGCTGGCGATCGGACGGCTGTTCGGCCCGCGTCCCGTCACCATGACTGTTGCCGCGTATGTGAACGTGTTCCGCTCCATACCGCTGATCCTGACGATCTTCTGGTTCTTCTTTCTGGTTCCGGCCATGCTGCGCGCTGTGACCGGTGATCCGTATCTCACGGTCGGTCCGATATGGGCTGCGTTGGCGGCCTTCATTCTCGCCGAGTCTGCCTACTACTGCGAAATCATCCGCGCTGGCATCGGAAGCGTGAAAACCGGGCAACTGAGCGCGGCAAAAGCGCTGGGGCTTACGCAGTGGCAAGCCTTGCGGCACGTGATCCTGCCGCAGGCGTTTCGGAACATGACACCGTCGCTGATCAACCAGACGATCGCCCTGCTCAAGGACACCTCACTCGTCTACGTGATCAGCCTGACCGACTTCCTTGGCGCCGCTGGCAAGATCGGCCAGCGCGATGGGCGGCTGGTCGAGATGTACCTGTTCTCGGCTGCGGTCTACCTGGTGCTGTGCTCGTTTGGCGTCTGGCTCGTCGCCGCCGTGCAGAAGAAGCGCATGGGAGCCCGGGCGTGACCAGGCTCTTGCCCGGTTGCTCCGATATCAAGACACAAACGACACCAACCATGATCAATATTTCCGACGTCTCCAAATGGTATGGCCCGTTTCGGGTACTCACCGACTGCACGACTTCCATCGCCCCAAAGGATGTGGTGGTGATCTGCGGCCCCTCCGGGTCAGGAAAATCGACGCTCATCAAGACGGTCAACGGACTCGAACCGTTTCAGAAGGGGGATATCCACGTGGGAGGAATCTCCGTCGGCGCCGCAGACACGAACCTTGCGAGTCTTCGCGCCCGCGTCGGCATGGTTTTCCAGAGCTTCGAGCTGTTCCCTCACCTGACGGTATTGCAGAACCTGGCACTGGGTCAGATCAAGGTGCTCAAGCGCAACAGAGCCGCTGCAGAAGCCAAGGCGCTGGCGCTACTGGACCGCGTCGGACTCGTTGCGCACGCGTCGAAGTTCCCCGGGCAGTTGTCGGGCGGCCAGCAACAGCGTGTTGCCATCGCGCGCGCGTTGGCCATGGACCCGGAGGTCATGCTGTTCGATGAGCCGACTTCCGCGCTCGATCCGGAAATGGTGAATGAAGTCCTCGACGTCATGATCGATCTTGCCAGGGATGGCATGACGATGGCCGTCGTCACGCACGAGATGGGCTTCGCCAGGCAAGTGGCGAACAGAGTCATCTTCATGGACCAGGGACAGATTATTGAAGACGTGCCCAAGGCGGATTTCTTTGACTGCCCCGATGCGCGCACCGATCGCGCGCGGCAGTTTCTTTCAAAGATCCTCTCCAGTTAGCCATCCAATCGATACGTTTTTCCATCTTGCGCAGTGTGCCGGCACTTTACGCATGAAATCGCCGCAAGAGCGGCAACCACAACTACCTTGAGGAGACAACCATGAAAAACATGATGGCAGCGGCCGTCTTTGGCCTGGCGTCCATGGCAGCGCTGGCGCACAACATCGACGCCGATATCACCAAGTTCGAGAAGATCCATGCAACAAAGGATCCGAACAGCAAGGAGGCACGAGAAGCAAAGGTGCTGATCGAGCAGGCTCGCGCCGTGTACTTCCACTCGGACACCGTCCAACTCCTGCGCATCCGCGCGTTGCTAAACGATGGCTTCAAGTTCGTCGGAGCGCAGCCTGCTTTCCTCGGCAGCGAGATCAAACGCCTGGAAGATGCGATCGCATCGCCCAAGACCAGCGATCCCGCAATGACCGATGCCGCCAGGAAACTGCTGCTGCAGGCGAAGGCCGAGAAAGCCGCGTACGACGTGCTGCACGATTCCGTCGGCGAGAAGATCGATCAAGCCATGAAGCTGATCGAAGCGGCGAAGTAAGACGACCGCTCGACCACAAGGAGGAGCCATGAGAATAAGGACAACAGTTTGGAAGGTCGCGCCCGCGATCATCGCAATGACGAGTGAAGTCGCGCTGGCCCAGTCGAACGTGGAGGTATTCGGCATCGTCGATACGGCAGTTGAGTGGGCACGCAGTGGAGACGGAGTCAATGTCAACCGGCTGGTCTCGGGGCAGAATTCAGCGTCGCGTTTCGGCATGCGGGGCAGCGAAGATATCGGCGGCGGACTCAAGGCCAATTTCTGGCTTGAGAACGGCTTCAACACGGACACCGGCGCGCTGTCCGATAGCGCAAGGCTGTTCAACAGACGTGCGACGGTCGGCCTGTCGGGGCCATGGGGGCGCGTTGATCTCGGTCGCCAGTTCCGCCCCGAAGCCCGCGCCGTGTTCGGCATGGACCCATTTGATGGGGGCTCCACAGCATCGCCCTCCAATACCTACTCCAACACGGTGTTCCGCACCGACAATGCGGTCGTGTATGAGACGCCAAACGTGAACGGCTTCGTGGGCCGGCTCATGTATGCCTTCGGCGAGGCACCCGGCGCGTTCAACGGTGCCAACAACGATGTCGGCGCCTCCCTTCAGTACTATAACGGTCCGGTCTACCTCGCCTATGCTTATGACGCGCGCACCAACGCGACCAACAGCGACAAGCGAAGGTGGCACTCGTTGGGAGGCGCGTACGACTTCGGCGTGGCGAAGCTGTATGCCGCCTATCGCACCCGCAAGGAAGGTGCCGTGGGCCTCGACGAGAGCAGCTACTGGTTGGGTGTCAGCGTGCCGCTAGGTGCGTGGACCCTCTCCGCAACCGCAACGCGCGTCAATGACAAGACACCAGCCGACAAAGGTGCAACCGGAATCGGATTGGGTGCCGACTATGCCTTGTCGAAGCGAACGACGTTATACGGCCGGTTCGGCAAGGTCAACAACAAGAACGGGGCAACGTTCAATTTGGACAACGGCATCAACGGCCCCAGCCCCAGCTCGTTGGCACTCGGCTTGCGGCACAAATTCTGAGTTGCTATTCGGGGCACTCGATCACGACGTTCCGGAACATGCGGCTTCGCATCCGGAACGACGTCGGCTCAGGGCGTCCGGCGCCGAGCTGGGCGGCTTTCGGCGTGCAACCCCTAGTGCCGTATTGATTCAACATCCAGACCACCGCATACGTCGGTAATAGCAATCGCACCGCTCAGCGACTGTCTACGGAGAATGAGTTGCTGCGATAGCAGCAACTCATTCCGCCGCCGCGGTTGGGGACGAACTTCTATGGGAACGATGATCCGTCCCTGGATATTGGAAGGGGATTGTCCAGCGCAAGCGTGGGCTGCGACTGCGTTACGAATTCAGCCGCCAGTTTGCCCTACACATTGACGTCAAGCGCTACCAGACGCTTAGCAATACGCCAACCATCAAGGCCGATGGTGGCAGCAGCAGCGAAACCCGCCTTGTGGCAGGCCCGCGCGTTTGGCTCAAGCTTGTTCGTTTTTTTCACCACCCGCAGAGGTATTGACATGTCGAACCATCATTACATTGCAAGCATCGCTTTCACTGCATCGGCCATGCTTGCTAGCGCCGCGGCGTTTGCACATCCCAAGCTGCTGTCGTCGATGCCCACCGACAAAGCGGAAGGGGCGGCACCGGCAATGATCGAACTCAAATTCTCGGAAAGCCTCTTTACACAATTCTCGGGGGCAAACCTCGTTATGACCGAGATGCCCGGCATGTCGGAACACGACGCCATGAAAATTGCCGCGAAAGTCACCGCTGACGATGACCCGAAGGCGATGGTCATCACACCTGTGCAGCCACTGATGACCGGGACGTACAAAGTCGAATGGCGGGCTGTTTCGTCGGATATGCACCCGATGTCAGGGAACTTCTCCTTCAAGGTGAAGTAACGTCATGACAACGATCGGCTCAAAGAGAGGCGGCGGCAATTCGGGCAATCGAAATGGCGGAGAAACCGGGGCCTGGGGCGGCCAGAATGACCGGCAGACAGGCCTTAGAAGATGACGATACGAAGCAGGCAAACGCATTGTGTGAATTTGCCCCTGCTTCTCTGGACACCGCATCATGCCTGATGGACTGCTCCCGGGAGCGTGAGCATTTCCGGTCTCTGGTCTGGCGGCCAGTTTTTATGGACATCGCGTCTGAATTTAGCTGGGATTTCCTCGGAGCGTGCGAAGACCGCGGCAGCCCGATCGCCCCGCAAGCGCGTGCCGATCAGTACATTTTGGGCTGCCGCGGGGCCGGCAGCGCTGCCATCGGTTTGGAAAAGCAGGTTGAACTCCAAAAAGGGGAGGGGCTTCTAGTCGGCGGCGGTGAGGCGATAGGTGTCGACACAGTAGCGGTTCGAGTGATCCGGCGACGCCCCGTCGAGTTCCTTCAAGTTTGGCGGGCTACGATCGGGCAGCTTCACAAGCCCCGTGGGGGCTGCTTCAGCGTAGGCAACCAGATCAGTTCGCGGACGTGCGTCAGCAATACCGGGAAGGTCATTGCGTTATCCGGCACCAGCGCAGCAGGATTTTTGAGTCATGCATCGAAGCTCCGCTTACCCCAGATCAGGCGTCATTGCTTTGGGGCGCCAAGGTTGCGTGTGAAACCGTCGACTCTGCCCACCTGAGGCCCAATACGCCTCCAAAGCTCGGCCCTGTCTGTGGCGACCCGGTGCAGAATGGCACGCCAGGTAGGCTCGAGCGGCTTACGCGCCATGCGCGATGTCCTCCTTGGAAAGAGTGGAAGCACTAAGTGACGTCGCCGCAATTGACTCATGCGGATCGAACGCCCACCGGTGCTGAACATCGGCTTGAGATGGACAAACCAAGCCGTCAAGCTGATCACGCCGAGAAGCTCCAAGAAAGCGAATAGACGGGGTCAACGCTCGCCGCGCGCTCTTAACCTCTCCGTTGTTTCATTGACGAAGAGGACATGGAAACCAATCTCGATGGCGAACTGTGGGCGCTGATCGAACCATTGCTGCTGCCGAAGTCACATCGACCTTCGCACCTTGGGTGCAAGCCATAGGATGATCGCGCTGCCCTCACAGACAACTTGTCGTGCTGCAATCCGGCATTCCCGGGGGAGATGCCGCCCCAGCAAATGGGCAACGGCTGGGGCATGAGTTGCTGGGGCAGACACGCGACTAATTTGCGGCAGGCGTTTGGGACCGATTGCACGAACCCCTCTTTCAACTCCTGGCGAGTTCGGGGCTCCCAGGCGAGTCGGCTGCGCGCCGCCGCAGCACGATCCCGCAAATGGCCGGCAGCACAAACAGGGTTAGGACAGTCGCCGTCACCAAGCCGCCGATCACGACCGTCGCCAAGGGCTTCTGCACCTCGGCGCCGGTTCCGGTAGCGATCGCCATGGGCACGAAGCCGAGCGACGCCACCAGTGCCGTCATCAGCACGGGTCGTACGCGCTCCATGGCGCCTTCGATCACCGCCGCGTCGGGTGCTAGCCCATCCGCCATACGTTTACGGATCGCCGAGATCAACACCAGCCCGTTGAGAACCGCCACGCCGGACACGGCAATGAAGCCGACCGCCGCCGAAATCGAGAACGGGATGCCACGCAGCGCCAGCGCGAACACGCCGCCGGCCAGGGCCAACGGCACTGCCGTTAGCACGGTAGCGGTCAGCATGGCGTTGCCGATGGCCATATAGAGCGCTGCGGCAATCAGGATGAAGCAGATCGGCACGATGATCGCCAGGCGCTGGGTGGCGGCCTGGAGGTTCTGGAACTGACCACCCCATTCAATCCACGAACCGGTCGGCAGCTTCACTTCGCGGGCGATGCGTTGCGCCGCGTCGTCGACAAAGCTGCCAAGGTCACGCCCGGCCACATTGGCTTCCACGTAGATCCGACGTTTGCCGTTATCGCGGCTGACCTCATTCAGGCCCTGTGTAAAGCGGAATTGCACCAGTTGGCGCAGCGGCACGGAGCCGCGCGGCTGGCCATCTGCCGAGGGCAGCATCACCGGCAGCGCGCCAAGCATATCGAGATTGTCCCGCTGCGCGCCAGGCAGGCGCACCACGATATCGAAACGGCGGTCGCCGTCGAACACCTGGCCGGCGGCTTTGCCGCCCAATGCGGTCGACACGGTATCGGCCACCTCCTTGACGGTCAGACCGTAGCGGGCGATCGCCGCGCGGTCGAAGGCGATGTCGAAGGTCGGAAAGCCGCTTGTCTGCGGAACCCGCACGTCGGACGCGCCCGGTGTCTTGCGCAGCACGGCAGCAACGCGCTGGGCGGTGGCAGCCAGCTCGTCCAGATTGTCGCCATAGAGCTTGACGGCCACATCGCTGCGCACACCGCCGATCAGCTCGTTGAAGCGCATCTCGATCGGCTGCGTGACGTCGTAGTTGTTGCCCACCATCGGTGCGGTCTTCTCGCGGATACGCTCGATAACCTGTTCCTTGGTCGTTACCCCGGCTGGCCACTGATCTTTCGGCTTGAGGATAATGTAGTTGTCCGAGGCGTTGGGCGGCATCGGGTCGGCGGCCAAGCTTGCGGTGCCGGCCTTGGAGTAGACCGTCTTGACCTCGGGCAGGCTCATCACTGCGCGCTCGAGCGGCAGATCGATCGCCACCGACTGGTCGATCGACGTGGACGGGATCCGCACCGACGACAGGTTCAGGTTCTGCTCATCCAGCGTCGGCATGAACTCGCGGCCAACCAGGCCGAACGCCGCCACGGCCAGCACCAGCACGGCCACGCCCGCGCCGATGAACGGCAGCGGTCGGGCCACCGCACGTTGCAGCCACGGGCGATAGCGCTGCTTGGCGGCCACGATGACGCGCACCTCCTGCTCGGCCACATGCGAGCGCAGCAGGATCGCGATCATGGCCGGCACGAACGTCAGCGACAGCACGAAGGCCGACGCGAGTGCCAGCATCAGCGTGATCACCATCGGCGAGAACATCTTGCCTTCGACGCCCTGGAACGTCAGACACGGCACGAACACCAGGAAAATCACCATCTGGCCGTAGACGGTCGGGCGGACCATCTCGCGTGAGGAGGCGACCGTTTCGTCCAGCCGCTCGCGCAGCGTCAGCGTGCGGCCTTCCCGATGCTGACGCTCGGCCAGGCGGCGCAGCGTGTTCTCGACGATGATGACGGCGCCGTCGATGATGAGCCCGAAATCGAGCGCACCCAGACTCATCAGGTTGCCGGAGATGCCCAAGGCGTTCATGCCGATCGCGCTCATCAGCAGTGACAGCGGAATGATCAGCGCGGCAATGGCCGCGGCACGCCAGTTGCCGAGCAGCCAGAATAGGATGGCCACCACCAGCAGCGCGCCCTCGGTCAGGTTGCGCGCGACCGTCTCGACGGTGGCCACCACCAGTTGGGAGCGGTCCAGCGTCGGCACGATGACGACGCCCGGCGGCAGGGTTGTGCCGATCTTGTTGAGCTTCTCGCCAACCGCGTGCGCCACCGTGCGGCTGTTTGCACCGACCAGCATCAGCGCGCTGCCGACCACGGTTTCATAGCCGTTGCGGCTGGCCGCGCCGGAACGCAGTTCGCCGCCCACGTTGACAGTGGCCACTTGGCCGACCGTCACCGGCACGTTCTGCCGGTGCGCAACCACCGCTCGGGCGATTTCGTCGATGGTGCGGATGCGTGCGTCCGCGCGCACCAGATAGGACTCGCCCGAGCGCCGGATGAAGTTGGCACCCACCGAGAGGTTGGCGTCTTCCAGCGCGCGAGCCAGATCGGAGTATGAGATGCCGTAGGCCGCCAGCTTCGCTGCATCGGGCTCGACCACGTATTGCTTTACATACCCGCCGAGCGAATCCACGTCGGCCACGCCGGGCGTGGTGCGCAGTTGCGGCCGGATGATCCAGTCCTGCACGGTGCGCAGGTAGGCAAGCTTGGCAACCTGGTCGGCCAGGCGTTCGCCGCGATCGGTGAGGAAGCTGCCGTCGCTTTGCCAGCCGGGCTGGCCATCCTTGACCGCCGCGCCTTTGCCGTCGGGGTGCGCGTATTCGACGCTGTAGTGGAACACCTCGCCCAGGCCGGTGGAGACCGGGCCCATCTGCGGCTCGGCCCCCTCGGGGAGGTTGGGCCGCGCCTGGGCCAGCCGCTCCGACACCTGCTGGCGCATGAAATACAGATTCGCGCTTTCCTTGAAGATCACCGTTACCTGGCTGAAGCCATTGCGCGAGAACGAGCGCGTGCTCTCCACGCCGTTGAGGCCGGCTAGCGCGGTCTCGATGGGATACGTGACGCGCTTCTCGATCTCGACCGGGCTCAATGTCGGCACCACGGTATTGATCTGGACCTGCTTGTTGGTGATATCCGGCGTGACGTCGATCGGCAGCAGATTCAACTGCCATGCGCCGATCGCGGCCACCACGGCGGTCACGAACAGGACCATCCAGCGCAGGCGCACCGCGCCTTGCAGAATGCTGTGGATCATTCGTCGTCCCCGCCGCTCTTGTTCATCTCGGCCTTGACCAGGAAGGCATTGCGCGTCGCCACCTGCTCACCTGCACTCACACCCGACAGGATCTGCGCCACGCCACCGCGGCGGGTGCCGACCAGCACCGGCTGTGGCCGGAAGCCTTGCGGCGTACGCACGAAGAGGATGTCGCGCCCGTCCAGGTTTTGAACGGCGTCTTCCGGGACCAACAGGTCGTCCGCCTTGCCGGCGCGCGGATGCAATCGCACCTGCACGCCATCCCCGATTACCAGTGCGCCGGCGGCTGGCGTGGGCGTCAGGACCACCGTGGCCGCGCGCGTGCCGCCGCTCACGGTCGGTGTCACCGAGTGCACCACGGCTTGCAGCGGTGCGCCAGTCGCCGTCAGGATCGTCGCGGTGTCGCCTGCAGCGATGTGGGTGATGTCGGCAGCCGTGACCGAGGCCTCGACCTGCACTTGGCCCGTGCCCGCCACACGGAACAGCTCGGCCTGCGGCGTGACGGCGGCGCCGAGTACGGCAGCCTGCGCTGTCACCCGGCCAGCGATCGGACTGACCACGGCCACCGAGCGGCCATTGTCAGCAACATGAGCGGCGCGGGCGACCGTGGCGGCGCGCTGTGCTTCCGCGTTGGCCACGTCCAGGGCTGCCTTGGCGGCTTCCATCTCCTGACGTGGCGACACGCCCTGTTGATAGAGGCTGGCTTCCCGGGCGTAGGTCTTGCGCGCCAGCTCCGCCTTGGCCAGCGCCACGCGGCGCTCGGCCGCCATCGCGGCGGCGTCTGGGCTGTCCACCAGCGCCAGCACGTCGCCTGCCCGTACCGCGTCGCCCAGCCGGTGGTTGACGCGCTGGATGGTGCCAGACCCACGGGCAACGATGATCGCCTCGCTGCCTGGTACGGAAGCCACCGTGGCGGGGGCCAGGATTTCCGTGCTCACACCGCCCGTAGCAACCGGCCCGACGGCAATGTTGGCGGCGGTCAGATAGGCCTCGGGAATCTTGACCTCGGCCGGTGCGGCATGGACCGTTGCGGACTCTGCCTTGGGCGGCGGGGCGACTTTGGCTGGGGTTAGCCCGCGTGCAGCGCCGAAACCAATCAGTGCAGCGATGCCGGCAATCCCGGCGATCTTGGGCCAGCCCAAGGATTGGCGGTTGTCTTGCGTCATGGTGTTTCCTCGAAAGCCAGGCGGCCCTCTGCCTGTGCCAGTGCCGCCAGCGCGCGCACGCGCGCCAGGCTGGCATCAATCGTCAATCCCTTGGCCTCGAACAGCGCGCGCCGGGTGGCGAGCAGCTCGATCAGCGAAGTCTTGCCCGCGTCGTAGCCGATGCGGCCTAGCCGATAGGCCTCTGTGGCGGCTCGCTCGCCCTCGGCCGCAGCAGCCAAGCGCTTCTCCGATGCGGCCGCTTGTGCCAATGCCGAGCGGCGCGCAGCGGCCGCCTCCAGGCGAACGCTGTCCAGCCGCGCCTCGGCCGCCGCCTCGCGCTCCACTGCCGCCGTGGTCGCAGCATCGTTCCGGTCGAACAACGGAATCGTGGCGGACAGGCCCACGACGTACCCGCTGGCATTTGTCCAGCCATATCGCCGCAGCCCAGCACTGACGCCAACATCGGGGATCCATTTCTTCCGCTCGACCTGCACCTGAGCGTTCAACGCATCCCGCTCGGCTTGTGCCGTGAGAACAGCCGGCGTCTCGTCCGGCTTTGTCGTATTCGCGGGTGCAGGGCCAGCTGCCGCCAGCAATGAGGTGGGGAGCGTCGTATAGGGCTCGTCGGAGCCGGCCAGCACCGCCAAGTGCTCCAGGGCCTGTGTTGCCTCGGCTGTCGCCGCTTGTTCGGCAGCCTGCGCGGCCGCGACACTTGCTTGGGCCTGTGCGGCACGCAAGGCAGCCTCTTTGCCGAATTGCACCAGCGCCCGGGCCGCGCGCAGGTCGTCGGTTGCGCGCAGGCGATCCTCGGCTGCCAAGGCCTTGCGGCCAAGCATGGCTTCTGCCGTGGCATAGGCCACCGCCAGTTCAGCGGCATAGGTCACCCGCGTTTGCCGTTCGCGGGCCTCGGCAGCCACGAGGCCGCGTTGGCCTGCCTCGACGCGAGCACTACGCTTGCCGCCGATTTCCAGCGGCTGGGTGATCGTGTAGGTGTTCTGGCGCTGGCTTACGCCACCACTTTGCGGCGCGCCAAGGTTTTCGTACACCGTGTCCACGCGCGGATTCAGCCACGCACGTGCCTGAGCGGCGTCGGCGCCTGCCGCAGCCACGTTGGCGGCCTGTTCTCGCAACATAGGAGCATGCGCCAAGGACTGGCGCAGCAAAGCGGTGTAAGGCGGCGCCTCGGCAGCACTGCCAGGCATGGCAGCGAACGCCAACAAGAGCCCGGCAGCCTTGCGGTGGAAGTCATAAATTGCGGTGGAAATAGTCGACCTCCTCGTCGGAAGTCCTGGTATTTCACGCAATGTGTTGGTGGAAGCGGCCATGCTCGTTCCGTTTCATGGAAATGGTCAGTTGCGCAGAACAGGCTGTGCGTAGGTGCACACGCTTATGACTCGCATGCGCAACCTGAGAAGCACACTCGGCGTGGACAATCCATCAACCTGGAATCAATGTAGTATACCCCCCTATAGTATATTTGATGAGATCCTACATGAGCCACACAGTCCAAGAGAAGCAGAAGCTGCTCAACCGCGTGCGCCGCATCCGCGGGCAGCTCGACGCCATCGAGCGTGCGCTGGAGGATGAGCACGGCTGCGTTTCCGTCCTGCAGCAGATCACCAGTTGCCGAGGCGCCATGAATGGCCTGCTGGCGGGGGTGCTGGAAGACCACATCCGAACCCACCTCACCGAAGTGGATGCCGAACACGAGCACGCCAACGGCAGCGCCAAAGATCAGTTGATCGAGGTCGTACACAGCTATTTCAAGTGAGCCTGTTATGAGCGATTTCTACGACGCGCCGTTCGCCAGCGGCCATGACCACGTGTTCTTGGGTGCCGGGCACGAGAAGAACGAGCGCAAGACCTGGGCGGTGATCGTCTTGTGTGCCCTGATGATGGCCGTTGAGATCATCGGCGGCAGCGTGTTCGGCTCGCTGGCGCTGGTGGCCGATGGTCTGCATATGTCGACGCACGCCGGGGCCATGCTGATCGCGGCGCTGGCTTACACCTATGCGCGCCGGTATGCGCACGACCCGCGTTTCGTGTTCGGCACGGGCAAGCTGGGCGATCTAGCGGGTTACACCAGCGCCATCATCCTGGCGATGATTGCGCTGCTGATCGGCTACGAGGCGGTGGCGCGGTTCTTCTCGCCAGTGCCGATTCACTTTGCCGAGGCGATCCCGATTGCGATCGTCGGTCTGCTGGTGAACATCGCCAGCGCGTGGCTCCTGAGCGGCGGCGACCACCACGGCCACAGCCATGGCCATTCCCATGGCCACCATCACGGCGCCGCTCATGACGATGCGCACGACCACGGCGAAGACGTGCAGCACATCACCACGCCCGCTGGCGTGCTGGCTCTGTCGATCTTCGAGGATGGCGTGCCCCCTGTTTTCCGCCTGGCTGCGGAAGCCGCCGTGCTGCCGAATGACGCGGCGACGGTGACCACGATCCGCCCTGATGGCGCCCGTCAGGAATTCGTACTGGCCCGCAAGTCCGACGTCCTCGAATCCACCACGGACATTCCGGAACCGCATGCCTTCACTGCCGTGCTCAAGCTTGGCGGGCAGGAGCACACCGTCGTCTTTGAAGAGCACGACC
Source organism: Ralstonia flatus (assembly GCF_958439105.1). NCBI lineage: Bacteria > Pseudomonadati > Pseudomonadota > Betaproteobacteria > Burkholderiales > Burkholderiaceae > Ralstonia > Ralstonia flatus. The sequence continues at coordinate 143,754 of NZ_CAUDLI010000013.1, read as the reverse complement.
ACGGCTACGGTCACGAAGGGCACCATCGCGACCACAACATGCGTGCCGCCTACGTGCACGTGCTGGCGGATGCCTTTGTCTCGGTGCTGGCGATCATTGGCCTGCTGCTGGCCAAGACCTTCGGCTGGCTGTGGATGGACCCGCTGGCAGGCGTGGTGGGCGCACTGGTCATCGCCAACTGGTCATACGGGCTGCTGCGCGACACTGGTGGCATCCTGGTCGACATGACGCCGGACAAGCACATCGCCGGCCGCATCAAGATCGCCCTGGAAGCCGACGGCGACACGCTGCTCGACCTCCACGTGTGGCGTATCGGGCCCGGGCATCTCGGCGCGGTGGTGTCGGTGGGTACCCGCCAGGTGCAGCGCGGGCCGCAGTTCTATCACGGGCTCCTGCGGCGGTTCAATACGCTGTCCCACGTTACGGTGGAAGTGCATCCGCTGCCGACCAAATAGCGCAACGGCCAATACAGACGTTCCGCGAGGATGTCCTGCAGGGGGCACGGAGCCCAGCCGTAGGGCTGCTGCCACCGACGACGACAAGAAAGCGCCTTTGCGACCCGATCGGTATGCGCACGGTATCGCCGGCACCCGAGGCAACTTACGCGGGCGCGCTCCAGGGGACCGTCTGTCGGTGGCTTAGAGCAGCAGCGGCAACGAAAGGTTAATGTTTTGGGGTGGCCTGACGGTGGTGCATTCGCAGCACGCGTCCGGCGTCGTTGCACAGGGCTCCAAGCCATTTCGTACCGCAAGCCTGGTCGGAGAGCTCTTTGTGAGGCGCTCACACGTGATAATCCGCCATTATCGTGTGTGAGATCTCCAAGCCAAATCGCTGACTTGACCACTCAGATTGGTACGTATATACATAGTACGTATTACAGTACGAAATTGTAGAGACACATGGCTCGTGCCGGACTCAGCCGCCTAGATGTCAAACGCGCCCGCGATTCGCTGCTGGCGCAGGGACAACACCCGTCGATCGATGCGATACGTATCGCCTTAGGCAATACGGGCTCGAAAACCACCATTCACCGCTGCCTAAAAGAACTAGAAGAGGAGGAGGGCTCGGGGCTCAACCGCCTGGGTTCCACCTCCGATGCCATCTTGGATCTGGTGAGCCGTCTGGCGGCGCGTCTGCATGAAGAAGCGCAGGCCTTGGTGGACCAGCAAGCGACCACGTTGGTGGCCCAGCGAGAGCAGGCTCAAGCTGAAGCGGCTGAGCTGGTTGCGGACCTCATGTCGGCTCGTGCCGAGTTGGCCGACGCGCAGACGGCCCTTGCCACCACACGGGCGGCACACAGCGAAACGCAAGCCGAGTTGCAAAGTCGGACATTGGAGGCTGAGCGGCTGGCCCAGCAGGTACGAGACCTGACGGAACAGCGGGCCGAATACGATGGCTTCCGGCGCTCGTTGGAGGAGAAGCTCCAGCACGCGCACCAGGCACTGGAGCACTTCCGCAACGCCAGCAAGGAACAGCGCGACCAAGAGATCCGTCGGCACGAGCAACTGGTCCAACAACTGCAGGCGGAGCTTCGACAGACCAACCAGGCGTTGATCATCAAGCAGGGTGAGATCACCCAGTTAAACAAGGATGGTGCAAGGCTGGTTGCCGAAGCCGGCGCCGCGACCAAGCGTGTCCGTGAACTGGAGGCGCGAGGCGAACAGGTACAGACTGAATTGATCCACATACGCGCACACCAGACCCGGACGGAGGTGGAGCGCGACGCCCTGCGCGCGGCGCTGCAGGCGCAAGCAGAAGAACTCACAGCCGTGCGTGCGGAGCGGGAGCAGATGGTTGCAGCGTTGGCCAAGCTGACAGCGAGTCTCGAAGCCCAGCAAACGCTAGCTGCTGACTATCGGACGCAGCTTGGTTTTGGTGGGCCAGAGCCCCGAAACGCTGAGATCTAAAGAAAAAGCGGAGAGAGCTATTTCTTGCTGTCGCAGGCTCGCGCCCATCGCTCAGGCGACACAACGGTATGCAACCCAAGTTGTTTCGCCGTTTCGATCGGCAGGCGTAAAACTACGTCGGCGCCGCCTCGCTCGCGTGTACTCAATACCGCGCTAACCCCACAAAGTTCCAGATACACGACACCCACCTCGAAAACCTCCTCATAGAGGTGCCACGCTGGCTCGTCGCCTTCGGAAGGGCGATGGGCGATGGTCGCTTTCGTGCTCATGGAGGCCTCTCATGATATCTGGCAAGAAAACCAATGTAGCAGGCTCACTAAAAGTGCACACTGTTCACACGAGCCGGAATTCTCTGCGCTGTCTTGGCACGTATTTCTGCTACAAAGCCTGGAGTTGGGGGGGCTGGCCATCGCGTATCGCCGCATCATGAAAGCCACTAGACTAAGTGCATCCCAGGAGTCGAGATGAGTCGGGCAGATCGGGCAGAGCCAACCGCAGCGGACGCGAAATCACCCAAGGTAGTGATTCGCCGTTCCAAACGGAGACAGGTGGTCACACCTCAGGTAAAGGCGCAGTTGCGCGCGACCGCCCGAATCTCCCTACGGCGCACATTTCCCGAACTTCCAGAGTGGCGGCGAGATGAGTCCGACTGAGTGTATCGACACGGTGTGCGGGTGCCTGGACGGTCTTGAAAGAGGAATTCCCGGCGAGGCAAGTCCTTGTCTCTAGCGGATAACGACATGGCAGGCCAAGAAGAGCAGGTGAGCCGCGGCCGAGATCCGGAGTTCGTAGAGTAGCCCGGGAGGACCCTTGGCGATGCGGGTGGGCGCCTCTAGCGCAGCTTGGAGCGCTACATCGACCGGTGACTGAGGCGAGCCGCCTTGAAGACTTCCAGCTTGAGGAGCGTGCCATAGAAGACGCGCTCCGGAGCCAAAAGCTCGGCGAGCCGCATTTCCTTTAGAGCCTGGTGCAGTGTCATCAGCGAAAAGCGAAGGCATTAGCGCGCGCATCGTGCAGTGCGTGATGCCGGCCACCGTACTCACGGAAGTACGTTTCCAGTCGTTCCATATCAAGCCGGCGGCCCACGTGTTCGCACTGCCAGCCTGGGGGAATTTCGGCATCGAGCAGATCGAGCACCAGGTCGAAGTCGCCTTGATAGTCGAAGCACAATACCCGCTTGGGCTTTGCAGGCACGGCGAGCAGCCACGCCATTAGCTCGTCGCGCAATTGCGAGGCCGGCATCGAGCGGCCGGGGAACTGGCCGAGCTGCGGCAGCACAGCCGCCCGCACGAACTCGCTGCACGCGGACAACTCGAAGTCTGACACCTCCCCGTAGAACTCGGTCCCATCCTCGCTCACGATTGCCAGGCTGATGAGCTGGCAATCGATAAAGTCTGTGAATTCGGTATCGACAAAATAGCGTGTTTTCCACGGGCTGCGCGGGGCTTTGGAGGCATGCATGGCATGTGCAGACTGGATGATGTTGGGCCGGACTTGCGCGGGGAACCGGCTCGCCGTGGTAGAGCGCTTGGCGCAGTTGCTGACCACCGCGCCGCAGCGTTTCACCGTTTGGAGAGTCCCGTCGGTCCGGGGCGGCTGTACCACTGATCGCGAACCCAGGCATCCCAATCGTGGGCATGCGGGGTGACACACGTCTCGCCTTGGACTGCGATAAATGCGCTGCCTACCATCGCCTCAGCAAATTGCTGCCGCCATGGCTCAGGCACTTCGTCCATGCGCACGTACAAGCGGCCCTGAGACTCCCAGATCGGCACCGCTGCAATCAGCTCATCGCGGGTCATGCTTTGTCCTCCTCAAACGACTGTTCCATGCGCCTAGCGTCGGGCACGTTGACCGACCCGAGGGTACGAGTCTGCATCAGGCCGGCCAAGGGGGGCCAGCACTGGTGATACATGCGGCATCTCTGATGCGAGATTGCTTGCAGAGCCCGATAGGCTCAGAGTTACGCGAATAAGGTTCAGGGTAGCCCGAAATTGGACAACAGGCTGTCCCAGTCGCGCGGTAAGGTAGTACGGTTCAGTCAAGAACCTCAGGAGGCGAAAGGCGCTAGCGAGTTTTGACTGAGTCGAAGGACTCATGACCACTAGTTGACCAGCGGGAAGCAAAAATGGACATGGTTTCGCCAAGGTTCGAGTAACCAGAGGGAAGTCGCCAGATTTACATCGGGAGCGTCGCTAGATTTGCTTGAGTCGGACAAGCGATGCAGGGCCGGCTTCGATTCGCTGCAGGCCTTGTCATCGGAATTCTTTTATTTTACATAACACAAATTACGCGACATTTGGGTGTTGGTGCCAAATTGGAATGTCGCACCTGACCCAAATAGAAACGTCGTACTCCTAGGCCGACTGCGTTGAAACTGCGTTGGGAATCGTCGTCTGCTCTCGCACATATCTGCTCGGTTGCACAGTCCGTCCTGCATCCGATCACGCATGGCCGCCGTATATGAATCCAGCGCTGCGTAGCGCGTGAGGCAAGCCACGCAGCGCCCGATCCCTATCCGGCCCAAGGAGACTGACGATGAAGCGAGCACTGCTATTGGTTTTGACGCTGACCACCGCGACGCTGAGTGCATGCGGAGGCGGCGACGATGCACCCATGCCGACGGCATCGACTGCGGCGACGGCCCAGTTTCCGCAAAACGCCGACATGTGGGCGGGGCTTGGCGGAGACGCCAGCGCACCGGCAGCCATTTCAAAAGTGGTCGACGACGCGGTGTCCGGCTTGCTTGCGGACCCCAAAGAGGCGCCGTACTTCGCCAACATCGGTCAACCCGGGCACGATACGGTAGGACGCCTGAAGGCTTGCCTGAACCTCCAGTTCAAGGCGCTGTTTGGCGGCCCGTTCAGCTATCCAGGCAAAGTCTCGGCGGACGGCGCCACCGTCATGTGTGAGGACATGGCGACGGCGCACTCCGACGTCGGTATCCCGGGCTGCGTATTCGACCAGTTCATCACCGATGCCGCGGCTGTCATGAAGACCGATGGCGTTCCGGACGGGTACATCTCTCGTGTGGCTCCTGTGCTGACCGGTCTGAAGTCGTCCATCGTGTCGCCGATGCCTAAGTACCTGGGCCCTAACACCGCCCAGAACTGCCAATGAGCCCGCAACGCCGACTGCAACGCTACGCCGTGCCCAGTGTTGCAGCGCTTGCGGTGGCGATCGGTCTCGTCGGGGCGATGCATTTGAAGGCGGCCCGCCCTGTGCTGGCGATGCTTGGCGTCCCCTGCCCCGTCGACCAGACTACGGCCGAGCAAGTCAGCGCGCTGCGTGCAAGCGGACTGGCGCACTTGCGCGCGGATCGGTCCGCACCGGCGCGCCCGGTCCCCGGCGGGTTCGTGCTGGATGGCACGACAGCGGAGGAAGCCGCCCGCTGGGCACACGAAAACGGCATTGCATGCGATGACGTCAAGCACGGCTACAGCTATCTTCGCTGCCGCGGCGTCGATGCCAATAAGCTGGGTCTGGCCGGTCCGCCCGTCAGTGAGTTGTGGCTCAGCTTCGGTCCAGCCGGCCGCCTCATCGGCATAGACGTCTACCGGCGCGGTATGACTGCCAGCGACACAACTGCTGCCTGGAACGACGCGACAGATGCGTTGCGCAATGCGCTCGGTATGCCAACGTCGGCGGTGGGTGATGCATCACCGCAGGCATTGAGCGGGTCGCCACTGCAGACGGCACGTTTGCAGTATCGATTTGCCGATTACCTTGCCATCGTCACCGCCAGCAATCTTCCTTACGCGGGCCTGGCCGTGCGTGAGCAGTACATGTCGGCACGCCTTTGATTCACTTATTGCGGCCCGGCGGCAATCCATGCCGCCTCGCCGCAGGAAACATCACGACACGGATACAGCGGCGAGCGGCGCCGCCAACAACGCCGCAGCAACCGGCACGTCTTCCGGTGGATTCCTCGCGCCGGCGTCAATCGTGCCGATCGTCGCTGCGGTCACGGCCTCCAGCGGCAACGCCAGGGCGAACGTGGCGCCCTTCCCTTCGCCCGCGCTGGTCGCCGTCAACGTGCCGCCATGCAGCGTGGCCAGTTTGCGGGCGATGGCCAGCCCCAGGCCCAAGCCGCCATGATCGCTGGGACGCGACGCGCCCAGCTGCGCAAACGGCTCAAAGATCGTTTCGAGTTTCTCTGGCGGGATGCCCTTGCCGCTGTCGGACATGGCGACTTTCACGAGCGGTCCGTCCACGGTGACGGCAACGTCGATGTGCCCGCCTGCAGGCGTGTAGCGCATGGCGTTGCTGAGCACGTTGGAGATGATCTGGCGCAGACGCACCGCGTCGCCCACCACGGGCCCGCCGGCTTCCAACCGGTAGCGCAAGTCGATCTGCTTGCGTTGCGCGATCGGCATCCAGCTTTGGACCTCCGCCGAGACAATGTTCTCGATCCGCAGCGGCTCACGTTCAATGACCAGCTTGTCGGTTGCCGCGCGATTGACATCGAGCAGGTCGTCCACCAGCCGCGCCTGCGCATCGATGTTTCGGTGCAGCACTTCGACGCATCGCATGACGGCCTCAGGGTCAGCCGCTTTGGCAGCCAGCACCTCGGTCCAGGCCTTGATTGCGTTCAGCGGCGTGCGCAGTTCATGCGAAACCGTCGCGATCAATGCGTCTTTAAGCGAGCTTGCGGTTTGGGCTTCCTGCCGGCGCAGCCGCTCATGCTCCAGGAGCCGGTCCCGCTCCTTTTCCACCAATTTCTGCTTGGTGATGTCGATCGTGATGCCGTCAAACTGAACGGGGTCGCCCGATTCGGAATACCGCGTGCGGCCCATCGCCCGCAGCCATCGCACATCGCCCGACGGCGACAGCGTCCGGTATTCGATGTCGTAAGGCACGGCGCGATACACCGCCGCTTCAACCGCCTCGCGCGTATGCGCAACGTCGTCAGGGTGCAGCCGGCCGTAGAAGACGCCGATATCGACCTCGGCATCGGCCGGGAGCCAGAAATGCTCTTTGCACTTCGCATTCCAGACGATCTTGTGCAGCGGCATCGGGCAATAGAACGTGCCGATCTCTGCCGCTTCAACCGCCATGCGCAGCATCGCCTCGTCTTGAAAGGCGTCACGCGCCTTGCTGCGGGGGCGCTCGACTTTGTCGGTAACGCGGTGGAAACGAATGATCGCGCGGCGGGGCTTCGTCTCTTCACCTTCGGGCAGGATTTCCGCGTTGAAGCGGACGCCGCGCGGCACATCGAGTTCAATCGTTTGCGGGGAAGCGCCACGAATGGCTGCCGAAATGGCATTGACAAGTGCATCCGTGTGCAGATCGAGTGCGTGTCCCTCTTGAAGCGGCAGCATGAGTGTGTCGCGCGCAGCTGTATTCGCGAACACGATGAAGAGCCGCTCGTCTACGACGATATACGGTTCAGGAAGGACCTTTAATACGCCGTAGGGCAGTTGCATTGGAGCCGCCAGTTGGAAGCCGGCAGGTTGCCAGCCAAGGCATTGTAGGGTGTTGCAAACGCGGCCGCACCTTTTACTGCAGGCGCAACGTCAGGAAGGGGCGTCCCATGCAGACGGCACCGGGTTTCACAAAACCGCGCGGCCACAGCGTTCATGGCAAAGCGCCTCGCACTCACAGCACAGTTCGGCACACTGCGCTGCTCCGCTCAGGCCGGCACAGGCGAACGCCAAGCCCGCGCAGTGCTCCATGCAACTGCGATAGATGAAGTACGAGGAATGCTCGGTTTCGACACCCGGCAGTGCGGCGGCCATGTAGCAGAAATGGCTGCACTCGCGCGCGACGGCGGCGATGCGGGGCGGCACGCGCGCGGACAACGCCAGGCGCTCACATTCCTGGGCGCATTCGAGAAAACGGTCGGACGACCGCGCGTTGATGGCGCCGGCAGGGCTCGATCGGCTGTCCCGTGCAAAAGGCATGGTTGGCGTGAATCTGCATGACATACCTCCAGATGCGCAATTTTCCTGCCCAGGCACCGTCCCACAGAAAAAAATAAAGGCGGTCCGGAGAGAGGTGGACCGCCTTCAAGACCGTGGGGAGAGCGAGCTCTCAAAACCAATGTATCAGCGCCGAGTTCAAATGTATTTATCTAAATACATGCGTTGTGTACAAACGTGGCGTACAGGCGACGGTAAAAATGACACGGTCACAGGGGGGGGAGGTAACAGGCTTCGCGTGGCAGCAAGGCGCCGCTCAGCAACGTCATCGCGGGAACCTCCTTTTTTGACGGCGCTCATGAGAGGCGCGTCAGCCTGCAAAGCGGAAGTGCCCGCTGTGAAGCGTGATCTCCTTCGACCCCGTTTGCTCGAACAGCAGGCGTGCGACTTCTTCGATATCGCCGCGGTGCACCTGGAATGCAGTGAGCAGATCGTCCGACCGGCAGGACCGCGCGCCGAAATGGTCTTCGAGTGCCTCCGCCGTGATGGCGTAGCTTGCGCAGGCGCCATCGACCGATGCGCGGCAGTGCAGACGCGCCCCTGCTGCGCAGTAGGTCGGGTCGTCAGGCAGGAACCGGATCTGTTTCATGATGGCCTCCAGATATACCGAATCGTCACGCCCTGCGGCGGCGACGCTTCCTTTTTGGGCAGCAGCCCGTTCTCGTATGTCGCGTCGACCTTGCCCCTGGTCCATGTCGCCAACTGGCTCAATGGCGAACGCGTCATAACGCTTGAACTGACTCATGACTGCCTCCTGAGATTGGCCCAGAAATTCAGGACCACCAGAATCATCGTGGCACGACGGTGCTGGAGCGCCTTGCCGTAGATCAACGGGGCCGCATGGTGGCCGTCGCACCGGTTCGCGCCCGGCGCGCGGCGAGCGCAACGCATCAAAGGCGGATTCGCAGATGCGGACACTGAACGTGAAAGCGCGGGCACATATCCGGCGAGGCGCTTCGCGTGCGCGTCTGCCAATCTGCGATTTAGCACCGCCCACCGGGCAATCAACTACCTTGAAAGAACGCGTGACAGCGATGGCGCTTGGCACGCGCCGCCCGGTTTGCGCTATATCAACGCGCCGAACTGTTGAGGGTCTACGCTGCAGATGGATTCTGCATTCGTCGCACGCGTTCACCTGTTTGCGAAGACACCACCGGAGATCGACATGCAACAACCACCCGATATGGCCTGCAATCTGGCGAGTGCCGCCATGCGCGATATAAGCCGCACCGCCAGTTTCATGCTCGAATCGCAAATCGACTTGGCTCACTTCCGGCTGAAGCTGGCCGAAGCGGCGTTGGAAGATGTGCGTCAACTCGAACATGAACTGAGCGGAACGCATGACTGGACATCGCTGGCGTCTGCGCAAAGCCTCTTCATGAAGATGCAGTCGAGTCACAGTGCGACGGCGCTGAAGACGTGGGCCGAGTTTACGAACAAGCTGCAGGCCGCCTATTTGCGTCGGCTGACCGAGTGGACGCAGCAGATGCAGCAGCCGGAAGGGCAAACCTCTTCGTCTCAGTTGTTCGCCGCATCGTCCGATTCGTTGAAGGCCTTCTTTGACAGCTTTAACCTCATGGCCCTGCCCGCCTCCGAAGCCAAGAAGACGGGACTGGCACGTACCGCAAAGGCAAAGGCGGAACAGGCTGCCTGATCGACCGGTGCCCGGCGCAACACACCTGTTTGAAGAAGCCGGCGTACTTGAACACGTTGCCGGCTTGGCGCGCGCATGGTTTGTACGCCATCTGTGCGCAACCATCCAACCCCCGCCACATGTGAGGTAGCGTCGTGCGATTCAAGGATCGACTGGATGCAGCCCGCATGCTGGCGCAGGCACTGGAAAAGTACAGGGGCCTGCACCCCTTGGTGCTCGCCATTCCACGGGGGGCAGTACCTATGGGCGCGCTCATCGCAACTTCGCTCGACGGTCAGCTGGATGTGGTGCTGGTTCGCAAGCTGGGCGCGCCGTTCAACCCCGAACTGGCCGTCGGCTCCGTGGAAGAAGGTGGTTGGACCTACATCGCTCCGTATGCAGCGCGCATTGGCGCAGATACGACCTACCTCGAACAGGAAAGCACCGAGCAGATGGATGTGATCCGCCGGCGCCGCGCGCTCTATACCCCGAACCGCGGCCCGTATGGCGTGGAGGGACGCATTGTGATCGTGGTCGACGATGGGCTGGCAACCGGGGCTTCCATGAAGGCTGCACTCCACGCCATTCGGCAGCGGCATCCGCAGTGCCTCATCTGCGCGGTGCCCGTGGCAGCGCCGGACAGTTTGGAGGACATCCGCCCGCTGGCCGATGAAGTCGTCTGCCTTTACGCGCCGATGGGTTTCCACGCGGTCGGTATGTATTACGCCGACTTTCCTCAGGTCGAAGAGGCGGAGGTGCGTGCAGCGCTCGGCGCCGCTCCGCAAACCTAACGCCAGGCAGGCTGCCCATGACTCCACGCGACAACTGCGCCCGGATCGGTAGTCAGGGGCGCGGCGCTGGAAGCCCTGGTCAACTTCACCGCGCAGCGTCAAGGCTCCGTTTTCGACGGGATCCGCACACCGCCAACCCGCCGGACAGCCTCTTCCGCCGCGTGCTTGTCTGCAAACGTATCGACGCTGCCAGAAAGTGTGACGACGCCGTCCTTGGCTTTCACTGCAAAGCTGCTGGCATCCACTGCCGGATCCCACTGCAGTTCTTCTTCGACATCGTGCTTGAGCTGGATATCGTTCTTCATTCGTGATCTCCTGATGTCCGATCGGCCCCCAGACTCAGTCAGTGCGACATCAGCACCGGCACGGTCATCGTCTTGAGCAGCGTGCGCGTCACCCCGCCGAGCACGAGTTCACGCAGGCGGCTATGCCCGTAGGCGCCCATGACGATCAGGTCGGCGTTGAAGTCGGCCGCTCGCGAGAGCAGCAACTCGCCGATGGCGGTGTCGGAATCTGCGCAATCGGTCTCTTCCACCGTGGCATGAATGCCGCGCGCGTTCAGCGCACGCGCAACCTGCCCCACGGTGGTTTCTTCGGCCCAGTGCTTCGGCTGGGTGCTGGTGATCTGCAGCACGTGCGCGTTCGCGCCTGCCATGATGGGCATGGCGTCGTGCAACGCCCGGGCCGATTCGCGACCACCGCTCCAGGCCACCAGAACGCGCTTGGGCAATGTCGTGAAATCGCCGGCGTACGGCACAACCAGCACCGGGCGGCCCGACTCCAGGATCAGCGTTTCCACAAAGTCGCCGGCGACAAATTCGTCGGGTTCATCGTGGTTTCGTTGTCCGACCACCAGGAGGTCGGCTTCCCGCGCTTCGCGCAGCACGAGCGCCACGGGGTCGCCCTCCACTGCGCGCCACTCGGTTTCCACCGGAAGCCCTTCGGTCGCCAGGCGAAAGCGCGCGTGCACGGCATCGCGGATGCTGTCGCGCCGGATTCGGTCTTCCTCCAGATAACGTGCAGCGTTTTCCATCATGTAGAACCAACTGACGCTGGGCGCAAAGCTCGCATAGATGCCGACAAGTTTGGCGTTGTGTGCCCGCGCATACTGGGCCGCAAGGTTGAGGCGGTGCATGGCGCGTTCGCTGCGGTCCAGATGCACCATCACGCTGGTGTAGGTCATGGTCAGATTCCGGTGTCGTGTCAGAGAGGGGCCGCGAGCTAGGCGATGACGGCATTGCTCAGCGGTTCTGTCGCTGCACGCCGTGTTTCTGTCGGCACCGCACGAACCAGCAGCACAGGCAGTGTGCTCATGCGCACAACGCTCTCGGCAACGCTGCCCAGGAACAGCCGGCGAAAGCCGCGTCGCCCATGCGTGCCCAGCACCAGGGCTTGAGCACCGACGTTGTGGGCAGCCTGTTCAATGGCCGTGCCGATATCGAAGGTTCCGATGGGATCGTCGACCACCACGCTGTGGACATGCACACCGGCCTTCTCGGCCTTGGCACGCGCGTCGGCCACGATTTGGTTGCCCTGTTTGACCAACGCTTCGGTAAAGGCGCCCACATCGACATAGCCGACGTCGTACATCAGATACGAGTTGTCGATGATGTGCGCGATGACCAGTTCGGAGCCGAGCTTTTGGGCAAGCTGGATAGCCTCGTCCAGCGCCCGATCTGCGGTAGGGCTGCCGTCCACCGCTACCAGAATCCTGTCGTACATGATGTGCCTCCATCGAATCCGTCGTCTGCCCCATGCGGGGTTGCTGAATTCCATGTTGGACCACCCGGCGGATCGCCCCTTGATTTACATCAGCGTTTGGCTCGCCAGATCGGCCGCCAATGGCACTTGATCTGCCTCAATGAGTCGGGCGCACCGCTCGATAGACTCGTCCGCTAACGGCTGTCCATCTAAGGCAGTCACAGAAAGCTCACGGCACCTTGTGCGGGATCAACTTCTGACACCGGCCCGTTCTTATAGTGAAAACCTACGCGCATCGAGTTCAGCATGAGGGTCGACGAGATTTTGCTCCCACCGCATCGTCCGGATCCGGGCAACCGCGACGCTGGCTGCAACGGAACTGCGATTGCAGCGAACCGCCGTTTCATGTGCCGCCCAATCTGATTCTCTAAATCGTCTTTCCACCGCTTCCAGGAGCGCTGCCATGTTCACCAATGTTGGAACCGCGGACCGTGCCGTCCGCATCTTGATCGGCCTCGCCATGATCCTGCTGGCGTTTTTTGACAAGGTTCCCGCATGGGTGGGCTGGGTGGGGTTGATCCCTCTGGCCACCGGGTTGATCCGCATGTGCCCGCTCTATTGGGTGCTGGGCATTGGGCGGGATTGACTAGGCGACAAACCAGCATGCCGCCGCGCCGCAACGGAGCCGTGATGTTCCCGGATGCGCGCGGCCATGGCCGTCCTGCAGGTGGTGACGCAAGACCTTTGACGCGCATCAACAGCCCCGCCGCCACGCTGTCTACGCTGTTTACACGCGGTGCCCGACTGCGCAACGCCTTGGAGACCACCATGTATCAGCGAATCCTGCTCGCCATCGACGGCAGCCACGCGTCCTACCTCGCGCTGCACCAGGCCATTGTGGTCAGCAAGGCGACGGGCGCGGAGGTCGAAGCCCTCTTCGTTGCCGATAGCAGCGACATCACCTTCGACATGGTCGGCGCGGACTCGATTGCCTACGCCAAGCAGGTCGTCAACTACGGCCGCGACACGCTTGCCGAGGTCTCGAAGAAGCTCGACGCGGCGGGCGTCAAGCATTCGACCAAGCTGCTCGAAAAATCCATCGCGCCGGGGCAGATCTCCGCAACGATCGTCGCGGAGGCCAACGAGACGGCGACGGACCTGATCGTGCTCGGCACCCACGGCCGGCGCGGGCTCAAGCATCTGGTGCTCGGCAGCGTGGCTGAAGGCGTGGTGCGCAAGACCAACAAGCCGGTGTTGATGGTGCGCAGCGAGGTCGAGGAGTAAGGCCACAGCCTTTCCCGATCGTCTGACGCCGCCCGTCCGAGCTAATCGGCGGGCGGCAAAGTCTTGCTCAAAGCGCTTGCGCACCTGAGTGCACTCGGCCCTTCCATCCGGGTCCAAACCGACGCCGCCTCCTTCTGCGTCAATTTGACCAAGGCGCGTTTGTTACTTTCGGTTCCAAAACGCAGCCAAATCCTCATCCCAGTGGTCGATGCATCGGCTTGGGGCCATTGCCCGCGAGCCTGCCCACCAATACTGCGGCCTGCGACAGGCGTGCGGAGCGCATCACTCCAGAATCCTGCCCGCCCAGATACACTCGACCATGGAAGACTTTCTCTCGCACCTTCATCCCGAACGCCTGAACTTCATCTGGGACGCCTTCAGCCGCCTCGCCGTCAGCCTGTGCGCGGCGATGCTCATCCTGTTTCTCGGCTGGTGGATCTCCAAACGCATCGGCCGGTGGCTCAACCGGCTGACCAGCGGCCAGACCCGCGTCGACGCCACACTCACGCCCATCCTCTGCGACATCGCCGTCTGGGGCATCCGGATTCTCGCCATTGTCGGGGCGCTGTCCCGGCTGGGCATTGAAACGGCCAGCATCATTGCCGTACTGGGCGCGGCGGGCCTTGCCATCGGGCTGGCGCTGCAGGGCACGCTGCAGAACATTGCGGCTGGCATCATGCTGCTCGCGCTACGGCCCTTCCGGGTGGGCGACTACATCGATGGCGGCGGCGGTGAGGTTGCCGGCACGGTGGAAGAGGTCAGCCTGTTCATGACGCGCCTGACCAAGCCCGACGGCATCTGCGAATACGTGCCGAACAGCGCGCTGTGGAGTCACTCCGTGCGCAACTACACGCGCAACCCGACCCGCCGGCTGGATCTGGAGACCGAGGTCTCGCTGCAAGACGATATTCCACGTGCCCTTGAGGCGCTCAAAGCGCTGGCTGCCAACGAGCCGATGGTGCTGGCAGACCCGGCACCGCTGGCCATGGTGATGCGTTTTGACGACAGTGTTGCCGTGCTGAACTTGCGGGTCTGGGCCCGAACCGAACACTTCTGGGACATGCGTTGGATGCTCGCCCAGCAAGTCCGCGCCACCCTCGCAGAGGCCCGCTGTGCCGTGCCTGTGCGGATTCGCGAGCTACATATCGTCCGTGACGCCGCACCGGAAATGGATGACGGACAGGACCGTCAAGGCCGCAAATCCGTCGAGACCCTCGCCCGATAAGGGTTGGGATTTTCTTGTGCATTCGCAAACGCATTGCATAGACTCACCTTTCAAGGCATCTCTATAGGCAATGCATCATGTGTCGCTGGCTGGCGTATTCAGGCAATCCCATTCAAATGGAGACAGTGCTGTTCCGGCCGCGGCACTCGTTGATCGACCAGAGTCTGCGCTCCCGCCTTGGCGGCGAGACGACCACCAACGGTGACGGCTTCGGTATCGGCTGGTACGGCCGCTACTCTGAAGTGCCCTTCCGCTACCGCTGCCTGCATCCCGCGTGGAACGACACCAACCTGCGTGAAGCCGCTCGCGCCATCCGCTCGTCGATGTTCATCGCCCACGTGCGTGCGGCCACCGACACCCCGGCGCAGGAGACCAACTGCCATCCGTTCCGCTACGGCCGGTGGCTTTTTGCGCACAACGGGCTCATCCGCGAATACCCGATGCTGCGCCGCGCGCTGATGATGGAAGTGGCGCCGGAGCTGTTCCGCTGGATCGAGGGCTCGACCGACTCCGAGATCATGTTTTTCCTGGCGCTGTCGTTCGGGCTCGACCGCGACCCGCGCGGCGCCCTGGAACAGATGGTCGGGCTGATCGAAGACATCGGCCGCCGCCATGGCGTCGAATACCCACTGAACATGACGGTCTGCGCAACGGACGGCGTCCAGATCGTGGCAGCGCGCTATTCCAGCGAGGGGGAATCGCGCTCGCTTTTCCACAGCACGTCTTTCAAGCACCTGCACCAGCTCTATCCTGACAGTGCCGCGATTGAAGACGCGGGCGACGACGCCTTCCTTGTGCTGTCCGAACCGCTTGTCGACCTGCCCGGCGCTTGGGCCGAGATCCCCGAAGAGACCGTCGTCATCGTCAAGGGCGGCGTGGTCGAGCACCACCGTTTTGTGCCGCGCAAGCCCGGCCCCACGGGCTTCGACCTGCCAGCCAACCAGGCTTCCTACGGGCGCGAGGTCGGCTGACCACCCAGCCGCAGGGGTGATACAAACGTCACCCCACTCTTTTTTCCTGCTCCGCTGAAACCTCCTGACAAAACGCTGTCAGGAGCCCTGCGTTACGCTCCCGCCCGCGACCCGTTTCGTAGACGAACCGGATCTTCATAATCCGCTACAGTTTACGGCTCGAATTCTGATTGCCGACGCAGCTGCCATAGGTTCACCCGCGCCGGCATTCCCCCTTACCTCCAAGCTCCAAGGAACGCCCTCCATGTCCTCCGGTGTCATTCGCCTGCGCGGAGCCCGTCAGCACAATCTCAAAAACCTCGATCTGGACCTGCGCACGGGCGAAATGACCGTCGTGACCGGCCCGTCGGGGTCCGGCAAGTCCAGCCTCGTTTTCGACACGCTCTACGCCGAAGGCCAGCGCCGCTACGTCGAGACTTTCAGCGCCTACGCGCGCCAGTTCCTCGACCGCATGGACCGGCCACAGGTCGAGCACGTCGAAGGCGTGCCGCCCGCCATCGCCATCGACCAGACCAACCCCGTGCGCAGTTCGCGCTCGACGGTCGGCACGATGACGGAACTGAACGATCACCTGAAGCTGCTGTTTGCGCGCGCCGCGCAGCTGTTCGACCGCGAAACCGCGCTTCCGGTGCGCCACGACACGCCGGAAACCATCTACGACGAGCTGCTTTCGCGCACGCGCGAGGGCGATCCGCGCCTGGTGGTGACGTTTCCCGTGGAGCTGCCCGCCAATACGAGCCCCGAAGAAGTCACGCAGTGGCTGTCGGTCAGCGGCTATACGCGCGTGCAGGCCGAACGCGTGGTCGAATCGTCCACGGGCAAGCGCAAGCTGCTGGACGTGGTTGCGGACCGCTTCCGCCTGCAGGGCACAGAGCGTGCCCGCGCGCTGGAGGCCATCGAGTCATCGCTCAAGCGCGGCGGCGGACGCGTCAGCGTGTACGTCTTGCCGGCCGATGAGGGCGCGGAGCCCACGATCTGGCGCTTTTCCACCGGCCTGCACTGCCCCGAAAGCGACCTGCGCTACGCAGACCCGCAGCCGGCGCTCTTCTCGTTCAATTCCGCCTACGGCGCGTGCGATGCCTGCCGCGGTTTCGGCCGCGTGATCGGCGTCGATCTGGGGCTGGTGATTCCGGACGAGCGCAAGACCCTGCGCGACGGCGCCATCAAGCCGATGCAGACGCCGGCCTGGAAGGAATGCCAGGACGACCTGATGCGCTACGCCGCCGCAGCCGACATCCCGCGCGGCACGCCGTGGGCGGAGATGACCGAAGCCCAGCGCAACTGGGTCATCAATGGCGACCCGGCTTTCAAACGCGGCGGCTGGAACAAGCAGTGGTACGGCGTGCGCCGCTTCTTCGACTACCTGGAGTCGAAGGCGTACAAGATGCACATCCGCGTGCTGCTCTCCAAGTACCGCAGCTACACGACCTGCGAAACCTGCGGCGGTGCACGACTGAAAACCGAATCGATGCAATGGCGCCTCGGCACCAAGGAAAACGCCGACGCCGTGCTCGCGCCCGAACACCGCTTCATGCCGCGCGGCGTCGCCTGGAGCCGCGCCCAGCTCGAAGCCTTGCCCGGGCTGACCGTGCACGACCTGATGCTGCTGCCGATCGAGCGCATCCGCCGCTTCTTCGATGAACTGACGCTGCCGTCCACGCTGCTCGACGATGCGCTCAAGCTGCTGCTGGACGAGGTGCGCACGCGCCTGGCCTATCTGTGCGACGTCGGCATCGGCTATCTCACGCTCGACCGCCAGAGCCGCACGCTGTCGGGCGGCGAAGTGCAGCGGATCAACCTGACGACGGCGCTGGGCACATCGCTCGTCAACACGCTGTTCGTGCTGGACGAACCCAGCATCGGCCTGCACCCGCGCGACCTGGATCGGATTGTCCAAGCCATGCAGCGCCTGCGCGACGCCGGCAACACGCTGGTGGTGGTCGAGCACGACCCTTCGGTGATGCTGGCAGCCGACCGCCTGATCGACATGGGCCCCGGCCCCGGAGAGCGCGGCGGCAACATCGTCTTCGACGGCACACCGGCGTCGATCCGCCAGGCGGACACACTCACGGGCGCGTATCTGTCGGGCCAGCGCCGCGTGGCCGATGCGACGGACTGGCAAGCACGGCCCGTCAATGACGCCACGCCGCGCCTGGTGCTGGAAGGCGCGTCGGAACACAACCTGCGCGATGTCACGGTCGAGATTCCGCTGCAGCGCCTGGTGTGCGTGACCGGCGTGTCTGGCTCGGGCAAATCGACGTTGATCCAGGACGTGCTGCACCCCGCGCTGGCGCGGCACTTTGGCAAGGCAACCGAATCGCCCGGCGCATTCCGCGCGTTGCGCGGCGCCGATCAGATCAGCGACGTGGTGTTTGTGGACCAGTCCCCGATCGGCAAGACCGCGCGTTCGAACCCGGCCAGCTACGTTGGCGCGTTCGATGAAATCCGCAAGCTGTTCGCCAAGGCGCCCATGGCGCTGCAGCGCGGCTACACGGCCGGCACGTTCAGCTTCAACTCGGGCGACGGCCGTTGCCCGACCTGCGGCGGCTCGGGCTTCGAGCACGTCGAGATGCAGTTCCTGTCCGACATCTACCTGCGCTGCCCGGATTGCGACGGCACGCGCTATCGCGCCGAAATCCTGGAGGTGAAGCTGCCGCGTGGCGGCCGCGCATTGTCGGTGGCCGATGTGCTGGAACTGACGGTGAGCGAAGCCGCCAGCGTGTTCGCCGATGACGCCGACGTGCTGCGCGTGCTGCAACCGATCGTCGACGTTGGCCTGGAGTACGTAAAGCTCGGCCAGCCCGTGCCGACGCTCTCCGGCGGCGAGGCGCAACGCTTGAAGCTGGCAGGCTTCCTGGCCGAAGCCGCACAGGCCGCCCAGGCGGCGGCCCGCAAGCGCGTGAAGCAGGACGTGCCGGCCAATGCGGGCCGCCTGTTCATGTTCGACGAGCCGACCACCGGCCTCCACTTTGACGACATCGCCAAGCTGATGCGCGCGTTCGGCAAACTGCTCGACGCCGGGCATTCGCTGATCGTGATCGAACACAACCTCGACGTGGTGCGTGCGGCAGATTGGATCATCGACCTCGGCCCTGAAGGCGGCGACGCCGGCGGCCTGCTGGTCTGCGCCGGCACGCCCGCGCAGGTCAAAGACTGCGCTGCATCGCACACCGGCGCCGCGCTCAAGCAATACGAAGCCAGCGTCGGCCAGCCGGAAGCCATCGAAGGCGTGCCGCTGCAGACAGCACTGGCCGACCGTCGCGCCAAGCGTGCTGCGCTGGCGGAAGTCCAGGGCGAAAACGTCGTGCGCATCGTCCACGCACACGAGCACAACCTCAAGGGCCTGAACGTCGATATTCCGCACGGCAAGTTCAACGTGGTGACGGGCGTGTCGGGTTCGGGCAAGTCGACGCTGGCGTTCGACATCCTCTTCCACGAAGGGCAGCGTCGCTATCTTGAATCGCTCAATGCGTATGCACGTTCCATCGTGCAGCCCGCGGGGCGGCCGGAAGTCGATGCCGTGTACGGCATTCCGCCCACCGTGGCCATCGAGCAGCGCCTGTCGCGCGGCGGCCGCAAGAGCACGGTGGCGACGACGTCCGAGGTGTGGCACTTCCTGCGCCTGCTGTATGTGAAGCTGGGCGTGCAGCACTGCATCCACGACGGCACTCCCGTGTCGGCGCAAAGCCCGGAGGCGATCTTTGCACAGCTCATGCGCGACCATCGCGGCCAGCACATCGGCCTGCTCGCGCCGCTGGTCGTGAACCGCAAGGGCGTCTACACCGACTTGGCCAAATGGGCCAAGGCGCGCGGCTATACGCATCTGCGCGTCGATGGCGAATTTCTGAGCGTCGACCCGTGGCCACGCCTCGACCGCTTCCGCGAGCACACGCTGGAACTGCCGGTGGGGGACATCGTTGTCTCGCCGGAAAACGAAGCCGCGCTGCGTACGCTGCTGGAGCAGGCGCTGGAATACGGCAAGGGCATCATGCACGTGCTCGCGCCCCTCGATGGCCTGCAACACGCGATGCACAACGGCGGTACGGCGCATGTCGGCAATGTGAAGGTGTTTTCGACCAAGCGGGCGTGCTCGACCTGCGGCACCAGCTACCCGGAGCTGGATCCGCGCATGTTCTCGTACAACAGCAAGCACGGCTGGTGTCCGAGCTGCGTCGGCACCGGGTTGGCGCTCACGCGCGAGCAGCGTGCCGCGTTTGACGACACCGTCCTGGGCGGTGACGATCGCGGCCGCGAGCAGACGCTGCCGTCGGAGGAAGTCGATCCGGAAGGCATGACCGACCTGCCCTGCCCGGACTGCCACGGCACGCGCCTGAACCCGACGGCGCGCGCGGTGACCTTTGCCGACAAGCCCATCGTCGACATTGCGCAGTGGACGGTCAGCCAGACCCGCCGCTGGGTCGAGGGCCTGGACCTGACCGGGCGCGACGCCGACATCGCCCGCGACGTGGTGGCCGAGATTCACAGCCGCCTGTCGTTTCTGGAGGAAGTCGGCCTGGGCTACCTGAGCCTGGATCGCGCCGCGCCCAGCCTGTCCGGCGGCGAGGCACAGCGCATCCGCCTGGCCGCGCAGCTCGGCAGCAACCTGCAAGGCGTGTGCTACGTGCTGGACGAGCCGACCATCGGCCTGCATCCACGCGACAACCAGATCCTGCTGGACGCATTGCGCAAGCTGGGCGACAAGGGCAACACGCTGGTGGTGGTCGAGCACGATGAAGACACCATCCGCCGCGCCGACCACATCATCGATATCGGCCCGGGCGCCGGCAAGCGCGGCGGCACGCTTGTCGCGCAAGGCGGCGTGGCAGACCTGGCAGCGCAGCCGGATTCGCTGACTGGCCGATTCCTGTCGCAGCCGATCGAGCACCCGCTGCAGCCGCGCCGCCAGGTGATTGCGCCGCGTGCCGGCAATCAAGCCGTGCCGGAACAATGGCTGACGGTGCACGGTGCCAAGCTGCACAACCTGCGCAACGTGACCGCGACGATGCCGCTGTCGCGTCTGGTGGCGATTACGGGGGTGTCAGGCTCGGGCAAATCGACGCTGGCGCGCGATGTGCTGATGACAAACCTGCTCGATGCGGTCGGCCGTTCGGTGCTGTCTTCGCCGGCCACCCGCCGCGCACGCAAGGCCGCGCAGGCTGAGACGCCTGAGGCGAAGATGCCGCGCAAGCTCGACGTCAAACACGACTGGCACGGCTGCGACAGCGTCACCGGCTGGGAAACCATCGACCGCGTGCTGGAAGTCGATCAGACGCCGATCGGCAAGACGCCGCGCTCCTGCCCCGCCACGTACATCGGCGTGTGGGACACCATCCGCAAGCTCTTTGCCGACACGCTCGAGGCGCGCGCACGCGGCTACACCGCGTCGCGCTTCTCGTTCAACACCGGCGACGGCCGCTGCCCTGCCTGTGAAGGCCAGGGCGTGCGCACCATCGCCATGAGCTTCCTGCCCGACGTGAAGGTCGGCTGCGACGTCTGCCACGGCCAGCGCTTCAATGCAGAAACGCTGGCCGTCACCTGGCGCGGCAAGAACATCGGCGATGTGCTGACCATGGAGATCGACGAAGCGGTCGAATTTTTCGGTGCGATGAACAGCATCGCCCACCCGCTGCAGTTGATGAAGGACGTCGGCCTCGGCTACCTGACGCTGGGCCAGCCCTCGCCCACGCTGTCCGGCGGCGAGGCGCAGCGCATCAAGCTTGTCACCGAGTTGTCCAAGGTTCGCGACGACGTGACGCGCCGCGGCCAAAAGGCGCCCCACACGCTGTACGTCTTGGACGAGCCGACCGTGGGCCTGCACATGGCCGACGTGGCCAAGCTGATCCGCGTGCTGCATCGCCTGGCAGACGGCGGCCACAGCGTGATCGTGATCGAGCACGACCTAGACGTGATTGCCGAGGCGGACTGGATTCTCGATCTCGGCCCCGAAGGCGGCGACGAAGGCGGCACGATCGTCGCGGCTTGCGGGCCGGAGGCGTTGACGCGGGTGGCCGCCAGCCATACCGGCGCAGCATTGGTGCCGGTGCTGGCGCGCGGCAAGCAGGTCGATCCGAGCAAGGAAGGCGCGACGGTCTGACGTGGCGCGGCGGTCTTCACCGTGGTGGAGACCGCCGGCGCTGCCCGCCGCGTCGTGTGGCGTCGGCAATTCTTTCGCTTTCCTGAGCAAGCCCGGACAAAAAGCCTGCCCAAGCAGGGTTTGCCCTAAAGAACCGGGCTGCGCTGCCGTCACATTGTGGAGATTGTGAAGAAAGCGTTTGCGCGCGTCCGACCATGGCCACCTCCTCCACGAGCAACAACTACGTTCCGCCGATTTCCATTCCGGGCATCGGGACGAACATCGACGTCAACAACCTTGTTACGAAGCTGATGCAGGCGGAGAGCAAGGGCATGACGCTGCGGCAGACGCAGCAGAAGGCGTTTCAGACGCAGTTGTCGGCGGTCGGCTCGCTCAAAAGCGCGCTGTCGACCTTCCAGACGGCGATGGCGGCCCTGAACAACCCGGACACGTTTACCGGCAACAAGGCCAGCGGACACGACACCTCGATCCTCACGGCCTCGCTGTCCAACACGGCGCCGGCCGGCACGTATCAAGTCAACGTGACGCAGCTTGCGCAGGCGCAGGTACTGTCTGCCGCCGGGCAGACGTCGAGCAAGACGCCCATCGGCGGCGGCACGCCCACCACGCTCACGTTTTCATTCGGCAGCGTCTCGGGCGGCAGCTTTGCCAACGGCAAGTACACCGGCGCCACCTTCACGCAGAACGGCAACCAGGCCGGCGGCTCGATCACCATCGACCCGTCGAACAACACGCTCGCCGGCATCCGCGATGCGATCAACAACGCCAACGTGGGTGTCTCGGCCAGCATCGTCAACGACGGCAGCGATTCGCCCTACCGGCTGGTGCTGACGTCCACCGCGGGCGGCGCCAATTCGGAAATGAAGATTGCCGTCTCGGGCGACTCGACACTGCAATCCTTGCTGAGCCACGATCCGGCCGGCACGCAGAACATGACGGAGGTCGCGACGGGCCGCAACGCCATGGCCACCGTCAACGGCATCAACGTGCAAAGCGCCACCAACACGCTGACGGACGTGGTGGACGGCACCTCGTTCACGCTGGCCAAGACGGGCAGCACAACCGTCACGGTCGGCAGCGACGCCGGCCAGGCCAGCCAGTCGGTCCTCAACTTCGTCAAGGCGTACAACGCGCTGCGCATCCAGCTGAACGCGCTGACCAAGTTCGACACCGCCAACCCGGCCAACAACGGCGCACTGGCCGGCGACGTCAGCACCAAGGCGATGATCAACCAGCTGACCGACGTGCTGGGCCAGGGCATCGGCAACGGCACGTTCCAGTCGCTGGGCAGCATTGGCGTCACGATGGACAAGGAAGGCACGCTGTCGATTGACGATCCCAAACTGACCGCGGCCCTGAAGAAATCGCCCAGCCAGGTAGCGGCCGTGTTTGCCGGCACCGGCATGGCGACGGATTCCTTGCTGAAGGTTTCTGCGTTCTCGACGACCACGCAGGCTGGCAGCTATGCCATCAACGTGACCCAGCTGGCGACGCAGGGTTCGCTCAAGGGCTCGGCGGCCGCCAATACGACCATCCAGAGCGGCGTGAACGACAGCCTGTCGATCACGCTCAGCGGCATCACGACCAACATCCAGGTGCCGGCCGGCAGCTACACCGCGTCGAGCCTGGCTGCCCAGATCCAGAGCCAGATCAACGCCTCGCCCGACCTGCAGAGAGCCAAGGTGGAAGTCGCCATCGGCACCGATGCCAACGGCGTGCTGACGCTGACCGACAAGCAATACGGCTCGGTATCGACGGTGTCGGTGTCAGGGAACGGCGCCGCGTCGCTGCTGGGCGGCAGCCCAACGGCCACGGCCGGACGCGATGTACAAGGCACCATCAACGGCGCCGCCGCCACGGGTTCGGGCCAGAACCTGTACGGCGCCAGCGGTACGGCCGTGGATGGCCTGAGGGTGCAAGTGACGGGCGGTGCATTGGGGGACCGCGGCACCGTCACCGTGCAGCGCGGCTACGCGGCCCAACTGCACACCGTGTCGGGCAACTTGCTGTCGAACAACGGCATGGTGCAGAACGCCAGCGACGCACTCAACAGCTCCATCACCTCGCTCGGCAAGCAGATCGATCTGATGCAGAAGCAGCTCGACGCCAAGCAGGCGCTGTATTACGCGCAGTTCAATGCACTGTCGAAGGTGGTGGCGAGTATGACGAATACGAGCAATTACCTGACGACGCAGTTGGCGATATTGCAGAAGCAGCGGACGGGGGGCTAAAGGCGCCCTGAGTGCGCGTCCGCCGCGGCCATCCGCTTGGTTACTGCTGCGGCTTTCCCCACAACGGATTCTTGCTATCCGATCCCAGCACTTGAGCGAGCACTTCTGCATCGCCATCACGCGCGACTGCGGTGTTCTTGCGTGCTCGGGCGACCTTGGCACGCTTGCCCTGCTTCTTTGCGTGCACGGCCTTCTTGATCCCGCTTTGCGGGGCATTGCCTGATGCCGGGACGGTGAAGGTGTGCTGGGCGCAGATGCCTGCGGTCATCCAGGCGGTGGTGAGGAGGGCTACGGCGAGTTTGTATTGCACTTGCATTTGGCAGAGTCGATTTAAAGGCGTGACGAGGGAAATATTTCGGTTTAAGCAACTTCAAGCTGCTTTTCCGTTTGTACGGCAGCGTACTTTTCTTTTTGATCTCCACCGATGTACAGAACACGAGGGTCAGTGGTTCGCGTGTTATCCGTTGCGAACCCCGCTAATGAGTCATGTACATAGGTGGAAAAAAACTTGTACAGATCCGAGGTTTCAGCCAATACCTTACCGTTGACTACAACTTCCTCGTAAGCCGAGACAATCGCAGCATAGTGCGGGCGCATTCGCTTATTTGGATCTTCCTTGTGCCATTTGTAGATAAGCTCAGCATCCTCAAGCAGCCACTTGTCATATGTTTGCATGTTTTCCAGCAAATCACTGTCATCCGCAGCGGTGTCGAGCCGCGCCTGTGTACGCCTCCACGAGTCATAGGCTTTATCCCTGCGGCTGCTTGCCTCTTGTGCTTTAGCGCGCCAAAACGGCTCTTGATTGCTAAAGCCGGGGCTCTGCTTTGCCGCCGCTGCGGCCTGCTCCGCTGCGTCAACTTCCGCTGCTGCTAGCCGATAGCTCCGCTCTTGTTGGTCCGCTTCTGATTTAAGTCGTGCTCGATCTTTCTTGAACATGCCATCTTCATTGCCCTGAATCGATTTCTGCTCAGTGGTCTTTTTCCCTCGTGTTCGCAACACTGCCGCCGATACACGGTAACGCCAATATTGCCGCATATGCGCGAGAACCGCTTTTCCTAGTGGTAATCCACTTGGAATCGTCCCCATGTAAGTTCGCCATAGGGGGAGCATTTCCTCATATCGCTTTGCCGCCGGGCCGACCAGGGCAAAATCCTCCCGCTGACTTGAAGTCGGTAGCTGACTCAAGCTGTACATCGGTACCCCCGCAGCAATAGCGCGGTTTAGCATGTCTCTCAAAGGTACGATCGGCAAAACAGACGCCTTTCCCTGCTCCCCCTGTCGGTAGCCGCCACCTACGTCGGAGTGAACCCCAGGGAGCACAGCTTCAATCGTTCCTTGTGGATAGGTCAGTCCATCGAGGGCGCTATCGAGGGGAAACGAATTACGCATTTCGTGGCCGGACACCAGATGCGCGCACTTGGAAACAATTTTTGGGATCTGAAGACCATCCGCCCATGCACCGTGGCCGTCAGCCGGACCCGGGGATGGATCTGCCCCCGGCTCGCCAAATGCGAGCGCGCGCAGATTTCGCTCCGCCTCTGCATACGATGCACCCGGTGGCCCAATAAGATCGCGCCAACCCACACCGTTGCGTCGTTTCGTTAGCGTGTTGTTCGCACTCATGGGGAGCCCCACCGACGCAACGGTGTCAAAAATACCGAGAAAAAAAACCTCGATTTGGTAGCCGCCCTTAACAACGCCATTCGAGCTAAAGAGCCTTCCGGGCTTGAGCTTGAAAATTTTGCCCTCACTACTGCAACGAGCCTGTAGGTCACGGCAAAAAGCGCGTGCAGATGCGGCTCCACGGGAAAAGCCAAAGACCGAGATTCCCACCTTGAGGATTTTGTTGCTCGGATTGTTAGCCCGACTTTCCGCCTTACCCAAGATGATCCCGAGTTCAGAAAACGCCCAGTCCAGTCGCTTTTGTCCGAGCGCCCCCATGCCGCGACCGGTCTTCGTGCCACCTGGGTCGCCAATGGCGTTGAAGTAAGTCCCCAGCCCAGGGATGTAGCGGCGATGAACCTGCTTCTCCTCGTCGTCCATGACATGCGCCCGGAACAATCGAGCAACATTGCTGTGCTCTCCAGTAGGAGTATCCGCATCAAGATTGTTGCCCGTGCCATCAAAGAAGAACGAGATGGTGATGCTCTGTTGACAAGGTAGCTTTGGCTCCGCAGATCGATGCGCCAAGCCCGAGGCGGCGTCCAGCGTGGAAGGTGTGGCTGGTAGCACCACCTGAATCGTTGCCGCCGAGTTCAGGGTCGCGGCATCGGCTCCGCTCGCTCGATTCTCAATAGGCTGCTCCAGCGGCGTACATACCCGTGACATCTTCGCGTTACTCATCACCACACCTCGCGTGTTGAGTATCGTTGTTCACATTTCCGTTAGCCTTTCGCAATGCAGGACTATATCGATCCATCATCACGCGGGGTCGCGATGGATAGTCAGTAATTGCCACCTGAATGGTGCCGTCCTGATAAAAGTGCACCTCGAAATAGTTCGCTTCCTTTGGCATAGGACCGGTTAGCAAAACGGTCTGTGTGCACCATGGCCGCTGCCCAATTCCATCGCGCTGCCACTTGATGTCCACCGGAATCGGCAACGGCTTTTCTTGGGGAATCGGTGCACAACACGCGCCGCCGCCATAGCTATAGCTACGTGAAGACACCTCGATGTTGCCGGCCCCTGCCCCATCGACGGAGAAGTTGGTGATTGCGGAGTCCGTGTAGTTGTAGCCGACGATCGTCAGCCCTTTCTTAGTCGTAGGGGTCCGTTCGGGCCCTGTGTAGAGTTGAACGCCGTTGAGTGTTGGCGGAGCAGTTTTCTCCATCCGACGAATCATCTCGCGCTGCGCTTCAGTTGCATTTGGCATGGCATCAGCAATGGAAGCCGCATCACTGCTCTTCTCGCACGCCACCAGCAGACAACCGGCCAATATCGCGATCGCACAGCCAGCGGACCAGACCTTACTCAACGCAACTTTACTCATCATGTTTCTTCCAAATTCCGGACTCGGTCCAGCACCGCACTGAAAGTCAGCTCGCCTGCCTGCACCTGAGGCAGGAGTTCATTCCAAGGGGGTAACACATCGAAGTCGTTGCTCTTGGATAGCGCGATTGTGACGAACGCCGCGAGGTCAGGTATCTCCTTCAGACCCCAGTGGCGTGCACGATATACGAGGTCAACCACGATCGGATAGCGCTGCGGATATGGAATGTCAAAAAGCTGATGCCGGCCGCTGGAAGCAATTAGGTCAATGACCGCATCCGGCTCGGATGCTTCGATCATCGCGTGCTCCTGAGCTACGGAAAGCATAAGAGGCGGAGAAAAAGCATCACTGGCCGTTCGAACCGTACCCCGTGCAGGCACCATTGCCCCTTCTCGGTCCGAGTACCACCAATCGCTGGCGCAGGATAGAAACGAATCAATCTGCGCGGGGCTAAGTACATCGAGCAGCGACATGAAGACGCGTGTATCGAAGTACCGCAACAACATTGCCATACCGTCAGGCAGCAATACCTCGCAGCGTCGCGTCAATGCATCAGTCAGTGCTTGTATATCCGATGGTGTATCGATCCGCGTCAGTGCGCAGGCATAGCAGGCTGCGTCCGCGAGTTCTCGAATGATGGTCCGAATGTGAGTTATGGGATCAACGCGCAGAACAAATGGTGTCGCGCCATCTCGGCAAGCTGCGTCACTCTGCCCAAACAAGGGTCGGCACTCAAACTTTGACAAACTGCTGAAAAGTGCCCGCTGCCCTCTCAAAGCGGCCTGGTTAATCAAAAGATATCGATGCACACCGACAGCTGGAGGCGGTAGGGCGTCAAAAGAAGACCAAAGCGGAGACGGAAGCTGCTGCACGCCAACTACCTCACGGCAAAGGGGGCGCCAGACGCTTGAGCGGCCAGCAAACACTCAACGCAAATACTCTTTGGCATAAGGGGCAATGGGTAACTCGCACTGACAGGCCCCTGAAACTGCCGCTGCGCCGCCTTATACGTAATCGGCCCCGCACACTCCACAGTGATATTCCCACCTTCGAGCGTGATCGACGCCCCGCCAGCCGTGGCGATGCGGATGCGCTTGGCGGCCGCAAAATCCACGTTCATATTGGCCGACACCAGCTTCAGGTCCTGCTTGGCCATCAGCTTGAGCACGTCGTGCTGGGCTTGCACGTCGATGTTGTCTTGCCCTGCGGTGAGCTGCAGGCCGATGTTGTTGTCACCCGCCTTCGACAAACCGGCAGCCACGCCAATCGCCTGGCCGGCGTGCATGCGTGCCTGCTTGCCGACGGCGAGGTTGGTGTCTTGGCCGCTGCCCAGCGCGATGCTTTCGCCGTTGGCGAGCTGCAGGTCTTGCCCCGCCACCATGACGAGGCCCGCTCTGCCTGCGAGGTGGGCGATGGCCTCGCCCTGATGCGGCACCTTGCCTTGCGTGGCGGTGTTGCCGGCGCTGGCGTCCTGCTTGGCGGCGTCGAGCGCCTTGCCATCGACCATGCCGGCAACCGCCTTGGCTTGCTTGGCCAGCGGGGCATCGTCGTTCTTGGCGGTGTCGAGCGCGGCGGTCTGATGCGTGACCGCCCCTTGCCCGAGCGATGACGTCAATTCCTTGGCCTGCTTGATCAACGCAATGCCGGCAGCGTTGTCGCCAGTGGGCACGGCTTTGCCGCTGCTGGCGTCGCGGTAGGTGGTGAGCAGCAGGCCGGCCTGGCCGCGCACGGCGGCGTGGCCATCGGTGCGCAGCTCGAAGCCCTGGCCGCGAAAGCTGCCACGCCGGTTGTCTTGCTGATGGACGAGATGGCCGAGGTTGAGCTGGCTGAATTGCTGCGTGGTGGCGAGTTGCGTGCGCAACTGGCCGTCGCTGTCGTCGAATACGAGGTGGTTGTAACCGCTGCCGCCATGTTCCGCGCTCTTGAAGCCGGTGTGGGCGGCGGCGTTGCGGTGGCCTTCGGCTTCCGCGCCCATGCCGTGCCAGGCGGGGCTGTGACCGCCGGCCAGATTGCCTTGCGCGCTTGCGGCGCTGTCGCTGCCTTGCTTGTAGAGGGCCGTGCCGTCGCTTTGGTCGGATGCGCCCTGCCCGCCCGGCGTGGGCGCGATGCCTGCCTCGCCCTGGCCGTTGTACAGCGAGCCGATCACGACGGGCTGGTCGATGTCGTCTTCGCTGAACTTGACGAGCACTTCCTGCCCGATGCGCGGCAGCCATTGCCAGCCCATGCCCGAGCCGGCCTGCCGCTGTGCGACGCGCACCCAGCGGCTGCTGCGGTCATCGGCGCGCTCGCCTTGTTGCCAGGGAAAGCGCACGCGGATTTCGCCTGCGGGGCTGGCATGATGCTCGCCATCTCCGCCGGCTTGGGTCTGGCCGTCCGGGCCGACCACGATGGCGCTGTGTACGCCCTGCGCGGTGGGTGCCGCGTAGAGACGGCCGCAATCGGGTTCAGTCACGGCCGGGCGCCAGGGCCGGCGTGCGTCGCTGGCGCGGAACAGGCCAGCGTAGCCGTGCGCGCGTGCTGCTTTGAGCAGATCGCCAGTCGGCGTGCTGCGCTCGATGGGGCCTTCTGCTTCTTGGAAACCAAAAACGCCCGGGCCGGATTCCGGTGCGCTGGGCGGCGTATCGAATGCCAGTGCGGCATCGAGGCCGCCCAAACGCTGGCTGAGCGCGTTGTGCGT
Organism: Ralstonia flatus; assembly: GCF_958439105.1. Taxonomy (NCBI): domain Bacteria; kingdom Pseudomonadati; phylum Pseudomonadota; class Betaproteobacteria; order Burkholderiales; family Burkholderiaceae; genus Ralstonia; species Ralstonia flatus. The sequence continues at coordinate 114,330 of NZ_CAUDLI010000013.1, read as the reverse complement.
ATCGACGGTCAGGTTGTTGATGCCGCAGTGCTCGACCAGATCCATCAACAGCGGATAGGCGCCTTCCACGTCCTGCGGCAAGTGCGGGCAATCCACCACCTGCAGGCGCGTTCCGCTGCGCAGTGTGCGCACGGTGCCGCGCCCTGAAAACAACAGCGCGCGCGCTTCCAGGCTTTCCATGACCTGCTCGGCAATGCGCTGGGCATTGGCGGAATCCGGTGCGAGCGATGGGCTGATCGACAGATACGCATCCGGGCTGCCCGTGCTGGTGGCGAAGCGCGCAGGGGCGTGGGCGCGAGCGTTCTGCTTGCCTTCCGGGTCCCACGCGGCCACCGCCACGCCGCCCACCGTCGTGCGGCTGTGGCAGGCGAGTTGCTGGATGGCGTCGCGCTCTTCCAGGCTGTGCGCGCGGTGGAAACGGATACCGCCCGCCGCAGCCGATTCCACATCTTCCGGCAGCTGCGTGCTGTCGGCAAAAATCACCAGCGTGTGGCCGCCGTGCGCCTGGTCGTCTTCCACCGTGGTGAAGCCGAGCCCCGCTTCGGCCAGCAGCCGCGTGACGAAGTGGTAGTCGGTCTCGCGAAACTGGGCGATGTGCGGGCGTGTACCGAAATCGCTCATGCGTGCTTCGGCACCGGCCGCGTAGCGCCACGAGGCGTACGGCTCGTACGGCGACAGCATCTGCTCAATGATGTCGGCAAGTGGCCGATTCTGGAACACCTGGCTGTGGCGCTGCTGCGTGGTCAGCCAGAACCATGGCACCACCGTCAGGCGATAGCGCGTGAGGCTGCCGTCTGCGCCGAGTTTTTCGGCCAGGCGAATCAGGCCCGTGCGCTTGGTCTGCGTGCCATCGGCCAGCGTCGTGACAAGCGTGACCCGCTGGCCCAGCAATGATTTGAGTGCGATGCGCGCATTGGCGCTCACGGCCACCACGCGCCACTCAAACAGCTCGGACAGCGCCTCGCGACCAAGCCAGGCTTCCACCGCAAGGTCCGCAAGCGGCCCTTCGCCTTCAAGCGTGTAGAGGCGGCGCGTGGGTGCGAAGAGGTTCTGAAGAAGGGTCGTGGCGTCCATTCGCTGTCCGGTGCTGCAACGCGTGGCGTATCACGGACGATTTTCGTGAGACCAGCGCGGGCATTTACGAGGCAGCGCAATGTCGGACATCGCACTTGCCTCCGCTCAATTACCGGGTTGTAAAAACACCAACCCAGCAGTCAAGCAGCTATTGCCCTTTGTAATTGGGTGAATTGGCGGCCTTATTGGCAGCATTCTGCGGCGCAAGCAATGCGGCCAGCAGATCGGCATCAGGATCATCGGGTGCCAATGTGCCTTTTCGGTTCTTGGCAGTTTTGGCGGTGGATTGCGCCTTGGGCTTGGTTGGCTGCTGCAACGCCTTAAATGGCGTGTTGGTCGATTTGGCGACGAGCTTGGCAGTTGCCGTCTTGCCTTCCTCGGTATCAGTCGTGGTGCTGCCGGACTTTGCCGCCACGGCATGCGCGGCGGGCGTTGCGTCATGCGCGTCTTTGGCGGACACGCTGGCAACCGGCGTCTTCTCGCTTTTATCGCCCTTCTCGTTTGCGTGGTCTTCGCCCGGCGCGACGTTGACGATGGTGGCGGCCTGCGCTTCTGCCACAGGCTCGCTTGCGGAGGCAACCGGCGCCGCAGCGGCCGTGTGAGCGGCTTCGGCGGCTGCAGTTTGCGTGGACGCGGGCGCTTGCGCGGCTGCAGGCGTGGCCTGTTCTGCCACCTGCGCGGGCGCAGATTCGCCGCTCGGATTCAGCAGGACCCATGCGCCGATACCGGCGGCCAGCACGACAACCGCCGCCGCAACGCCATAGCGCCGCCCCGACTTTTTCGGTGCCTTGCCGTTGGCCGCAACGCGGCCCTCCAGGCTCGCAAGAATGCGCGTATGCCCGGCCTCATCGGTCTCGGATTCAGAATTGAAGAGCGTTGGAGGCCCTTCTTGTTTCAAATCGCCGTTATTACTCATCACGGGTCCAGAATTGAAATAGAATGCGCGGCGAACGTATGGATTACAAACAAGCGCCGATTCCGGTGGTGGCTGCTGATTCTAAGTCTGGCCTTGCTGAAAGACAAATGATTGGCGCAGGTAGCGGTATTTTCTTTATCGTTTCTTAATATTTCTGTGTAGCGGGCGCTGGATTATTACCGTTTATTAATAATTTAGCGTTGTAAATACAGATATAAATCTGGATGAATTGACGTAGGCGCGCACGCTCCGCAGGTCGGTATGGTTTTTGTCGCTCTGGTTCTCTACTTCGTTGCCATGGTGGTGGTGGCTGCCGTGCTGCTGCTGCCGTCGGTACGGCAGCGCTGCGCGGCGTTGCTGCGTGCGCAGTGGCAGCGCTTGAGCACGGGGGCTGCGGTGGTGGGCGCGCGCTCCGCAGGGTCGTTGCGCGAGTCGGTGGACAGCGCAACGTCCGGGGTGTCGGCGTTCAAGCAGTTCGTGGTGCGGCGGCGGATGCTGCTGCTCGGCGCGCTCGGCGTGCTTTCGGTGCCGCCCATGCTGGCACTGGCGCTGCGCGAGCAGCAGTCGTTCGAGTTCGATGACGACCAGGTGCGCGAGCCGGATCCGCACATCTCGGCATTGCTCAACGGTGAACGGCTGATCCCGCCGCCGCCCCTGCCGCCCGAGGTGTTCACCACGCGTGAAGTCGAGCAGATCCGCCCGGCCATCCGCGATGCGAGCCGCGACTGGAACCTGCTCGACGCGGATTTCCGTCAGCGCCTGCTGCTCGTCTACAAGATCATGCGCGACGAACACGGTTACGAGATGGCGCTGCTCGAAGGCTACCGAAGCCCCGAGCGGCAAGTGAAGCTGGCGGCGATGGGCAGCAATGTCACGCAGGCCACGGCGTTCCAGAGCTATCACCAGTACGGCCTGGCGGCAGACAGCGCTTTCTTCCGCGAGGGCAAGCTGGTCATCAGCGAGAAAGACCCGTGGGCCATGCGCGGCTACGAGCTGTACGGCCAGACAGCGGAATCGGTCGGCCTCGTGTGGGGCGGCCGCTGGAAGATGATGGATCTGGGCCACGTCGAGCTGCGCCGCAAAGGCGTGCTCGGCAAGCAGCCCGCACCAAGGCAATGACGAAAGGACACATGGGGAGCATGCAATGACACGGCCCTTCATCCTGCTGGGTGACAAGACGGACCACGGCGGCGTGGTGATCACCGCGTCGGGCAACACAAGCACGGGCGGCAAGGGCATTGCCTGCGTGGGGGACAAGGTGACGTGCCCGAAGAACGGCCACGGCGGTACGACCGTCATCGTGACGGGCGACCCGAACGTCATCATCGACGGCAAGCAGGCGGCGCGCCACGGCGACAAAACCGCCTGCGGCGCCACGCTCCTGTCCAGCCAGGGCAACACCGGCAGCATCTGAACGCGCACGACATGGTTGCAAGACTCTTCCGGTCCGGGCTGACGCTGCTCGCTGTCTTCGTGGTGGTGTGGATTGCCGTCATCGTGTGGTGGCAGTCCGCCAACCGCATGCCGACCACCGGCGACATCCTGACCTACCTGCTGTTGCTGCCGGTCGGCATGATCGTCGGCTATTGGGTCATCAAGCGCGCGCTGGACGGCATTCGCTCCAATGTGGTCGCGGGCCGCGAGCTGGCGGCGGCCACGCCGGCCGCAACAGGCACCGATGCCAAAACCGCCGACCCGCAAGACGCCACACGCCAATGGCGCGCCGTGCTGCTCGCCAGCGCCCTGCGTGCGCCGGCCGGCGGCGATGCCGCTTCAGTGGTGGAGGCCGTGCAGGCCAATACGCAACCCGGGTTGACCGACGTGCAAGGCTTTGGCCAGCCGATCTTTGCTGCGCAAGTGGAAGGCATCGACATCGAAGACCTGCGTGCAGAACTGGCAGAGCAACATCCCGATGTCGACTGGCTGGATGAACGCCTGCGCGCCCTGTCACTGGCCGGCCAGGTGGCCGAAGAACTCGCGGCACACGCCGTTGCGCAAGCCCCGGAAACAACCGAGCCGGATACCACGCGGCTGATCATCACCGCACTCCTCCCGCGCGAGTGGACGCCGCAGCATCAAGCCGCCGCCGATGGCTGGCTGCGCCGCCGCATCGCGTTGATCTGGCCGGCAGACCGTTTGACGCTGGAGCCCATCACCGCCAAGGGCGATGCCGATGCGCTGCTGTTGCTCGATCGCGCCACGCAAGGCGTCAACCGCGCCAGCGACGAGCGCGTGCTGCGCATGGTGGTGGTGGCGGATTCGCTGGTGGGCCCCAGCGCGGTCGAACAACTGATGCAGCACGAGCAGTTGTTCGAAGCCAATCGGCAGCATGGCCGCGTGCCGGGCGAAGCCGCTGCGGGCGTGCTGCTGTGCGCGCCGACGATGGCGAAGAGCCTGCTGCCACCTGCGCTGGACGGCGACGCCGCGGCAACGGAGGCGTTCACGATCACGCGCGCCGGCGTGGCGCGGCTGGAATCGCCGACGCCCGATCGCGGCCAGCCGCAATTGCAGGCGCTGGGCGACGCCGTGGGCCACGTACTCGACACCTTGGCCGCCGCACCGGTCAAGGTCAAGCAGGACGCAGCACCCGCCGAGAAGGCCGAAACCGCCGAGGGCAACTCAGCTGCCGAACCCATCACCGTGGCCGGCGTCGTTTCAGACACCGGCATGCACCCCGTACGCACCGTCGAGGTGGCTCGCGTGTTTTCCGAACGTTTCCCCGCACTGGACCTTGCCGCAGATCTGCTGCCCGTCGGCACGCCGTGCGGCTATGTGGGCGCTGCAGGCCCGCTGCTATCGGTGGTGGTGGCGCACCAGTTGAGCCAGCAGACCGGCAAGCCGGTGCTGGCCATTACCGCCAACGACATCCAGCAGCGCGGCGCCATCGCGGTGGTGCCCAGCCTGACCTGACCTTGTTCCAGATTTCGATTTTGATTTCGATTCCGATTCCGTCTGTTCCCGAGCCGAAGGCAACATGCAACGCTTCCTGAACTTCCTGACCAACTCACGCACGCTATCGATTCTTGGCGTGATCGTGCTGACCATCTTCCTGCTGCTGATGGCGCAGACCTTCGAGGTTGGCCTGGTCTGGGTCGGCATCGCGCTGGGTGTGCTGCTCGCGCTGTGGCTGCTGACGTATCTCTGGAAGCGCTGGCGCGCGCGTCAGGCCAGCAACAAGCTGGAGGGCGTGCTGGAACAGGCCGCTGCCGACAAGACCGCCACGCCAGACAAGCGCGAAGAAGTGGAAGCCCTGCGCGTGCGCCTGGCAGAAGCCGTCAAGACCATCAAGCGCTCCAAGCTCGGGCAGATGTCGGGCAGCGCAGCGCTGTACGAGCTGCCCTGGTACATCGTGATCGGCAACCCGGCGGCGGGCAAGAGCACGGCCGTGCTCAATTCCGGCCTGCAGTTTCCGTTTGCCGACAAGGGCGGCGCGGTCATTCAGGGCATCGGCGGCACGCGTAACTGCGACTGGTTCTTCACCACCGAAGGCATCCTGCTCGACACGGCCGGCCGTTACTCCGTGCACGAAGAAGACCGCCGCGAGTGGCTGGGCTTCCTCGACCTGCTCAAGCGCTATCGCCCCAAGGCGCCCATCAACGGCATCGTCGTGACGGTGAGCGTGTCCGAACTCACGCAAAACCGCCCCGAATTCGCCATCAACCTGGCCAAGAACCTGCGCCAGCGCGTGCAGGAACTGACCGAACGCCTGGAAGTATTTGCCCCGGTGTACGTGATGTTCACAAAGGCCGACCTGATCACCGGCTTTACCGAGTTCTTTGGCGACAGCGAGAAGCAGGAGCGCGACCGCGTCTGGGGCGCCACCCTGCCCTTCGAGCCCGATTCGAAGCCCGACGTGGCCGCCGTGTTCGACCAGCGCTTTGACGAGCTGTGCGATGGGCTGAAGGAGATCAGCGTGGCGCAGATCGCGCTGCACCGGAACAACAAGCTCTCGCCGGGGCTGCTGAGCTTCCCGCTGGAATTTGCGTCGATCAAGCCGACGCTGCGTGCGTTCCTGATGACGCTGTTCGATGAGAACCCGTTCCAGTACAAGCCAGTATTCCGCGGCTTCTACTTCACCAGCGCGCTGCAGGAAGGCGCCACCAACAGCGTGTCGGCCGAGCGCATTGCGCGCCGCTTTGGCCTGTCGACCGACGGCGCCGCACGCACGCGAGAGGTGTTCTCCAAGAACGGCTTCTTCCTGCGCGACCTGTTCTCGAAGGTGATCTTTGCCGACAAGCAGACCGTGCGGCAATTCGCCAGCCCCGCCAAGACGCGCCTGCGCATCGCTACGTTCTTTGCGCTGGTGCTGGCACTGGGCGTGATGCTCGGCGGCTGGACGTGGTCGTACATGGGCAACCGCACGCTGACGGCCAACGTGCAGGCTGACCTCGACAAGATCGTGAAGATGCAGCAGAACCGGGTGGACCTGCAGGCCCGCCTGGAGGCGCTCGACATCCTGCAAGACAGGATTGAACAGCTCGACCGGTATCGCAACGACCATCCGCTCGCGCTGTCGCTGGGCCTGTATCAGGGCGACACGTTGCAGCACAAGCTGCTCGACGAGTACTACAACGGCCTGCGCCAGGTCATGCTCAAGCCGGTCGGCGGCGCGATCGAAACCTTCCTCGCAGAGGTCAACGCGCATCCGGATCAGCTCGCCCCGATGGTGCGTCCGCCGGAAACCGGCGCGGTGATGACCACGTCCGTGACGACGGCTACCGCCACCGTGGGCGGCGCGTCCGGTGCCTCGGGTGCAGCGGCCAACGCGCCTGCCGCGCCAAACCAGGCCACGGCGTCGACCGGTGCCAAGCGCTACACCGATGCCTCGCCCACCAACGTGGAAGACGGCTACAACGCGCTCAAGACCTACCTGATGCTGTCGGACAAGCGCCACGTGGAAGTCGCGCACCTGACCGATCAAGTGACGCGCTTCTGGCGCGGCTGGCTGGAAGACAACCGGGGCAACATGCCGCGCGAGCAGATGATCCGCTCGGCGGAGCGCAACCTGTCGTTCTTCCTGGCCCGCGTGAACGACGACAACTGGCCGCTGCTGGAAGGCAACCTCTCGCTGATCGACCAGACGCGTGAGAACCTGCGCCGCGTGGTGCGCGGCATGCCCGCACGCGAACGCGCGTATGCGGAGATCAAGGCCCGCGCCTCCACGCGCTACGCCCCGATGACCGTCGCACGCATCGTCGGCGATACCGGGGCCGGCCTGGTTGCGGGCAGCTACGCCGTGCCCGGCACGTTCACCAAGGAAGCGTGGCTGGGCTACGTGCAGCCCGCCATCAAGGAAGCCGCCAACAAGGAACTGCAGACCAAGGACTGGGTGCTGAACGTTGCCGCGCGTGACGACCTCACGCTGGAAGGCAGCCCGGAGCAGATCCAGAAGGCACTGGTCACGATGTACAAGACCGAATACGCGCGCGAATGGCAACGCTTCATGCAGGGCGTGGCGATCCAGGATTTCACCAGCTTCGATCAGGCCGTCACCGGCATGAACCTGCTGGGCGACCCGACCAACTCGCCGATCCGCAAGGTGCTCGACACCGCGTATGACCAGACGTCGTGGGACAACCCGTCGATGTTCAACGCCGGCCTGAAGCAGGCCAAGACCGGCGTGCTCGGCTGGTTCAAGCAACTGTTCGCACGCCAGACGCCGGCGCAGGTGAACGTCAACCTGGAGGTGGGCGGCAATGCCGATGCCGGCGCCATTCCGATGGGCCCGGTGGGCAAGGAGTTCTCGGGGCTGGCACGCGTGGTCGTCATGCGCGACGACAAGTCGCTGCTGCGCGGCTACATGGATTCGCTCTCCAAGGTGCGCACGCGCTTCAACCAGATCAAGAACCAGGGCGACCCGGGCCCGGGTGCGCGCCAGTTGATGCAGCAGACACTGGACGGCAACGGCTCCGAACTGGCCGACACGCTCAAGTACGTCGATGAGCAGATGCTGACCGGCATGACCGATAGCGAGCGCGCGACGCTGCGTCCGCTGCTGGTGCGCCCGCTGCTGCAGTCGTACGCAGTGGCGATCCGCCCGGCCACGACGGAAGTCAACAAGGTCTGGAACGCGCAGGTGTATCAGCCGTTCGCCACCACGCTGGCAGACAAGTACCCGTTTGCGCCCAACGCCAAGATCGAGGCCAGCGCGGCTGAGATCGGCCAGGTGTTCGGCCCGGACGGCGCGATCGCGAAGTTCGCCAGCACGACGATCGGTCCTCTGTCGGTGCGGCGTGGCGACATGATCGCCTCCCGCACGTGGGGCGACCTGGGCATCGCGTTTGTGCCCGAGTTCACCACGGGCTTCACACGTTGGATCGCACCGCTCACGGGTGGTGCCGCCGGTGGTGCTGGCGGTGCCGCAGCCGCGGCGCCGCAGACGGTGTTCCAGATCCTGCCGGTGCCATCGCAGGGCGCTACCGAATACACGATCGAGATCGACGGGCAGCAACTGCGCTATCGCAACACGCCGCCGCAGTGGGCCAACTTCGTGTGGCCGAATCCGCAGGGCACCCCGGGCGCCCGCGTGACGGCCACCACGTTTGACGGCCGAACGGTGGAGCTGCTCAACGAGCCGGGCCGCTTCGGCCTGGAACGCCTGATTGCGACGGCACAACGCAAGCGGCGTCCGGACGGCGCATTCGACCTGTCGTGGACGAAGGACAACCTGACGGTATCGATCAGCCTGCGCATCATCAGCAGCCCGCAAGCCGGCGGCACGACGGCATCGGATTCGCCGCAGGGCCAAGGCCTGCGCGGCTTGCGTCTGCCGACGTCGATTGCCGATGCATCGGCGCCGCAGAACACCCTGACGCCGCCCGCCCCGGCGGCGCCCGCAGGCACGCCGCCTGCGGCGCAAGCGGCCGTGTCCACGCAGGCCGCACGCCACAACATCACGGAAGAGCAAGGAGGGACGGCGCAATGAGCCAGACCCAGTTGCAGCTTTCGTATTTCGGCAAGCTTCCGTCGCGCGGCGATTTCGTCAAAAGCGCCAACAACGTCCAATTGCTCGACACGCTGGACCGCTGGCTGGCGCAAGGCATGGAATTGCTGGCCGAAGCCCCGGACTGGAAGACGACCTACGACAGTTGGAAGCCGGTGCAGTTTGCGTTTCTCGGCTCGCAGAGCAAGCTCGCCATTGCGGGCACGCTCATGGCCAGCAGCGATCTGTCGTCGCGCCGGTTTCCGTTCCTGACGGCGGCGGCCATGGAGGTCGAGCGCCCGATCAACTTCATCGCGCGCAGCCCGATTGCGCTCGCCCGCCTGTGGACGCGCGCCGGCCAGCAGATGCTCTCGCTCGGCACCGCCACCGACGCCACTGAAGGCCTGCGCCTGCTGGCCGAAGGGCAGCACGGTGTGGAGACCGGCACCGGCGGCACCAGCACGCAGTCGCACGACGCCAGTTTTTCGGATTTCATCGACTTCCAGACCGTTGCCGGCCTTGAGCAGATGCTGCGCGCTGAGGGCCACAACATCCGTCTGCGCCGCACCCTGCTCGCGCTTGGCACGCTGCTGCAACCCGTGATGGCCAATGGCTCGTCGCGGCTTGAGAAAGGGCTCACGCTGCCGCTGCCGGCAGACCCGCTCTATCGCAGCCTGGTCGCGAGTTTCTGGCTGGAGCTGGTGTCGCGCTTCCTGCAGCGGGCGGACTTCGAGCTGTCGCTGTTCCTGGGCGATATCAATGGCGCAGAGCGACTCGTCATCGGCTTCAATGGCGCTTCGTCACGCACGCTGCACAGCGTCATGTCGCCGCTGGCGTATGCCGAACAGAACATCAACATCGACGATCCGGAATGGGTCGACCAGCACGTCAGCGGAGAGTACGGCTTGGCCAAGTTCGTGAGCTACCTGGATCAACCGCAGCTGTCGCTGCGCGTGGCCGTCGATACCTTCCGCGAAGTCTTCATCGGAGAATGAACATGGGTCTGGATGCAATCAAGCGCGGCTTCCGGCCTGCAACCCTCCTGGCGAACGCCGCCATGCTGGCCTGCCTGGGCAGTGCCCTGCCCGCGCATGCCGCAGCGGGCGATGCGGCGCCCGTGCCTGGCCAGGTTGTGGCCGGCGGCATGGTGCCGGACGAAGCCACCAAGGCGACCGTGCTGGCCAAGCTGCGCGAGCTGTACGGCAGTGCCAACGTGGTCGACCAGATTGAAGTCGGCAACGTGGTGTCGCCGCCCAACTGGTCGGCCAATGTGCAGAAGATCCTGTCGCCGGCCATCAAGCAGGTAAACCGCGGGCAGCTCAACATCGACGGCACGCAGGTCTCCCTGCATGGCGACGTCGGCAACGAGGCGCAGCGCCAGCAGCTGACCAGCGACATGGCGACAGCGCTCGGCCAGAGCTACACGATCAAGAATGGCCTGCGCGTGGCGGCGGTGTCCGAGCAAGGGCTGCTGGACCAGACGCTGGCTAACCGCATCATCGAATTTGAAACCGGCAGTGCCACGCTCACGCCCAAGGGCCGCGCGATTCTGGATGAAATGGCCGCCGTGCTGCCGCGCCTGAACGGCCGCAAGATCGAAATCGTCGGCCACACCGACAACTCCGGCAGCCGCGCGTTAAACCTCAACCTGAGCCAGGCGCGCGCCGAGACGGTCAAGAACTACCTCATCGCCAAGGGCGCCGAGCAAGGCACGCTCACTGCGATGGGCGTGGGGCCGGATCAGCCAGTGGCGGCCAACAACACCGATGAAGGCCGCTCGCGCAATCGGCGGATCGAGTTTCGGGCAAGCAAGTGACGCGGGAGGACGCTCGCCGGCGGGCACGGTTGCGTGAACCGTCGCCTGCTGGCCATTGCAGCCGGGTGATGAACGGCGTCCCTCCACCCAGATCCGCCTCGAGTATCACGACCCCACTAGGAGACGGTCGCTGCCAATCGCGCAATTTTCTCCGGTGAAAGAGCGCATTTGGTGGCTCTGGTGTCATCTGGTATGGGCTTGGCAACAGCTTGAGCACTGGCTTGCCAGTCGGCGACGGGGTGCGCCTGTCGCGATCGTCAGCGGCATCATTCGCTCAGTACAGGTGGATAGCGCGGCATTCAAGGCCTACGAGGCCATGGGACGGAGCGTCGACGCCAACGCGCGCAGCGCATACGACTACACCGACGACATCTCGCGGGATACCTACTATCGCGTGACTCCCGTCGTCATCACGTTGACCGACGATCGCGTTATCCACTTCTGCGAATACCAGGTCACGGACCGTCGGGTTTCGTCCAATGCACCCTATTTCGCGGGCCTGAGCGGCATGCGCGTGCTTGCTGCAGGCTGGTGGGACAACGACTGTTTTTCAGCGTGGGGCATGCGCTTGACCGGCCGCCGTGAGCCACAGACCGTCTATGTTGCAAAGCGCCCTCGAGACTTGCCCGAACCGCTGGAGACGATACTGTCGCGCAGGAGCCCCCACTTTAGCGAGGCGATCGGCCTTCTTGGTTATTTCTGCGCGCTGATGCTCGTGATCATGCTTTTTTTTGTGGGCAGTGAGTTTGGCCTCGAGGCCGCCGGCCCCGTCGCGGGGATGATGGTCGGGATGTTTACCCTCGCGCCGATGTTGTTCGTGATCATTTCACAGACGCTGATGCACCTGATGGCTGGGCCCCTGCGCTCCATCCCAGAAATGATGGCGGCGGGTGAATACGGCAACCGCCATCTCCGCTTGCGCAGCTTTGACTTCGGCCGCTGTGAGCGCGCGGTATTTGAAGCGTTGGAGCGACATGAAGAGAATTAGTCGTTCGCGGCTAGGTGCATGCAAGCGTGCAGTGTCCTTCCAGCAAGTAGGCATTAACGGTTGACAGCAACGCACATGACACCGTCCGCCCCATCGACCCTGCCCGATTCCGCCCCGACCGAAGCCGATCGGGAAGCCTGCCTGCGCCGGCTGAGCGAGTATTCACCGGACGCGCCCGATGCTCCAGTGCCGTTCAGCCAACGTCTGGCGGAGGCTGAAGGGTGGTCGCGCTTATACACGCTGACCGTCATCGAGGAATACAAGCGCTTTGCGTATCTGGCGGTGTTTGCGGGCCACCCCGTCACGCCTTCCGAGGCGATCGATGCCGCCTGGCATCTCCATCTGCAATATTCGAAAGAGTATTGGACGGTGTTCTGCGGCGAAGTACTACGCGCGCCGCTGCATCACGCGCCGGGGATTGGCTTGCCGCACGAAGACGACGCCTACGCACAGCATTACGCGCAAACACTGGAAAGCTACCGGTGCACGTTCGGCGAGGAGCCGCCGGTCGACGTCTGGCCGAGGCCGGAGCAGCCCGAGGCAGCCAAGGCGCCGGAAACTGTCGTCCCCACACAGCATGCGCCGGAGCCGGTCATGCCGCCGCCCGCACCCACAGCGCGCGCATTCATGCCATCCGTATGGCTTGTGATCGCCGTCATCCTCATCGCCATCACCACGAATGTCGCCTCGGATGTCGATGTGCTCGGCTATTCGGGGCCGCGCTTTCTCGCGTTCTATCTGGGTGTGTGCGTGATGGCGTGTCTGCTGATCCGGAGCCTGCATCGCGCCGCCTACAGCCGGAACCCCTGGGGTGCCGCGGGTGGCAACGTGCCGCGTCAGCTGACACCTGCCGAGGCGGCGCTCATCACCGGCGATGCTGCACGAATGGCGCAGGTCGCGGCGTTGACGCTGCTTGATGCGGGTGCGATCCGCATGGTCCCTCCGGCTAAGCGGAAACGCGACCGCAACACCTACGTGGTGGCGAACGAAGATCGAAGGCCGGAGCGTCACGTCAACGCGTGGACATGGCTCGCCCGGCAAACGCAGCAGCGCTCGGCGTGGCCGAACTTTCGCAATCGGCTCGTCGACGAAGCATCCGACATGACAGATCGGCTGCGCAGCGAAGGATGGCTGTGGACTCGCGGCGCGATGCGCGGAACGACGCTCGCTGCGTGGGCCATTGTGCTGTCGACGCTCTGCCTGGGCGTGATGAAGGTCTTTGTGGGCCTGTCTCGGGAGCGTCCGGTGATGTTGCTGCTGATCGAGATGGCGCTGTTCGCCATCGTGTACTGGGGCGTGACGGCGCGGCTGATCGGCGTCGGCCGTGCCGGCCCCACCGCGGGGGCCAACGCCGCGCTTGAGGTCTATCGCCAGCGCGGCCAGCAGGGGCCACGCGCCGGTTTGTCGACGCACGATCTGCTGTGGTTGACCGCGTTTGGCGGCACCAGCGTGCTGGCCAACACAGCATGGGCCGGATACCGATCGATGATGGGACCACCCGCCGGCGCCAGTTCCGGTGGCTCCGGAGGCGACACGTCGAGCAACTGCAGTTCAAGCAGCAGTGGCTCCAGCAGTTGCAGCTCGAGTAGCTGCGGATCCAGCGGCTGCGGCGGCTGCTCGAGCAGCTAGCCGAATCAGCTGGCGCTTTCCGAGGGCGGATCGCCCAGGCCCAGCAACTCCTCGATCTGCGACAGCGTCGCATCGTCCTTGACGACCGTCCGAAGCCAGGCATGCAGCGGCATGTCGCCCCACTTCGCGGCACGTGCGGCGAGGTAGGCAACAGGGCTGTGCGGCTCGGTCTGGCGGAAGAACTCGGCCACATCGCGCAGCTGGTTCAGCGCCTGGGCGCGCGTGCGGATGGGGCCAGAAACCACCGTTTCGATGACGGTGCCTGCGGCAGACTGAGCCGTCTGTTGCGGAGCGCCCTTTGCTTCCACGGCGGTTGGCTTGGGCTCCGGCTTGCCACCGAAGCGCTCAACCAATGCGCGCACCGCCTGCAAGGCTTCGCGCGCGGGGCGGAAACTCGGCGCGTGATCACCCGCTCGTGCATCGAGCACAGACTCCAACCGCAGCAGCGCGGCGCCGCAGCCGACCACATCGTCGTGCAGCGTCTTGTAGAACGCAGGCGGCGTGGCGCGCCGTGCGGATTCAAACTGCTCCTGCGTGACTTTTCCGCGCGACAGTTCGTCGGCCTGTTCCGGATCGCGGCGGATGGCTTCGACTAGGCTAGTCGCGACTTCCCAATCGATCAGGCTGTAGCCGCCCTTGCCCGCCTCCACCAGCGGCACCTCGCGAATGAGCTGGCTCGAACGCGTCGCAAGCCACGCCATGCTGCCCGTACGCGCTTCAGGATCGTCGGCTTCCGGCAGCGGATAGAGGTGCTCCCAGAACTGCTCGCACAAACCTGCGATCAGTTCGTAGCCCTCGCGCAGGCCGGCAAAGCCACGCTCCTTCGACAACGCCTCGGCCAGCCATGCGGCCAGGCGCAGATCCTTCGTGCGGTTTTGCAGCAGCGACGTGCTCTCGGCGATGACGGCGCGCCAGTCGGCTTCCTTGATCTCCGTGACCCACTCGCCCTGGTCGAGTGACGGGTCATCAAACCGGCGAGCATCCTGGATGCTGTCGAATTCTGCTGAGAAGAGCATGTCTTCGCCGCAAGGTTGAGCGCCGGGCAGCGGAGCGAGCAATTGGTCAAACGGAAGAGAGGCCATGATCTGAAGCGAAAGAAAACCGATGTGCGGTACGAAACTCAGGGCTTGCCGACGCGGCAGTCCGCCAGCGCCAGCGTCAGGCCAACGAACTGCCGGTTCAGGCAGTCCAGCGTGATGTCCTTGCTGGGCTTGTACGCCGCAAGCTTGTGATCGGGAAACAGCGCCTTGAGCGCGTCACGCTGATCGTCCTGGAACGGCGCGCCCACCTTCAGGTCTTCCGTCACGGCCAGCGTGTTCAGACTGTCGTCGGACAACGGATAGACCTGCCCCTTGAAGACCAGGCGGCGACCGTCGTATTTCTTCGACGCGGTCGGCGCGTCCTTGAAATATTCGGTCAGCACCTGGCGGTACGAAACCTGCAACGGGGTGTCGTCCTGAGCGAATGCGGGCGTGACGAGCAACGCGACCACAGCAGAAGCGGCGGCGAGGCGGGACAGTGCGTTCATATCAGCGTGCGTGAATCAGACGTCCGCGCGCGCGGGGCGGACGGTGGAGATGCTACGCAGGCTTGGGGCGGTTGGGGGGATTGTTTCTAAATCTTCATGTGTGGGCCTTAACCCGACACGTGCGAGACATCACGCTGTGCATTTAACGAGTAGACCGGCGGATCCTCTGATGTTGGCTCTGTGCCGGGCGAATCCCGTTTCTGGTTGCCTGCCAACGCATCAGTATCTGAAGTAGAAGGTACCGTATTCGCCCGAGTCATCCGGCTTGCGTTGGACCTTGGCCGACTTGACCAGATCGACGTTCCCGGAATCGGGAATGCCCAGCGTGCGGCAAACCTTCTCCGTCAGACGTACAAATGGCATCCATTTTCTGGCGAGGCTAATGGTCATCAGGCCGAAGAACGCATAGAACCCTGCGCTCATGGCTAAAAAGCCGTACGGGAAAACGTCGTGCAGCAAATTCTGCGGCGACTCGACGAGCAGCAGCATGATCCCCAGTATCGGAGCCCCTAGTCCCACAAGTATCCCAGCTACTCCTATAACCCACCACTTCACCGCATTCTTGATATGCCGGGCCTTACCCCGAGAGCAATGCGGGTACAACGCGATGATGCGGTCCTCTGGTCTCGCAATGCCCGCTGTCTCATAGTGATCGTTACGCCATTCGGCGGCCACTTCGACTTTGTCCCCTTCTTTAAAAGGACTGCGCCAGACCCAGCCCTTGACCGGATCGCCGTCAAGGTCAAATTCGACGTAATCAGCATGTTCCTCCGCACTCGATGCGGACGCTGCTGTCGCGATCGCGGGTCCACTCAACCCCGCGATGCCCGCTGCAATGGCGACCACTTCGAGCTTGTCCCGATCGGCCTCCGTAAACACGAAACTCGCTTCTGCACGGGTCACCTTGTAGTTCGTTATCGTGCCCGTCAGCTTTACCAACCCTTCAGGCCGTTGCTCGACGATCATTTATCGGAAACGCATATCGGTTGCTATCAGCAATATATCCGACGGCTCCTTCTTGCCATGCTTCTCTCGATGCAGGCGAAATGCTGCCTCACAGTCAAACATGTCGGGGCTCTGGGCGCTCGTCAACAGTGCTTTCCGGAGACGCTTTCCACCGCAGCGGCTCCTCTGGCCCTATGCCGTCCTCGCGACGCTTCCGGCCACAGTCGCTATTCCACTCTTCCGGAAACGTTGGCCAAGTGCACAGCCTCTCCGCCAAGCAATGCAGCGGTGCCCACAGAAACGTCGCCAAGAATGTGAGCTGCGTTTGCGCGGAATTCTCACCGCGACCACCGACACGATCCAGTACGCGCGAGGCCGACAACTCCGTTTCCTCAAGATGCTGGCT
The DNA here is from genome assembly GCF_958439105.1 of Ralstonia flatus. Classification (NCBI taxonomy): domain Bacteria; kingdom Pseudomonadati; phylum Pseudomonadota; class Betaproteobacteria; order Burkholderiales; family Burkholderiaceae; genus Ralstonia; species Ralstonia flatus. The sequence goes on along the minus strand of NZ_CAUDLI010000013.1, from coordinate 98,106 downwards.
CGGGGTGTGAAAGCCTTTTCGCAGCCATTCATATTCGGTCGGGGACGGCACCTTCTCTATGCCCTCTTCCATGAATGTGCGGATGTACTGCCACAACCCTTCTCCGGCCAGCTTAGGGCCGACCCAAAGAACCTCCTCGCCCTTGCGTTCGGGGTCGCCCGGGTCCAACGGCGGCCAGTACAGCACTAGGCCACGCAGCCCAAAATAGCCTCCACCTGTCTCCTGCCTGCGCTGGCGAGCAAATTTGTCATCAATCTGATCTGGCCGCATGTCACGTGGTGCACACCAACTGGTATGCGCCCTGACGCGATCCCACTCCAGAACGACGTTACCGCCATAACGCTGCGGACGCAGCACATACACTTTGCGTGTGGTGCGATTGAAGCGATAACGCGGTCGCAGCAGCGTGAAATAGTTAGGCGCAATCTTCTCTGGCCAAAAGAGCGACAGCACAAATCCCATGACGCCTGTCATGCCGGCGCCGATCAGCATGGAGATGTACCACCCGCTGGAAAACACGGGGTCCATCGTGGATAGCAGCACCCAAAAGAACAAACAAACTCCGAGCGCAAGCCATAACAAGCCCACCGCCATGAACTCAACGGAGCGATCTTCCTCGCCCATATTGGAGAGTTCGATGAAGTGCTCGTTATGATCGAACAGCGTGCGCGCCCATTCCAAGCTGGGCTTAGCATCATCCTTGCGGCGCTCCTTGGGAGCGTGCAGCACGGTGTACCGATTGATATCAGCCAGGAATTCGACGGCCTCCTTCTGACCGTGTTTTTTCCGGTGCTGCTGGAAAGCCGCTTCGCAATCAAACATTACCTACCTCAACCGATATCAGCCAGTGCATCAGCAAGCTTGTCCATCATTTGCGCCTCGCTCTTGTAAGGGATTTTCGTGCTACTGGCCTTGTGGAACGGCTGTGCTTTCAGCCAATTCTCCCACTCCACGCCTTTAAGCTTGCCGATCACGAAGGTGGCAGCGACCGTCAACAATCCCGAAACCAGATTGAGTCGAAGCAACCAGAGAGGTGCAGTCAAATAGCGCGCACTCAAAATGGCGCCACCAACCGCAACACTGCCACTAACGGCGCGCACAGCGTACGCGACCATCAAATATTTTTCTTTTTCCTTGTACGCAGTTACGCCGTCCACACTATCCCAGATCACCCCAACAACCGCCCCCGCAGCAACATATCGCGCTGCCCCCGCCTTCAATGTGAGGAGTTCGCGTTCTGCGACCGTGGCCGTACCAACCTTGTGAGTCTTATACACAATGTCTGGCACCTGCTTATACAGCACCTTTTCATAAAAGGTTGCCCTGGTGTCTTTGAACATCCCCAGCAGATCGGCCATTGATCCGACCAACTCTGTCGTAGTGCGCAGATCGTGCCGAACGTAGGCCCGGCTGATGGCTGGAAGAATCGCTAAGGCATTGACGGCGCAGATTGCATGAGTGGTTCGCATCTCTTGCATGGCGCTGTTAGCGCTGCCCCCTTTGATAGCATTTCGTATCCGCCGGTCAATGGATTTGACCTGCTTCATCAGCGCCGAACTAAGTGCGTCCTGTTCAAGCTGCTTGATGTGCGCTATAGCTTTGGTACCCAAACCTCGAGCGAGTAGCAGAGCCTGTGTCCGGGCAATGCGCTTCTCCATCTCGGACGGCGAGAGCCCCTTGACCTGGATCATGACGGCGGACAATACGATTCCCGCCATGCCGTTCTTCGCTTCCTTCGCAAGCTTCATCAGCGAAGTACGCCGATCTGCGGCGGCAGCGGCTCCGTCGAGCACGGTCAACAGATCCTTCTCAACTTTGTCCGACGTCTTGAGGGTGCCGCTCATCTTGTTGAGCGCTGCGGCCATATCTGCGTAGGCTTTCTGGCTACGCGCGTTGTCTTGCGCTCCTGTCACCGCCTGCTCAGAGGGGGGGATCGGCGTGACGAGGAGCTGCAGCGCCGACTGCAGTTCCGAGCTCAGAGCACGATTGTTCAAGCTGAGCATTCGCCAGACCAGATTCTTCTTATGTGGAGTGAACAAGTCGAGCGACCCATACCATGCGCGACCGCGAGGACTGTTGTCCAACTGCATGAGGATGACGCACAGTTGCCCAGCACACCGATCACCGTCGCCCGTATCTGCGGAAGCAGTATCGCTGTACAAACCCAGTGCTTTGTCCGTCAAGCTATCCGACTTCAGCCATTGCACAAGGTCTTCCGCTACGCGGTCCATCTCTGTATCGCGGTTCCTGATTTCCTTTTCGTGTTCGGTATCGAAGGCACTGACCAACGCCATATCGCAATTGGCGTCGATGCTGGCTTGCGCCTTCTTTGCTGCATCGTCAACAGCTTCTTGACGCTTCGCTGTCTTCTGCTCGATCTGCTTCTGCAAGTCTTCACGACGACGTCGATTCAACTCTTGGATGCTAATGGTCTCGTAGGTGCCATCCGGCCGGCGAACCCTGACGGGCTGGGGGCTGTCCGAGCCCGGGTAGTGCCCACCCATGTTCTCGCGGACTTCACGCATACGATCGATCGCGCCATCAAAGTCATCGATCGCTTTCTTCTCGAGCGCCTTCTTAACGGTTTGGATACTGCGACTGGCGCTGTCCTTCCAAGCGTTTGTGATATTTCGCCCGTCTTCCGTCTTAAGCCACTTGACGTAAGGCACCGATGCCGACAGGTGATGAAGGCTCAGCTCCTGCGCGACACCGAGCGCGTCTTCGCACGCAACTACCGCGCCTTTGTTGTCCTGCAGGAACTTACGCATGCCCTCCAATCGAGAACCGTGTTTGGCCTTGTAGGGCGGCTGCGTCACCGTTTCAATACGCGTGTCTTCGATAATCACGGGAGCCGCATCGGGAGTTGGAATGACCTGCTGCTCCGTCACGGTTTTCTCGTAATTGCCCCAGCCACGCTCCTGCGGCGTCATGCCCATCAGGCCGAAGAACTGCTCATTCCCGACAACCTGAACTTTCTCATCCCCAAGCGCGGCATATTCCAGCACCTGTTTGTCCAGTTGCGCAGGCTGCATGCTGTCTGCCTGGCTGGTATTGCCACCGAGCCAGCCAGCAACATCGAACTGTTGCATGTACTTTGCAGGGTTCGGTTCGATCTCGCGCTTCAGGTGCGCCGGGTCGATCGGATCGGGATGGAAGGCATACCAGAGCGATTTGACGTTCTTTGCGTCTTTGATCCAGACCAGACTGTTATTGGCCTGCCGTGCATCCCGCGCGCAGGCGATCTTGACCTCGGCTTGCTGCGGGAGCATCACAGGAAACTGCTTCAGATAGCCATGCGGATGGATGGCGTACCCCTCCCACTCCAGCAGGCCGCGCCGCTCGATGCGCAAGTACAAGTAACCGGCGCGTAGCATCCGTACGCCGTAGCGTCCCGTTTTGATGGAAACCCCGCCTGGCTGGGCTTGAAGCTTGCCGGTGGGTTTGAACTTGTCGAGAAGAGTCAGCCCTTCTGACCGCGAACTGTAGCCAACGGCGTAGCGTGTAAAGAGAATCGGCAAGCCTTCTCGCTTGCAATCGTCACACGGGTTGGTGCAAACCATGTGTTTCGTCTCCGGGGTTCAGGCAGGCATCGAAGGCGCTCACAAAACGCGCTTCCGGATCTGCACTCAGTGCTTCCAGCGTTTGGTTCAACACGCGCGACCAGTGCGGCGTGTCCCAGTCAATCGAAGGTGGTGCTTCGCGGTACCTGATGCTGCACCAGACGAAGTCTTCGAGGTTTCCCCCATCCAGATGGTGCGCGGTACCGATTGAAAGCAATTGCCGCATCAGGTTGGCATTGGGTTGCTCACTTGGAGTGACACCGTTTTCCGCAAACCGCGCCCACACTCGATTCCCAACCGGCGCCGAATGCGCCGCCCGCCATTGCTTCGCATCCATCAAGCGGTTCAATACCGCCCCCTCCGGCCCCCTGTCTGGCTCCCTAGACAGCTCGGCCTCGAACCATAACGGAACCGACACAACGGCATTCTGCGTCGATACCATTTCCTCTAGCGCCCATGGCCCCCATGGCTGCGTCAACGACCACCATCCCTCCACCGGGCCTAGCCACATGGCTTGCTGCGCGGCAGTCAGTTCGGGCCACACGCGCTGCAGCACGCGCGGGTCCTGGTAGCGAAAGACTTTGGCGTTCCGGCCTTCGGGGGGATATTGAAACCCCAGCATGCGGAGGTGTTGTGCGAGCCCGGCTGCGGAGTCGGCGCAGAACAGCACGGCCCCCAAACCTTGCCGCACCAATCGTTGATTTGCCTGCCCGCTCGCGGTCATCACCAAACGGGCCAGTGCATCTCGTGATAGTTCCTGCTCCAAACTGTTCGTTGCGCCGTCTGGTAACGCGCTGTCGGGCAGCGGCACGACGCAGGGTGCTTCGTTCTCGCGCCCCGTGTAAAAGTCGTCTGGCACGGCAACGCGCAGGGTGGCGGCTTCCGGCCAGACTTCGGAAATCGCGTCAGCCAGCGGATTGCTTTCCCACGCGTCCAAGAGAAGATAGGCGCGCAATGGGTGGGCCCCCGCCCGTTGCTGCCGCTTCAATGCGTGATAGCGGGCAGCCAGCTCACGGCACCTTGCCAGGGCGTCGGGATGTGGCACGTCTGTATCCGTGCTGTCGGCCGCAAATAAGGAGGTTTCCAAGTCCGCCAGCGTGGGATGGGGCATACCTTTCGTCCCAGAACTCAACGTGACACCGAGCCAGCACCATTGGCGGCGGCGCTGCTTTCTTGCACGCCACAGCCCTTCAGATTACCGCCCGCCAAGCTGTTATCCGTCCCCGCCCCACCCGGCCCCACAAACCGATGCCCCGCCCCCTTAAACGTCACCATCCCGGGCGCATGCAGCTCAATCGTTCCGTTCGTCACCTTGATCTGCGCACCGGCCGCATTGACGAGCACGTGCTGCTTCGCCTCCGCAGTGACATTGCCCTGCGTGGAGGCAACCGTCACAGCCTTCTCGGCCACCAGATGAGTCTCGCCCTTGAGGCTCGAAAGCCCGACCTTGCCGCTTGCGGCATGCATGGCGATGCCCGGTGTCGCATCCCCGGCTTGCCCGAGCGATTTGCCATGCGCATAGAGGCTTAGCCCCTCCGCCACCGCCACTGAAAGATTGCCGCCCGCGGCGACGTTGGTGTCTTGCTTGGCGACCAACGTGGCTTGCGTCCCGGCAATCAGCACCGCATCTGCCGGCGTCGTGCTGACAATGCCTTTGGGCGCAGAGACTTGCAGATGCGGCTCGCTGTAGGCAACGGCCTGTGCGCCTTCACCCGCGCTTTCGGTGTGACGCAGCACTTCGGTGGTGTGGCGCAGCTGCTTGAGCGCGGGGAGTTCCTTGGCGGCAGGTTCGTCGGCCAGGCCGGCTTTCTGCTTCTGCGCCGCGTCGGCGAGGGATTCGGCGAGGTCGCTCACGGCTTCGATCTGGCTGGCGGCAGCTTCGCTATCCTGCAGCGATGCGCTGGTGCCGGCGCTGTGGGCGGTGAGCAGCAGGCCGGCGCCGGCGCGCACGGCACCGCTGTCGTCGGTGGCGAGTGCGGCTCCGTGCCCGAGATCGGCTTGCCGCGCGCTGTCGACCTGTTCCTTGTGATGGCCGAGCACGAGGCCGCTTGCCGCCTGCGTGGTGCTGAGCTGCGTGCGGCCCTGCCCTGCGGAGTCATCAAAGACGAGTTGGTTGTAACCCGACGAGCCCGACTGGCTGCCGGCCAGCGCCTGCGTCTTGATGCCGGACAGCACGGCGTTGTGGGCGTAGGCGCCCTGGCTCTTGCTGTCGCCGGCAAACCACGCCGGCGCGTTGCCGGTGGCGCCGGCTGCGCCGGCCTGGTTCTGGTTGTATTGCGCGTCAGTCTGGCCGCTGCCGTTGTAGGCGGCGCCCACCACGACGGGCCGGTCGATGTCGCCTTGCAGGAATTCGACCAGCACCTCCTGGCCAACACGCGGCAGCGCCACGCCGCCCCAGTTCGGGCCGGCCACGGGCGCGGTCACGCGCACCCATGCGCCAAGGCCGGCGCTGGCGCGCGCGTTGTCGTCGCCAGCCGGATGCGATTGGCGGCTGGCCGACCGAGCGCCGCGTTGCCAATGAAATTGCACCTTGATGCGATGGTCCCGGTCGGTATGCACGGGCCCTTCCGCCCCCACCACCAGCGCGGTCTGGCTGCCATTGACGGTCGGGCGCGGATGCAGCGCACGGCCCTGCGCATCACTCTGCTGCGGGCGCACGGGCACGTTGTCGCGCACGACGGTGAAGTGGTTGCGATAGAACGGCGCGTCGTCGCCTGCGCCGTGGTTGCTTCCCGCGGCCAGCACATCCCCGCCACGCAGTGCACCAAGCGTTTCGGTCAGCACCTGGCCGAAGCGGTCGTTGAAGTTGTTGCGTGCCTGGTGCTTCACGGCCAACACGGCAAAGCGCTGCTCGCCATCGTCATGATCGAAGTGATCGAGCAACTGGAAGCGCGTGCCGGTCGCCAACGTGCGGGCGGTGCCTTCGCCGTCGAACTGCTTGTCGCGCAGCTCCAGCGCTTCCATCATCAGCCGCGCGACGCGCTGCGCCTGGTTGTTGTCTTCAAACCAGTACTGACCGGGGTAATCGGTGTCTTGCAACGTCAGCTGCGGGCCGTCGTTGCTTTGTTGCTGCGCGCCGAGTTGCGCCGTGCGCTTTGCGTTGGCGCGATAGTCCCAACTGGCGATCGATACGGCATTGGTCTGCCAACGGCGGGCGCCTTGCCAGCGGTCGATCACGTCTTCCGTGGCCGTGGCATCTGCGCGGCCAAAGCGGATGCTCGCCTGTGCGTTGTCGGCAAAGACGTCATTCGAGTCTGCAATGACCATGCGATGCACGCCCAGCGCATCGCCGTCCTTGGCTTCATGCTCGAAGAAATAGAAGAGCCCTTCTTCGGCCAGCAGGCGCGTGACGAAATTAAAGTCGCTTTCGTCGTATTGCGTGATGACGCTGCGGCGCGTGTAGACCGCGCTGTCGCGCAACGCCCAGCGCCAGGCGGGCACGAGGTGGCCCTGGCCCTGGTAGTCGCCAAACAGGCTGTCAATCACCTCGATGATCGACATGTCCTGGAACAGGAAGCTGTCTTGCCGATGGCGCAGGAACGCGAGCCAGGGTTCGATCACCAACCGATAGCGCACCAGGCCACCGTTGGCCCCCACCTGCTCGAAGCGCGTCACGTGGCCATGGAACGGCCGCAGCGCGCTTCGGCTTTGCTGCGTCAGCAGATCCAGCCGCACAGGCTGGCCGAGCAGCTTGGCCGAATCGATATCAGCGTTGTCCGACAACGCCGTGAGTTCCAGCCGGAAGCCGCCTGCGTCGATGTGCTCGGCCGCATCCAGCTGCTCCGGCAGCAGCACGTTCGGTCCCAGCGGCGTTTCCAGGCGCAGCAGCCGGTCGGCCTGGGAGAACGACGCACGTAGCAGGTTTGCCAACTCGGTCGGAGAGACCATGATGTGCTCCAGCGAAGCGACTTAGTTGATGCGGTACTTGAATTCGCCGTTCTTGCCGACGCCGACCTTGATCTTCTCGACGCTACCGCCTTCGGCCATGCGCGTCAGCACCGATTCGGCAATCTGCGGCAGCAGCGTGCCGTTCAGGATGTGGTCGACCGCGCGGGCGCCGGCATCGACTTCCGTGCAGCGTGCGAGCACCGATTCAACGAGTGCGTTGTCCCACTGGAACGTCGCCTTGTGATTGATGGCCACGCGATCGCGAATGCGGCCCAGCTTGAGCGTGATGATCTCGGCCAGCACGTCGTCGGAAATCGGGTAATACGGCACCACCTTCATGCGCCCCAGGAATGCGGGCTTGAACGCCTTGTAGAGCGTCGGGCGCAGCAGCTCTGCCAGCGCATCGGCGTCGGGGAGTTCTTCAGCAGGCTTGTTCAGGCACGCCTGCATGATGGCCTGCGAGCCGACGTTCGACGTGAGGATGATGATGGTGTTGCGGAAGTCGATCGGGCGACCTTCGGCGTCGTCCATTTCGCCCTTGTCGAAGACCTGGAAGAACATCTCCAGCACGTCGGGGTGGGCCTTCTCGACTTCATCGAGCAGCACGACGCTGTACGGGTTGCGACGCACGGCTTCGGTCAGTACGCCGCCTTCGCCATAGCCGACATAACCCGGCGGCGACCCCTTGAGGCCAGACACGCTGTGCGCCTCCTGGTACTCGCTCATGTTGATGGTGATGAGCTTGCGTTCACCGCCGTAGAGAATGTCGGCCAGTGCCAGCGCGGTTTCCGTTTTACCGACGCCTGACGGGCCGGCAAACAGGAACACGCCGCGCGGCTTGTTCGGATCTTCCAGGTTGGCGGTGGCGGTGCGCACGCGCTGCGCGATGGCGTCCAGCGCGTGGTCCTGCCCGATCACGCGGGCGGCCAGCAGCGGCTTGAGGTTCAGCACCGTGCGCAGTTCGTCCTTGACCATGCGGCCCAGCGGAATGCCCGTCCAGGCCGAGACGATTTCCGACACGACATGGCCATCCACCTGCAACGGGACCATGGGCGATTCGCCCTGCAGCGCGCGCAGCTCGGCGAGCAGCGTGGCCAGTTCGTCCTGTTCGTCCGTTTTGTCGGCGGCGCGCTTGCGCTTGGGGATCGAGACGACGTCGCTGTTGGCCGCCACGGGCAATGCGTCTTCCTCGCCGGCTTGGGCGGTACCGCTTTCGCGCGCCTCGCGCAGCGCCTGAATGCGAGCGGCCAGCGCGCGCTCCTGCGCCAGACGTTCGGTGTTCTGCGCGACGCGTTGCTCCAGCTCCGTGCGCTGCTCGTTCAGCGCCTTCAGGCGCGTGTCGTGGTCGGCACCGGCGCTTTGCTCGCGCTCCAGCGCGTTGATCTCGCCTTGCAGGCGTTCGAGCGTTTTCTGGTCGTCTTCAATGGCGCCCGGCGTGGCGCTCTGGCCCAGCGCCACCTTGGCGCACGCCGTATCCAGCACGCTGACGGCCTTGTCCGGCAGCTGGCGGCCGCTGATATAGCGATGCGACAAGCGCACGGCCTCGGTAATCGCCTCGTCCAGCACGCGCACGCCAAAGTGGCGCTCCATCAGCCCGGCCATGCCGCGCAGCATGGCGGCCGCCAGCGGCTCGCTGGGCTCTTCCACCTTCACGACCTGGAAGCGGCGCGCCAGTGCGGCATCTTTTTCAAAGTACTTCTTGTATTCGCTCCACGTGGTGGCCGCGATCGTGCGCAGCTCGCCGCGTGCAAGCGCAGGCTTGAGCAGGTTGGCCGCATCGTTCTGCCCGGCCTGCCCGCCCGCGCCAATGATGGTGTGCGCCTCGTCGATGAACAGGATGATCGGCTTCGGGCTCTTCTTCACCTCGTCGATCACGTTCTTCAGGCGGTTCTCGAATTCGCCCTTGACGCTGGCGCCTGCCTGCAGGAGCCCCATGTCGAGCGTGCGCAGCGTCACGCCCTGCAGCGGCGGCGGGACATCGTTGGCGGCGACGCGCAGGGCCAGGCCTTCCACCACAGCGGTCTTGCCCACGCCAGCTTCGCCGGTGAGGATCGGGTTGTTCTGGCGACGACGCATCAGGATGTCGATCACCTGGCGGATCTCGGCATCGCGGCCGATCACGGGGTCGATGCGTCCATCGCGCGCAGACTGGGTCAGGTCCACGGTGAACTGGTCCAGCGCAGGTGTGGACGTCAGCGCCGCGGCGGGCTTGCCGCCTTCGCCTTGCGTCGCGTCTGCGCCGTCGTCGGCAATGTCCACGGCCTGCTCTTGCTCGTCGGAACCGGCGGTCAGCCGATCGAAGTCGTGCTTCAGGCGGTCGGCTTCAATCTGCCCGAACAGGCGCGAGCCCCGTTGCGCGAGCGCCGACAGGCTGGGCTCCGTCAACAGCGCCAGCAGCAGATGGCCCGAGCGGATGCGCGTGATTTGCGAATCGAGCGAGGCAATCAGCCAGCCGTGCTCGAACAGCTTCGGCAGGTACGGCGAAAACGCCGGCGTGCGCGTATTGCCGGTCTGGAAGCGGCCGATCTCGGCTTCCAAGTCACGTTGCAGCGCGGCCAGGTCGATGCCGCTTGCGCGGGCAGCCACGGCAAAGTCGCTGCGGCGGTTTTCCAGCAGCGCCAGGAACAGGTGCTCGAGATCGACCTCGTAATTGCCGCGCGCCATGCACAGCGACGCAGCGCGCTCGGCGGCTTGCCGGCTCGTCGCATTCAGCTTGGCGATCAGGGTTTTGAGTGGGATGGCCATGGCGGCAGCGCTCCGGAAGAATCGATGAATGTGTCGGTATCAATGCAGCGGCGCGAGGGTGTATTGCGCATCGCTGCGGTCCTGCTGCGCGGGGCGGGAACACAGGAAGGTGTCCCAGCCCAGGCGCCCGTCGTTGCTGTTGTCCAGCGTGCTGCCGGTCACGTCCTGCTGGCGCAGGATCAGCTTGATTTCGAACTCCAGCGTGGTGCCGCACAGGATGGTCAGCATCTTGCGCAGCGCCAGCGCGCCGGAGGCACCCGGCAGGAAATTGCGGTATTGCGCACGCTTGAGCGGCCCGACCCACAGGCGCACGCGCAGGTCGCGCTGCCACACCCGCGCGCCGGCCAACGCCGTGGCGCCCAGCACGTTGTTGGTGCTGCCCAGCCGCGTGTACTGCGACGCCGGCACGCGATACCACCCGCCGACAAACTGCTCCACCCGCATCGGCGCCTGGAAGTAATCCGACAGCACGCGCTGCAGGTACGCCGCAGACACCGGCCGATGCCGGATCGCCGTGGCATAACCGGCCAGCGCTTCGTCGAGGATCGGCCCCGGCGTGGTGGAGAGATCGCGGCGCAGCGTCTTGTCTGCCGCCCCCGCCAGCGATAGCAGCAGCGGCAGGTAATGCTTGTTGCTGTCGACTTCGTACTGGAACGGCAGGCGGTATTTCTTCCACGCCAGGTAGAACAGCGCCGTTGCCCGGTTCGAGAAGATGTCGAAGAACGCACGTGCAGCGCGGTCGCGCCAGAGGCTTTCGCGCTCGGCCACGATTTCGGTGTAGCGCAAGGGCAAGGCGCCCTGCCCGCCCAGCATGCCGAAGAACGTGGGCGTGATCGCCAGCGAATCGAGCGCGCCCTCTTTCAGCGCGGCAATGAATGCGGCGTCGGTTTCAAGCATCTCGGCGGTGATGCCCTCGGCCTCGATGTGCTGCAGTTCGCTGGGCGGAAACGACAGCGACAGCGTGTTGCGAAAGCTCAGGCGCGTGGCCAGCGCCTGCTCGGGCGCCGTGCCGCCTTCGCGCGCGAACAGCTGCTCCAACAGGCGCACGGCCTGGAAGAACTGGTACCGGTGCGGCTGCTGGAGCAGCCGCCGGATCACACCAGGATCGATTCGCCGCTGCGGGGTGCGCATTTGACCAATTCCTTGCCGGTGCGGCGCGAGACCGCAATCAACTGCACAAAGCTGTTCATGTGGACGTACAGGCCGAAGAAGTGGTCCAGCACACGGATGAACCGGTGCATGCCGGTGCCCACAAAGGCGTCTTCATCCAGCGTGAGGCGCACCTCCAGGCCGCGCACGAAGGTGGCGAACGGCTTGCCGGCCAGCCACTGCGTCGCCGGTTGGTAATCGAGCGCGACGATGCCTTCGATCTGCCGCGCCGAAATCGCGTTGCGCGGCAGGTCGTGCAGGCGGAGCATCTCTTTCAACGTCGGCAGACCGTTCTGCACGAGCGACAGATGGTTCAGCGCCAGCAGCGAGATCAATCGCCATTGCGCCGCGCGCCCGCCGCCAAACCGCATCGAAGGCGTCGGCTTGCGCAGGAAGGTGATGTTGCGGGCGATGGAACTGCCTTCCATCGACAGATCGCCATCGGGCTGGCCAAACGCCAGCGTCGAAGGCAAGTCCCGGTTCGTGCAGGTGACAGTCAGGCTGAGCGTGTCCGTCTGCGGGCTGGCGGGGTCGAACTGCGTATCGACGATGGAGATTTCCGTTTCGAAGCCGGGGCTGCGCTGCGCGATCAGCTCGTTGCGGCGTGCAAGCCAGTAATGGCCCGCGCGGCCGGGCTCCTCGCCGTGATGCAGCGAGTAGAACGGCCGGAACTCCGTGACCTTCTCGTGCGCCGTGGTTTCACGCACCAGCTGCACGTTGTCGATCGAGTAGATGTCAAAGCCATGCGCGCGCCGGCTGTCTGCCACGACCGGATAGGCGCTGGCCGTATGTTCGATGCGGATCGGATCGGCCTTCTGTTGGAACAGATTGACCACGGGCGTGCAATGCAGGCGCAAGTGCTCAGGCTGCAGGTTCTCGAGCAGGCGCGCGGCGTGCGAATCGCTGCGCACGTCTTTCAGCACCAGATGCAGCGTCAGACGGCGCACCGGCACGCCCGGCGTTAGGCCGCGCCGCAATGCGGCCAGGTCGATGTCGAAGAAGTTGAATTTCTCGGCAAAGCTGAAGTGCTCGGTCAACAACCGATAGGCCGGATGCGAACGTGCCGGGCAATCGATCAGGGATTCGTCTTCGCTAAAGCCGACTTCGTGCAAGGGCACGGAAATCAGGCGCTTCCAGACACCGGCGCGCTCGGCTTCCACGTATCCGGCTGCGGTGTGCAGGAACAGCGCATCGCCCAGCGCCGCCACGAACGATGGCTCGCCGTCCATGTAGACGCGCAGCTTGTCCATCGACAGCGATTCGAAACCGCCGCGCTCCCCCACGTATTCGAGCGTGATCGCAATGGCGCCTGTCGCGCCTTTGGGCAACTGCACGGCGGCCGGCGCCGACACTGCGCGCTCGAACGTCGCGCCGGCCACGCGCACCGGCGCAAACGTGACGTCGTATGCGGTGCGGAAGCGGCATTCGACCTTGCGCACCATGCGTGTGGTGAGGAACGTGCCGCGCGCAATCGTGACCGGCGCACTGAGTTGCGCAGCCACGCCGCGCACATCGAAATGCGCCACCGAGCACGACGGAAAGGGCCGCAGGTAGTGCGGATACAGCACCTCCAGCAGCGCCTCGGTAAATTCGGGGTAGTCGTCGTCGAGCTTCTTGCTGACACGTGCGGTCAGGAAGGCAAACGATTCGATCATCCGCTCGACATGCGGATCGTCGCAGCCGTCGCCCGACATGGCGAGGCGGCCGGCGATCTTCGGATACCGCTCGGCGAAGTCGCGCGAGTACCGGCGCAGGAAGGCCAGTTCTCGTTCGTAATAAGGCAGCAGCTCTTCCATTCTTCGTGGCGGTCCGGTGGCGGTCCTGCGGGTGCTTCAGTGTGTTGCGGGTGGTGCGTTGTGCAGGTCCGTGCAGTCTCAGCCGCGTCCGCGTGACACGGAATACCGCAGCGTCGACGGTTGCAGCATGGCGTCAAAACTCACGGGCTCGCGTGCGGGCCCCACCAGCAGCACTGCGCTGATCCCAAAGCACAAGGCATTGGTCGCGCGTTCATTGATTTCCAGCGACACATTCACATGCTGCAGTCGCGGCTCGTGCCGCTCGATCGCCTTCGTGAGCGACTGGCAGATGTAGTTGCGGTCGTAGAAACTGGCCAGGCTCAGGCCAGAAAAATCGTTCAGGCCATACGTGAGCAGCGACCGCTTGCATTCGGGCAAGCCGTGCAAATCCTCTTCTTCCAACACGATGCGCGTGTTGAGCAAGGATTCAATATCGCGTGCCACGGTGCTCTTGAGTTCTTCCAGTGAGAGCTGGCGCAATGCCGTGGGCATGGGCGCGTGCGGCTCGTCGTCGAAGAGCTTGTCGAGCAGGCTGGGTTCGAAGCCTTTCATATGCTGCTAGAAAACAAGATGCCGCAGCACGGCGGCTGCGGCTCTTGTCATCAGGAGAAAACCAAACGTTAAACCGAGTAGGTCTTGTCGTTCTTGGTGAGGCTCCAGGCGCCTTGCGAGTTGCCGCCTTGGCCGCCGGCGCTCTTCTGCTGCGTGTACTTCCACTGCACAGCGGCGTAGCGCAGGCTGAACGTGTCGGTCGGGATGCCTTGCGCGACCACTTGCGAATCGACTTCGCTCAGGATGGCGTTCTTCAGCTTGACTTCGAGGTACTTCACGCGGTTGCCTTCGCCATCTGCGCGGAAGAATTCGATGGTCACTTCACCGAAGGTCGTGCCGCCCGAAGCGTGCTGGTACAGCAGCGGGCTGACGACGTCCAGATCCTTCGTGAAGACCATGTCGCGGTGCTCGCAACGCTCAGCCGTGTGGCCGCCCGCGGTCGAAGCCGTGGCCGAACGCGGTTGGCTGATGGCCTGCGACCAGCTGTTGATTTCGATCCAGTCCTTGTGATCCTTGTCTTGCGACTCCCCCTTGATTGCCGGGCTGTCGAACTTGACGTAGATATCCTTCATACAGAGACCCTCTTCAATAGATTGGTTGTTGGTACTGCAACGGGTAACGAGCATAACGGGTGGTTATGCCCGAACATTCCCCCCCGGGGAGAGTCCGGTCAGGAATTACGAGTTGGCCGACTTGGGCAGATCCGCCACGAGGCGCAGCGAGATCGACAGTTCGTCGAGCTGGAAATGCGGCCGCAGGAACGCCACCGAGCGATACGTGCCCGGCTTGCCCGGCACCTCCGCCACCTGGATCGACGCCTCGCGCAGCGGGAATTGCGCCTTCTGTTCTTGCGTGGCGTTGTCGTCCAGCAGCACGTACTGCGAGATCCAGCGGTTCAGGAACGTCTCAACGTTCTTGGCCGAGGCAAAGCTGCCGATCTTGTCGCGCATCATCGCCTTCAGGTAATGCGCCACGCGCGATACCGAGAAGATGTACTGCAGCTGCGCAGACAGCACCGCATTGGCGTTTGCGCTGTCGGAGTCGTACTTCTTCGCCTTCTGCGCCGACTGTGCAGCGAAGAACGCGGCGTAATCCGTGTTCTTGCAATGCACGAGCGGGATGAAGCCGAGGTCGCTCAGTTCCTTCTCGCGGCGGTCGGTGATGGCGATTTCGGTCGGGCACTTGAGTGCGATTTCGCCGTCGTCGGTCTTGAAGGTGTGCGTCGGCAGGTCTTCGACCAGGCCGCCACCCTCCACACCGCGGATGGCAGCGCACCAGCCGAAGTCGTCAAACGCCGCGGTCAGGCGCGCGCCGAACGCCCAGGCGGCGTTGCACCACAGGTACTTGCTGTGATCGGTGCCGTCGACGTCTTCAACAAAGTTGAAGCTCTCGACCACGGTGCCGTCCTTCGGGTTGTACGGCAGACGGCCCAGGAAGCGCGGCAACGTCAGACCGACGTAGCGCGAATCTTCCGAATCACGGAACGACTTCCACTTGGCGTATTCGACCGTATCGAACACCTTCGCCAGGTCGCGCGGCTTGCCCAGGTCGGCAAACGATTCCAGGCCCAGCAGCTCCGGCGACGACGAGGCGATGAACGGTGCATGCGAAGCCGCAGCCACGTGCGCCATCTGCTCGATGAAGTACATGTCTTCGGGCTGACGCGTGATTTCGTAGTCGCCGATCAGCGCGCCGAACGGGGCCCCGCCGAAGGTGCCGAATTCTTCTTCGTAGACCTTCTTGAACAGCGCGCTCTGGTCAAACTCGATGGCGGTCTTGAAGTCCTTCGTCAGATCGCGCTTGGTCGCGTTGAGCGCCTTGATCTTGATCGTCTGGCCGGTGCTCGTTTCCTTGACGAGGTAGTGCAGACCGCGCCAGGTGGATTCCAGCTTCTGGAATTCCGGCGCGTGCATGATTGCGCTCAGCTGCTGCGAGATCAGGCGGTCCAGCTCGGCCACACGTGCATCGAGCGTGGCCGACAGGTTGTCGGACACCACCACGGTGCCGCTCAGCACTTGGCTGGCCAGCTCGCCGATGATGTCTTTCGCGCGTTCACGCTCGGAGTCGGACTTGGCGACGCGGCTTTGCTCGACGATGCTGTCGAGCAGGCTCACCTCTTCCGCAACCGAGGCGCCTTGCGCAGCGGATTGGTTCTCAAGCATCCTCGCCCCCGTTTTGCTTGGCGCCCAGCTTCTTCGCGTTTTCGGTGTTCTTCAGCACTTCCGACAGCAGATCTTCCAGCTTGTCGTTACCGGCCATCTTGTTGCGCAGGTCAGCCAGCTTGGAGCGCGCTTCGAGCAGCTTGCGCAGCGGCTCGACCTGCTCGACAACGGCTTCGGGGCTGAAGTCTTCAAGCGAACGGAACTTCAGGTCGACGCCAAAGCGGCCACCGTCTTCCGTCAGCGTGTTCGGCACCTGGAACGCCGCGCGCGGCTCCACGCCCTTCATCACTTCGTCAAAGTTGTCGCGGTCGATGTTGACGAACTTGCGGTCGCGCAGCTTGGGCTGCTGCACTTCGGATTGGCCCGACAGGTCAGCCACCACGCCCACCACGAATGGCAGTTCCTTCGTCTCGATTGCGTCGCCGATTTCGACGTCATACGTCAGCTGCACGCGCGGCGGACGCACCTTCTGCAGACGCTTCTGTACGCTTTCTTTCTTGGCCATCACGTTCCTCCAGGAATGCGAACCAGCGCTGTGCTTAACGCAGTGCGCCGAACGGGTCTGCGCTGCCGCTGGCAGCACCGGTAGCGGCTGCCGGCGCTGCAGTGGTGCCGTGCTCGGCGGCCGGCGCTGCACGGCGGACAACACGCGCGGGGCGGCGCACCGGCTGCTTGGCCGTCTGCTCGCCCGGGAACAGGACCTGTTCGCCCAGCGTGTCGCGCAGCATCTTGGCAAGCACCTGCGCGTCGGTCTTGACGTCACCGGCCAGCGCGCTGTCGGCACGCAGCTCCTGCAGCGAACGGCGCGCCACGCGCAGGCCGCTCACAGCCAGGATGCTCTTTGCCTGACGATCGGCGTTGTCACGCTGCAGGGCTTCTTCTGCAGCCAGGATGGCCTGCGGATATTTCTCTGCGCCGAACTGGAGCTGCGCAATGCGCACCCACGGCTCGTCGCGCGTCGGGTTCTGCTTGGCGATCTGCTGGTACAGATCAATCGCCTTGTCCTGCTGGCCGCCCTTGGCCGCAGCTTCCGCCTCCGACATGCTCTGGCCGAAGGCCTCGTCGGTTTGGGGTCCGGGGTTGGTGGTCGAGCAGCCTGCAAACAGAGCGGCGGCGGCAGACAGCACGATGAAGGAACGGAGAACGGAAATAGACGAGGATTTGGCCACGGCGAGACTCTTCAAAGTTTCAAAGCGGTGTGTCGATACCCAATCAAATTCGCCGGAATTGGCGAGTTAAATGTTGGTCTCGACTGGCGCGAAATAGTACACTCCGCTCGTTGCCGTTGACAACCAAAAACGGATTATTAAGGAACCGAAACATCCTTTGTATTCAGTACCTTAGAGCCGCATCCAGCAACGATCTTCGATTATTAAGAAACCGAAACATTCTTCCGATTTGCTTTATTAAGGAATCGAAACAATTCAGCGGTTTCCTTTAGCTGAACGGGCGCAGCGGCAGTCAAACAAAGAGAATTAAGTAATTCAGAAATCAGGCATGAAGATGATGAAATTCGATGCCGCTTGGGAGCAAGCGGCGAGGCAGCCGGGCTGCGGCCGCCTTCTGAAGCGGTCTCTGAAGCACCATCTCGCGGGGGCGCTCAAGCTGATGCTGGTGAGCGTGAGCGTGGTCGCGCTGGCAGCCTGCTCCACCGGCGCAAGCGTGCTGGCCGGTGCGGCCAACGGCGCGCTGGAAGCGATGGGGCTCAAATCGTCGAACGTGCCCGATGCACAGAAGCCGCCGCGCGAAGTGCCGCTCAAGATGACGGCGGGCAACAACCTGAACGCCGCCAACGACCGTCGCCCGGTGGCGGTGGTGGTGCGGCTGTATTCATTGAAGGACCCGACCAGCTTCCTGCAGGCGCCGTATGACACCTTCATCGACCCGGCGCGCGAGAAGCAGACGCTGGGCGCCGACCTCGTCAACGTGCGCGAGATGACGCTGATCCCGGGCCAGCGTTATGACTTCACCGAGAAGGTCTCGCGCGAAGCCACCACGCTGGGCGTCGTGGCGCTGTTCCGCAGCCCCGCGTCGCAGCGCTGGAAGTTTGCCTTCAACACCGAGAAGAACGAGAAGTCGGGCATCGTGATCGGGCTGCACGCCTGCGCCATGACGGTGACATCCGGCACGCTGACCACGCCGGCTGGCGCCACGCCACTGACCGATCTCAACCTGCTTTCCCCCGCGGTTTGCGGTAGCTGAACAACAAGGGCCAACGTGAGTTACTCCGCAAAGATTCTCTGGGGCGAAGGGCTGTTCCTGCGCCCGCAGCATTTCCAGCGTCAGGATGCGTATCACGAGTCGCGCCTGCATGCGACTGCGCAAGTCATCCAGCCGTATGCGTGGGGCATCCGCCATGCGCGCTTCGATACCGATGCGCTGGCCAGCGGCGTGCTGCGCGTGATCGAGCTGTCGCTGTTCTTTCCCGACGGCGAGCTGTACTTCGCGCCGCAGGCCGATGCGCTGCCCCCTCCGCTGGTGCTCGACGCCATCCCTGCCGGCGTATCGGAGCTGACCTTCCATATCGCGCTGTATCCGCTGCAAGACAATGGCGGCAACTACCGCGAACAGATCGAAGGCGCATCGGTATCGCGCTTTGTCGGCACGGAAGAGGAAACGGCAGACCTGTATACAGAGGCCGAGCCCGCCGCCATCACGTACCTGAAGAAGTCGGTCAAGCTGATTGCCGAGACGGAACCGCGCGAGCAGTTCATCTCGCTGCCCGTGGTGCGTGTGCGGCGCACCGGCACCGGCGGTTTTGAGCTGGACGAAAACTTTGTCGCGCCCAGCATGGCAATCAACGCCTCGGCCGTGCTGTATCAGCGCCTGCGCCGACTGCTGGACGCGCTGCAAGCCAAGGTCAACGCGCTGTACGGTTTCCACCGCGAGCCGACCAAGAACATCATCGAATTCCGCTCCGGCGACATTGCGTCGTTCTGGCTGCTGCATACGGCCAATGCGGCGTTTGCGGCGCTGTCGCATCTGTATCACCACCCAGACCTGCACCCGGAGCGCCTGTTCCAGGAAATGCTGCGCCTGGCCGGCGCGCTCATGACGTTCACCAAGAGCTACACGCTGGCCGACCTCCCCGCCTACGATCACGACAACCCAGGCCCGGTGTTTGCCAAACTCGACACGATCGTGCGCGAGCTGCTCGATACCGTCATCTCCACGCGCTACTTTGCGATTGCGCTGGAAGAGACGCGCCCGTCGTTCCACCTCGGCCGCATCGACTCCGGCAAGATCGACGACCAGACCAGCTTCTACCTGTCGGTGTCGGCAGACATGCCCGCCGCCGAGCTGGTGGAAGCCATTCCGGCCCGCTTCAAGGTCGGCGCCCCCGACGACGTCGAAAAGCTCGTGCTGTCGTCCATGCCGGGCGTGCCGCTCACCTATACGCCGCAGGTGCCGCCCGCCATTCCGGTGCGCCCGGGCGCGTGCTACTTCGCGGTGGAAGCGCGCGGCATGCTGTACGAGCGCATGCTGCAGGCGCAGACCCTCACCATCTATGCCCCGGCCGGCATCCGGGAACTCAAACTTGAACTGATCGCGGTGACTTCATGAGCGCTACCTCCACCCCTTCGCTGTTTGGCGGTTCGGCACCGGCAACCGCTGCGGCGGATGCACGTGAATCCAACACGCACGCCCGCACGCTGCTCGACTTGCTGTACGACGGTTTCTTCATGCTGTTCCAGTTGCGCAATGCCCAGCAGCCGACCAGCGCAGAAGATTTCCTCTCGCGCGTGCGCGCCTTTCTCGACGATTTCGACCGCGGCGCCAAGCGCCTGAACGTATCCGCCGAAGACGTGTTCGACGCCAAGTACGCCTTCTGCGCCGCGGTGGACGAAACCATCCTGTCGTCCAACTTTGCGATCCGCCCGGCCTGGGAGCGCCGCCCGCTGCAGCTCGTCCTGTTTGGCGAACAGCTCGCCGGCGAGACCTTCTTCGTCAAGCTCGAAGAACTGCGTGCGCACGGTGCACCGCGCCTGCAGGCGCTGGAGGTCTTCCACATGTGCCTGCTGCTGGGCTTTCGCGGCAAGTACATCCTCGAAGGGCCCGAGAAGCTGGCTTACCTGACCGCACGCCTGGGCGACGAGATTTCCGCCATCAAAGGTAAGCGCGCCGCGTTTGCACCGCACTGGCCGCTGCCCGACAAGGTCGCGCACATGCTCAAGCGCGAAACGCCGCTGTGGATTTTCGGCGCCGTGTTTGCGTTGATCGGGCTGCTGGGCTTCCTCGGGCTGTCGCACACGCTGAACGCCAAGACCAATGAAACGCTGGAAGGCTATTCGCAGGTCATCAAGCTCGGGCCGCGCTTCTCGCACCTGACGATTTCGCTGCCGTGATGGCCACGATGGGCCGCGCGCCCATCCTTCTGCTGAACCGCAACATGAACCCCAGCGCGACGCTGTTCCGATGAAGCCTTTGTCCAACCTGCCGGCCGCCGTGCCACAAGCCGTCCTGGGCGCGCTGCTCGGGCAGCAGACCCGCCAGATCACGCTGGAGACGGCGCTTGCTTCCGACAACCTCGTCGTGGAGCGCTTTACCGCCACCGAAGCGGTGTCGGCCTCGTTCGTCCTGCATATCGATTGCCTGAGCCCGTCGGCGCATCTGGACACGGCCAAGCTGGCCTCGCAGGAAGTCACGCTGCGCCTAGTGCAAGCCGACGGCAAGCGACGCGCGTGGCACGGTTACGTGGCCGATTGCGCGTCGCTTGGCGGCGACGGCGGCCTCGCACGCTACCGGCTGCGCGTCGTGCCCTGGCTTGACCGCCTGCGCACACGCAGCGACTGCTTCGTCTACCAGGACAAGACCGCGGTCGAGATCATCGAAGACGTCTTCAGCGAATACCCCAGCGCGCATTACAAGATTGCGACAACGCAGCCGTGCGCCAAACGATCGATCTGCTGCCAATACCGCGAAACCGACTACGCGTTCGTGATGCGCCTGCTGGCCGAGGAAGGCCTGTCGTTCCGCATCGAGCACGAGCAAAGCGACGACAAGCAACAACAAGGCAGCACGCAGTCGCGTCACACCGTCGTCATCTTCGACAACGATGCGCAACGTCCGGCTTGCCCGCAGCCGCAGATCCGCTTCCATCGCGTTGACGCCACGGAAAGCGAAGACGCGATCGAGCGTTTCTCGCACGCGCACAGCGTGGGCACCAATGCAGTGACGCTCGCCTCGTGGGACTACAAGGCATTGGCAGCGACCAGCGCCCAAGCCAGCGCCAGCGACCCCGGCGGTGAGCTGCCTACGCTGGAACGCTTTGAAGCCTCGGGCTCGTATCAATATTCGAATGCGCAAGAGGCCAGCCGCGCCGCGCAACTGCGCATGCAGGCACACGAAGGCGCGTACCTGCGCTACGAAGGCCAAGGCAGCGTGCGCCAATTGGGCGCCGGCCAGCGCTTCACGCTCACGCAGCATTTCGACAGCAAGCACAGCGAGTTCGTCACGCTGCAGGTGGAACACGAAGCCGCCAACAACCTCGGCGCCGACATCGCACGGTTGCTCTCCACCACCGAGATCGAATCGGGCAGCTACCGCAATCGTTTCGTCGCCGTGCCGGCCGAGGCGCCCATCGTGCCGCCCTACCGCCGTCGACCGACCGCGCCTGAAGGCCAGGCTGCCGTGGTCATTGCCGACGACGGCGCGCCGCTCACAACCGACCGCGACCATCGCGTGCGCGTGCGTTTCCCATGGCTGCGCGCGCCGGAGGTCAATGCGTTTTCCGATCCGTCCAACAGCGACCGGTCGCAAGTCACCGCCTGGGTGCGCGTGGCCAGCGCCAGCGCGGGCCCGAACTGGGGCGGCAATCACCTGCCGCGCGCCGGCACGCAGGTCCTGCTGACGTTTATCGACGGCGACATCGACCGGCCGATGATCGCCATGCAGCTGCACAACACGCAGGACGCCCTGCCCTGGGCCCCTGCCGATGCGCCGCTCGGGCAAGCCCTGTCCGGCTGGCATTCACAAGGTCTTGGCGGTGACGGCTACAACCAGTGGGTCGTCGACGATCATCCCGGCCAGTTGCGCACGCGCCTGGCCAGCTCGACCGCCAACAGCCAGCTCAACCTCGGCTATGTCACCTCGCACGGCGCCACGGGAGGAGACCGCGGCACGTGGCGCGGGACCGGCGCCGAACTGCGCACCGATGCCTGGGCGGTGGTCCGCGCTGGCGGAGGCCTGCTGCTCTCGACCACCGCGCGTGCGCAAGCCGTCGGCACGCTGCTCGACGCCCATGAAGCGCGCGGGCAGCTCACCGCCGCGCAGAAGACGGCACAGCGCTTGTCGGATGCCGCCGCGAGCCAGCAAGCGCTGCCCTTGGCGGCCAACGAAGCGTTCGAGCCGATCGACAAGGCGCTCGACCCTGCGCAGGACGGCAAGTACCCCAGCAACGTCAACGGCCAGGATTCACAGCAGCCCGTCGATAAATTCGGCCAGCCGCTGCTGGTGACCGAATCGCCCTCCAGCATCGCGCTCGCTTCGCAGGCCACGACCACTGTCTACGCGGGGCGGCACTTGCACGGCACCGCGCAGGCCGACTGGCACCTCGCCGCTGGCAATGTCATCGCCGCCGCGGCTGCAAAGGGCGTGAGCCTGTTCGCGCAACGCAACGGCATCCGCGCGATTGCCGAAGGTGGGCCCGTGTCGATCCAGGCGCATACCGATGCGTTGGCGGTGCTGGCCGACAAGGCCGTTACCGTTACCTCGTCGGCCGATTCGGTCGAGATCCTCGCGCAGCAGAACATCGTGCTGCATGGCGGGGATTCGTTGATCAGACTGGAAGGAAATGCAGTGACGTTTGAGACGTCGGGGCTGCTGTCGGTGAAGGGGGCTGGGCATCCGTTTGAGGGGCCGGGGGGGCAGGCGGCGGCGTTGCCGGCGTTGCCGGTGGGAACGGCCACACTGTCCAATGCAATCGAACTGAACTACCAGTACGACGATCTGGAGCCTGTGCAAGGCGCTCCATACAAGATTGTGTTCAGCGACAACACCGTACGTGAGGGCAAACTCGATAAGCAAGGTTTCGCCCGCGAAGAGGGCACCCCGAACCTCCCCTATTACGTAGAATTTGGCGAGGATGAACGGCCGTGGAAAGCACCGCCCCTAGAGTCGTCAGACGAATACAAGAAGGTGCAGCCTGAAGCTCAGCGACAAATTGAGATGGAGAGACAAGCGCGCATTGCTGCCGGTGATACGCGAGCAGCAGAGGATGTCCAACAATGAGCCTGATCGACGACATCACCAAGTTCTGTCAGGACCTGATACTGGGTGATTTTGAAGAAGAACCCAGCAACGCCGCGATGATAGTCGGCGGGGTGATTTCCCTGATCCCGGTCGCCCAGCAGGTTCTGAACGTGCGCGACATCTCGGGGATGATCTATCGCATCTCGCGCAAGGGCGCCAAAAACTGCGGCAAAGACGATTGGGTTGACTTGGCCCTGGCGGCATTCGGGTGCATTCCTGAGCTTGGCAGCCTCTTCAAGACGATCGTCAAACCGCTATGGAAAGGGCGCAAGCTGTTGAAGGGCGCCCTGCGCGGCGAGGCGTTCGTCAGCGGAATGCTCGGGAAGGCCAAAGGCAAAGCCATCACCTTTATCCGGACGCTGGACTGGGCGGGCAACGCGCAAATTGCTATCCAGCAGATGGACAACGCTCTGACCGGCTGCGACCAATTGCTGGGGGAGCTGGAGCAGTCTCACTGGTGGCTGCCAAATTCCGTGCAAGGACTCGCACATGACTTGCGCCCGGGCTTGAAATCGATCCGGGGACCGTTGCATACAGGCATTCAACAAGGCATTCAGGCACTGCAGGAATTCGTCACCGACCTGATCGGCGAAGACGGCTACCGCGTCGCCCAAATGGCGATGGCCGCGGCGACAGCCACTTCCGGCAGCAGAACTGCAGGCGCACACGGCGGCCACGAACCAAGCCGCCCCAGTCGGTCGGCCGAATCGAGTCACCCATCTGCAAGGGAGCAAACACCTGCCAGCCGGAAGACGCCGCCGGCCGAGAAGCAGAAGGCCAAGCACAAGGACGAGCAGGACACCAAGCGCCAGCAGGTTGAACCGGGTGGCGGGCCGCAGACTACCGCCAGTCGGGTGACACGCGCGTCTTGGAAGGCGATCGGCAATCGGTACAAGGGGCTCATTGGCGAGCATATGGCCCATTACCATCACATGGCTCTGCACGCTCCCAACGCATGGCCACATGGGCACGTCGAAGGAAAACACGCCGGGGCCGTGTGGAAAGGCAACAAGAGGTTGGTGACAGAGCAAAACAAGCATGCCACGCCAACCGAATTGGTCCCAGAGCACCTTGTGCGCATCAATCAAAATGGTGTGGATGGAGTTTGGTCGCTCGGCGAGAAAGTCTTCCACTTTGTTGAGGCGAAGGCGTCCGAGTCTGCTGGAGCCCTATTTGGCATGGCGGCAGATAGCTGGCGGGAGCGGGCCGACGGCAAGCAGTCGTCCAAGCTTCAGCCGCCGCCAAACCTGACAGAACGCCAGTACGCGCTGTGGTGTATGTTGTCGCAGCCGAAGAAAGGGCTGCAAATGTCGGCGGCGTGGCTGGAAGCCAGTGTTGCCAGCACCATGCTAGACGGCAACGAGCGCAATCGCTTCGTCTATGTCGTGTTCGTGATACCCAGTACTAGTACGCCGAAAGGCTACACACCAAAGGCAGGGGGCACGTTAAAGAAGACTGTCGCCCCCGGGGCCTTGGAGCACGTGGCCGTCAGCGCAAAAGTGGGGACAATAGCGCTCACAGGCGGTGACTACTACGATCTGAGCCTGCACGATGAGCATCGGCCAAGTCACGGCCTATCTGATCAATTCTCTTATGACGAGATTGATAACATCGCTGAGCTGTATATACGTCAGAAACAACTGCATGCCGCCAGTTCTCGACCCAAACCTACTCAGCCTCCAAAGCCCCGAACTAAACGCAACCCGTAACTGCTGACGTATATCAATGGCAAAACAGAACACTCCTTCCCTTCTTCCTAATGACGGGGATGACCTCCACGCAAAGCGACGTCAGCAGTTCCTATACGGAGCCTTGTACAAGAATGTCCGCGCGGAGTTGGAGGAGAGCATTAAGGTACGTAGCCACAGCGTACGCCATCGAGATCTCGACCCTTACTACCGCGTCACAGCCCAGCAGGGGGTCTACTCAAACACGTTCTGGCTATGGATGACGGAATACACAGCAGGCGAAGATCTTGACACGCTGGCGCAGAACTTCTCCACGGTCGTGGATGAATTCGTTCACTGGAATGAGTTGAATGTTCCTTTTCGCCTTTACCTCAAAGAGAAGTACAAGGAGGAGGGAGACACTGATCTGAGAGTCTGCGCAGTCGACTTCAACAACCAGATCGAATACGAGAACGCGCTGCAGCTGATCAGCATTGCCATCATGATCCGCGATGGTCGGTCCATTAAACGGATCATTGCCGCCATGTACAGCAACCGCTATCTGGATGCGCTATACGAGCAGCTCATCCTCGATTACGTCAACGACCCTCAGGAGGACATGGAAGAAGTCCTATTTGATAAGCCTTATGCAACGCTGATTGAGGCCTACTTCCAGGAAAGCCACGAGGCCGCGATTCCACACGTCCAGTCCTACCTGAAACAATGGTATCGATATCAAGACGGCGCCCGCTGGTACGACGCGCACAAGAAGATCCAGGAGGACACGGCGTTCTACTACGGCTATTGGGCTTTCGAGGCCGGCGCTACTTGCTTCCTACTGGGACTCGACGACAGCACCATCGACCACATGGTCTATCCAAAAGACCTCGTCGCCTATGGCAGGAAGCTGCGCGAAGAAGATCGCGTCACCAGCGATTTCGACACACCGCTAGGCCTCGATGGCTACCCTCTTAGCCGTCTGCGATGCGAAGCTGGTGAGCCTTGTCCGCAAGCAGGTTGGTGGTTAACCCCGGCAAAGGCCAATAGCCGCCGGTATTTCAAGGCGGGCGAAGTCATGCCCTCGTTTGAGGGGAGCAGCTATGGCGCAACGATCTGGCAGTGGGATATCGACCAATCTGGCCAGCAGTCTTGATTCTGCACGTCGAATATGGCCAATCACTAGACGCTCCAGCACCACCAACAAAACACCATGGGCATACTGAAAAAACTATTCGGCCGAAACACCAAAGTCCAAGTCTCCAACCCGCCCCCACCGCCGAAAGACGACGACACCTCGCCCGACATCGCCCCCGAACTCGCCGCAGCCTTGGAGGCCTACCAACAAGGCCAGTACGAAGCGGCCATCACCGCAGCGGCACCCCACGCGAATCGCCACGCCGACGCCAACCGCCTATGCGCGCTCGCCTATTCGGACATGCGCCGCTATCCCGAGGCCTTTCCTTACTGGCTTGCGTTGTTCGAACAGGAACCCAGCGCGCACAACGCGCTGCAGCTGGCGACGACGTCGGTCATGTGCGGCGAACTGAAGCGCGGCGAAGCGTGGTTGATGAAGTTCGACGAGATCAACGAGCAGACGCACGAGATGTCGAGCGTCACGGCTCGCACGCAGTTCATCTCGTCGCTCACGCAGAGCGGGCACATGGCCGAGGCATTGCCGTATCTGGATTGGCTGCGCGATGTCTACGCGCACGTTCGCATCACCGATTCGCACTTCCTGTACATGCGCGGCATCCCGTTTTTCACGAGCTTTCTGGAAAACAGCCTGCCGATTCTCAAGGCCACCCTGCCGCCCGAAGCGGTCGCTCAGTGGTATGGCGTGTTGTCGGGGCAGTTGGATGAGGAAGGCGAGGCGCAGCTCGGGGCGTGGCTGCAATCGTTGAACGTCGCCGCAGAAAGTTGAGCTGCGCCGGCAGTTGATAGCCGACTTGGCTTCTCGGAAAGCGCCAGTCGGCCAAGGTCTTCAGGTCTGCCGCAAGACGCAATGAATCGGTCGCGCCGCACGCCTCAGGAGTGGCAGACACCCGCCTGTCACTCCCCACCTCCCGGCGCCAACACCTCACGCTGCCCATTCCGCCCCATCGGCGACACCAGCCCCGCCGCTTCCATCTGTTCGATGAGCCGCGCGGCACGGTTGTAGCCGATGCGCAGTTGCCGCTGCACAGAGGAAATCGACGCGCGGCGCGTGTTGAGCACAAACGCCGCGGCCTCGTCGTAGAGCGGATCGGCTTCTGCATCGCCGCTCTCGCCACCGAACAAATCGCCGCTCGCCGCAGCTTCACCCGGATCACCGGCGAGGATGGCTTCGTCGTATTCGGGCTCGCCAAACTGCTTCCAGTGTTCGACCACGCGGTGCACTTCCTCATCGGCGACGAACGCGCCGTGCACACGCTGCGGATACCCAGTGCCCGGCGGCAGGAACAGCATGTCGCCCTGGCCGAGCAGCGATTCGGCGCCCATCTGATCGAGAATCGTGCGCGAGTCGATCTTGGAGGACACCTGGAACGCCACGCGCGTGGGAATGTTCGCCTTGATCAGGCCGGTGATGACGTCCACGGATGGCCGCTGCGTCGCCAAAATCAAATGGATGCCGGCGGCACGGGCCTTTTGTGCGAGGCGCGCGATCAGCTCTTCGATCTTCTTGCCGGCCACCATCATCAGGTCGGCCAGTTCGTCGATGATGACCACGATCATCGGCAGCGTCGAGAGGGGCTCGGGCGCATCGGGCGTCAGCGAGAACGGATTCGGCACCTTGCGGCCGGCCTGTTCTGCCGCGCGGATCTTCTGGTTGTAGCCGGCCAGGTTGCGCACGCCCAGCGCCGACATCAGCCGATAGCGCTTTTCCATCTCGCCCACGCACCAGTTCAGCGCGTGCGCGGCCTGCTTCATGTCGGTCACCACGGGCGCGAGCAGATGCGGAATGCCCTCGTACACCGAGAGTTCCAGCATCTTCGGGTCGATCATGATCATGCGCACGTCGTCGGGCGTGGCCTTGTACAGCATCGACAGGATCATCGCGTTGACGGCAACCGACTTGCCGGAGCCCGTCGTGCCGGCCACCAGCAGGTGCGGGGCGCGTGCGAGATCCGTCACCACCGGGTTGCCGGTGATGTCTTTGCCCATGGCCAGCACGAGGTGCGACGCGTGCGACTGGAAATCCGCCGCGTTCACGACCTCCGACAGGCGGATCATTTCGCGGCGGGCGTTGGGCAGCTCCAGGCCCATGCAGGTCTTGCCGGGGATGGTTTCGACGACGCGGATGGACGTCACGCCCAGCGCGCGCGCCAGGTCTTTCATCAGCCCGACGACCTGCGCGCCGCGCACGCCAATCGCCGGGTCGACCTCGAACCGCGTGATGACTGGCCCGGCCGACGCGCCAACGACCGTGACTGGCACCTTGAACTCGGCCAGGCGCTGGGCGATCAGGTTGCTCGTCTCTTCCAGATGCTCGGCGGAGACGGCTTCCGCGCTGGGGGTTGCAGCGGTCAGCAATGCGGCGCCCGGCAGGCGATAGTCGACGATGCGCGGTACGGCAGGTGCCGCAGCCGGCACGGGTGCGGGCGCCGGCACGGACGCTGCGGCAACGGCCGGCGCCGCGCGTGACACCACCTCCCCCACCACGGCCGGCAAGACGATGCGCGGCTTGGCCGCAGGCATGGCAGGCGCGACTTCCGGCTGCGCGGCCGGCTCGATCGACGGCGCAACGGGCGGTGCTTCCGCCTCGGGCAGTACTTCGACAATCGGGGCGGCTTCGGCTTCCGCTTCCCCGCTCGGCTCGGCAACCTCCTGCGCGGGCGTCGGCGTTGCGGCGGGCGCCATCAGGCCGCGCAGTTCGGCCAGAAGCGCCTCGGCTTCTTGGCGTACGGCGTCGAGGTCGACCGTTGCCGTTTCTGCGGCGGCGGCTTTCGCCTCCACCAACTCCGGCACCGTCGTTTCCGGCAGGACAACCGGCTCAGCAGCGGGCATGGCCTGCGGCGGGGCCGCCGAGGCTGGCGCTGGCGCCTGCGTTTGCAAACCAAGTTGCGGCTGATGGAACGGGCTGCTGACGATGGTGGCACGCGGTTTTGGGCGTGCCGCAGGCGTCTGCGGTGGAGTGGGCGGAGCTGCGGGCGGCGTCTTCACAGTGGCCGGCGCTTCTGTCGGTGCGCCCTTCTTTGCGTCAAGCAGTGGCCAGATCTCGCCCGGTTGCGGCGGCGAGGGGCGCGTGCGCGGGGGTGGCTGCCATGCGGGCTGGCGGCGAGCAGACACGGCTTCGATACCACGGCTACGCACCGTCGGTTGTGCAGCGCCGGCGTGACCGCTCCAGCGCGTCTCCCCTGCCCCGCCGAGGCCGAGCGCAGTCTGCTTCAAGCCGTCGTCAACGGGTTCGTCGTGGCGGGTGTCCGGGTCGGAAGATGCTTCGGCGTCAGCGGCGCGACGGCGGTTGAACACCTGGCCCCACGATCGTCCGAAGACCATGGGGGCGACCCAGATCAGCACGCCGAGCATCAGGAGGAATGCGCCCGTCCAGCCCAGCATGTGAGAGAACAGCGACGACAATGCGCGCCCGGCAGCACCGCCCGCCTTGTCCTGCGGGTCGGCGCCAGAAGTCAGGGCTTCAAGCGCGGCGCTGGCGCTCAGCGCGACGAGCGTCACCAGCCAGAGCCGCACGGTGCCCCGGCCTTTGAGGAAGTCCCGCTCCCCCGCCAGCGCGCGCGTCACATACCGCCACACCAGCGGCAGCAGCCACACGGTGGAAATGCCAAACCAGCCAAGCACCATTTCAAACGCCATCTACAAATGCCAGGCCGCGATTGTAGCGGGGCGCGCCACCGCCATGAGAATCGCCCGGCCGAAAAACACGCGGCCGGGCGTTCTGGCAACACGTTTCAGCGCAATGTGCCCGAGG
Source organism: Ralstonia flatus (assembly GCF_958439105.1). Taxonomy (NCBI): domain Bacteria; kingdom Pseudomonadati; phylum Pseudomonadota; class Betaproteobacteria; order Burkholderiales; family Burkholderiaceae; genus Ralstonia; species Ralstonia flatus. The sequence goes on along the minus strand of NZ_CAUDLI010000013.1, from coordinate 68,430 downwards.
CAGTGGCGCGTGCGCTGCTGGCGCTGCTGGCGCTGCGCGACGCCTCGATCAGCAGGATGATCATCAGGATGGTGCCGGCCAGCGCAAACACGGCATAGCCGATGTTGCTGCCTTCAATAGCGAACAGCGACGGCGAATAGCTCTGCCCCGTGCAGATCATCGTGCCGGCCGTCATGCCCGTGTAGTGCATGCCGCAGACGGCCACGCCCATGATGAGCGCCGCGCCGAACTGCTGGCCGCGTGTCTTGACGGTTGTGGCAAGCCACAGCGCAACCATCGACACCACCACCGCAATCAACGCCGAGACGCCGATGATGGAGATGTCCCAGTCGAAGTTGCTGTTGGTGTGCACGGCGGCCATGCCGGTGTAATGCATCACCGCCACGCCCAGGCCGGTCAGCACGCCGCCCTCGGCAATGTTGCGCAGGCGGTGGCCCGTGGTGCGCGACGCAATGACAAGGCCGCCCGCGGCAAAGACCATCACCACCAGCAGCGACACCATGGTCATGAAGAGATCGAACTCGATCCGGACGGGCGTCCGGTAGGCCGCCATGCCGATGAAGTGCATCGACCAGACCGCCCCGCCGCCAAGCGCCACGCTGGCGCAGATCAGCCGGTCCATGTCGAGGGTGCCGTTCTTGTTGCGCACGCGTCTTGACCATCGCAAGCCCACATACGCTCCCGCCACCGAGATGAGATACGACAGCCCCACCAGCAGCCAGTCGTATGCATAGGGCACGATCGCGCCCGGCACCGCAGAAAAGCCGTAGAACATGAACACCCTCCCGTTGTAATACCAAAAGACCGCCGGATTGCCGGGCGGTATCGGCCGGCCGCCCTTTGCTCTGGCCGGCCACGTTTTCGTTATCGTCTGTCTGGCAATGGAACGGCCTCGAGCGGGCCTTTGGGACGCAAGTATGGCGACGCGTAATTGCCCAGCCAATCACCTGCTTTAGGTAACTTCGGGTCGACTTTGGCCGCAGGCCCCCCGCTTGCTTGCGCTATGGGAAATGCGTTTCTCAGGAGGCCCCATGTCGCTCATCGTCGCAGCCCGTTTCGACACGTTTGAACGCGCCGAAGACGCCGCGCGTGCGCTGTTTGCCCAGCGCTTTTCCGAGGACGATGTGAACGTCTTCTTCGTCAACCCGTCCGGCCAGCACGCAGCGTTTCCGATCGGCGGCGACCGCAATGCCGACCCTGGCGCCGTCCGCGCACATGCGGGCGCCGGCAAGGGGATGGCGATCGGCGCGGCGATCGGCGCCGTTGCCGGTGTGGTGGTGCTGATTGCGCTGCACGTGGCCGTGCTGTTTTCGGTGGTGGCGGCCGGGGTGGGCGCCTATATCGGCTCGCTGGCGGGTGCCATGGTCGCCACCCGCGATGCGCCCCAGCCTGCACAACCGCCCGATGCCACGCTGCGCACACGCCATTCCGGCGTGCTGCTGGCGGTGCGTGTGACGCCCGACCGGGAAGCCGAAGTCGCGCGCATCCTGGCCGGTGCCGGCGGCATGGACGTCGAAGAAGCCGCGGGCCGCTGGCGCAACGGCGAGTGGGTCGACTTCGACCCGCTCAGCCCGGCCAAGCTCAATCCGAAGGTTGCCCAGCAGGCTGCCTGATCCACGTCTGCAAACGCAGAATCAAGTCGCCGTGCTCGGCGCCGTTCCACCGGGCTGCATCGGCACGGGGCGCGCCTGCTTGTCGTTGAGCATCGTCCACACGAGGATGGCCGCCACGATATCGAACACCGCCAGCGCCACGAACAGCGGGTTGTAGCCGATGGTCGTGGCCAGCGTGCCCACGGCCAGCGAGAAGAGCATGCCGCCCATATAGCCCGACATGCCCGCCAGTCCGACCGCTGTGCCGACTTCGTGCTTGCCGAACATGTCGGACGTGAGCGTGTACAGCGCGCCGGAGAGCGTCTGATGCGCGAAGCCGCCCACGCAGAACAGCGCAATCGCCGTGTAGGGACTCGTCGCCAGACCGATACAGGCCGGGCCGATCATGCACAGGCAGCCCGTCACCATCACAAGCTTGCGCGATGTCACCAGCGACACCGAGAAGCGCTTCTGGAACCACGGCGCGAGATAGCCGCCAAGCACGCATCCGACGTCCGCCGCCAGGAACGGCAGCCAGGCAAACAGCGCGATCTCCTTCAGGTTCATATGGCGCTCGGTGGCCATGTAGAGCGGAATCCAATAGTTGAACGTCTGCCACGCCGGCTCCGAGAGAAAGCGCGGGATGGCGATGCCCCAGAAGCGGCGGCCGCTGACGATCTTGCCCCACGACGGCTTGGGCGCATCCGCGTTGTCATCCGGCGTTTCCTGGCCTGCACGGATGTAGTCGCGCTCCTCTGCCGACAAGCGATGGTGCTTGGCCGGCACGCGATACAGCAGGAACCAGAGCACGCTCCACACCAGTCCCATCCCGCCGATCACGGCAAAGGCAAAACGCCAGTTGCCGTGCAGGATGCACCAGACCACCAGCGGCGGCGCCACCACCGCGCCCACGGACGAGCCGATGTTGAACCAGCCCGTGGCGATCGATCGCTCCTTGGCGGGGAACCACTCTGCCGTTGCCCGCAGCGCCGACGGGAAGCCTGCCGCCTCCGTCATCCCCAGCATGGCGCGGAACGCCGCCAGCGACAGCCAACCACCCGCCGTGCTGTGCAGCAGACAGACCACCGACCACGCCGCCGCAAACAGCGCAAAACCCAGCTTGGTGCCCAGCACGTCGAGCACATAGCCCGCCACCGGCTGCATCACCATGTAGGCCGCCTGGAATGCCGCGACGATGTAGCCGTACTGCTGTGTGCTGATGTTCAGCACCTTGTTCACTTCAGGCGCCGCCACCGCCAGCGCATTGCGCGCCAGGTAGTTCATGATCAGGCCGCTGAGGACGAGGCCGATGATCCACCAGCGCAAGCCTTTGATGGGTTTCATGTGTTGTCTCCTAAAGCCCCCGGTTGTTTTTGTGGGCGGGGCGTACTCGGTTTCAGAGGTGCAGGACGGGTTCCGGTAATCCAGTCACGCCCGGGCGCACTGCAAACGTGGCGCCCGAGAGCGGGTCGTCGCCGATGCGGATCGACGTCACGAACAGGGTGTCCAGCCCGGGGCCGCCGAATGCACACATGGCCGGTTTGGACGTAGGAATGGCGATGCTTCGATCAAGGCGGCCGGCCGGCGTGAAGCGGTGCACGAATCCCGCATCGTTGCCGCAAATCCAGTAGCAGCCGTCGGCGTCCACGGCGGCGCCATCGGGGCGACCGGGGTGCGCGTTCATGTCGATGAAGACGCGGCGGTTGTGCGGCGTGCCGGTGTCGACGTCGTAATCGAAAGCCCAGACCGTCTGGCGGCTCGCGTGCGAATCCGACAGATACATCGTCTTGCCATCGGGGCTGAACGCCAGGCCGTTCGGGACGATCAGGTCATCGATGACGGCATCGACGCGCCCAGTGCGCGCGGCATCTGCATCAAACCGATACAGCTTGCCGAGCGGCAGACCTAGCGAAGTGTCCAGCACCATCGTGCCGGCCCAAAACCGGCCTTGGCGATCGCAGCGACCGTCGTTGAAACGCATGTCGGGGCGAGCATGCGCCACCGTGGCGAGGCGCTGCAGGGGCCCAAGCGCGATGCCGGCGCTGGGCGGTGGCGCGAGAAAGATGCCCGTTTCCATCGCCATCGCCCAACCGTTGGGCGCCATGGCAATACAGCCGGCCATCTCGGGCAGCGGCCAGCTGTTGGTCTGGCCCGAGAAGAAATTCCAGCACCACAGCTTGCGGTCAGGGATGTCCGTCCAGTACAGCGCCTGCTCACCGGCGTGCCAGACGGGGCTTTCGCCGACACCGCATTGCATGCTGCCAATCCGCTCGACAAGCGGTTCTACGTTGAATGCCATTGCTTCAGTCTCCGAACGGGCCGGCTTTGACGAACGCGCCGCCCTGGTACAGCGCCGCCGGGTCATCGGCAGGCAGCGGCGGTTGCGCTTCGACCTGCGCGCGGAAGATCTCGCTCGTCTGCGTAGGCTGGTAGCCGAGGTGCGCGGCGTGGCGGTTGTCCCACCAATGGTCGCGGTTGTTCGACATGCCGTAGACGACCGTAAAACCCACGCTTGGCACGAACAACGCGCGGCGGATGAGTTGCTCCAGGTCGTCGTAGCCGAGCCAGGTGACAAGCATGCGGCGATCCTTGGCTTCGGCAAACGAAGAGCCGATGCGGATGGCGACCGTCTCGATGCCGTAGCGATCGAAATAGAAGCTGGCGAGCTGTTCGCCGAATACCTTGCTGAGCCCGTAGTAGCCATCGGGCTTGGTGGGCACGGTGCTGTCGATCACCTCGCCCTGCTTGTAGAAACCGATGGTGTGGTTCGAGCTGGCGAAGACGATGCGCCGCACGCCATGACGACGCGCGGCTTCGTACAGGTTGTAGGTGCCTGCGATATTGGCCGGCAGGATCTCTTCAAAAGGCCGCTCGATCGACACGCCGCCCAAATGCACGATGGCATCGGTGCCGGCGACGAGCGCATCGACGGCTTTCGCGTCAGCCAGGTTGCACGGCACGATCTCCTCGCCGGTGCGTGCTTCGCCCAGATTTGATATATCAGACAAGCGCAAAGAATCGGCGTACTTGGGCAGGCGCTCGCGCAGCACCTTGCCGAGGTTGCCGGCGGCGCCAGTCAGCAGCAGGCGGTGGCAGCGTGTTGTCACGCCGTCGAGCGGATCGTTTTGAAGGTTCATTTCAGTGGTCATATCAGGTCACCGGGGCGGGGTTGAACAGGGCCAGCGCGTTATGCAAACCGAGCTTGTCGGCGCAGACTTGTTTGCGGCCGCTCGCCACGTCAAGAATCAGGTGGAACAGTTCCCAGCCGATGTCGGCAATGGTCGCTTCGCCGGTGGCGATGCGGCCCGCGTCTAGGTCGATCAGGTCATGCCAGCGCTCGGACAGCGCCTTGCGCGTCGACACCTTGATGACCGGCGCCATGGCTAGGCCATACGGCGTACCGCGGCCGGTCGTGAACACCTGCAGGTTCATGCCGGAGGCCAGCTGCAACGTGCCGCACACGAAATCGCTGGCGGGCGTCGCTGCAAAGATTAGGCCCTTGCGACGCACTTTCTCACCGGGGCCGAGCACATCGACGATGGGCGTACTGCCCGACTTCACGATCGAACCCAGCGCTTTTTCCACCACGTTGGAGAGCCCGCCCTTCTTGTTGCCCGGCGAGGGGTTGGCGCTGCGGTCGGTCTGGCCGCCGCTGAGGTAGTTGTCGTACCACGCCATCTCGCGCAGCAGCGCGCGGCCGACGTCTTCATCGATGGCGCGCGGCGTGAGCAGATGGATGGCGTCGCGCACCTCGGTCACTTCCGAGAACATCACGGTGCCGCCTGCACGGACGATCAGGTCCGCCGCAAAGCCGACCGCCGGATTGGCCGTCACGCCCGAGAACGCGTCGCTGCCGCCGCACTGCACCCCGACCACGAGGTCGGATGCCGGGCAGGTTTCGCGCTGGCGCTTGTTGAGATGCTCCAGGCGGCGCTCGGCCATCTCCATGATGGCGTCGGTCATGCCGATGAAGCCGTCGAAGGCTTCGTCCTGCAGACGCAGCACCGGCGAATCTGCGGTCCCGGCCACTTCGATCGGAATGCGCCCGCCCGGCGCAAGCTTTTCCGGCACAAGGCGTTCCGGGACGAGCTTTTCGCAGCCCAGGCCGATCACCATGATCTCGCCGCCAAAGTTCGGATTCAGCGCTAGGTTCTGCAGCGTGCGGATCGGCACGATGGCGGCCGGCGCGTTGATGGCGACACCGCAGCCGTACACATGGTTGAGCGCGACCACATCGTCGACGTTGGGGAAGCGCGGCAACAGCTCGCGCTTGATGCGGCCGACCACGTAATCCGTCACGCCCGCCACGCACTGCACGCTGGTCATGATGCCGAGCACGTTCTTCGTGCCCACCGTGCCGTCTGCGTTGCGATAGCCCTCGAAGGTGTAGCCCTCCAGTTTGGCGAGCTTCGGATCGGGGCGCGTGGCCAGCGGCAATTCATCCAGCGCGGGCGCAGACGGCAGCTTCACGGCATGCTCGTTGACCCAGCTACCGCGCGACAGCGGCTTCACGGCATAACCGATCACCTCGTTGTAGCGAATGATCGCGTCACCTTCGGCCAAGTCGACCAGCGCCACCTTGTGGCCTTGCGGCACGCCTTCGACGAGCACCGTGCCATCGGCCAGCGCCGAGCCGGCGGGCAAGCCGCGTGCGTTGACGACGATGGCGACGTTGTCACCGTCGTGCACGCGGATCGTCAGCGCCTTTTCAGTTGCGTTGCCGGCCTCAGGGGCCAGCGTCGGTTCAGACATCACAGACTCCGTGATTGATTCAAACTCAAACGGGCTTCTTTTCAACGCCCCAGGCTCGGGCGCTTCGGGTCATACGTCCAGCCCGGCACGAGGTACTGCATGGCCATGGCGTCATCACGCGCGCCAGGGCCCAGGGTCTTGTACAGCGCATGGGCGGCCATGACGCGCTCCATGTCGATTTCGATGCCGAGGCCCGGGCGCTCCGGCACGGCCACGTGGCCGCCCTGGATGCGCAACGGCTCGCGCGTCAGGCGCTCCTCGGCTTCCTGCCAGATCCAGTGCGTATCGATGGCCGTGATGTTGCCGGGCGCGGCCGCGGCCACATGCGTGAACATCGCCAGCGACACATCGAAGTGGTTGTTGGAATGCGAGCCCCACGTCAGGCCCCACTCGTCGCACAACTGCGCCACGCGCACGGAGCCTTGCATGGTCCAGAAATGCGGATCGGCCAGCGGAATATCGACCGCGTGCAGCTGCACGGCGTGGCCCATCTGCCGCCAGTCGGTCGCGATCATGTTGGTGGCCGTCGGGATGCCGGTGGCGCGCTTGAACTCGGCCATCACCTCGCGGCCCGAATAGCCGGCTTCGGGGCCGCACGGGTCTTCGGCATAGGCCAGCAGATGCCCTTGGCCCTTGCACAGCGCAATCGCCTCGTTGAGCGACCACGCGCCGTTCGGGTCCAGCGTGACGCGGGCGTGCGGAAAGCGCGCCTTGATGGCAGCAATCGCTTCCATCTCTTCAGCGCCGGGCATCACGCCGCCCTTGAGCTTGAAATCGGCAAAACCGTAGCGCTCGGTGGCAGCTTCTGCCAGGCGGGCGATGGCAGCGGACGTCATGGCAGCTTCGTGGCGCAGGCGCAGCCAGTCGTCGGTGCCGTTCGCGCCATCCAGATACGGCAGATCGGTCTTGCGGCGGTCGCCCACGTAGAACAGATAGGCGAGCATCGGGGCGCTATCGCGCTGCTGGCCGGCACCGAGCAGCTCTGCCACCGGCACCTCCAGAAACTGGCCAAGCAGATCGAGCAGCGCCGCTTCCACCGCCGTGATGACATTGTCCATGCGCAGGTTGATCTCGTGCGGCTGGCGCAGCACGGCGGCTTCCGAAGCAGAGGTCACCTGGTGCACGGTCGCCTGATGCGCGGCATTGCCGCCACCGGCCAGCGCGCGGCGAATGCTGTTCAACACGCCGTTGGTACGACCGATCGATTGACCGACCACCAGCGGAATCACGCGCTCCAGCGCTTGGCGGATGCCCTCCCCGCCCGGCACCTCGCCCACGCCGGTGCGCCCGGCGTTGTCCTTCAGGATCACGAGATTGCGTGTAAAGAACGGAGCATGCGCGCCGCACAGGTTCAGCAGCATGCTGTCGCGGCCCGCGACGGGAATCACCTGCATCTCCGTCACCCGCGGTGTGTGGGTGCGTGCGCCGGACTCGATCGATTGCAACGTCACTTACGAGGCTCCCCTGGCTTACAGCGGCTTGAGTTCCACACGCTTGATCTCGCCGACCATGAACAGGTAGCAGACGATGGCGACCAGCGCATGGATCCCGACGTACACCAGCGCACCGTTGAACGAACCCGTTGTGTTGACGATGTAACCGATCGCGATGGGCGTGGTGATGCTCGACAGGTTGCCGAAGGTGTTCATCAGCGCGCCCGACAAGCCGGCAATCTGCTTGGGCGCCGTATCCGAGTTCACCGCCCAGCCCAGCGCACCGAGGCCCTTGCCGAAGAACGACAGCGCCATCACCGCCACCACGACGGCCTGCGCATCGACGTAGTTGCAGATCACCATGGTCATGGAGAGCAGCATGCCCAGCACGATGGGCACCTTGCGCGCGACTGACAGCGAGGCACCACGCCGGAGCAGCGCATCAGAGATGATCCCGCCGAGGATGCCGCCCAGGAAGCCGCACACCGCCGGAATCGACGCAACGAAGCCCGCCTTCAGAATCGACATGCCGCGTGCCTGCACCAGGTACACCGGGAACCACGTGATGAAAAAGTAGGTGAGCGCATTGATGCAGTACTGCGCGATGTACACGCCCATCAGCATGCGGTTCTGCAGGAGCTGCTTCACGTAGCCGAGTTTCGGACCCTCGTTCTTGGCCACGCCCGCTCGGTCCATGTTGACCAGGCCACCGCCGGCTTCGATGTATTCGATTTCGGCACGGTTCACGCCCGGGTGGTCCTTCGGTTCGTGCACGAAGGCTCTCCACACGATCGCCATGGCGATGCCGATCACGCCCATCACGATAAACACGTGATGCCAGCCGAATGCGTGCACCAGCCAAGCCATCAGCGGGGCAAACACCACGGTGGCGGCATATTGCGCGGAGTTGAAGATGGCCGCCGCGGTGCCGCGCTCATTGGCCGGAAACCACGCCGCCACAATGCGGCTGTTCGCCGGGAAGGACGGCGCCTCGGCGGCGCCCACCAGGAAGCGCAGGCAGAACACCATGACGATGGCGGCGGCGCCGGTAAAGAAGCCGATCGCGCCCTGCGCCAGCGTGAAGAGCGACCACAACAGAATGCTGAACGTGTAGACGCGCTTCGAACCGAAGCGGTCGAGCAGCCAGCCGCCTGGGATCTGCGCAATCACATAAGCCCAGCCGAACGCCGAAAAAATGTAGCCCAGCGACACGGCATCGATGCCGAGTTCCTTCTGCATGGCCGACCCGGCAATGGAGATGGTGGCCCGATCAGCGTAATTGATGGTCGTCACGATAAACAGCATCGCGAGGATCATGAAACGCACACGGCTCATGCGCTCAGCGCGCGGCACGGCCTGCGCTCCCACTGCGGGGGCTTTGATGTCCATCGTCTCCTCCTTGGGCCGGCACCCGTCGTGCCAGCAGGATCAAATTGCCGGGTCCTGTGCGGCCCGGCGTGTTGTTTTTTGCTAATCGCGTGTGACGACGTCAGGCCCAGCTTCCATCCACCAGGCGGCGCAGCTTGAGCGGGTTGGCGTCTTGCAGCGCTTCGGGCAGCAGTTCGGCCGGCAGATCCTGGTAGCACACCGGGCGCAGGAAGCGCTCGATGGCTGCCGTGCCGACCGAAGTCGTGCGTGCATCCGTCGTTGCCGGCCACGGCCCGCCGTGCACCATGGCGTGGCACACCTCGACGCCGGTCGGCCAGCCGTTGGCCAGAATGCGCCCCGCCTTGCGTTCCAGAATCGGCAGCAGCGAACGTGCGATCGCCGTGTCGCCCGTGTCCAGATGCAGCGTGGCAGTCAACTGGCCTTCGAGCGATTCGGCCAGCGCGCGCAGCTCTTCTGCATCGCGGCAGCGCACGACCAGGCCGGTGGCGCCGAAGATCTCGTCGTGCAGCGTCGGCTGCGCCTGGAAGCTCTTGGCATCGGTCACGTAGAAGCCGGCTTGCCCGCGGTTGGGCTGGTCGCTGCCTTGCCCGCGCGCGACGCAGCGCACGTTTGCCTCGGCGGCCAGCTTGTCGACGCCGCGCGTGTAGGCGCTGTGGATACCGGCGGTGAGCATCGGTTGTGCAGCCACATCGCCCATGGCGGCAGCGGCAGCCGCTTCAAAGACATCCAGTTCCGGCCCATCGATGGCGAGCAGCAGACCCGGGTTCGTACAGAACTGGCCTGCACCCATCGTCAGCGACGCCACGTACTGCTGACCCAGCGCAGCACCACGCTTGGCCAGTGCATCGGGCAGCAGGAACACGGGGTTGATGGCGCTCAGCTCGCCATACACGGGAATCGGCTGCGGGCGTGCCTGCGCAATGCGCAGCAGCGCCAGACCGCCAGCTCGCGAACCGGTAAAGCCGACGGCCTGGATACGCGGATCCGCCACCAGTGCGCCCGCCACATCGTTGTCGGCCACGATGAGCGAGAACACGCCTTCCGGCAGCCCACACTGCGCAACCGCGGCTTGAATGGCACGGCCCACCAGTTCGGACGTACCCGGGTGCGCCGGATGCGCCTTCACGACCACCGGGCAACCGGCTGCCAGCGCCGATGCGGTATCGCCACCCGCCACCGAGAACGCCAGCGGGAAGTTGCTCGCACCGAACACGGCCACCGGGCCGAGCGCAATGCGGCGCATGCGCAGGTCCGAGCGCGGCAACGGCTTGCGTTCCGGCAAGGCCGAATCAAGCCGCGCGCCCACGGCATCGCCGGCACGCACCACGCTTGCAAACAGGCGCAGCTGGTTGCACGTGCGGCCACGCTCGCCTTCCAGGCGCGGACGCGGCAAGGCCGACTCGGCCATCGCGCGTTCGATCAGCGCATCGCCCAGCGCTTCGATCTGGCTGGCGATGGCTTCCAGGAAGGCAGCGCGGGTTTCCGGCGCGGTCTCGCGGTAAACGTCAAAAGCCGCGGCGGCCAGTTCAGCGGCACGCGCGGCCTCGGCCTTGGAGGCCAGGGTGAATTCAGGTTCGAGCCATTCCCCGGTGGCGGGGTTCATGGCGCGAACCTTGCCGGCACCACCCGCTACGCGGGCGGCACCCAACAACAGTTCGCCGCTCAATTGCATAAGGATTCCTTGTGTTTTCGGTTGCGCTCAGGCCGCCAGCTTTTCCACTTCGGCAATGCGCGACACCAACGTCGACAGTTCTGCAATCTCGGCGTCGGTCAGGTCGGTCAACGGAGCACGGACCGGACCTGCGTCACGGCCGATGACCTTCATACCGGCCTTGACGATCGACACCGCATAACCACGCTTGCGATTGCGCAGCTGGATGTACGGCAGCACGAACTCGTTGAGCATCTTGTAGACCTTGGCATTGTCGAACGCGCGCACGGCGGCGTAGAACTCTAGCGCGAACTTCGGCACGAAGTTGAAGATGGCCGACGAATACGTCGTCACGCCCATCGTCAGGTACGGCAGTGCAAAGGTCTCGGCCGTCGGCAGGCCACCGACGTAGGTGAAGCGGTCGCCCAGGCGGGCGTAAATGCGGGTCATCAGTTCCAGGTCGCCCACGCCATCCTTGAAGCCGACGAGGTTCGGGCAGCGGTCGGCCAGGCGCTCGAGGTGGTTCTCGTCGAGGACCTGGTTGGCGCGGTTGTAGACGATCACGCCCAGCTTGGTGGATTTGCAGACCTGCTCCACGTGGGCGGCCACGCCGTCCGCCGACGCTTCGGTCAGGTACGGCGGCAGCAGCAGGATGCCGTCTGCGCCGGCAGCTTCAGCGGCCTTGCAGTATTCGACCGATTCGGCCGTACCGCGGCCCGCCGGGGCGATCACCGGAATCTTGCCGCCGGTTTCCGCCACGGCCGCGCGCACCACGCGATCGGTCTCGGCTGCCGTGAGCGAGAAGAACTCACCCGTGCCGCCCGCTGCAAACAGGCCAGCGGCATCGTGGCTGAACAGCCAGATCAGGTTGGCGCGATACGCTGCCTCGTCGAACGACAGGTCCGACGCCTTGAAATGCGTGATCGGGAAGGACAGCAGACCGGAGCCGATCTGTTGGGCAAATTCTTTAGGGCTGTATCGGGACATGTCTCGCTCGTGATGAATGCGTGTTGTTGGTGAGCGAATTCTTGCACCGGGATCGATTCAAGTCCAAGCCAACTACTAACTCGATCAATACAGAACTTGTATTGATACAGGGTCTTCCCTAGGTCGACGATGCCGATGCTGCGGGCGCACGTGACGGTGCGTCCGCGCCTGCTTAGCGCCGTGTCACCCGGTACCTTCGGCCTGCACGTAAACGGCATACGGAAGTGCGAACTCGGGCCGAGCCTTGCACCGGCGATCTTTCCGCTTCAAGATAAGCGCGCGCCCAATCCATACAGGTTTTGAATCGATGTTTGAACTCAGCCAACTCCGCTGCTTTGTCGCCGTGGCCGAAGAACTGCACTTTGGGCGGGCAGCAGAACGCCTGCACATGACGCAGCCGCCGCTGTCGCGCCAGGTGCGCCTGCTCGAACATCAGGTCGGCACCGAACTGCTGGAGCGCAACAGCCGCTCGGTCAAGCTGACGGCGGCTGGGCGCAGTTTTCTGCCCGACGCCTCGCGCATCCTGCGCCTGGCGGACGAGGCGGCGGCCACGGCCCGGCGTGTGGCGACGGGCGCGGCCGGACAGTTGGCGATCGGCTTTACCGCATCGGTCGGCTACGGGAAATTGCCTTCGCTCGTGAGCGCGGTGCGAGCGGCTTCACCGGGCGTGCGGCTGACGCTGAAGGAGATGGTGAGCGGCGCGCAGCTCGCGGCGCTGGATGCGCGTGAAATCGACGTCGGCCTGCTGCGCCCGCCCGTGGAGCATGGCGAGCTGATCGCCGTGCCGTGCTCGCAGGAAGCGCTTGTGATCGCCCTGCCGGAAGCGGTGGCCGACAGTTGGCCGCAACGCCCCAGCCTGCGCGACTGCGAGGGCCAGCCACTGCTGATGTATTCGCCATACGAGGCGCGCTATTTCCACCAGATGGTCAGCAGCCTGCTGGAGCGTGCGGAGGTGCTGCCCGACATCGTCGAATACGTCAGCCAGATCCACTCGATGCTGGCGCTGGTGCGTGCAGGCATCGGCGTGGCGCTTATCCCCGCAGCAGCGGCCATGCTGCACTTCGAGGGCGTGGTCTATCGCTCGGTGCGCACGACGCCGGCCAAGCCGGTGGAACTGTGGATGGCCTATCGCAAGGACAACGACAACCCCGTCTTCAACGTGCTCAAGACGGTGCTGCACAACGCGCTTGCCGAGCGGCGCTGAACTCACACGGCACCGCATTTGCTGCAGCCATGGCGATCCCGCCCCGGAGACCGCCATGCCGCAAACATCCCAGACCATTCCACGCACCGCCATCTGGCTCGCCGCGGCCGCCATCGGCCTGACCACGGTTGCCTTGCCGCATCCCGCTCACGGCAAACTGCCGCCGCCGACGCCGGTTGAGCAGGCCGCCGCCGCCCAGCAGGCCGAGACGGAGCGCGCCCAGAAAGCGCAGGAGCAGGCCCAACTGACCGAAGTGCAGGACCGTCTGGCGGCGCGCTTTGGCAAGGGCGGCAACAACGCGCCAGCCGCTGTCACGCCGGCCACCAACCTGCCCAAGAACGTCGCAGAAGCGCCGGGTACGGCGGGCCCGCATGGCGGCTCGCGGCCCAGTGCGGAATCCCATTCGGGCAACGCCCGCTAGGCGATCAGTGGAAACCCCGTGTCAAACGTGGTGGCCACCTCCAGCCGCTGTTTGAGCAGGCCCACCTTCACGTAGAAATCGGCCGTGCGCTGCTGCTCCGCAATGACCTGCGGATCGATGGCGCGCCACACCGTCTGTCGACGTGCGAACTGCAGCCGCGCAGCCTCCGGCGCGATGCCGATGATGCGGGCCAGCGTGGCCGAAAAGCTGTCGACATGCTGGTATGACCACACCTGCGCACGCACCACGCGCTGCAAAAAGTCGCGCAGTGCATCGCGCTTGGCCGCCAGCGCAGCGTCGGTGGCTGCCAGGTAGCTGAGGCCCGACCACAACCCGCGCCCGCTGACGAGCACGCGCGCATGCTTTGCCGTTTCGGCCATCGCCGTGTAGGGCTCCCACGTTGACCACGCATCGATCGACCCGTTGACCAGCGCAAGCTTGGCATCCGCCGGCGGCAGGAAGCGGAAGTTGGCATCGTCCGGACCCAGCCCCGCCGACTCCAACGCCTTGAGCGCCACGAAATGCCCGATCGACCCACGGTTGGTACCGATGGACTTGCCCTTCAGATCTGCCGCGGTCTTCAACGGAGAATCGGGCCGCACCAGCACCGCCGTGCCGTACGGGTCCGATCGGTTGGCGCCGATCAGCTTGATGCGCGTACCCGCCGCCAAGGCAAAGATGGCTGGCGCATCGCCAATCGGGCCCAGGTCGACGGCACCCGCGTTGAGCGCTTCGGCCAGCGGAGCAGCCGCCGGAAACTCGGTCCATTGGATGTCGTACTGCACGCCCTTGAGCGCATCGGCCGCTTCCAGCAGCGCGCGCAGGCCCCCCTTCTGGTCGCCCGCCTTGAGCACGAGGCGGGGTTGCGCGATGGACAAGGCAGGCGCGGCAGCGAGCACCAGCGTGGATTGCAGAAAACGTCGTCGATGTTGCGGCATGATGATGGAGCGATGCGATCGAGGGTCAGTGGATGAAGCCGCCTTTCACATAGCGCACCGGTTCGGCGTCCATGCGGGCGATCAAGGAATCGAGGCCGCTTGTGCTGCGGGCGGTTCCGCGTGCGGCCGAAGTGCACAGGAAATCGGCATCGGACCACGTCGTGCCCGGAGCGCCGCGTGCGCGCAACCAGCCGTTGCGATCGGCCAGCAACTGCGTGCCGGAGAATGCTTGCGGCGCAGCACCGGCGATGGCGGCGAAGACGCTCCAGGCGTCGGCGCCTGTCGCCACGCAACGCGCCTGGAACGCGCGCGTTGGCGGTGGCAACGTGCCATCCGGCGTAATGAGCAACGTCTGGAAACGCGGATCTTCCAGCGGGATGTCGGTGCTCGATGCCGCATCCACCGCCACCACCCGCACGCGTTGGCCATTGCGCCATGTCGCCAGGGATTGCGGCAGCGCGTCGCCGCAGCGCACGGACAACGCAGGCAGCGCCACCGGCAGCGGCCAGCCGCCGGCGCGCACGCCGCCACGCGCGGCCAGCACCTTCATGGCGTCGAGTACCGCCCAGACATCGGCATCGCTCAGTCGACCGGCAAATGCGGGCATGGTCGACGCACCTTGCGTGTCCTGCATGCCGTGGGCGATGTGCCAGAACAGCTCGCCATCGGCATGACGGCCAAGCAATGGGCCGACCACCGTGGGCGGCCAGCGCGTGAGCGTGGCGGCCAGCGGGCCTTCGCCCCGGCCGTCTGCGCCGTGGCAGCTTGCGCAGGCGGCGTTGTAGACGCGCGTGCCCTGCGTGATGGACGCCACCGAAAACGCCGTTGGGCTCACATGGAAACTCGTCGGCACGGCAGGCGCCACCACAACCGCCGACGGCCACGGCGCCACCACAAGCAGGCCCGCCGCGACGCCGGATGACACCGGCCGCCACCGCCGCACGAGCACGGCGATCACGACGGCCAGCAACGCCAGCATCAAGGCAATCAGCGTCAGGCCAAGCTGCCGCGCTTGCCCGAGATCGATCAACAGGGTTTCGCCCGCGATGCGCACGTCCCACGGCCATGCCGGCTGCCCGTGAGACTCGCCGGTCAGCCCAAGCGTGTGCAGCAGCACCAGCACGCTGTGCTGCGCCCATTGCAGAAAGCCAAGCAACGCGTTGAGCCAGACCGTCGCTTCCGGTCCGCTCATGATGGTGCCGCCATCTACCAGGTCTCGCCGAGGCCGAGATGACCGAGCGCCTCGTGCCGCAACGCGCTCAAGCGCGGGTCGCCGCGATGGCGCGGGTAAGGCAGATCCACCGTCAGTTCCGCCGTGATGCGCGCCGGGCGCGGGCTGAAGATGACCACCCGCTGCGCCAGGAACAGCGCCTCCTCCACATCGTGCGTCACCAGCACGGTTGAGAAGCGCGCGCGTTGCCACAGCGTCACCAGCTCGCTCTGCATGGCCAGCCGCGTGAGTGAATCCAGCTTGCCCAGGGGCTCGTCCAGCACCAGCAATTGCGGATCGTTGACCAGCGCACGCGCCAGCGCCACACGTTGCGCCATGCCGCCCGACAGCTCATGCGGAAACGCCCGATGAAAGCCGCCCAGGCCCACGCGTTCCAGCGCGTCGTCCACGCGGTCACGCTCTGCGTTGAGCACGCCGCGCGCTTGCAGGCCCAGCGCGACGTTGTCCCACACGCGCCGCCATGGGTAGAGCGTCGGATCCTGAAAGACCACCACACGCGACGGGTCCGGCGCGTTGATGGGGGCATCGTCCTGCAGGATACGGCCGCGCGTGGGCGGCTCCAGCCCCGCAATCAGGCGCAGCAGCGTGGACTTGCCGCAACCACTTGGGCCAAGCAGCGCAACGAACTCGCCCGGCTGGATGGTCAGGCTCACACCGTCGAGCACCTGCAGCGGATTGGCGCGGCTGCCAAACCAGTGGCTGACGCCCTGCACGTCGATACGCGCCCCGGCTGTGGCCGCAGATGGCGGTGCCTCGCGTTCCAGCACGGCTACCATTTCAGCGTCCCCTTCTGCCAGACCAGCGCGCGGTCACGCACCTTGAAGAGCAGCGTGATGATGCTGGAGAACAGCAGCGCCATGACAATCAGCGCGGCATACATGTTGACGTACGATGCCCAGCCTTGCGCCCAGGTCAGGTACCAGCCGAGGCCCGACTTCACGCCCATCATCTCCGCCGTCACCAGCACCGTGAACGATGCGCCCAGCCCCATGAACAGACCCACGAACACCTGGGGCAGCGCTGCAGGAATCGCCACACGCAGCACCAGGAATGCGTTGGATGCGCCCAGCGTGCGCGCAACGTCGTAGTAGCTTTTGCTTACGCCCGCCACGCCGGACCACGTGAGTACCGCCACCGGAAAACCGGCCGCCAGGGCGATCAGGAAAGCCGCCGCCGAATAGCTCGACGGGAAGAAGTAGAACGTGATCGGCAACAGCGCCGTCGCCGGCAACGGCCCGAGAATGCGCAGCACCGGATGCACCCAGTAGCCCACCCCGCGCGACCAACCGATCGACACGCCCACCAGAAAGCCCGTCAACGCGCCGAGCAGATAACCGATGCCGAGCAGCTTGAGCGTATTCAACACGCTGTCGCCCAGACGCGGCCAGTCTTCCGAATAGACCTCGATCAACGCCTGCGGCGGCGCAAAGAACGGTGTGGGCAATGCGCCGGACTTGGCCGTCAGCACCTCCCACAACGCCAGCACCGCAGGCACGGCGATCAGCCATGGCCCGGCCGGTTGCAGCGCTTCCTGCACGGGGCGCAACGGGGCCACATGGCCCGCCGCCAACGCCACCACGAACAGCGCAATGCCAACGATCAACGCGGCAACGCCCAGCTCCGCCGTGAACGCCCAGTCGCTGAAGCCGACCACGTGGTTGGGCCAGCGCCACGTCAGCAGCCCGAAGGCGGCCCAGGCCAATGCGGCCACAGCGCCGGTACGCCATGCCCCTCGGCGCTCTGCGGCATCGGCAAATGGGTTGGAGAGCGCGGCGGGCGCCTCCAGTGTTTGCGGGATGGTGCTCATGTCGATGTGTTCCTCATGTGCTCACGAGCTCACGCGCCGTGCGTCAGGCCAGCACATTCACGTATACGTGCTGCGCCAGGCGCTGCGGATCGGTGGTCTTCTTGATGACGCCGATGCGGCGGAAGTCTTCCGCGTAGAAGGCGATCTCGTCGCGCAGGTCGACGCCGGTCGGGTGATGCGTATACGTGAGCGTGGCGTAGAGCTTGCGCAAGTCGTCCAGCGCCACCTTGGGCGAATACTTGGCAAACACCTTGGCGGCCTCATTCGGGTTTTCGTTGACGAAATCCGTGGCCTGCACAATCGAACGCGCCAATGCCGATGCCGTCGGGCGGTCATTGCGGACCAGTTCGCCGCGTGCGCCGATCACGCAGCAGACCTTGCGCGCGTATTCACCGGAGAGGTTCGTGGCCAGTTCCACGTAGGCGCCGTTCGTGCGCTTCTCCAGCAGGTAGAGGTTCGGGTCGCCGTCGGCAATCGCCTGGATCTCGCCCTTGTCCACCGCCACGCCCAGCAGGTCAGCCGGGTACTGGCGCCAGGTGATGTCCTTGTCCGGGTCAATGCCGTTCTTGGCCAGCAAGATGGTGAAGAAGTGCTTGCCCGGCGCGGCAAGATCGCTCACGCCCACGGTCTTTCCCTTGAGCGCCGCCAGGTTCGTGACACCTGCCGCCTTGGAGCCGACAAGCCGCACACAGCCGCCATGCGAGCTGCCGATGATCTTCACATCGAAGCCCGCTTCCAGCGGCTTGAGCCAGCGGTGAATCATGCCGACTGCCGCATCGGCCTTGCCGGTGGCGATGGATTCGAGCAGTTGATCGGTCGAGCCGCTGTAGTTGATCAGGTCGACGTGCAGCCCGTTCTTTTCGAAGAAGCCGCGCTCCTGCGCCACCACGATGGGCGTCAGGCAAAACGAGTTATGGTTCCACGCAAATGTCAGCTTGCGCTGTTGCGAGTAGGCTTTGCGGCCCAGGATCAATGCCGGTGCGGCCAGCGCCGTGGCGGCCGCTGCGTGCAATATCTTGCGGCGCGAGATGCCCGCGGTCTCTTCGCTCATTGAATGCTCCCCGTGATGATGTGTTCGATGTGTTCTGTCAGGCGACGGCTTAATCGAGCACGTCCGGCTCGGCCGCGACCAGGCCGGCGTAAAGGCTCTCGAATGCGTGGAGCGCCCCCTCCTGCCCGCCCACCTGGCTGTGCGTGTGGCGCGCCGTGGCGGCATCGATGGGCTGCGGCGTGCCGGCGGCCTCGGCTAGCAATTGCGTGTGGGCAGCGTTGTCCAGCGCGATGTACCACCATGCCGCGGCTTCCACCGTCGGGCCGGCCGTGAGGATGCCGTGGCTCTTCAGGATCACGCCCTTGTGCGTGCCGCCGTCGGGCTTGGTGAGCGCATGCGCGATGCGCTCGCCCTCGCTGGAATCGACCACCATGCCGGTGAAGTCGTCGAACAGCGCATGGTCTTCATAGAACGAGCATGCATCCTGCGTGAGCGGATCCAGCGGCCGACCCAGCGTCGACCACGCCTTGCCGTAGGTCGAATGGGTGTGCGCCGCAGCCACGATGTGCGGATGCGCTTCGTGAATCGCCGCATGAATCGCAAACGCCGCCTTGTTGAGCGGCCGGTTGCCGATGACGGTCTCGCCACGCGCGTTCACGAGCAGGAGGTCCGACACCTTGATGCGCGAGAAATGCACCCCCAGCGGGTTGACCCAGAAGTGGTCCGTCAACTCCGGATCGCGTGCGGTGATGTGCCCCGCCAGCCCGAGGTCGAAGCCGTGCCGCGCAAACAGCCGGAACGCGCCCGCAAGGCGCTCCTGCCGATGGCGCCGCTCGGCCTCGAGCGTCGGCCGCGTGGCGGGCGGATCAAACCAGAACTTCTGCTGCGGCGTGCTGTTCAGCTTGAGCGTGGACGATGCCGGGCGCTCGATGGAAAGGACTGCGCTCATGCCCGTGCCTCACGCGGCCTTGCGCTGCGCATCACGCTGCGCGACCAGCTCGCGCACGCGCGGGATAAGCGTGCGACCGTAATCCACCACGTCTTCCAGCGGATCAAAACCGCGGATCAGGAAGGTGGTGACGCCCAGGTCGTAGTAGTCGAGCAGCGCATCGGCCACCTGCTCCGGCGTGCCGACCAGCGCGGTGGAATTGGAGCGTCCGCCGGTTTCCTTGGCGATGGCCGTCCACAAACGTTTGTCGACGCGCTCGCCTTGTTCGGCTGCCGCGAGCAGGCGGCGCGCACCCTCGCTCTGTTGCGGGCCGCCTCGGCTGTAGCCCTGCTGCACACGCAGCGCGCGCGTCCGCTCAAGGATGTTCTCTGCCCGTGCCCAGGCGGCGTCTTCCGTTTCCGCCAGGATCGGGCGGAACGACACAGAAAACCGGATGCTGCGCCCGTGCTTGGCGGCTTCGGCCCGCACGCGCGTCGTCAGATCGCGCACCTGGTCGAGCGATTCGCCCCACAGCGCATACACGTCGGCATGCTTGCCGGCCACCTCGACGGCCACATCCGAAGCACCACCGAAGTAGATCGGCACATGGGGCTTCTGCGCGGGCTTCACTTCAGAGAAACCTTGCTCGAAGCGATAGAACGTGCCCTCGTGGTCGAACGGCTTCGACTCTGTCCAGATGCGCCGCAGGATGCCCAGGTATTCGTCCGTGCGTGCATAGCGCTGGTCGTGGTCGAGGTAGTCGCCATCGCGACGCTGCTCGCTGTCGGAGCCGCCCGAGATGAAGTGCACGCCCAGGCGGCCACCGGTGAACTGATCCAGCGTGGCGATCTGGCGCGCGGCCAACGTCGGATTGGTAAACCCGGGCCGGTGCGCAAGCATGAAGTGGATGCGCTCCGTCAACGCGGCTGCATACGAAATCGTGAGCGTGGCCGACGGCCCCGTTGAATGGTGCGGCACGAGGATGCGATCAAAGCCGGCCTGCTCGTGCGCCTGTGCAAAGGCACGTACGTAATCGCGGTCGATCACGGGCCCGTTCGGATCGGGCGGGTGAATTTCCGACTGCTTCTGGCTTTGGATCATGCCGATGAAATCGACGCTCATGCTGGCTCCATTCCGCATATCGTTAGAAGACTGGCGAGGCAATGCGCCCCGCCATGAATGCGAATGAAGTTACGTCACCACCCGCATTGCACTAACGAATAATTTCAACGCTGCATATACGGCATAGGTCGTTCGCGGCGCGTGGCAACCCGGATACGCTGTGCGCCAATGTCACCTGCCTCGCACATTGCATCGCCATGTCGCCCGCTCCCTTGCATCGCCTGCCAACGCCGCCCGACCGGCTTGCCGAAGTGCTGGCCACCATTGCTCCGCAGCTGGCCGCGTCAGCCGCAGAGCATGATGTGCAGGGCAGCTTCCCGCACGACAACTTCGCGCTGCTGCACGCCTCGGGCCTGATTGCACAGGTCATCCCGCAAACGCATGGCGGTGGCGGCGCCGGCCTGCAGACGGCACGCCAGATCATTGCGTCCATCGCCCATGCCGATGCAGCCACCGCGTTGGTGCTGACCATGACATACCTGCAGCACCGCGCCATCGCGCGTGCCGATACACGCTGGCCGGCGCATGTCAGGCAACAGGTGTTTGCCACCGCCCTGAATGAAGGTGCGCTCATCAACGCGTTGCGCGTAGAGCCCGACCTGGGCACGCCCGCACGCGGTGGCTTGCCCGCCACCGTGGCAACGCGTGTGGGCAACAACTGGCGCATCCGGGGCCGCAAGCTCTACAGCACCGGAAGCCCTGCGCTGCGCTGGCTTGCCGTGTGGGGCCGCACCGATGAAGCCGAGCCGCGCGTGGGGATCTTTCTCGTGCCGCGCCCGTTGCCCGAAACACCTGGCATCCGCATTGAAGAAACCTGGAACCACCTCGGCCTGCGTGCCTCGGGCAGCCACGACGTCGTCCTGGAAGATGTGGAGATTCCGCTCGACCACGCCGTCGACATCCGCCCTGCTGCTGAATGGCCGGTACACGGTGCTGCACAAGCCGACACCAGCGCGCAGCTCGACCAGCAAGCCTGGATGAACGTGCTGCTCGGCAGCCTGTACGACGCCGTGGCCCAGGCCGCGCGCGACTGGCTTGTCGCGTTCCTGAACACGCGTGCGCCGGCCAACCTGGGCGGGCCGCTCGCCACGCTGCCGCGCATGCAGGAAGCCGTAGGCGAGATTGCGGCCGCGCTGCGCACTAACCGCGTCCTGCTCGATCACGCAGCCGAGGCCGCAGATGCAGGCTCGCCGCTTTCCATGACCGACAGCGGGCTGCTCAAGTACACCGTCACCAGCAACGCGATCCGCGCCGTGGAGCTGGCGCTGCAGCTGTCCGGCAACCATGGGCTGTCGCGCCACAACCCGCTCGAGCGCCACTATCGCGATGTGCTGTGCAGCCGCATCCACACGCCGCAGAACGATTCCATCCTGCTGGCAGCCGGCCGCACTGCGCTCGGGGTTTAGCTGGACGCCGCCCATCAAGTCCAGCAAGATGCATCGAAACCCCACATCAGGAACCCGCCGATGAGCACGCCCGCCCTCGCTGCCGCTTCCGCTGCTGTTTCCGCTGCCGCTTCCTCTGCGGCGCCCGCAACCCAGTCCATCGCACCGCTGCGTGATTTCGTGACCGCGCTGTCGCGCCTGCTGGATCAGCAACCGACCGAAGCCGAGATCCTCTCGCGTGCCGGCGCCCTGCTCGGCGCGCTTGTCGCCCGCGACGACTGGTTGCCCGCTGAATACGCGCAGCCGCACCCCGAGCACTTCCAGCAGTTCCTGCTGCATGCCGATTCGGGCGAGCGCTTTTCCATCGTCAGCTTTGTCTGGGGCCCCGGCCAGCGCACACCCATTCACGACCACACCACGTGGGGCCTGATCGGCATGCTGCGCGGCGCTGAATACTCGCAGCCGTTCAAGCTCGACGCGCAAGGCAAACCGCAACCCGACGGCCCGGCCATCCGCCTGGAGCCGGGCGCTGTAGAACACGTCTCACCGCGCGTGGGTGACATCCACCGCGTGCACAACGCCTTTGACGACCGCACGTCGATCAGCATCCACGTCTACGGCGGCAACATCGGCGGGATCCACCGCTCCGTCTATACGGAAGACGGCGAGCGCAAGCCTTTCGTCTCCGGCTATTCGAATACCCATCTGCCCAATCTCTGGGACCGTTCCAAGGACACGCCTGCATCATGAGCACCACCATCGACGCCATCGAATCGCCGGTCGCTGCACCGCTGGCCGAAACCCACGTCCCGACACTGGCGTATGCCGACGTGCGCGCCGCCCTGCTGGCCCGCAAAGAGATCGCGCTGGTCGACGTCCGCGAGGAAGACCCGTATGCCCAGGCGCATCCGCTGTGGGCAGCCAACCTCCCGCTCTCCCGGCTGGAGCTGGAAGCGTGGTCGCGCATTCCGCGCCGCGATACGTTGATCGTGCTGTACGGCGTGCACGATGGCGTGGACCTCGCCCCGCGCGCGGCGGCCAAGCTGGCTGAACTCGGCTATACGCGCGTGTACCTGCTCGAAGGCGGCCTCGATGGCTGGCGCGCAGCCGGCGGCGAAGTGTTCCAGGACGTGAACGTGCCGAGCAAGGCCTTTGGCGAATACGTGGAGGCGCAGCGCCACACGCCATCGCTCAGCGCGCAGGAGGTCAAGGCGCTGCTTGATGCCAAGCGCGACGTGGTGATCGTCGATTCGCGCCGCTATGAAGAGTTTCAGACCATGAGCATCCCCACGGCGACGAGCGTGCCGGGCGCCGAGCTGGTATTGCGCATTCGCGAGCTGGCGCCGGACCCGAGCACGCAGGTCATCGTCAATTGCGCAGGCCGCACGCGCAGCATCATCGGCACGCAATCGCTCGTGAATGCTGGCATCCCCAACCCGGTGGCGGCACTGCGCAACGGCACCATCGGCTGGCTGCTGGCCGATCAGGTGCTGGACCATGGCGCCAGCCGCCGTCACCCGCAGGACGTGTCTGCCGAAACGCGCGCGCAGGCCCAGGCCGATGCACGCGCCGTGGCCGAACGCGCCAACGTGCCGCGCATTGCGCTGGCTGAGGTTGCCAAACTCGAGACACCGGACCGCACGGTCTACAAGCTCGACGTACGCACGCCCGAGGAATATGCCGCCGGCCACCTGCCCGGCTTTGCCAGCGCGCCCGGCGGCCAGCTCGTGCAGGAAACCGACCACACGGCTGCCGTGCGCGGCGCCCGTATCGTCCTGGCCGATGACGACGGCGTGCGCGCCGACATGTCCGCCTCGTGGCTCGCACAGATGGGCTGGGAGGTCTATGTCGTAGACCCCGTCGACGCCAGCGAGCGCAGCGTCACCGGCACGTGGCAGACGCCCGCTCCACAACCTCCGGCCGTGCGCACGGTCGACGCCCGCGCCCTGGCCGGCTGGCTGGAAGCAGGCGACACCGCCGTCATCGACGTCACGCGCAGCGCCAACTACGTTGCGCGGCATATTCCGGGGGCGTGGTTTGCCGTGCGCTCGGACTTGCCCGCAGCGCTGGCGCGCATCCCGGCGGCCCGCCGCTACGTGCTCACATGCGGCTCCAGCCAGCTCGCCCGCTTTGCCGCCGCCGACCTTGCCAAGCTGACGCAGGCCGAGGTCTGGGTGCTCGACGGAGGCACCGCAGCATGGGTGGCCGCCGGCCTGCCCGTTGAAGCCGGCGAGACCCGCCTGGCCTCAGACCGCATCGACCGCTACCGCCGCCCGTATGAGGGCACGAGCGCGCCGCGCACCGCCATGCAGGCCTACCTCGACTGGGAGTTCGGTCTGGTGGAGCAGCTGCGGCGCGACGGAACGCACGGGTTCCGGGTCATCTGAGTGGCCGCCAAGGTTCGGAACGTCACGCTTGGCGTTCTGAACTCCACACTTGGGGTTCCAACACGCCACGCTTGAGGTTCCGGACGCCACGCTTGAGGTTCCGAACCCCACCGGTGGCGTTCGGAACGTGACCGGTGGCGTTCAGAACCTCGATATCTCGTAGTCCGAACGCCAGCATTGAGGTTCGGAACGCCATGCATGGGGTTCCAAACCCCGCACGCCGGGTCCATAACCCCAAACGTGAGGTCTGGAACCCCGTGATTGGGGTCTCAAACTCCACATACGCCTCCGCCTCACTTGCTTGCTAACGCCGCTCACAACGAGCGATAACAAAACTCGTTTTGCGCATAAGCCGGCGTTGAGTAGCATCGGGACTTCCTCGCAGAGGTTCCGTCATGTCCCCCTTCATTGCCCTGTGCCTGCTCATCACCTACGTGGTGTGGGGCACAACGTATCTCGCCATCCGCTTTGCGCTGACCGATCTGCCGCCCTTCCTGATGATGGGCTCGCGTTTTCTGGCTGCGGCGGTGCTGCTCGCCCCGCTCGTCATCCTGCGACAGCGCAAGCAGCCCGAAGAGCGGCCGAATGCGCGCCAAGTCCGCAACTGCGCATTGATCGGCGCGTTCATGCTGGTGGGCGGCATGGGCATGACGGCGGTGGCCGAGCAGACCATCTCGTCGGGTGCGACCACGGTGATGATCGCGTCGATGCCGCTGTTCTCCACGCTCTGGACGCTGCTGGCCGGCGGCCGCCTGCGTGCCTATGAGATTGGCGCCATCGCGCTGGGCAGCATCGGGATTGCGGTGCTGTTTCGTGGCGCAGAATTCCAGGCCAGCACGGTGGGCGTGCTGGCGCTGACTACCGCCATTGCGTCATGGTCGTTCGGCTCGCAGCTCTCCAAGCGCATCGACATGCCCAAGGGCATGACGGCGTTCGTCTTGGAGATGGCCTTTGGCGGCGTGGCACTCGTCGTGCTCAGCCTGCTCACCGGCGAAACGTGGCCCAGCCACATCGGCATGCATGCCGCGCTTGCGTGGGGCTACCTGGTGGTGTTCGGCTCGGCCATCGCATTCACGGCCTACATGGCGCTGGTGGAACGCGTGTCCACCGTCATGGCGACAAGCTACGTGTATGTGAACCCGCCCATCGCCCTGCTGATGGGCGCATGGCTGGCAGATGAAGTCGTCGCGCCGCAGACGCTGGGCGCAACGGGCATCATCCTCGCGGCCGTGGTGGTGCTGACGGCGGGGGCAACGCGCGCGGCGCGGCGGGCGGCTGCTTGAACGTGCCCGATGGTGGTCGAAAAAAAAGCCCGCACATTGGCGGGCTTTTTCTTTGGAGGGCGATCAAGCTGTCTTGATTTCAGCCAGCAGATCGGGGTGGTGGTCGAGAAGCTTCAAGAGTTTCACCAGCGCCAGAGACGGTTTCGTCTTCCCGGTCTCATAGCGCGAGAACGCATTGACGCCGCCGCCAAAAATCTCGGCGGCCTCGCGCTGGTCCAGATTCAGTTTGCGCCGCACCGCCGCAATGTAGGCCGGATCAACATAGCCGGCATTCACCTGGCGCTGAAACGCCGACACCAGTTCGCCATACCGGTCGCCCTGCCCGCGTTCGAGCACGATCTCGTCGCATGCAGGGCAGAACGCTCCAGTGACGGATGGGATGACAGTCGTCTCGCCTTTGTAGGCGTACGGCACATCGCGGGTGTCATGAACCAGCTCGGCGGCACCGCAGCTCGGGCATTTCATGGTCAAAGCTCCTTGAAGGAAACGATCAGCACGCCATCAACAACGGTCAGCTTCAGGTAGACGTCTTGGCCCTGCGCCTTGGCGTGATAGACGTCTTGCCACACGCGGTGGTCGGCATGGGTCGTCATGCTCTTGTAGAAGCAGTGCGGCGTCAGCGTCATGACGACTGCGCACATGCCCGCCAGATCCGTAATGCCGAGTTCGAGCGCCCCCTCGTATGCACTGCGTGTCGCCCGTACGCTGCCCGATCGGATCAGTTCACGAATAAGCGACAGCTTGGCGTGTGGCGTACGTTTTTCCATGCACGCCAAATTAACCTACTTGGTTAGTATACCAAATAGGTGAATTCTGAAAACGGTCTTTCGGGAGAAGTTATCCGGCCAACGACGACGGCAACGACGCGCGCGGCGCCGCTTCGCCGTCGGCAAACACGGCGCTGCCGTCGTCCTCTGGGCTGTCCAGCCGGTTGAGCCACGCCAGCAACGCGTCGGCTTGCTGCGGGCGCGAGAACAGGTAGCCCTGCCCCAGGTCGCAGCCGGCGTCGCGCAGCAACGCGAGCTGCTCGGGATCTTCCACGCCTTCGGCCACGACCTGCATGCGCAGGCTGTGGGCCATGGCGATCACCGCACCGGCAATGGCCTCGCCGTCGCCGGGCATGCGCTGCACGAAGCTGCGGTCGATCTTGAGCTTCTGGATCGGGAAACGCTGCAGATACGCGAGCGACGAATAGCCGGTGCCGAAATCGTCGATGGACAGGCTGATGCCGGCCGCGTGCAGGGATTCGAGCAGCGCGATGTTGGCCTCGATGTCTTCCATCAGCACGCTCTCGGTAATTTCGAGTTCCAACTGATGCGGCGGCAGGCCGGTTTCGCGCAGCACGTCCATGACGTTCTCGACGAGCGCCGGGTCGCGCGTCTGCCGGGCCGACAGGTTGACGGCCACCCGCAGCGTGATGCCGTCTTCGCGCATCCAGCGCACCGCCTGTTGGCACGCGGTACGCAGCACCCAGAGGCCAAGCGGCACGATCAGCCCGGTTTCTTCCGCCACGGCGATGAACTCGCCCGGGCCGATCAGCCCGATCTCCGGATGGCGCCAGCGCACGAGCGCTTCCACGCCGTAGACGTTCGCCTTCGAGATCGGTGCGTCGTGTGCGCCTTCGGTGCGCAGGCGCACCTGCGGCTGGTAGGCCAGCAGCAATTCTTCGCGGTCCAGCGCGCGCCTCAGGTCGGCTTCTACGCGCAGGCGGCGGCGCGCCTGCTGGTCCATCTCCGACGTGAAACTGGCGGCGGCATTCTTGCCGCGGTTCTTGGCGTGGTACATGGCCGTGTCGGCGTTGCGCGTCAGCACCTGCACGTCGCGCGCGTCATGCGGATACAGGCTCACGCCCACGCTGGCCGTCACGTAGATCTGGTGCAGGTCGAGTGCAAACGGCGCCGCCAGCGCAGCCAGAACGCGCTTGGCCAATCCCTCGGCCAGCGTTGCCGCTTCCGCCTCGGCAATCTGCGCGCGCCCCGACAGTTCTGCGATGACCGCAAACTCGTCCCCGCCGATGCGGCACAACACGGCACGCAGGTTGGCCTGGTCGATCACGTCGTTCAGCCGCCGCGCAACCTGGCGCAGCAGGCGGTCGCCGTTGTTGTGGCCCAGCGTGTCGTTGACGACCTTGAAGTTGTCCAGATCCAGCAGAAGCAGCCCCACCGCACCCGCCTGGCCTGCGCGCTTGAGCGAGACTTGCAGGCGTTCGTTGAAGGCGTGCCGGTTCGGCAGTTCCGTCACCGAATCGATGTGGGCGAGGTAGTCCAGATGCGCCTCCGCCTGCAGCACCGCGCGGCGCATGCGTGCGATCACCAGATACGCGAGGCCCATTGCGCCGATGCCCACCGATACGGTCAGCACCGCATAGCCGAGCAGTTGCATGTACAGCTCGCTGAGGCTCGAGCGCACCACGACATAGCCGATCACGCGGCGTTCCGACTCCACCGGCTCCACTACTTCCAGCGTGGTGAGCGTCGATACGTCCGACTCGCGCAGCATGGCGGCATCGGGGGCACGCACCGGTGCGGCGTCCCCATGCTGATACAGCGCCAACGGCTTGCGCAGTGCGCTGAAGATGCCGGCGGCACGCAGCGATGGCGATGCCTCCAGTGCGGCGAGTGTTTCCTCCGCCGCCCGGCGATCATTGAAGAGCAGCGCGGCCACGCTGTTGGCGCCAACGATGCGCGCCTGCACGTGCACGTCGCGCACCAGCGCCGCATGCAGCGCGATGAACTGGAACACGATCAGCAGGAAGCCGGCGATGGTCAGCGCCGCACCGGCACCGGCCATGTTGGCCCGCACCACGGAGTGGCCCAGCCGCGGCCGAGAGGTCGTGATGGACTCGCTCATTGCACGCTCCTCGCCAGGCGCAACAGCTGGGAGCTGAGCTGCAGACGCGCCTGCCGTGCGGCCACCGCATCAATGTCGAAGACCACGCGGTCTTCATGCAGCGCCAACGCGATCATCGGGTCGGGGTTGCCGGCGGCGTGCTGGCCTTTCGGGCTGTCGGATACCGTCAGCACGGGCGTGGCCGGATCGACGCGCACACCGTTCGAGGCGCGCGCGTCGAACACCAGGACATGGCAGCCGGCGACGGCGCCGTCGTTGATCTTTCGGATTTCCAGGCGGTGTCCGCGCACGGGTTTTCCTGTCAGTTTTTCCAAGGCCGCCTGCAACGGGTGCTGGGCGGTGACGCACACCACCATCGGGGCATCGGCCTGCATGACGTCGGCCGGCCAGTTGGTGAACAGCGCAAAGTTGTAGATGAACGCCGCCTTGACCTGCACTTCGCTGGCCTGCATCTGCGCCTGCGTGGCGCCCATGCATGCCACGCCCGCCAGCACGGCGCCGAGCACCGCGCAGAACCTGCGCGGGCCTGGTCTTCGTGCGCGTCGGACGCTGCCGTGCGGGGTGTTCATCGGAACGTGTAGGTGAATTTCAGGCGAAAGGCACGTCCATCCAGCTCGATGGCCGACTGCGGTTGCTCCGGTCCGGCCGGATCGGCGTAGCGTCGATCGAACAGGTTGTAGACGCTGGCCGACATCTCCAGATTCGGTGCCAGCCGCCCCGCCAGCAAGGTCAGGTTGGCGATCCAGTAGCCGCCGACCTGCCCAGTCGTCGTCAGCCGATTGCTGATGTACCGCGCCTCGACCCCGGCGCGCCAGTCGTCGCGCCAGACGGGGGCGGTGGCGTTGATCTTGAGCATGTGACGCGGCGAATTGGCCAGCGTCTGACCCGAGTCCATGTCTTCGGAACGCTGGAAGCTGTAGCTCGTGCGCAGGCGCGTGCCGCCCGGCCAGTTCTGCTCGTAGCCCAGTTCTGCGCCCCGCGTGCGCACGCGCGCCACGTTGCTGAAAAAGAGCAGCCCGGTGTTCGGGTCGTCGCTCTGGCTGATCAGGTTGGAAACGTTGTTCTGAAACACCGACAACGTGGCCTTGCCGCCCGCGGCAACTTGCTGTTCGACAACTGTTTCATACGTCCGGATGCGTTCGGCCGACAGCCCATGCGCAACCTGCTGGCCCCCGGGCGCCGTGGTCTGGTAGTTCAGTTCGTAATCGTTCGGCGCACGATAGGCCATGCCATAGATCGCCTTGACGGTGGTCGTGGGAGCGGCATGCCAGATCAGGCCCACGCGCGGGCTGAAGATGCCCGGCGTGAAGCTCGTGTGGTCGTAGCGCAGGCCCGTATCCAGCAGCCAATCCGGATGGAGCATGAATTGGTCCTGCACATACACGCCCACGCGATTGTTGGTGCGATGGTCGTCCAGGTAACTGACGTACGGCGCCGTATCGAAATTGCGCATTGCATCACGGTAGTCGCGCTGCAGCTCGGTGCCCATGACCAGCGTGTGGCGCTCGATGCGGCGCGTCACCAGCTTCAGTTCCGTGCCGTACCACGCGGTATCGAACACATCGCGGTTGATGCCGGCCGGGGGCGGGTTGTATGTGTAATCGCCCAGCGACGCATACCGCCCCCAGAACAGCCGGGCCGACACGTCGGTGGTGTCGTCCACGGCGTGTTGCCAAGTGCCGTTGAACATGTGCCGTGTATCGACGGCGCGCGAGCGCGGGTCGTTGAAGCTCTGGTCGTACGGGGCCGTCGGCACGCCCTTGGTGCGATCGACGTAGCCGAACGTCATCCCGAACTCGCCGAAGCTGCCCTTGGCGAACAGGCGCTTGGCGCGGTCGAAATCCATGCCGCGGGCCACACCGTCGCTCACGCCCGGCTGGTTGAACTCGGGAAAGTAGAGGTCACGGCCGGGGGCGTCGTTCACGCTGGCCGACAGCAGCCATTCGGCACCGTTCTCGGACCGCTTGCCCCACGTCACGCGGGCGTCGCGCGCATTGGCGCTGCCCGTCGATGCACTGGCCTGCACGCCGTCGATGTCACGGCCGCGCTTGGTGATGATGTTGATCACACCAAACAGCGCGTTCGATCCGTACACCGCCGAGCCCGCTCCCGGCACGTACTCGACGCGCTCGATCAGGTCGACGTTGAGGATGGCTTCGGTGCCGACGGCCGCCTGGTCGAAGATCGGGTCGTTGGTGCGATGGCCGTCGATCAGCAGCAGGAAGCGGGTGTCGTAGTCGCCCGCACGCAAAAAGCCGCGCGCCCCCAGCGTGTTGTAACTGCGATCGTAGTTGGTGTAGAGGCCCGGCAGGCTGCCGAGGATGTCGGCCAGGGTGCGCCAGCCATAGGCTTTGATGTCCGCCGCGGTGACGACCGAAACGTTGGCCGGCGCCTCATTGGCCGCCTGTGCGTACTTGGATGCGCTCGTGACGACCTGCACCTGCATGAGCTGCTCGATGGGCAACGCAGTGAGGTCGGCCACGTCCGTCTGTGCGAGCGCGCCCGTGGAAAGCAACGTACCCGCCACCGCAAACATTTGCGCGATTCGCTTCGACTCCGTCAGCGTGCGGGGCAAGTGCCTGGGCGACGCGCATGAGAGCTCGGCACTCGGGTGTCTCCGGCAGCCCGGCGCAAGCGCACGGGCAATCACAACAAAGGGCGGCATCAGCAGAACCGGCAGAACCGATCACGTCTCTGGGGACGCTCAGCGGGATTTCGATAGTTCTGCTTTAAAACGGAGGCGCGGCGCGGTTCTTTACCCCTCCGAGGACGGGACGACGCTCTAGCGCGGATGTGATGGCAAATTCAGCGGCGGCGCTTGCGCAATCGCTCGATGGCGGCCAGCTGCGCAACGGCTTCCGCCAGTTCGGCCTGGGCGCGGGCGTAGTCGAATTTGCTGCTGCTGTTTTGCATGTGCTCTTCTGCCGCCTTGCGGGCCTGCTCGGCTTTGGCCTCGTCCAGGTCGTGCGCGCGCACAGCGGTGTCGGCCAGGACGATCACCTGTTCGGGTTGCACGTCGACAAAGCCACCGGCCACAAACAGGATCACCTCTTCATCGTTTTCCTGCGTGACGCGCACGGTGCCGGGGCGCAAGCGCGTGAGCAGACGCTCATGGCCGGGCAGGATGCCCAGTTCACCCTCGGTGCCGGGGATCACCACGAACTTGGCGTTGCCTTCGTACAGCCGTTCTTCTGCTGTGACGACATCGACCTTCAGCACCGGCATGGCCTCTCCTCTGTTACGCGCATAGGTCAACACGGTAGCACGATGTGCGCCCGCGCCGTCCTCGCGCACGCCGCCTTTTCAATGCCGCCCGGGCCACGTCGACCTGCACGCGGCAGTGGCCGCCCGCCCGCGCATCGGCCCATGGCTGACCGTAAGGTTTCACCGCATGTAGCGTCACAAACGCTGCCTAGACTGAGCGGCCTGACGATCAAAAAAGACATATCAGGGAAACACAACCATGCTGGGCGATCTATTGATGTCATTCTTCGAGGTGGCGCGCCAGGGCAGCGTCACGTCTGCCGCCAAGCGCCTGCGCCTGTCGCAGCCCACCGTGACCGGGCGCATCCGCCAGCTCGAAGAGATGTACGGCGTGGAGCTGTTCCACCGCCGCGGCAGCCGGCTGGACCTGTCCGATCTGGGTGTGAGCCTCATGCCCATCGTCGAACGCCTCGCCCAGCAGGAAGGCGACGTCGATTTTCTCCTGCGCAATGCCGGCGATCTGCGCACCGGCAACCTGCGCGTGGGCGCCACGGGCCCTTACTACATCCTGCCCAGCGTGGCGGCATTTCGCACGCGCCATCCGACCATCGAAATCACCATCGAATTCGGCAACTCGCAGCAGATGCTGGAGGCGCTTTCGGAGGTGCGCATCGACCTGGCGGTGTCGTCTCACGCGGTGGACGACGAACGCCTGCATCGCATCACGCTGGCCGAGGACACGATGGTGCTGGTCGTGCCGTTGGACCACGCGCTCGGTCGGCGCCCGAGCATTACGCTGGGCGACATTACCGGCTGCCAGCTGCTGATGCGCGAGCCGGGTTCCGTCACGCGCCGCGTTACCGAAGACGCGTTCGCTGCGGCCGGCATCGAGCCCGCCAGCACGAGCATCATCGGCAGCCGCGAAGCCATTTACGAGGCGATCAGCCTGGGGCTGGGCTGCAGCATCGTGCCCGCCCGTGAAGCCCCGCGCCGGCCCGACGTGCGCGTGCTGCCGTTTGCCGACCACGCGCCGATCATCCACGAATACCTGTACTTTCTGAAGGAGCGCAAGGATGCACGGCTGGTGCGGGCGTTCCTCGACTGCCTGAACCCGCAGCTTGCGCAAACACCCAATAAAAAGGCCGATGCGTTCATCGCCAAAGTTATGGCGATGGACACAGCCGCGACGCGCTAGGGACGTAACCTCGCGGTTTTTCAACCGCCCCCGCCCGCCTGCTGTATGCAATCGCTTGCCCTGTTCGACCTGGACCACACCCTGCTGCCCATTGACAGCGAATACGAATGGGGCCGCTTTCTGGTCGCCCAGGGCGCGGTGGACCGAAGCGTCTTCGAGCAAGCCAACGAACGGTGGATGCGGGAATACCGCGACGGCACGCTGGACTTTGCGCGACACGCGCGTTTCTCGCTCGGCCTGCTGGCCCAGCATCCGCGCACGCGGCTCGACGCCTGGCGTGCCACGTTCCTGCGCGACATCATCACGCCGGCCATGCTGCCGCGCGCGCGGCAACTGGTCGACACACACCTGCGCGCCGGCGACCTGTGCTGCATCGTCACCGCCACGCACCGCTACCTGACCGAGCCGATCGCTGCGGCATTCAACGTGCCGCATCTGCTGGCGGTGGAGGGCGAGACCGTCAACGGCCACAGCGATGGCGCCTTCACGGGCAATCCGCTCGGCACGGCCACGTTTGGTGCCGGCAAGATCGTGCGCGTGACGGAGTGGCTCGCACAGCGCGGCCAGCGCATGACGGACTTCTCGCGCACCGTGTTCTACAGCGATTCGCGCAACGACCTGCCGTTGCTCGAGGCGGTTTCACACCCGGTGGCCGTGAGCCCCGACAACACCTTGCGTGCCGTGGCCGAATCGCGCGGCTGGCCGATCGTCGAACTCTTTGCCGCCTGAAAACAAAAACGCCCGCGCGGGGTGAACCGTGCGGGCGATCCTGCACTGAACGACGCTCCGTCAGGCAGCCATTGTTGCGGGCGTGCTGGCCGGCGGCGTCCACTGCGGCAGCGCGGTGTCGTCGACGAGCGCATCCATATGCCGATGCGCCAGCGCCGGTCCGACGCTCATGCCAATGCCGCTGTGCATCAGTGCGACCGTGGTGCGGTCGTCGACGCGGGTGATGGAGAATGCGCCGCTGCCCGGCACATGGCACTTGGCGCCATACACGCCCTGCCAACGCTCCACCACGCGCAGCTTGCTGCCGAAGGTGTCGCGAGCGAGATCCAGCATGAGGTTGTCGACCGACTCGGCATTGAACGGGCGGGCGTCCTGGCCGTAATCGTGCGAATCGCCAACGATCCAGTCGCCATATGGCGTGGGGCTCACCAGCAGGTGGATGCCGTGACGCGCCAGCTCGGGGCGCTGATGCTCGATCTGCATGGCCAGCGCGCGCGCGGTCGGCAGATCCGCAAATGCACCGTAGTGTGTGCATGACAGGCCGGTCAGCACAGCGTGCTCCAGGCGGAAGCCGTCTTCGGGCGTGACGCGCAGCATCTGAAGGCGGCACACCTGCGGTTGCAGAACACGAAGCTGATCGGCGCACAGCGTCTGGTAATCGTGACCGCTGCAGACGACGACGCGCTGGGCGTTGCATACGCCGGCGGTGGTCTCCAGCCGGCCGCCTTCCACATGGCGCACGAGCGTACCGAAATGGAAACGCACGCCTTGTGTGGCGAGCCACGAGGCCAACGCAGGAATCGCTTCCCGCGAATAGAGCTGCAAGTCGTCGAAGCCCTGGAGCGCCGCGCGGTGGCGCAGGAAGCGGCCATCGTAGAGGTTCGCCAGGTCTGCGCTGCGCAACAGCTTGACGTTGTAGCCGAAGCCCGGTGCGCGCGTTGCCATGAACTCGTCGAGCACGGCTTCTTCTGCGGCATTGCGGGCAAACAGCAACGCACCGTTCGCGCGCGCAAAGATGCCGGCCTTGTCGGCCCAATCGAGATAGAGGGCGCGGCTTTCGCGCGCAAGGTCCAGCATGATGCCGGGCGGCTGGCCGGTCACCAGCATCTGCCCAAAATTGCGGATGGACGCGCCGACGGCAATGTCGCTGCGCTCGAACACCGTCACGCGCAGGCCGCGTTTGACGGCCGCGGCTGCGTGCGCCAAGCCCAGAATGCCAGCCCCGACGATGGCGACGTCGGTGCTGGCATCCAGGCTCCCTTGAGATACGGGAGCTTGCATCGCTTACTTCTTCTCCGACTTGCCGTCGTAACGCTTCGTCCACTCGGCGAGGATGCGGTCACGGTTGGCGCTGGCCCATGCAAAGTCGTTCTTGATCAGGCGCTTTTCGTAGTCGGCCGGCAGCAGCGGATCCGGCTTGGAGAAACCGGGCGTGGCCACCACGGCAAAATTCTTCTCGTACAGCGCCATGGCAGCGGGGCTTGCCGAGAAGTCAGCCAGCTTCTTGGCCGCTTCCAGGTTCTTCGTGCCCTTCATGATGCCGGTCGCTTCCACGTCCCAGCCCAGGCCTTCCGACGGCAGCACGATATCGATCGGGGCGCCTTCCTTCTTCGACTTCACCGCGCGGTATTCGAACGCGATACCGATCGGGAATTCACCCGACGCCGCCATCTTGCAAGGCTTCGAACCCGAGTGCGTGTACTGGCCGATGTTCTGGTGCAGCGCGTCCATGTAGGCCCAGCCCTTCTGCTCGCCCATCGTCTGCAGCCAGGCGCTCACGTCGAGGTAGCCCGTGCCGGACGACGCCGGGTTCGGCATGACGATCTTGCCGGCATAGACGGGCTTCGTCAGGTCGGCCCACGACGTCGGCTTCGGCAGGTTCTGCTTCTGTGCTTCGACGGTGTTGAAGCAGATGGCGGCGCCCCAAGCGTCCATGCCGACCCAGGCCGGCGGGTTGGCCTTGTCGCGGTAGGTTGCACCGATCTTCGCCAGATCGGCCGGCGCGTACGGCGTCAGCATGCCTTCCTTGTCCAGGATGGCCAGACTCGATGCAGCCAGACCCCACACCACGTCGGCGCGCGGGTTGTTCTTCTCGGCCAGCAGCTTGGCGGTGACGACGCCGGTGGAGTCACGCACCCATTTGATTTCGATGTCCGGATTGGCCTTCTCGAAGGCATCCTGATACGCCTTCACTTGGTCGGCTTCCAGCGCCGTGTACACGGTCAGCGTGGTCTTGGCGAACGCCGACGTGGCAAACGCCATCGTTGCCGACGTGATTGCAGCGGCCAGCAGGGAAAGACGTGCGGTCATGGTTTCCTCGGTAGGGTGTGATGCAGCGGAAAAGACAACAAACAGAACAGCAAACTCAGATGCACTGCGGGCGCTCACCGCGCGCGAGGCGGCGGTTGATATCGGCCACGACTTCAGGCAGATCGGCAATCGTGTCGATCTCGTAGTGCGGTCGGCAGGCGGCAAAGCCGGCCGAGATGGCAACGCGATGCCGCGCGCGCTCATCCGCAGACAGCGCGGCGTATTGCGCGTACGGCAGACCCAGCGCGTTGCCCGACATCAGCAGCGCAACGGTCCACATGCCGGCGCGGCGGCCTTCTTCGATGCCGGGCACGGTGTCGTCGACCTTTACGCAGGCAGCCACATCGCCAATCGCAAGATCGACCACGCAACGCAGGGCCTGCGCGGGCCACGGGC
Organism: Ralstonia flatus; assembly: GCF_958439105.1. Lineage (NCBI taxonomy): Bacteria > Pseudomonadati > Pseudomonadota > Betaproteobacteria > Burkholderiales > Burkholderiaceae > Ralstonia > Ralstonia flatus. The sequence goes on along the minus strand of NZ_CAUDLI010000013.1, from coordinate 32,245 downwards.
GGGCGCGGGGCACTTCGTCGCAAGCGACCACGCAGTCGGGCGTGTAGCCGGCCTTGGCAGCCAGGTCGACCACGCGGTCCATCACCACGCGCGGGTAACCCGAGCACGTGCCGATCTTCAAACCCGCTTCGCGCAGTGCAGCGACGGTGTCCAGGGCGCCCGGAATCAGTGCGGAATGCGCGCCGACCTTTTCGATCTGCAGCGGCATGAAGCGGTTGTAGATGGCGGTGACATCGTCATCGGTCGGCATGCGGCCATGCGCGAGCGAGAAGCGCGCGGCAATTGCGCCGTCGTTGCACAGCGTGCGGATGTGGTCCCACTTGCCCAGGCCCATCGGGCCGCGCGCTTCGTCCAGCGTGATGGCAACGCCAAATTCCGCGAACGCTTCCACGAAGATCTGCGTGGGCGCAAACGAGCCAAAGTCGACCACGGTGCCGGCCCAGTCGAGCACCGCAGCTTCCAGCCGCAATGGCGTGCTGCCGGGATTGGGGCGGTCTGCGCCCGCCTGGCGCGCCGTGATTGGCGAGGAATCACCCATGTTCTTGCTTCCTTTCTGCTGTTGCGATGACGGACTACGAATGACGGACTGCGACCTCAATGCGCCGCCGTGCGCCAGGCCTGCGTGCGGCGCACGATGCCGCGCATGGCCAGCTCCAGCAGCAGCGATACGACGATCGACGTGACGAGAATGAGCGTGGACATGGCCGCAGCGGGGCCGATGTCGCCGGCGTCGTCCATGTTCAACACGGCCACGGACGCGAGCACGGTGTCCGGGCTGTAGAGGAAGATCACCGCCGACACGGTCGTCATGGCCGACACGAACAAGTAGCGCGCGCACGACAGGACGGCGGGCAGGCACATCGGCAGCGTTACGCGCCAGTACGTGCGCAGCGCCGACACCTTGAGCGAGGCCGACACCGCCTCGAACACCGGATCGAGCTGCCCGAGCGAGGCCACCGACGTAAGGTGCGCTGCCGTGGCGCAATGCATGATCGTGCAGAGCACCATCAGCGCCATGCCGCCATACAGGCCGTTGAGCGGATTGGCGGGATGGTTGAAGAAGAACACGTAGCCCAGACCCAGCACGAGGCCGGGCACCGCCATCGGCAACAACACCGCAAAGCGGATGGCCGAATGCAGCCACGATTGCAGCCACCCTGCGGCGCGCGTTTTTTCGACCAGCCATGCGCCGGTGAAGATCAGCGCGGTCCCGAACACGGTGGTGAGCGCGGCCAGCTTCAGGCTGTTGCGATATGCGAGCCAGCCGCCGCCGTCCATGTTGTCGAAGTCGTAGTTGCGCAGCGACAGCTCGAGGTTGTACGGCCAGAGTTTCACCAGCGACGCGCCAACGGCGGTAGCCAGCATCAGCAGAATCCCCCCAACCACCAACGCGCTCAGCAACAGGAAAAGCCCGTCACGCAGGCGATCCGGCTGTGGGTGATAGGGTTGTGCGCGGCTGGCCAGCGCGGCGTGCTGGCGACGCTGCACGAGGCGCTCTACCGCAAAGGTCAGCAGCGCAGGCAGCAGCAACATCAAGCCGATGACGGCGCCGCGCGCAAACTGCTGCTGCCCCACCACCGCCTTGTAGGCCTCAACGGCCAGCACCTGGTAGCTGCCACCCACCACGGTCGGCACGCCAAAGTCAGTCGCGACCAGCGTGAAGACCAGCGCAAAGGCACCGAACAAGCCGTAGCGCGCGCCGGGCAGCGTGACCGTGCGGAACGTGCGCCAAGGGCTTGCGCCCATGGCACGTGCGGCGTCATACAAGCGACCGTCTGCCAGCGTAAGCGTCGCCAGCAGCAGCATCAGTGCATACGGGAAGGTGTAGAACACCTCGCCCAGCACGATGCCCCAGAAGCCGTAGATGTTGCCGCCGTTCATCCACGCCTTGAACAGGCCCTGGTTGCCGAACAGGTAGACGAGCGCAATGCCGGGCAACAGCGACGGCGCAAACAGCGGCAGCATGGCCAGCGTGCGCATCGTGCCGCGCAACGGCATGCGCGTGCGTTGCACCGCATAGGCAAGGGCAAACGCCAGCGGCACCACAATCGCGGCCACGGCGCTCGATACGGCCAGCGTACGCCCCACCATGGCCAGGAAATTCGGCCCCTGCACCACGTGCGCGACCAGCGCGAAGCCATGCTCGTCCGTGCTCCGGGCACTGGCAACGAGGCCCGTGGCCTGCAAGAGCATCATCGCCGTGGGCAGCAGCAGACCGAGGGTCAGCAACAGCAACCAGCCGAGCTTCATGCCGGTCAGCACCGGCGCATCGGTACGCCAGAATGGCCGGCTCGCAGCGCGAACCGGTTCGGATTGCGTGGCCGCAACCACGTTGGTCTCGGGAGGCAGCATCGACATCGTGGCCTCAGGCATACACGCGCAGGCCGTCGCGCTCCAGCGCGATCCACAGCTTGCTGTCGCCCAGGCCGCTGCGGCCGGCTTGCAGCGCGCTCGATGCCACTTCGGCCACCAGCGGTGCATCAGCCAGGCCATCGATCGACAGCGTCACGCGCGTGCGGCTGCCCAGGTAGATCTGATCGACTACGCGGGCCAGATGGCGGTTAGGGGCGTCGTCGTCGGGATGCAGCGTGACGGCCTCGGGGCGGCAGAAGAGCCGGCCTGGCGTCGAAGCACTGTCTGCGAAAGCGGGATCGAGCAGCAGCGGTTGGCCGGCCAGCGTGGGGGTGCCGTCTTCGGCGCGCTCCAGCGGCAGCCAGTTGGCCTGGCCGACAAACCCGGCGACAAACCCGGTCGCGGGCCGCGAATAGATCTCCGCCGGCGAGCCGGTCTGCTCGATGCGGCCGTTGGACATGACCGCGATGCGGTCGGCCATCGCCATGGCCTCGTCCTGGTCGTGCGTGACCATCAGCGTGGTGACATTCAGCTTGCGTTGCAGACGGCGCAGCTCGATGCGCAAGTGTTCGCGCACCTGCGCGTCCAGCGCCGACATCGGCTCGTCCAGCAGCAACAGTGACGGCGCGGGCGCCAGCGCGCGGGCCAGTGCCACGCGCTGCTGCTGGCCGCCCGACAGCTGCGACGGATATTTCGCCTCGCTGCCGGCAAGGCCGACCAGCGCGAGCATCTCCGAGACACGCGTCTGCATGCGGGCACGGTTGCCGTTGCTGGTGTCCAGCCCGTAACCGACATTCTGCGCAACGGTCAGGTTGGGGAACAGCGCGTACGACTGGAAGACGATGCCGTAGTCACGCTCGCGCGGCGGCAGGTGGGAAATATCGCGGCCACCGGCGACGATCTGGCCGCCGTCGTGCGCCTCCAGCCCGGCAATGATGCGCAGCAAGGTCGTCTTGCCGCAGCCCGAGGGGCCCAGCAGGCAGACGAATTCGCCCTGCGCGACATCCAGCGATACACCATCGAGCGCCGTGAACGCGCCAAAGCGGCGCGAGACGTGTCGCACGGACAGGAACGGCGCGGCGGAACCCGAGGCGGGATTGGTAACAGGCTGAGGTAGGGGCACGGGGGCGCAGACAGTGGCAAAAACGGTCGCCACTGTAGCCAGCCGACATGTACCCCTTGTGGCAGTTACCCCAAAAACGCCAATGCGCGCATTTCCGGATTTTGGTTCGGTCTATGACGCGACGGGCCGGACTTCGCTCAGGAAGGCGGCAATCAATCGCGCATCGCGCCGATCCTGCAGGCAGTACAGGTATTCGCTCAGCTCCGGCGCGCCGCCTTCGAACGGCAGCACACGCAGATCGGCGTGGCTTGGTACTTCCTGGCGGGCGATGACGCTCACGCCCAGGTTGCGCGTGATGGCCTCGCGGATGGATTCGCGGCTGCCGATCTCCACCGTGGAAGCCGGCGTGACGCCTGCCTGGGCCATCATTGTTTCCATCATGGCGCGGGTGGTCGACCCGACTTCGCGCACCAGCAGCCGGCATTGCGACAGCACGCTCACAGGCACGCTCGTCCGGTCGGCCAGCGCATGGTTGCGATGCACCACCAGCACCAGCGGATCGCGCGCCAGTTCAATGCGCAGAAAGCGCGCGTCGTCCACACGCTGCGACGACGACGCCACGTCCACCCGGTACTCCTGCAGCGCTTCGAGCATCTGCACCGAGTTGCCGGCTTCGATGCTGACGTCGATGCCGGGATGGCTCTTGCAGAAGCGATCCACGATGTCGAGCACGTAATACGGCGCCGTGGCACCGATGCGCAGGTGGCCCGAACCCATGTCGCCGGAGTTGCGCAGGAAGAAGTCGATCTCGGTTTCCTGGCGCACGAGCTGGTCCACCAGCGGCATGAGCCGCACGCCCGCGTCCGACAGCGCCAGCCGGCGCCCGCCGCGGTAGAACAGCTCGACGCCGTAGGCCTCTTCCAGGGCGCGGATCTGCGAAGTCACGGTCGGCTGCGACAGGCCAAGCTGCTTGGCGGCCAGCGTGATGCTGCCCAGGCGGGCGACCATGAAGAACGATTTGAGCTGCGCGACGAGCATCGGCGGGTGACGTATGGAGCGCCTATGCGGCGCTGTGAATGAGCGGGCGGCCCATTCTAGCGGACGGCCCCGCCGCCAAAGTGGCTTCGGGCGCCCTCCTCCGTTTTCTGCTTCTACATCCCGCAGCTACGACTTTTTCAACCTTTTCGACAACGCAAACTTTGCGTACCCCCACATCGGGGGGAATTGAGGGCTGTGAAGCCGTCATTTCCACGGATCGAATCCGCCACTTCGCCTTGAGAATCCGTCCGCGTGTTGCGTCTGGGCGGTCACGAGCCGCGCTCGCGCAGGCATTCGGTATTTGCGGATTTGGAGAGAAGTGGATGGAACGCAGCAGCAACAACGTACGCGGCACTAAACAATGGACCATCGCGATGATGGTGGCAGCAGCAGGCGCCCTGGCCGCATGTGGCGGTGGCGGCGGTGGCGGCGGTTCGGGGGCCACCCCGGCGGCGACGCAAAGCTCATCCGCCAATATCACCGTGGCACCGGCATGCAGCGGGTCGAACTGCGGCGCGCTGGGCAATACCTACGCCGGCTCGGGCGTGGGCGTGTGGCAAGCGACCAATACGGGCGGATCGGCCGGCACGGTGCCGGTGTCGATCGCGGGGCTGACGGGCCAGAGCGTAACGCTCGTCTACACCAACCAGAGTGCGGCGGCGCAGCCGATGCCGTCCGTCTCCCTCTCGGGCCTGGGGCTGCTCAGCACCACCGGCACGCCGATCCCCAAGACTGCCGCCGACGTGGCAGGCAATGACGCGAACGCGGCGTTCGACCGGCAGCTTTCCGATTTCAACATCCATGCGCTGGACGGCTACGCCACCGGCGCCGGCCCGCTCAAGACGCAAGGCGCCTCCAACGATACGGTGCTGCGTCCGCAGTCTGTCGCCAGCGTCGGCACACAGCGCACGTGGAATCACCAGCAGCCGGACGGCAGCGCGACGGTGCGCACGGCCACGCTGCGCCAGCAAGCCACCGCCACCGACGGCCGCATCGTCAACCTGTGGGTGGAAAACACCGAATACGGCTCCAGCAAGATCAGCGACGGCATCATCAACACGCTCATCACCAAGTTTGCTTCGGGCACGCAGTCGGTCTATACGCTGGCCACTTCGCTGGTTGGCCAGCCGTGGGGCAGCTACTCCAGCTCGGCCAGCCTGATCGATCCGAACCAGGCGCTCGACATCGTGGTGCTGAACATCCAGCCCGATGGCCAGGCCTATGGCCGCGTGGGGTACTTCTGGGCGCGCAACAACTTCACCACCAGCTCGCAGCCGCTGTCGAACCAGTCGCTGTCGCTCTACGTGGATTCGGAAACCATCTACCTGGGCGGCACCAACGGGTTGAACACCGTCATCTCGACGCTCGGTCATGAGTTCACGCACATGGCCAACTTCTATCAGCGCGGCGTGCTGCACGGCTCGCAGTACATGTACGGCACGTGGCTGGAAGAAATGACGGCGATGACGATGGAGGATGTGCTCTCCAGCCAGATCGACCCGAGCTTCAACAACGTGCGCGACAGCCGCTTCCCGGCCTGGCTGCAAAGCGCGTACGACTGCTCGCTGACGGCGTTCGATCCGTCGCTGTCGTCGTCGTGCCCCGGGTATCCGATTTCGGGCAGCCTGGGCGGCTTCCTGCTGCGCCAATACGGCATTGCGTACTACACGAATCTGCTGCAAAACTTCTCGTCGACGGATTCGACTGCGGTCCTGAACAACGCCATCCAGGCCGGCGGTGGTGCGGGCCTGGGCGATGCAACGGGCCGCTGGGGCACGGCGGTCGCGCTGCTGCCGGTGCCGGGCAGCCCGTCGGGCTTCGCGTATCCGGCGCGCACGGACAGCGGCTTCTCGATCCCGGCGCTGAATGGCCCGAGCTACAGCAGCCAGCGCACGATGCCGACCTCCGTGCCGGCCACGCTGCAAGGCTTCGGCCAGTTCCCGGTGGCGCGCGGCACGAAGGCCGGCACGTACAGCGAGACGATCACGGTGCCGGCGTATTCCACGGTGTCGATCATCATCCACTGACGGCGCGCAGGCTCTGGGAGCCTGCTCCCCTTTCGGGTTCTGCCGAGCAGCGGAATCCAGCGACGCATCCAAAAGAAAAAGGCGCCGTGGGCATTCAACCCACGGCGCCTTTTTCACATCACACGTCAGCGCGTCAGGAACGACCCGACGCAGCTGCGACAACGCATTTACATCTGCACGGTGTCGGCGACTTCCTTGAAGTCTTCGATCTGGTCGAAGTTCATGTACTGGTAGATCTTGTCGCCGTTGGCGGTGAGCACGCCCATGTCGGCCATGTACTCTTCCTTGGTCGGGATCTTGCCCAGACGCGAGCAGATCGCCGCCAGTTCCGCCGAGCCCAGATACACGTTCGTGTTCTTGCCCAGACGGTTCGGGAAGTTACGCGTGGACGTCGACATGACCGTCGCGCCTTCGCGCACCTGTGCCTGGTTGCCCATGCACAGCGAGCAGCCCGGCATTTCGGTGCGTGCACCCGCCGTGCCGAACACGCCGTAGTGGCCTTCTTCGGTCAGCTGCTTCTGGTCCATCTTGGTCGGCGGCGCCACCCACAGCTTGACCGGGATGTCGCGCTTGCCTTCGAGCAGCTTCGACGCGGCACGGAAGTGACCGATGTTGGTCATGCACGAGCCGATGAACACTTCGTCGATGGTCGCGCCGGCCACGTCGGACAGCGTCTTCACGTCGTCCGGGTCGTTCGGGCAGGCCACGATCGGCTCGTGGATGTCGGCCAGGTCGATCTCGATGACGGCAGCGTATTCAGCGTCGGCATCCGGTTGCAGCAGTTGCGGATCAGCCAACCATGCTTCCATCGCCTTGATGCGGCGCTGCAGGCTGCGGGCGTCCTGGTAGCCCTGCGCGATCATCCACTTGAGCAGCGTGATGTTGCTGTTCAGGTATTCGATGATCGGTTCCTTGTTCAGGTGCACCGTGCAACCGGCGGCCGAACGCTCGGCAGAGGCATCCGACAGTTCGAACGCTTGCTCGACCTTCAGGTCAGGCAGGCCTTCGATTTCGAGAATGCGGCCCGAGAAGATGTTCTTCTTGCCCTGCTTGGCAACCGTCAGCATGCCTTGCTTGATCGCGTACAGCGGAATCGCGTTGACGAGGTCACGCAGCGTGACGCCCGGCTGCATCTTGCCCTTGAAGCGGACCAGCACCGATTCCGGCATGTCCAGCGGCATCGTGCCGGTGGCGGCCGCGAAGGCGACCAGGCCCGAGCCTGCGGGGAAGCTGATGCCGATCGGGAAGCGCGTGTGCGAATCGCCGCCGGTGCCGACGGTGTCGGGCAGCAGCATGCGGTTCAGCCACGAGTGGATCACGCCGTCGCCCGGGCGCAGCGCAATGCCGCCACGGGTGCTGATGAAGTTCGGCAGCGTCTGGTGCGTCTTCACGTCCACCGGCTTCGGATACGCGGCGGTGTGGCAGAACGACTGCATCACGAGGTCGGCCGAGAAGCCGAGGCACGCCAGGTCCTTCAGTTCGTCGCGGGTCATCGGGCCCGTGGTGTCCTGCGAGCCGACCGAGGTCATCTTCGGTTCGCAGTACGTGCCCGGACGGATGCCCTGGCCTTCCGGCAGACCGCACGCGCGACCAACCATCTTCTGCGCCAGCGAGAAGCCCTTGCCGCTGTCGGCCGGCTGGTGCGGCAGGCGGAACAGCGTCGACGGTGCGAGGCCCAGCGCTTCACGCGCCTTGGCGGTCAGGCCGCGGCCGATGATCAGCGGAATGCGGCCGCCGGCGCGCACTTCGTCGAACAGCACGTCGGACTTGACCTGGAATTCGGCGATGACCTTGCCGTCCTTCAGCGCCTTGCCTTCGTACGGGCGCAGCTCGACCACGTCGCCCATTTCCATCTGCGACACGTCGAGTTCGATCGGCAACGCGCCGGCATCTTCCATCGTGTTGTAGAAGATCGGGGCAATCTTGCCACCGAGGCACACGCCGCCAAAACGCTTGTTCGGAACGAACGGGATGTCTTCACCCGTGAACCACAGCACCGAGTTGGTGGCCGACTTGCGCGAGGAGCCGGTGCCGACCACGTCGCCCACGTACGCGACCAGGTGGCCTTTTTCCTTCAGCGATTCGATGAACTTGACCGGGCCGCGCTTGCCGTCTTCTTCCGGCGTGATGCCCGGGCGTGCGTTCTTCAGCATCGCCAGCGCGTGCATCGGGATGTCCGGGCGGGTGGTGGCGTCCGGTGCCGGCGACAGGTCGTCGGTGTTGGTTTCGCCCGTGACCTTGAACACGGTGATGGTCAGGCTTTCCGGCACTTCCGGACGGCTCGTGAACCATTCGGCGTCGGCCCAGCTTTGCAGCACGGCGCGCGCGTTCGCGTTGCCCTTGTCGGCGAGTTCCTTCACGTCATGGAACTGGTCGAACATCAGCAGCGTCTTCTTCAGCGCTTCAGCGGCCGTCGCGCCGACGTCGGCGTCGGACAGCAGTTCGATCAGCGGCTGGATGTTGTAGCCGCCGAGCATCGTGCCGAGCAGCTCGGTGGCGTGGGCACGCGAAATCAGCGCGCAGGCGGTCTCGCCCTTGGCCACGGCGGCCAGGAAGCCGGCCTTCACGCGAGCGGCTTCATCCACGCCTGCGGGCACGCGATGGGTGATCAGGTCGACCAGCGTCTGTTCTTCGCCAGCGGGCGGATTGGTCAGCAGTTCGACCAGTTCGGCGGTCTGTTGAGCCGTCAGCGGCAACGGGGGAATACCGAGCGCGGCGCGAGCGGCCACGTGAGCGCGATAGTTTTCAAGCATGGAAGACCTGCTGAGATGACGTTACAGGGGAATCTTTTCGGGCACCCCGAGGCTGTTCCGGGCGCCGCTTGGGCGCGATTCTAATCGCAATACCCTTCACGGTCAAATGTCTTATATCTTATATAAGAGTCAGGCTTCCGAACCGGCCCTCCCCGGCTTGCCGCTCCGCAGGCGCCAATGGGTCTAACATGCCGTTTTACTCGCGAGGGCCTTGCCGATGACTACGTTGGCCAACCGTCCCAACACTGCGCTGCTGGTGATCGATCTCCAGAACGACGTCGTCGCTGGCGCGTATCAACGTGATGAAATACTCGCCGCCGTCAGCACACTCATCATGCGGGCGCGCAGTGCCCGCGTCCCGGTCGTCTGGGTTCGCCACGCCGATGAATCGCTGAAGGCTGGAAGCCAAGCGTGGCAGATCGTTGCTGAACTGAAACCGGCGCCTGAAGAGATCATTGTCGAAAAATGCTATCGCGACGCCTTCGAGGACACCAACCTGGAGCAGGTGTTATCGAGCCTCGGCGTTGGCAAACTCATCGTGACAGGCGCCCAGACGGACATGTGCATTCGGTCTACGCTGCATGGCGCCTTGGTGCGCGGCTATGACGCGACGCTCGTCAGCGATGCGCATACGACAGAGGATCAGACTCGCAACGGTGCACCCCCACCGGATGCTGTAATACGACACACCAACTTTTACTGGGCCAACCAGAAGGCGCCCGGCCGTTCGGGCGGGATCGTCAAGAGTGGCGATGTCGATTTTGCGCTTTAGCCCCGCCCAGTAAAGAACGCGCACGGCACGAGCCGCGCAAGAGTTGGAGGTGCCTCGTTGTCGTGAGGGCGTGCGAAATATGTGCGAACGCGAGGCGGCACAAGGTCGAGATCAATGCACAGAAACCGGGCGCTCCAGCCAACGCGATGCATCGCCAACGTGCATGGTGCATCGCTTGCGAGCACCGTCCTAGCGTCGTTGCACGGCTGGCGCCGTCTCGGGCCGTCTCCTTTCACTGGTATGGGAATTGCAAGTTGCGAGCACCGAATCCGGAAACAGGAGCGCGCGCATGAACACCCCTCGGCAGCATCCTTTTGCCATGGTGGAGCAGTTTGTCCGCTATGTCGGATTCGGCAGCGGTGCGACGCTGGCGCACTACGCCAGCCTGTTCGCGCTCGTGCATGCCGGTGTGCCCGCCTGGCGCGCTTCGGTCATCAGTAACGCGCTCGGTGCAGGGCTCTACTACGTGATCAGCCGGCGCGCGGTTTTTCAGACCAGCCGCGGCCACGCGAACGCCATGACGCGCTTCGCCGTGGTGGCAGTCATGGCCGTCGGATGCAATGCCGCCATCATGGCAGTCGCACTGCGGTTAGGGCTGTACTACTTGGTTGCCCAGATGTGTGCTTCCGCCCTGTCTGCTACGCTCGCCTTCCTGGCGCACCGGTACTGGACTTTCCGCGATGACGTGGTGCTCAGCACGCTGCCTTCCTCACCGATTTCGGCGCTCAGCGACCCTCTCGAGCACTTTGAAGCTCTGTCACTATGATTCGGGCGATGCTGCCGAGCGTTGCTCGTTACGTTATTGGATGACGATGAAAAGCGTCTGCATTCAATGCAGCCCCTTGGCGGGACGCAATCCATAGCCGTCATCAGCGGGTCCGGCATGTAGACCCTCGTCGCCGGTCGTCCGCACGACCGGTGAGGCTCCCATCGCGGGCCGGGTTGGCGGCGGTACGGGAGGCGGGGGCAGAAGCGCAGTTTGTCGACGCTGCGTCAAAACACGCTTTCAAGCACTCGCCCGTTACAGCGCCTCCCCTTCAGCCAGCATGCCCACCGCGCGCAGGTCCTTGTCGAGGCCGCCCCGTCGCAGGCCGCCCTGATGGATCTCTGCGATGCGCGCCGTTTCGGCGTCGAGCTTCTTCTGCGCAAGTTCGACGATGCGCGGGACATCCGCACGCGGAATCACGACGACGCCATCAGCATCGCCGACCACGAGATCGCCGGGATTGACCGCTGCGCCGCCGGCGGAAATCGGATGGTTGACGCGACCGGCCACGCTTTTCGTGGGGCCGCACGGGTTCAGACCGGCCGAGAAAATCGGATAGTCGCCGTTGGCGAGTTCGTGCGAATCGCGCACGGCGGCGTCGATCACGATGCCTGCGATACCGCTGACCTTCGCTTGCGTCGCCATGATCTCGCCGAGCAGCGCGCAGGTCATGTCGCCCTTGCCGTCCACGACGATAACGTCGCCCGGCATGGCGATGGCCAACGCGGCATGAATCGCCAGGTTGTCACCGGGACGGACCTCCACCGTAACCGCCGACCCCGCCACCTTCATCTTGGACGACAGCGGCTTCACGCGGCCGTGACTTCGCAGCCGCTTCAACGAGATGAGGCGGTACGCGGTCGATGTCGCGGATGATCGGTTGATTCGTGTCGGCTTGCATGGCTTGGCCCCTTTTCATTAGTTTTACTCTGTACACCAATGGTGTATCTAACGAAACAACTCTATCGCGGTGAGGCGGCGCCATGCCAGTAGCGTTAACCCGTTGTACTTTGCAAACTGTTGTTTTATTGGGTACAACGCGCTGCAGCACGCATTGAGCGGCAGTGGTGCGCATCACTGAGAGCCCTCATCACTACAAACGTCGGAAAAAGCGGGGCCTTGTGGCGGTGCCACACCCGAAGGAAGACCTGCCAATCGGAACAGTCCGAAGCATTCAGAAAGCCACCGGTCCGAAGTGAAGCCGGCGGTTTTTCGCAGAGGTACCAAACCGGTCGCGTGACAGCCTAGGAAGAAGAGCCATGCACTCCCCAATCGCGATTCACAAAGACGAGGGGCGATACCGTCGATGAAGCCATCCGCAACACGCGGGAGGCCATCGCGGGTCATCTGCAGACACTGGCAGCGCTCGGCGAAGACGTAGACGTAACCTGCTCGACCATTGAAGACCTGACCAAGCAAGACGAGTACGCGGGTGCCATCTGGGCGTTCGTTGAAATCGACGACGAGGAGCTTGACCGCACCCCGGAGCGCATCAACGTGTCACTCCCCCGCTTCGTGCTCAGAAAGCTGAATCGGTTTGCCGAGAAACGGCATGAAACACGCAGCGGGCTTCTGGCTCGCGCGGCCATGGAGCTGATGGCGCATGGGCAGGACTGGTTGGCCTGTTGGTCGCCCTTTTTGCATCCCAACGTTGAGCCGCCGACAACTACGCCTCACCGATGTGATCATTCCGATGCTGAGTCGCAACCCGCCTTGTCGAACAGAGCCGCTTGCCCGCACACCGACGAGAACAAAAGATAGCTGGAATGCCCGATACCATGGGCTCGGTAAACTCTGTGCGTTGTACGAGGATCAAGTAGGTGCACGTAGGCGTCAAAGGCTTGTCCACGAGCATAGCGCGTTGCCCCTTGTGCCTCTGCCGCGCATGACCGATCCTGCCCATCCCCGTCTAGGGCGTTGTCTGCGGTGCCAAGAAGATAGATGACGTCGCGTTGAAGGTAACGAGCCTTCAATTCGTCGACCGAACGGGCCCGTGACGAGTAATTGGGGACACCAGCTTGCAGACCGTAGGTCCAGTGATTGAATGTTGGACAGGAGGGCGAGTCGAAGGGCGCAAAATTGCCGTTGGAGTCGGGGCGCTCGTCCGTCAGGTATAGGTAGGTCGCGGGATTTGCGACTACATATCGGATATGAACCTGAGCACCCCGCACATCAGCTTCGCCTCTTCCCAGCACTGCATAGCGCTGAACAAACTGTCCGCCTGCGGAATGCCCAGCCAGTACGATGGTTTTGAGATTGGGAAAGATAGAGCGATTCGCCAACCGGTGGAGAATCTCGTCCACAACTTCAAATGCGCTTGTGGCCGCAGCGTCCTTTGACGGTTTCCCGACTTTCCAGTCGTCTTCGCCCCACCTGAGAATGTTGCTAGGTAAGTTATGCGCGACAACATCTCCTGCCGTCAGAAACTGCGGGGTAACTATGAGCGTGGTGCGTGCCACGGTTCCCGCCTCTTCTGCCGCGTGCTCGCCTGAACGAAGATCACGCCTCGGCCACCCGTGAATCACAATGACTGCACGGGTAACATCCTCTTGCGGCTTCGTCCAGTCGCGCGACACAGCGATCGGTACTTCAAACTCGCCTAATTGCGTCTCGATACCCAGCCGCCCCTTTTGTACTACCGGCACGGGCGTATGAACAAGTTCCCGCTCGGGCATTTTCGTGACGCCTGAAGCGAGCGAACTGGACCGTAGATCGTGTGCCTCCACCGATCCGCCCAGTGCAGCTATTGCAACTGACAAGACGATTTGATTGCGTAGTGACCGGTACATGCGGCATTTCTCATTCAAACGTGATCGGACTGCACGGTGCAAAGCGGGCGAAAAACACGCTTCGAGACGCTGTGGAAGCTATAGCTGCGCCGTTCACTTGCACACCGGCAGGAAGTGCTAACGCATCATTGCCTTTCTGGTGATTCACGATCCAGAAGGCAAACGCAGAAACGCCTATGCAGGCTGAAGCTAGACGCCGCATATTCAAGTAAAGAGGACGGCTGCCTCGATGCCAGCCGCAACGCGCCGGCATTAGCGACCGCCTGCCATTAAAGGATCAGGACCAATGCCCGAGGCGTTTTGCGCGGCCTCGGTCAGCCACATCAATCGTTCCATTTTTGATTGCCCCATGCGCTTCGAGGTCAAGCGGGAATCCACAAGACTTACCACCACAAGGTCTAGCGATGGCACAACGACGGCGTACTGGCCAAGATAGCCATCGGCCCAAAACGTGGGACGCAGCAATATCGCCGTAGAAGACCGTCGACCACTTGCCGGCACACTCGTCCACCACATATATCCGTAACCGCCGGTGGCCGTGTTGGAGTATGAGCGCGTCGACTCCGCCACCCATTCGCTCGGAATGATCTGCTTGTCCCGCCACTTGCCATTGCGTAGATAGAGCAATGCAAAACGCGCAAGGTCGCGCGCGCTCATGTCCAGCGGATACGCCGGATACTTCGTTACCGCACCGTCCCGTATGTAGCGGCCATCTGACGGCGAATAGTCCTGCATACCGATCGGCCCAGCGATCTCCTGCTGCAGGGCGTTGAAGATGCTCTGCCCTGTGGCGTTTTCGTAGAGCGCGCCGACTGTATTGAAATCCCAGTTGTTGTAGTACCAGAACGTGCCGGGCAGGTGGCTATACCGCTCAGGCTTGTGGGCTAGCATCCCTGGCGTTTCATACACAGTCGGGTGATAGACACCGGACCGTGCCTCCAGCAGCATGCGCACCGTTGCCTGCCTTTCTGTGGCAGAAAGCGCGGGCGCGTTGTCGTCAACGCCAAGCTGCTCCAGCGTGTCGTCCAAATGGATCTGACCGCGTTCCACCGAGATTCCAATCAGCGCACTCATCAGGCTCTTTCGCGCCGAATGAAGGTTGGATTTTCTTGTGACATCACCCCACTCTGCCAGGACGACTCCGTCGTGAACGATCATGCCGGACGTCGATCCTTCCTGCTTTGCGTACGCGACGGCACGATCGATGCCTTCCTGCGAAAAACCGTGTGAGGTCGGTTCAGCGTGTGTCCAGCCCTGTGCGGGAAAGGTGGGCTGACGCTCGCCGTCGACCTGGGCGACGACGGGACCCAGTTGCCACGCATGCGCGCCGCATGTGAGCGCACATGCGCCGATCACCATAAGCCGGAGTGCGATCTGCGCCGTGCGAGTTTCACGATGACACGTCATATTGGGGAGCTCCCGCAGTCGTTGTGGAAGTACTGGAGGTAGGGCGCGTTCAACACTCTAAGGTTCCAGGCGCACGGAAACTGCGGTTGCCGTAGCGACCTCGTGCATCTGTGTGCGAAAACGTGCGAAGCGCTTTGCCGTTGACCACACCACAACAGCCAAATGTGACGACAAATTACAGCGGTGAGCCTGGTAGCTCGCGGCGGCCCTTGTCTTCGAGGAAAGCAGCATCGGGCAGCGCCTACTGACCGTCGCGTATCTCCACCATTGCTTCAATTTCGACGGCAAAGCCCTTGGGCAATGACTTGACCCCCACAGCAGACCGAGTGTGCTGGCCTCGTGCGCCGAACACTTCCACCAGCAGATCAGAACAGCCGTTAATGACTTCGGTGTGCTCGGTAAAGTCATCCACCGCATTGACCATCCCCAGCACTTTGACGACCTGCTCCACACGATCCAGGCTGCCCAGTGCATCCTTCATCAACGCGAGGAGATAGATGCCGATTTCCCGGGCGTGCGCAGTTGCCTCCTCGGTGCTGACTTCCCTACCAACTTTGGGCACTGCTTGCCCCGGTTGCAACTGCCTGCGCGGTGCTCCTTTCCCCGACAGATACAGGTAGTTGCCACGGATCATGTAAGGAAGGAAAGTCCCGGGTGACGGGAGAACGGGTGGAAGAACGATGCCCAATTCACGTAGTTTGGAGTCCATGATGTCGATGTTTGTGGATGTGGAATTTTCGAGTACCTCGAGTACTGACGCCCGTTACGACGGTTCCTGTTGAATCATCATTCGATGCCCATCCAGCGCCCCTACAAGAGCTCGCGCATGCCAGCTTCGTCTGCCACCGCCGCAGAGAATTAGACAGCGACCGTTCCGCAGAAGACCGCTTCGACGGGACCCGTCAAGAAAACGCTACCGACCCCATCCCAGTGGACTTTGACGGGGCCACCGTCGCATTGCACTTCGACGGTGTCATCCAAAAGGCCACGTCGGATCCCACCGACAACCGCTCCACACGAACAGGAACCGGATCCGAGCGGGATACCGCCTCCGCGCTCCCAGATGCGCAAGCGAATGTGACTGCGGTCTACAACTTCGACGAAGTGCACATTCGTTTTGTTGCCGAAGAGCGGATGGTTTTCGATCTTGGGGCCGATTGTCGCTACGTCGACGGATGCCAGCTCTTCCACGAAGAACGTGCAATGCGGATTGCCCATGCTGCACGCAGTAGGACTGCCCGGCAGAGACAACGCGTTCGTGTCAACCTCCTCGGTGAGAGGAATATCTTGCCAATGGAGCAGCGGCCTCCCCATATCAACCGATACACATTGCTCCGACTCCCGGGTGCAGGTCAGTAAGCCCCGATTGGTTCTCAACACGATCGTGGATGAATTCGCTTCGCGCATGAGCATGTCCGCAACGCCGCGGGTGGCGCTTCCACAGGTATCGAGCACGGAGCCGTTTGGATTCCAGAACCGCAGGCGCGCCGCTGCGTCGTCACAGTCCAATATGACAGCAAGCTGGTTAAACCCGATGCCTCGATTTCGATCCCCGAGCCGACGGGCGACCTCGCTCGTTATCAGGTCGATCTTGCCGCGCATGTCGATGACGACGAAATCATCGCCATGTGCATGCATCTTTACGAAATGGGCATTCATAATCTTGGTATGTTGGACAAGTCAAGCGGCCGCCGCCGACTACGGACGCTCGCGCCAAGGGGCGACGTTTCCTGGTCGTTCGAATGTGGGAATGGGACGGTGACTCTTATGGCGCCCACATGTACCTCACGACCGAGCAGCGCGACGGCCGTTTGCACGACACAGTGCTGAAGAGTCGCTTTCAGGTAACCCGACGAAAACCCTGCTGGGTCACACCTCCGACGAAACGGCCGCCCTCTATGCAAACTCACGCGGCCTGAACCCTGTCAGAGTTCAGATTGATGCTGCATAATTTTGAACGAATTTTGAACAGGTTTTGAACACCCCGCGTAGTTATGCCATATGTAGTCACCGAATCCTGCATCCAATGCAAATACACCGACTGCGTCGCCGTCTGCCCCATGGACTGCTTCCACGCCGGTCCCAATTTCCTAGTCATCGACCCGGATGAATGCATCGATTGCTCGATCTGCGTGCCGGAATGCCCGGTGGGCGCCATCTATCCGGCAGCCGAGGTGCCGGCCGATCAGCGGGACTTCATCGCGCTGAATGCACAGCTCTCGCGCCGCGCCGACTGGCCCCGCCTGACCAAGGTGCAACCGCCGCTGCCCGATCATGCGCACTGGGCGCAGGTGAAGGACAAGCGCGATGCATTGGTCGTTGCTCCCGATTGATTCGACGTTGACCTCACACAGAACACCTCTCCATGACTGACCGCATCCTGCTCAGCATCGACGCCGGCGTGGCTGAAGTCCGGCTCAACCGCCCCGAGAAAATGAACGCCATCGACCCGGCCATGTTCGAAGCGCTCGTCACCGTCGGGGAACGCCTGATGAGCGAGCAGGATCTGCGTGCCGTGGTGTTGTCAGGCGAGGGTCGTGCCTTCTGCGCGGGGTTGGACATGGGCAGCATGGCGAGCCTGGGCAGCAGCGATGCAGGTTCCGACATCAGCGCTGGCCGTCTTGCCAAGCGCACGCATGGCGTGGCCAATCTGCCGCAGTACGCCTGCACGGTGTGGCGTGATCTGCCGGTGCCGGTGTTGGCTGCGGTGCATGGTGTCGCGTACGGCGGCGGCTTGCAAATCGCGCTGGGCGCCGATGTACGGTACGTGACCGCCGACACACGCCTCTCGATCATGGAAATCAAATGGGGCCTGGTGCCCGACATGGGCGGCATGGCGCTGATGCGCGGTCTGGTCCGTCCGGATCGGCTGCGCGAGCTGATCTACAGCGGCCGCATCGTCCACGGCGAAGAAGCCTGCGCCCTGGGGTTGGCGACGCACGTGGTGGACGATCCGCGCGCGGCGGCGCTGGCGGCGGCGCGCGACATTGCCCAGAAGAGTCCCGACGCCATCCGCGCGGGCAAGCGCTTGATGCGCGTTGCGGAAGACGGCGACACCGCTGCCATTCTGCTGGCCGAGTCGGTCGAGCAGGACCGGCTGATCGGCACGGCCAATCAGCGCGAGGCGGTGCTGGCCGGCATGCAGAATCGCGCACCGGTTTTTCAGCCGGCCGCGAAGTCTGAATAGAAATGAGAAATAGCCTGACGCTGGCAGCTCAGGCGGTGGCGTGCTTGACGCCCATGGCGGCGCGCATGGCGTGCGAGCGGCTGACCACCTCGTCACGCAGCTTCGCGCGCAAACCCAATGCAAACGCCGTCTCGGCCACGAGGAAGAGCGGGCCGATCACCAGACCGGCGAGGTCATCGACAAACGCCGGCTTGCGCCCCTCGTAATAGTGGCCGACGAACTGGATGATCCAGCCGATCACGAACAGGCCGATGCCCACTGACAACCAGGCCGCCGTCGAATGCGCGGCGACATGGTTTCCCACCCAAACGCAGGCGGCAATCAACGCGAACATCACCACGCCGAACATCGCGTCCAAGCGCAGGTAGAACAGCGTCGTCAGTGCCAGCACGATCAGCGCGGGTGTCACGGGCACGCCAGACAGGTCTGCCAGCACAGGCCGCGAAAGCAACACCGCAACCGCCAGCACGATCGCCGGGATGCCGACAAAGTGCGTGGCGATATTACGGCCGTCCTGGTGGTAGGCAGCGTAGTTGGAAAGATAGTCAGACAGGTTGCGCATGGGGGCCTCCGGTTTTGTGCGTTTGCAGCATGGACGCTCCAGCCGCACGCTCGTTATGATCGTTTCATCCTAGTCAGTGAACGGCACGCCGCTCTGTCGCGTAGCCGACACATTCGACGTTTCCGAAGCGCCCTTCAGCCGCCCCCATGGACCACCCCGTCGCCCCATCCGGCACGCTGGACGCCCGCTCCTACCGCAAACGCCTGCACGCCAGCAGTTGGTTTGGCACGCTGGACGCGACCTTGCAGGACGCATTGATCGACATTGCCGCCGTGCGGCGCCTGGGGGCGGGGGAGATCCTCTTCCAGCGTGGCGACGCGCCCGACGGTCTGTACTGTGTGGTGGAAGGCACGATCCGGATCGGCGCCACCAGCGCAGACGGGCGCGAAGCCTTGCTGGCCGTGCTGGAGCCGGTCAACTGGTTTGGCGAGATCGGCGTGTTCGACCGCCAGCCCCGCACGCATGACGCCCGCGCCGACGGCCCTACGACATTGCTGCATATGCCGCAGGCGGCGCTGATCGCCCTGCTGGAGGGCTCGCCCGCGCTGCTGCATGCGTTTGCCCTGCTGCTGACTCACAAGCTGCGCCTGACCTTCATCGTGCTGGAAGAAACCGCCCTCCTGCCCGCCCCCGTGCGGGTGGCGCGGCGCCTGCTACTGATGGCGGACGGCTACGGCGACCTGCGCCTCGGCACGCGGCGTGTGCTTCACGTGCCACAGGAGCAGCTTGCGCAGTTGCTCTCCCTGTCCCGTCAGACCGTGAACCACGTTTTGAAGGATTTCGAAGCGCGCGGCATCCTTAGGCTGGCCTACGGAGAAATCGAACTGCTGGACTTTGCGCGCCTCCACCAGCTCGGATATGAGATGGGCAGGGGATGAAATTTCATCCAATACCCCTACATGCGATGGGTTAGGACCGATCCTATAATGTGTTCCCACTCGCACATTCGCCCTTCGCATGGTGCGGAGTCGGCGATGCGAGTGTCCTTCAACGGAAGAGAAACATCATGCCCCGCCAGACCCCCATCGAGCGCTATCGCAACATCGGCATCTCGGCGCACATCGACGCCGGCAAAACCACCACGACCGAGCGCATCCTGTTCTACACCGGGGTCAATCACAAGATAGGCGAGGTGCATGACGGCGCGGCCACGATGGACTGGATGGAGCAGGAGCAGGAGCGCGGCATCACCATCACGTCCGCCGCGACGCACTGCATGTGGCGCGGCATGGCGGGGGACCGCCCGGAATACCGCATCAACATCATCGACACCCCCGGCCACGTCGATTTCACCATCGAGGTGGAGCGCTCCATGCGCGTGCTCGACGGCGCGTGCATGGTCTACGACTCCGTGGGCGGCGTGCAGCCGCAGTCGGAAACCGTCTGGCGCCAGGCCAACAAGTACAAGGTGCCGCGCATCGCGTTCGTCAACAAGATGGACCGCATCGGTGCGGACTTTTTCCGCGTCGAGCGCCAGATGCGCGATCGCCTGAAGGGCAACCCGGTACCGATCCAGATTCCCGTTGGCGCGGAAGACGGTTTCCGCGGCGTGGTGGACCTCGTCAAGATGAAGGCCATCGTGTGGGATGACGCCAGCCAGGGCGTCAAGTTCGAGTACACCGACATTCCCGAAGAGCTGAAGGCCACCGCGCAGGAATGGCACGACAAGATGGTCGAAGCCGCTGCCGAGGCCGATGAGGCCCTGCTCGACAAATACCTTGGCGGCGAGACGCTCTCCGAGGCCGAGATCAAGCGGGCCCTGCGCCAGCGCACCATCGCCGGCGAGATCGTGCCCATGCTCTGTGGCTCCGCGTTCAAGAACAAGGGCGTGCAGGCGATGCTCGATGCGGTGGTCGACTACCTGCCGTCTCCGGTGGACATTCCGTCCATCCAGGGCCACGGCGAGAAGGACGAACCCCTCGAGCGCCATGCCAGCGACACCGAACCCTTCGCCGCCCTGGCCTTCAAGATCATGACCGACCCGTTCGTCGGGCAGCTCGCGTTCTTCCGCGTGTACTCGGGCAAGATCAACTCGGGCGACACGGTCTACAACTCGGTCAAGGGCAAGCGCGAGCGCCTGGGCCGGATCCTGCAGATGCACGCCAACCAGCGCGAAGAGATCAAGGAAGTGCTGGCTGGCGACATCGCGGCTGCGGTCGGCCTGAAGGACGTGACGACCGGCGAAACGCTGTGCGATCCGGAACACGTCATCGTGCTGGAGCGCATGGAATTTCCTGAGCCCGTCATCAGCCAGGCTGTCGAGCCCAAGACCAAGGCCGACCAGGAAAAGATGGGCATCGCCCTGAACCGACTGGCGCAGGAAGACCCGTCGTTCCGCGTGAAGACGGACGAGGAATCCGGCCAGACCATCATTTCGGGCATGGGCGAACTGCACCTGGAAATCCTGGTCGACCGCATGAAGCGCGAGTTTGGCGTGGAAGCGACCGTCGGCAAGCCGCAGGTGGCCTACCGCGAAACCATCAAGAAGGCCGCGGAAGACGTCGAAGGCAAATTCGTCAAGCAGTCGGGCGGACGCGGCCAGTACGGCCACGCGGTCATCACGCTGGAGCCCAACGACGGCAAGGGCTACGAGTTCGTCGACGAGATCAAGGGCGGCGTGATCCCGCGCGAGTTCATCCCGGCGGTGGACAAGGGCATCCGTGACACGCTCAACACGGGCGTGCTGGCGGGCTATCCGGTGGTGGACGTGAAGGTGCGTCTGACTTTCGGCTCGTACCACGATGTGGATTCGAACGAAAACGCGTTTCGCATGGCTGGCTCGATGGCCTTCAAAGAGGCCATGCGCAAGGCCGGTCCCATCCTGCTGGAACCGATGATGGCCGTGGAAGTGGAAACGCCGGAAGACTACATGGGCAACGTAATCGGCGACCTGTCGTCACGGCGCGGCATGGTGCAAGGCACCGAAGACATTCCGGGCGGCGGCGGCAAGGTCGTGCACGCCGAGGTGCCGCTCGCCGAGATGTTCGGCTACTCCACCAACCTGCGGTCGCTCAGCCAGGGCCGCGCGACGTACACGATGGAGTTCAAGCACTACGCTGAAGCACCGCGCAACGTGTCGGAAGCCGTGATGGCAGCCAAGAAGGTCTGACGTTTTTTTGCTTGATCCGCTGCGGCCGCCTAGCGCGGCCGCAGTGCTTTGTGCGTTAGCCCGGAGGCAGGTTCTCGATGCAGAAATCGATAAACGCATGCACCTTGGCCGGCAGGTAACGGCGCGACGGATACAGCGCGTACAACGCAAAGCGCTCGTCCGGCCAATCCGGGAACAGGTCGACCAGCTGACCGCTGCGCCGCAACGCTTCCGTACCGAGCGCCATCACCTGGGCGATGCCGGCGCCGGCAACGCATGCTGCGTGCATCGTGCGCACGTCGGACACCATCAACCGCCCGGCGGGCCGGATCTCGATGCGTTCATTCTGGCGCCAGAACTCCCACTCGTAGGGGCGCCCCGTCACCGGGTTGTAGAACAGGATGCGCTCGTGTGAGGGCACATCGCGCGGGTGCGCGGGCTTGCCGCGCCGTGCGATGTAATCCGGCGATGCCACTGTCACGATGCGCGTCTCGACCAGCTTGCGCGCCACGAAGGAACCCACGGGCGGCGGCCCGAAGCGAATCGCCAGATCAAACCCGTCGGCAACCAGATCGCCGACGTCGTCCCGCATGATGAGTTCCAGCGACAAGTCCGGATGGCGCTCCAGAAAACCGGCCACCGGCGTCGCGAGCGCCATCCGCGAGAAAAACGGATCGACATTCACCCGCAAGCGCCCCTGCACCGCCCCCACCGCACCGGAGGCCATTGCCGCGGCGTCGGCGATGCCCGTCAGGTGTGGGCTGACCTGTTCGTAGAGGCGGCGGCCTTCGTCGGTGAGCGTGAGCGAACGCGTCGTCCGCTCAATCAGCCGCACGCCGATGCGCGCTTCCAACCGGCTGACGGCGCGACTCACTCCGGACGGTGACAACCCGAGCGCATCGGCCGCGCGCACGAAGCTGCCGCTTTCCACGACGGCCGCCAGCAGCGTAATGCCGGAGAACAATTGCCCATCGAACGTCATGCAATCCCTTCCCTTCCGCGGTTATTGCGGGAATTTTTTCACGAATGATTTGCATGGTACGCACTTTATTCAAAGATCGGCAATCGGCACCATGGCCGTCCATCGTTCATGACAACCGCAGGAGCTGCATATGCAACACGCATTGAAGACGCAAGGTGTTTCCATTCCCCGGCTGGGGCTCGGCACATTCCGCATGGCAAGCAACGTGTGCCAACCCGCCGTCGAGAGCGCGCTCGCGCTCGGTTATCGGCACATCGACACCGCCGCGATGTATGCCAACGAAGACGCTGTCGGCGCGGCCATCGCTGCCTCGGGCCTGCCGCGGGAAAAGGTGTTCGTCACCACCAAGGTCTGGCATGACCAACTTGCGCCGCGCGCCGTTCCTCTGGCGTTGGAGCAGAGCCTTGCCAAGCTGAAACTCGATTACGTCGACTTGTATCTCGTCCACTGGCCCGCGCCCGGCATGGACATGGCGGCAACGATGGAAGCGATGATGGCGCTGCGTGAAAGCGGCCGCGTGCGGGCCATTGGCGTGTGTAATTTCAACCTGCCGATGCTCAAAACCGCCATCGACACGATCGGCGCGCCCCTCGCGTGCGTGCAGGTGGAATACCACCCGTTTTTGGACCAATCGGCGCTGCTGGGCTACCTGCGCGGCAAGGGCATTCCGCTGACCGCCTACGCGCCGCTGGCGCAGGGACGCGCGGCCGAAGATGCCACGCTGCAGGCGATTGGCCGCAAGCATGGCGCGTCGGCATCACAGGTGGCCATTGCATGGTTGCTGGACCAGCCGGATGTGATCGCCATCCCAAAGGCCCAGCGGCGTGAAAGCCAGCAGGCGAACCTCGACGCACTGCGGCTGCGCCTGGACGACGCAGATCGTGCCGCCATTGCCGCCTTGCCAAAGACGCTGCGTTACGTCCAACCGGCCTTTGCGCCCGATTGGGATGCCGTGCCGGCCTAACGCAGCCAGATCAGCCACGCGTACACGATGCCCGCCGCAGCCAGTAGAAACGGCATCGAGTACGCGTGAAACACCCACCACGCACGGCGGTCGCCCAGCATGCGCAACGCAATGAGGTTGGCGAGCGACCCGATGAGCGTGCCGAAGCCGCCCACGCTCACCGCAAAGGCAATCATCGGCCACTCGTGCGAATACTCGGCCAGCAGGATCGCCGCCGGCACGTTGCTGATGATCTGCGATACGCCAATGCCGGCCCAATACAGATGCATCGGATTGCTCAACGCCAGTGCATCCAGCGCCTGCCGCACGATGCCAAGCTGCGCCACCAGCCGCAGGTCGATGAACATCAGCATGAACACGAGCAGCAGGCCCCAGTCCACCCGCGCCAGCACATAGCGCGCGCCGATGAGGTACAGGACGATCAACCCGGCTGCCGCCACCAACGGGTGGCCCAGATCGGTCAGCACCAGAAACGGCACGTACAACAAGAGCGCAGGCACCAGCAGGCGTTTGTGCAATTCCACGTCGGCGGTTTCGGCATGCAGGTGGATTTCGTGCGAGGCAAAGGCCAGCCACGTCACCGCCAGCAGCAAGGCCATCAGCAGTACGACCATCGGCGTCATCTGCCAGACGAACGCACCAAACGACAGGCCCGATTGATGCCACAGAAAGAGGTTTTGCGGGTTGCCGATCGGCGTAAGCGCCGAGCCCGCGTTGACCGCCAGCGCTTCGAATATCACCAGCCGCGCCACCGGCAGACTGGCCACCTGCCGCAAGCCGACGGTGAGTGGCACGATCACGAACAACGCCACATCGTTGGTCAACACGGTCGACAGCGCTGCCGAAGCTGCGACCAGGCTGAGGGCCAGCACACGCTGGCTGCTGACCACTTCGACGAGGCGGCGACCGAGCAACTGCAGCATGCCGCTGGCCTCAACCGCTTTGGTCAGGATGAGCAAGCCGGCCAACGCAGCAATGGTGTGCCAGTCAATCAGCGTCGGATAGTCAACGATGCGCTTGGGCGCTACGAGGGTCAGCGCGCCGCAGATGACGAGCAGCGCCCAAAAGAAAACGTCTTGCTTGAGGTTGTGCCAGAACGGCGGGTGTTGGGGCACGGCTTGCGCCATGTGCTTGCGTGGCGGATCGCCGTGCATACCAGAAGAAAAAGGAAACGTTGGCGCGGGCGCGCACAAACCAGCGGAGCGCAGTTTGCAGGCCGATTGTAGAGCGGCTGCCTCTTGCGCTCAATCGCGGGCCGGGCGCGCTAACGTGCCCGGCCGCTTACCAAAGGAGACTTCGCTTACGATTCGCGCGAACCCGAGCCGCCCGGACGGTCTGAGCCACCCGACGAACCGCCTGCACCTGGCCGGTCCGAGGACGTCATGCGAGAGCGGTCCTCTGCGCTGCCGCCGGCATGCGGTGCGCCTTGCTGGCCAGCCTGGCTATGCGAGGCGCCCGGGTGATACGCCGCCTGCGGATGGCGCTCCGGCCCGCGATATTGGCCGGCCAGGCCATGACCGCCGCCCGTGCCGCCCACCGAGCCGTGCTCCGATCGCTCGTGGCCGGCATCCGCCCCGCCGCCGCCTTGCGTCGGCTGAGCCGGGTGATTGGCGATCACGCGCTCAATTTCGGCGACGGCTTCGCGCGGAGCCAGAACGACCTCCAGCCCCAGCGCACCGGCCACGGCCATCAGCGTCGACAGGCGGGGATCGGCCCGACCGGATTCCGCGCGCAGATACGCTTCGCGTGAGATACCGGCCATCTTGGCGACATCTTCCTGTTTGAGCTTGCGCGACTTGCGCAGACTGTGTAACTGCTTGAAAGGCTGTTCCATCTGTTCGCTCCTGCACCTGAGATGGGAAACACCGCCGGGTCTGGACCCGAACGATGGGCTGAAAATATGCGGATTGGGTTGAACTGCACCTTCATCCGCCGTCATACACAGCGCGACGACGGCATGCGTCTGATCTATGCACGCCGTTGCACACGTTTTTGGGGGTGGCCTCCGTGATGTGTTTTCTACAGAGTAGACGTAATTTCGACTGCACCCAATATCGACGCGTGATGAAAGCGCATCTCATCCACCATGTTTATGGTGACAAGGCGGCTTGAGGGTCAGTTCCCTCGTAGATGCCGCTTTCTTCGCTTGGCAGACCATTTTTGTGATCCCTCAAGCGCAAATCCTTGCACCCGCACCACGTTTCGTCGATCCGCGCTTGCCCTCTCCACCAATCGGAGGGGCTCGGCGGGAGAGAACCGCTCGAGCCTCCTGCGTCACGGTCAGGCGACGGCGCGTGCCTCTCATCACGCAATTGCCGTGCCGGAGGTGATGCGACGGGCAGTTGTGGAGGGGCCGGATTAATGGAAATCGCGGCTGGAAGTGGCGAGCCGCCCCAAAAGTGGGGTCAGATCCACCAGATGCTGGGCGACAAGGTGTCGGGTTTCGCGCTCACATTGCCACTTGCCGTAGACACCCAGCAATTGAGCGTTCAACACTTCGCGTCGCTGACGCTCGATCAAGTGAGGCCAGAGGATGACGTTGATGGCGCCTGTTTCGTCTTCAATGGAAACGAAGATCGTGCCGTTGGCTGTGCCTGGTCGCTGCCGCACCGTGACAATGCCGCAAGCGCGCGCCAATTGTCCGTTGCGATAACCGGCCAGCGTGGCAGCAGTGGCAAAACGCATACGCTCGAGCCGTGCGCGCAGCAGCCTTAGCGGATGGCTCTGCAGTGACAAACCAAGGCTGCCGTAATCGGCCATCACCTCTTCACCAATGGGCGGCGCGGGTAGCTCGAGCGGCGCCTCCACCGGACGGGCCTGGCGCAGCAGCGCGTGATCGTGGCCGGGCTCCTGCAGGGCGAGCGTTTGCCAGAGCGCCTGACGACGGTGGCCGGCCAGCGACTTCAGCGCATTGGCTGCGGCCAGCACGTTCAGGTCGTGACGGTCGAGCGCGGCGCGATGGGCGAGATCCTCCACACTGGTAAATGGTGCCTGGGCGCGAGCCGCTTCGATGCGCTCGGCAGCCGGCTTGCGCATGCCTCGAATGCGATTCAACCCGAGGCGGATATCGGGCTGCACCAGGCCATTCTCGCCGACCTCGCCATCGGCGCGGAGATGCAGCGTGCTGTCCCAAACGCTGGCCGTCACGTCAGCCGGCAGCACGCGCACATGGCTGCGCCGCGCCTCCTGCACCAGTTGCGACGGTGAATAGAACCCCATCGGCTGACTGTTGAGCAACGCCGCAAAAAACGCCGCCGGCTCGTGGCATTTCAGGAAACTGCTGACGTAAGCCAGCTTGGCAAAGCCTGCCGCATGGCTTTCGGGGAAGCCGTATTCGGCAAAACCTTCCATCTGACTACACAAGGCCTCGACAAAAGCACGGTCATAGCTCTTTTCTTCGACCATCACCCTTAACAACCGCTCCTGATGCTCTGTGAGGTTCCCCTTGCGATTCCAGTTAGCCATGTCGCGACGCAGGCGGTCGGCATCATCCGGAGTAAAGTCGCCCGCCTCCATGGCAATCTCCATGACCTGCTCTTGAAAAATCGGCACGCCAAGCGTGCGCTCGAGCACGGCTTTTACCTCGGGGCCGGGGTACGTCACGCAATCGGTATCGCCATTACGCACCGCCTCACGCCGCTGCAAATACGGATGCACCATGCCGCCCTGGATTGGTCCCGGACGAACAATGGCTACCTGGATCACTAGGTCGTAATACTCGCGCGGACGCAGGCGCGGCAACATCGATTGCTGCGCACGCGATTCGATCTGGAACACGCCGATGGTCTCGGCGCGGCAGATCATGTTGTAGGTTTCCTCGTCTTCTTTGGGCAGGTCCTGCATGACGAGTTTGTTGGTCGTTTTGTAATGCGCTCGGCGGCCAGGCAACGCATCCACCATATCGAGCGTGCGACGGATAGCCGTCAGCATGCCCAATGCCAGCACGTCAACCTTCAGCAAGCGCAGCGACTCAAGATCATTCTTGTCCCACTGGATGACGCGGCGGTTTTCCATCGCGGCGTTCTCGATCGGCACCAGGCGCGAAAGCTTGCCCTGCGCAATCACGAACCCGCCCACGTGCTGCGACAGATGGCGCGGAAAACCACGCAACTGATCCACCAACTGCGCCCAGCGCAGCACCAGCGGCGATTCCGGATCCAGCCCCTGCTGGCCTGCGCGCTGCGCAAATTCCTTGCGGCTGTCCCACCATGCCTGCCCCTTGGCCACCTGCTCGATGATGCCCAGATCGATGCCCAACGCACGACCGACGTCACGCAATGCGCTACGCGTGCGGTAGGTGATGAGCGCAGCTGCCAGCGCGGTGCGTGTCACACCGTATTTTTTGTAGATGTACTGGATGACCTCTTCGCGACGCTGATGCTCGAAATCGACGTCGATGTCGGGCGGCTCATTGCGCGCCCGCGAAAGAAAGCGCGCGAACAGCGTGTTGCCATCGCTCGGATCCACCTCGGTAATCCCCAGGCAATAGCACACCGCCGAGTTGGCCGCCGAGCCGCGTCCCTGGCAGAGGATCCTTTCGTTGCGCGCGAACTTCACCACGTCATAGACGGTCAGGAAGAACGGCTCGTAGCCCAGTTCGGCAATCAGTCCGAGTTCCTCCTGAATCTGCTCGCGCACCTTCTTCGACACGCCTTTTGGATAGCGTCGCGCGGCACCGGCCAATGTTTCAGCACGCAGGTATTCGGCCGGCGTCATGCCTTCCGGCACGACTTCGCTCGGATATTCGTATTCGATCTCGTCGAGGGAAAAATTGCATAACGCCGCCAGCTCCACCGTCCGACGCAGGATCTTCTTCCCACGCTCGCCTTGATAGAGGTACGAGAGTTGCACGCGCGTGCGCATCGCCTGTTCAGCGCTGGGCGCAAGTTCCAAACCGCACTCGGACAGCGGTTTGGACAACCGGATGGCGGTCAGCACGTCGTGCAGCGGTTTGCGTTGGCGCGTGTGCATCTGCACGCCGCCGGTCGCAACCATGGGCACATCGGCCTGTTCCGACACCGCCGCGACCGTGCCGCGATGGCGATCATCCGCGTGTCGTAGCGGCAGCTCCAGCGCAATCGATAACCGGTCACCGAACACGCGCTGGCACCACCACGCCTGCGCCAGCAATTGCTGCGGATCAGGATCGTAATCGGGCAATAGAATCGCCAGGCAATCGGGCACGCCACGCAGGTGGGCAAGGTCCCCTTTAGGCGCGGCCAAATCGTCAGCCAGCAAGCGGTACTGGCCTTTGGGTGCGGCCAGCCGCGCATGCGTGATGATCTCGCTCAGGTTGCCGTAACCCTCGATGTTCTGCGCCAGCAGCACCAGCCGCAGCCAGGGTTCGCCATCGGCGTTGCGCACCGTAAAGCGGCTGCCGATGATGAGCTTCAGCTCATACTCCTTGGAGGCCACAAGCGCTCGCGCGGTGCCGGCTACAGAGCATTCGTCGGTCAAGGCCAGCGCTTCATAACCGTAAAGCTTGGCACGCTCCACCAGTTCGTGCGGATGCGACGCGCCAGTCAGGAACGTGAAATTGCTGATGCAATGCAGCTCGGCATAGTCAGGCAGCGTGGGAAATGGCGTGGCCGAAGTCATGACTGCTTAGCCGAACAAACCGTGCAGATACCAGCGGGCGTCTTCGTCTCCCGTGTTGGCCTGGCTTGCAGAAACGCGCTCGCGATACACCCAGTAACGCTCGCCTTTTCCTCCTTCGGCGATGAAGTAATCGCGCTTGATGAGATCGTCGTCCCACCAGCCGGATTCAATACGCTCAGGCATCGACACCAGCCGCAACCGCCCGCGGTAATACGGATAATGCTGACGTGTCAGCAACGGGATCGGCTTCTCCAGCAGCCACAGCGGCCGCTCCGGCTGCTGCGCATGCCATTGCGCCAATGCCTGACGCGCGGCGGCACGGCTCTGCGCGGTCGTCGCGGCATTCACCTCGACCCAGTGGTTGGCACGCTCGGGGCGATGGTCGGCACACGGCTGCGGGTGAAGTACGTTCTCGGCACCCAGCCGAGCGATCAGCGTGTCGATCAGGCGTGCAGCGTCTTCAGCGCGACCACCGGGCTCGGGAAACAGCGATTCCGTAGGCGGCGCGAGCGGCGTAGCGTCGGTCACCGTCAGACGCAGTTCGACCACCGGAGCGATCAGCGTGAGCCGATGCATGCGCTCGTGCAGCACCCGCGACAAGTGCGCCAGCGTGCGAACCGGCTGCGCCAGCGCGATCTCCACCGGCGTGGAGGAGGCGGCATCTTCACTGCTCCGGCCACGCCGGCGTTCGTGCTCCAGCGTGAGTCGGTACGTCTTGGCGCCCAGTTGAAGCGCCGACAGCCAGCCGACCAGCTGCAACAACAACTGCTCCGTGGCGGCCAGCACACCTTCCGCGTTATCGATGCGGCCAGACAATTCCAACGGCACATCAAAGCGCAACGGCGCGGTAAACCAGGTGAAGCTTTCGTGCCCGTTGCCATACGCCGCGTCGAGCGTATCTACGAGCAACGGCCCGCAGCGCCGCCGCAGGCCGCTACGTGGTAACTCCCGCAAATCGGCCAGCGTGCGGCAGCCGAGGCCTTCAAGCCAATCGGGCCGCGTGAGTCGCGCCACCGCATCGATCGGCAATTGATCAAGCAACGCCGACAGCCGCTTCTGCCGAACCGCCCTCCTCGCGCGCCCCTGACGCCCTGCCGTGCGACGACGGCCACGCATCGGCGCCGGCCGCGCACTGGCAAGCCATGCCGCGCCGCGTGCCGTCGGCCCGGTGCCAAGCTGCGGCATGGCGCCCAACCGAACCGCGCAATACTTCACTGCCCGACACAGGGCGCGATGTCCACCGAACAGGCGCAAGCTGGCTTCCACCTCCAACAACACGGTCGCCTCATCCGCCACGTCCAACGTGACATGCGGCGTGAATGCCAGCAGCGCCAGCGCCAGCGATTGCAGCAACCGCGTCTCGGCCGCCATGTCACGATCAAGCTGTATAGCGTGCGGCACCAGCGCCTGGGCACCCGCTCGACGCAGGCCCGCGTGTACGCCTTCGCGCATCGCCAAACGGTTGGCCGACACCACGCGCTCCTGCTCCAGCACCACCACCGGCAACGGCAGCGTGGCTGGATCAGACCACCGGGGTCGAAGCGCGTCGAGAGGGAGACGGGGCAGATGCACCGCGATCCAGAACGGCATGATCGGGAGTGTTTGGATCGGAAACGTCCGACAAAGCGTCGAACGCCACAGAAGACGAAGGAGACGAAAGCGCGGCCAGCAATTTCGCCGTGGCCGGATCCATGATGAATGGCTCGACGGGCGGAACAGGCAACGGACGCACGGAGGCGCGACCGGCCCGAAGCGGATCCGCCAATGGCAACAGCAACGGAGATTCACGCAACGGCCCGCGCCGCTTATGAAAAAGGATGGACAGGGCATCGGCGCCAGCCGGCTCCAGCCCCAGCCGCAGCACCGCCGGCGACGACTCTCGTTGCGCATGAGTCGGCCGAAACACCCAGATGGCGCTCTCACCGCCCTGTGCCAACACTTGCAGCCTGCGCAACGCTCCTGGACGTGCCCGGCTCAGCCAGATCAGCACACCATCGAAAGCCTTGCTGCGTAGAAGCTGCTCGGCGGCCCATAGAAGATCAGCCGACTCGCCAGCACGCACCCAGACGATTTGTTCAGGAGAAAAATCCCAGCCCACCAGCCTCACTGCATTCGGCAGATGCGGCGGCGCGACCAGCGCGATGCGGCGGGCGTTCATGCTGAGCGTAGACAGCGCCGGACGCAGCAATCGGCATTCACCAATACCGGATTGCGGGCACAGCAGCTCGGTCAATCCACCGAGAGGCCAACCACCGCCAGGCAGCTCGGCATCCAACGCGTCATACCCAGTGGTCAGAACACGTCCGTCGCCTCGCGCCAGATGGCCTGCATTCCACAACGCCGGATGCAACGTTTCTGGAGATAACACCGCCGGAGCTTTTCGCGCAGCCGGACGAGAGACAGGCGCCGTGTGTGCAGCGGCGACGGGATATTCCGCCACACCTTCGGCGATGGAAAGAGACGGGGACAACGCAAACATGGAAACGCCAAGGCAAGCCGATGAATACTGTATAAATATACAGTATCACAACTTTCCTTCAACGCAGCCTAGTTTTGCGAATGTATCGCGAGACAGCGATAGCCCACCTCAAGCATTGGCGTTGAGGTGATTTAAGACGAACCTCGCGAAAAGTGATGGTCTTTCCTTGCCAATAAAACCGGCGTAAAGGTCACTTTTTAAAGGGGATTTGGCAGGGAGGTTTGGGCTCTGACTCCGGGACTAGGATGGCCAGGAGGAGCTGGGTATCGAAGCAGAGCGCCCAAAGGCAAACACCCCAGCTCTTGTGAGAGCTGGGGTGTTTAGATGGAGAGCCTGGCGATGACCTACTTTCACACGGGAATCCGCACTATCATCGGCGCGGAGTCGTTTCACGGTCCTGTTCGGGATGGGAAGGGGT